>DATHUP010000030.1:0-45924 GCA_035462175.1 Acidimicrobiia bacterium | reverse complement strand
GAGGCCGGTGCCATGTCACGACCGCTTCTTGTTTTGGTCAGTTGGCCGGGTACACCAGTTCCGACGTTGCCGCATCGGCGGGCCAGATCAGCTCGATGGCACCGCCAACCCGCTGCATCAGCGGGTTGGGGACCGGAGCGGTCCCGTCCTCCCGGAAGGTGATCGGCCCGATGATGGTCGACAGACCGTCGGTGCCCGCGATCGCATCCCGTACCGCCTCGTGGTCCAGGGTCCCGGCACGCTCGATGGCATCCGCCAGGATCTCGACCAGTGCGTAGGCGCTGCCGACGACGGGATCGGCGGGCCGGCCCTCCTCGTCGAGATGCCTTGCGTTGACCTCGTCGGTCCCGGGGAAACCCAGGCCAGGATGCCAAGGAGTTGACAGCACGACCCCTTCCCCCGCCTCACCGAGATCGTTCCACGTGGGGACGTCGGCTGCCCGAACCACCAGGTTGAACGGTGGTTTCCAGCCGAGCTCGCCCATCTGTTGATATATGGCGAACCCGTCTGGAGGCGTGGGAAGGCTGAGCAAGGCCTGAACATCGGCCGCCTGTGCCCTGAGGATGATGTCGGTGAAGTCCGACGAGCCGGGGGCATAGGTCTCATGGAGGACCACTTCGTAGCCATTCTCCGCGGCGTTCTCGGCCCAGAGCGGCCCCAGCTCCTCACCCCAGTCGGTGCTCTCCTGGAAGATGCCGACCCGGAGCGGACGCTCTCCTTCGGAGATCAGACCGTTCAGCATCTCGTAGGTCGAAACCGCCATATCGGGCGATTTAGGGAAAGGCGAGAAGAAGTAGCGGAACCCCTGCTCGTGCAGGGCTTGGGTGGAAGTGGCCACGGCCAGGTAGGGGATCTCGCTCCTCTCCGCAACCGCTGTGCCCGCGGCGACCACCGGGGTGGCGAAGCCCCCCAAGTAGGCCACGACGCCCGCACCGCCCAGCTCCTCCATATTGCTGGCGGTCTGGTTCGGGTCGGAGGCGTCGTCGCGCACCTCCAACTCCAGCGGCAGTGAGACCCCGAACTCCTCCACGGAGACCCCGCCCGCCTCGTTGATCGCTTCCACCGCGTAGCGGTAGCCCCGCTCGATCTGGGCTCCGCCTCCGGCGAAGGCCCCCGTCAGGGGCACTACGGCCCCGATCGTGATCGACTCTGGGGCATCCACCGGTTCTTCGGCGGTGGTCGTAGTCTCCGCCACCGGGGTGGTGGTCGTCGTCTCCGCAGACGCCGTTGTTGTGGTGGTGTCGGCACCTTCGGTGCCGCATGCCGCCAGGATCATCGACAACACAGCGAACACGCTCAATGCTGTCTTTCTCATACCAGCTCCTTTCCCTTGCTGTTTGTTGTTCCCTCGTTCGAGGTGGATCGGGTGTCTTGTTTCGACCCCCGTCTGATGAGCCGCTGTGCCCCTTCCAGGAGACCACCGGGGAGCAGGAGGACGACGAGGATGAAGAGCAGACCGAACACGACGACCTGAAACTCCTCGATGCTGGAGGGAAGGGCGTCTCGTCCGACCACGAAGAAGACGGACCCGATCAATGGGCCGGTGATGGTCCCCATCCCTCCGACGAACGCCACCAGGATGGCCTCGAACGTCCAAACGACGCTGAACGGGAAGCTCGGGTAGTAGCTGGCGGTGAAGTAGGCGTATGACGCCCCTGCCATTGCCGCCAGGACGGCGCTGACGACGAAGGCGGCCATCTTGTGGCTGAGCGGGTTGATCCCGGTGGACCCAGCCGCCTCCTCATCGTCCCGAACCGCCATCATCCCCAGACCCACCTTGCTGTTCTTCAGCCACGTCGCGACAGCGACCGTGACGACGAGGACGCCGAGGGTCATGAAGTAGGGGCCGGAGAAGTCGTATGCGCGTAGCGCTTCGGCGGTGAGGGAGGTGAGTCGCGGCCTGACGTTGGCCACTGTGAGGAAGATGGCCACTCCGAGTGCCAGTGTCCCGATCGTGAAGTAGATGTCGCGGAAGCGCAGCATGGGCACGCCCACCACGGCCGCGAACACGGCCGTCACCAACAGGGCTGCCAAGACAGAGACAGCCAATGGCAGGCCACCCAGCCACAGCTCACGGGTGGTCAGCGCGCCAAGACCGAAGAACACAGCGTGACCCAGGCTGATCTGGCCGGCGAACCCGCCGAGGATGTTCCAGCTCGAGGCGAGCGCGGCCAGCAGCATCGTTTGGATGGCGATGGTCAGGAGATGCTGGTTGTCCGATCCCAACCCGATCCCCACGGCAAGCGCCAGGACCGTAGAACCCGAGACGACTGCGAGCCACTTCCTAGGCATGGGCCCTCCCAAAGAACCCCTGAGGACGGATGCTGAGGACCAGGAGGAAGAGAACGAGTGCCGCGATCTCACGGTATTGCCCGCCCAGCCAGACCGCGGCGAGGCTCTCGGTGAGCCCGAGGAACACCCCGGCCAGGATGATCCCTCTCATGCTGCCCAGCCCGGCCAGCACCACCACGATCAAGGCCTTCAGGGTCCACCCCAAGCCAATGTTCGGGCTGACGCTGTATCCAAGTCCGATGAGCGATCCGGCCACGGCCGCCAGACCGGCAGAGATGGCGAATGCGGTCAGGTAGACCCATCCCACGTTCACGCCGGTGAGCGCGGCCCGCGTCCAGTCCTCGGAAGTGGCGCGCAGCGCCAAACCGAAACGTGTACGAGTCAAAACCCATTCGAGGAGGAAGGCTGCGACGATCGCAACCACCAGACCGGCGAGACGGACCACCGGCACCCGCAGCCATCCGATGGTGATCGCCTCGGAGGAGTACGACGTGGAGATGGTGCGCTCGTCGCCGGTGAAGAACCTGACAGCCAGAGCCTGAAGCACCAGCACCAGCCCGAATGAGAGAAGCAGGGAGTTCTTCATTCGAGGCCCGATGGCAAGTCTGGTGACGTGTCTGAACAGCGTGAAGTAGAGGATCACCCCGAAGAGGAATATGCCCAGGAAGACGAGTGGAATCGACGCGATCGGATCCAACCCCCAGAGAGTGAAGGCGAAGAAGGCGGCGTAGCCGCCGAGCATGAGCAATTCGCCATGGGCTACGTTCAGCACCTTGAGCACCCCGAAGGCAAGGGCGAGGCCGAGTGCCACCAGCCCGTACATGCCTCCAACGAGAATCCCCGAGACGGCACTCTGCAGGATCAGCCGGCTCATAAGCCGAGATACGCTTCGCGGACCCTGGAATCGGTGGCCAGGCTGGTGCCGGTCCCGTCGGCGACCATCCTGCCCATCTCGAGGATGTAGGCGTGATCGGCCAAGTCGAGGGTCTTCTCTACGTGCTGCTCCACCATCAGGACCGCAACCCCCTTCTCCCTGATCGTGGAGATCACCCTGAAGGTGTTCTCGACCACGATCGGAGCGAGGCCTAGCGACGGCTCGTCGAGGATGAGGAGGCGAGGCCTGGCCATCAGCGCCTTGCCGATGGCAAGCATCTGCCGCTCCCCCCCACTCAAGGTGGCTGCCTTCTGCGACGGTCTCTCGGCGAGAAAGGGGAATATCTCGTAGACCTCTGACTTGGTGTCGTCGACGGCCGAGCGGGCCCGGCGGGTGAAGGCGCCTAGCTCGAGGTTCTCCTCCACCGTGAGAGAGGCGAATGTGGCTCGCTCCTCAGGGACCATGACGACGCCACGCTCGACTACCTTGTGGGTCGGCAACCCGAGGAGCGGATCGCCCCCGAATGTGACCGTGCCACCGGTGACGGGGAGAAGTCCCATGAGGGCGAGCAGGGTCGTGGTCTTGCCGGCGCCGTTGGGGCCCAAGATGGCGACGATCGAATCCTCTGGAACCTCGAACGAGATGGCCCAGACAACCTGGAGATCGCCGTAGGCAACTTCGAGGCCGTCAACGACCAGCATGGCCGGTTCCCAGATATGCCTCGATCACGGCCGGGTCTTGGACCACGTCTTCGACCGATCCCTCAACCAGCTTCCTGCCGGCATCCAAGACCACCACCCGATCACAGGCACCGGTGATCGCCTTGATGATGTGCTCGACGAGGACGACGGTGATTCCCGAGGCGTTGATCGACTTGACCATGTCGACGGCATCGGGGATCCCACTGCTCGCGATGCCGGCCATGAACTCGTCGAGCAACATGAGCTTCGGCCGGCCAGCGAGCGCTCTCCCCACCTCCAACCACTTCCGCTCCAGGATCGTGAACGACTCGGCCCTGACCCCGGCCTTGCCGGCGAGCCCCACCTTCTCGAGGACGGCCATCGCCTCGGTCACGCTGGCTTCGCTCCTGGGAGCTCCCTCGCCTCCAAACAGACGTCCGGCCAGGACGTTCTCCAAAGCGGTGAGATGGGGGAAGGGCCGCACCACCTGGAAAGTCCGGGCGATCCCCTTACGGGCGATGCGGTGCGCGGGGAGCTCGGTGATGTCCTCGCCGTCGAAGAGGACTCGGCCCCGGTCGGCCTTCATCGCTCCGGTGATCACGTTGAAGGCAGTCGACTTGCCGGAGCCGTTGGGCCCGATCACACCCAGGATCTCGCCGGGCTGGACGGTGAAGGTCAGGCCGTCGAGCGCGCGCAGACCGCCGAATCTGACACTGACGTCTACGAGCTCGAGCACCGTGGCATCCCGCCCCGATCTCGGTGAGCTGGCATTTGAGGATCGGGAATCGGGAGCCTGATCATGTGCCACCTCTCTTGCGGAGTGAGACCGTCTGCAGCCGGCCGCCGGCTCGGGGAGCCAGAATGTAATGCAACTCAGATTCACGTGTCAACGAATCGCATTGCATTGATTCTGGCGGGAAGGCCACCAGCCAGGGACCTGGATCGGCGACGAAGGTCGTCACACCGATGTCCCCTCTTCGAACCTCGGCACGTACTCCTCGCGTAGCCGTCTTTTGTCGGTCTTGCCGACACCGGTCTTGGGAAGCTCGTCGACGAAATGCACCCGGTCCGGCACCTGCCACGATGCCACCCGCTGCGAGAGGAATTGCTTGATCTCCTCCTCGCTCACCGTCGCCCCCTCGTGCACGACCACGATGGCGGCGGGACGTTCTCCCCAACGGTCATGCGGCACCGCAATGATGGCCGATTCGCGCACTGAGGGATGGGCCGCGAGGTGTCGCTCCAGTTCTACCGAGCTGATCCACTCGCCGCCCGACTTGACCAGATCCTTGGTGCGGTCGACGATCTCGAGCGTGCCGTCGGGGGCGACCCTGCCCACGTCACCGGTCCGCAGCCAGCCGTCGGTGAACCGGTTGGTGTTGGCGTCGTCGTCCGGGTTCAGGTAGGCGGCAGCCACCCAGGGCCCTCGTACCTGGATCTCGCCGACCGCGGTCCCGTCCCAGGGGAGGATCGTCCCGTCGTCGGAGACGAGTCGAAGCTCCACCGTGGGCGCCGGCACCCCTTGTTTGCCGCCCCGCTCCACGTCGGTGGCCCCGGCCGGGATCCAGTTGCCGGTCCCGCTCGGCGACATCTCGGTCATCCCCCAGCCGTGAAAGAAGTCGATGCCTCGATTGGTGTACTTCTCGATCAATGCGGGCGGAGCCTCGGCACCCCCGCACAGGATCCGATCGACCGAGGAGAGGTCGTGCTCGTCGGAGGAGAAGGCCTGGTCCATCTGTACCCAGAACGTGGGGATGCCGGCGAGCACGGTGGGCCGCTCTGTCTCGACGAGGCGGGTCACGGCAACGGGACTGGTGTCAGCTCCGGCGAAGACCAGGGAGGCGGGAGCGAGCCCGGCCGCATAGGGAAGACCCCAGCAGTTGACGTGGAACATCGGGGTCAAAGGCAGCACGACATCGCCACGGCGGACCGCGTGCCCATCGACCATCAGCTCCGCCATCGAGTGGAGCACCACCGAGCGATGGGAGTAGACCACCGCCTTGGGACGACCCGTCGTGCCGCTGGTGAAGCAGATCGAGGCGGCGTCGTTCTCGTCGACGCCGATCAGCCCCTCCGGTTCTGCCGTGGCGAGGAGCTCCTCGTATCTCGGATCCTGGTCGAATGCCGGATCCACCTCGGCGCCGTCCTCCATCACCACGAACGCCCTGACGTCCAGCCGGTGACGCAGCGGGGCCAGGGCCGGTGTGAGCGAGGCGTCGACGAAGATCACGCTGTCGTCGGCGTGACCCACCACGTAGTCGATCACGTCGGCATGGAGACGCACGTTGATGGCGTGGAGCACGCGTCCCGAGGAAGGGACCCCGTAGTACAGCTCCAGGTGGCGGTGACCGTTCCAGGCGAAGCTTCCCACCACTGCCCCCTGAGGCACGCCCAGCGAGTCGAGGACACGCCCGATCCTGGCCGCCCGCTCGCCGACGTCGGGCCACGATCTCCGGTCGATGCCGGCAGGCTCGACCGAGACGATTCCCATCCCGTGTCCCAGCGATACGGCACGCTGGAGAATCATCGGGATCGAAAGTGGTACGTCCTGCATGAGGCCTTTCAAAGCCACCATCCTCCACGCGGCCGGTCTCTCCGAATATATCAAGTAACTTGATAGCGTGAAGGCCGAGAGCCGATCATTCGCGGATGTCGTCGCGGTTGACTTCCACGTCCACGTGGAAGTTGGCCCCACCGGCGTGGATCATCTCAGCCCCGAGTTGCGACAGGCCGCGATGCGCTACTTCAAAGGCGACCTGCAGCTCCCCACCATCGACGAGATCGCCCAGCTCTATCGGGAGCGAAGGATGATGGCGGTGGTGTTCGGGCTCGACTCGGCGCTGACCACCGGCCAGGCCCGCATCCCCAACGAGTTCGTCGTCGAGAAGGCTCGTGAGCACTCCGACGTGCTCATCCCGTTCGCCAGCATCGACCCGCGACGGGGTGAGGAGGCGGTCGCCGAAGCGAATGCTCTCCTCGCCGAGGGCTCGATCCGCGGCTTCAAGTTTCACCCCAACATCCAGCAGTTCCACGCCAACGACCGACTCGCCTACCCGCTCTACGAGCTGATCGAGGGCTCCGGCGCAGTGGCTCTTTTCCACACCGGGCATAGCGGGATCGGGTCCGGTCTCCCGGGTGGGGGAGGGATACGCCTCAAGTACGGCAATCCGATGGCGATCGACGACGTCGCAGTCGACTTCCCGGAGATGTCGATAGTGATGGCCCACCCCTCGTTCCCGTGGCAGGACGAGGCGCTGTCGGTCGCCATGCACAAGCCACAAGTCGCCATTGATCTCTCGGGATGGTCGCCGAAACGGTTCCCGCCGCAGCTGGTCAAGGCCATGGCCACCAACCTGGCAGGCCAGACGCTGTTCGGATCGGACTTCCCACTGATCACCCCCGACCGTTGGATGGAGGACTTCGCCACTCTCGAGCTGAACGACGAGGTGAGGTCGGCGATACTCAAGGAGAACGCGCTCCGAATCCTTGGTATCGGGGATGCCGCTGGATAGACGAAACCGACGCCGGACCCGGGTGCCGTTGGAGGATGTCCTATCTTGTTGGACCAATGAAAGGAACGAGCTCGGAGCCGAGCGCCACCTCCCTCGCCGTCACCGCACCACATCGGCGCCCTCTGGCCCGGGCCAGATCGCAGCGACTCCTCGTGACGCTCTTCGGTGATTACTGGGCCCTGGGGAGCGATCCGCTCCCATCGTCGGGATTGGTACACGTCCTCGAGGAGTTCGGCATTGCCAAGGCCAATGCCCGGGCCGCCCTACAGCGACTCACTCAGAAAGGGGTGCTGACTCGGACCAAGGAAGGACGCCGGACCAGCTATGAGCCGAGCCAGGCGACGGTGCGCATACTGGAGCGGGGTCGTTCCCGCATCTTCTCCCGCGACGAGGAATTCCCATGGGATGGCAGTTGGACTCTCATCGCCTTCTCGCTCCCAATCGAAGATGGCCCGCGGCGCCGGCTGCTCCGGTCCCGCCTGCGCTGGTTGACCTTCTGGCCTATCTTCGACGCCACCTGGGTCACACCCCATGACCGCTTCGATGCTGCCCACGAGCAGCTCGCCGACCTAGAGATCAGCGACGCTCTCGTCCTGCGCACTCGCGATGTCGAGCTGTTCCCGGGAGGCCGCGCTCGTCTCGAGGCCGCTTGGCGACTCGACGAGTTGGCCCGGGCCTACCGCGAGTACCACCGGCGTTTCGCACCGCTCCGGGACCAGGCCCTGGCTGGAGCCGTCTCGCCGAAGGAAGCCCTGGTCGCTCGGGGCGAGCTGGTCGACGATTGGAGGCTGTTGGTGCGCGACGACCCCGACCTTCCTCTCGAGTTCATGCCCGAGGACTTTCCTCGCCGGCAGTCTCGCCAGCTCTTCTTGGAGACTTACGAAGCACTGACCGAGCCGGCGCGGGCTCGGTTCGAAGCGCTGATGGGCCTCGACGACGAGGATTGATCGGTCGTAGTCACTCGGTGTCGACGCGTCCCAGGGTCCTGGCGGCCGCCATCAAGAAAGGAGCGATCGCGGATCGCCATTTCTCCGGCAACTCTGCGAGTATCGCCTCTTCCATCACGTCGACCGCGGCGTCACACCGATCGAGCAGAACACGACCCGCCTCGGTCAGATAGGTGGGGCGGATCGTGCGGTGCGACGACGACTGCGCCCGCTCCAGCAGCCCTCTTGCTTCCAATTCACTTGTCACCTCGTGCATTGCCTGCGGTGAGACGAATGACCGCCGGGCCAGTTGGGCGTTGGAGTACCCGGTGCGACGTCTGATCAGACTC
Organism: Acidimicrobiia bacterium; assembly: GCA_035462175.1. GTDB lineage: Bacteria > Actinomycetota > Acidimicrobiia > Spongiisociales > ZC4RG35 > JARDZU01. Next base: position 37,290 of record DATHUP010000030.1, on the reverse strand, counting down.
AAGGTGGTGTACTGGGCGACAGTGAGGTCGAACTGCTGGAGGATCCCGGAAAGACTGCGACGGATACTCCGCTCCAAAGCGGCGACTGCGTAGCTGAACCTTGGGCGGTCACCCTCCCCGGGCTCTATAGGGGCCTGGGTGGGCCCGGAGGGGGCAACTGGCTCAGTCATCGCGGAAGATGTGTCGGAGCACGGCTGTCGCCACGCATGCCGGTCGTTCCTGGCTTTCCACCGAGAACACGCAGTCGACTTTCATCTGCACGCCCGAAGCGATGTCGCTGGCCTCGGTCAGAGTGGCCGACATCCGGAGACGCGAGCCGACAGGGACGGGAGAGGGGAATCTCACCTTGTCGAGGCCATAGTTGATCGATGACGCCCGGTTCTCCACCACCAGGATCTCCTCGAGCATGGGGATGAGCAACGACAGCGTCAGATAACCGTGGGCGATGGTCGTCCCGAATGGCCCGGCCGCGGCCCGCTCCGGATCCGTGTGGATCCATTGATGATCTCCGGTCACATCGGCAAAGGCATCGATGCGCGGTTGTCCGATCTCGACCCAGGAGCTGGTTCCCAGCTCCTGGCCGACGAGGGCATGGATGTCCTCGGCGCTCTTCACGACCGTGCTCACCTGGCCACCTCCTCTTCGACGGGTGGAGTGTCGGGCAACGTGATCCCAAAGGGCTGGGCGAGCCCTTCGAGGCGCGCACCAAACTCCTCTTCGATGGAGTCGGCGTCCCACCCACCGTCGCTGAGGGCCACGGCAACCTCCTCCGGGTAACTCCATAGCGCCAGACGATCGCCTCCCAGAGCAATGGTCTGACCTGTGATCGCGGCGCTCCCATCGGAGGCGAGGAACACAACGAGGGGAGCGACATCGTCGACCGAGCCCAGAGCATGTTCTTTGCGAAGCCACTCGGGCAGTGGCTGGTCCCCGCTCTCCCATGCCTCGATGTAGGGGGCGAATGCCGGGATCGTCTTGGTCATCTCCGTGGCCGCGGTGGGGATGATGCAGTTCACGGTGACACTGGAACGGGCAAGTTCCATCGCCCAGGTCCGGGCCATCGCGGTGATCCCTGCCTTGCATGCGGCGTAGTTGGACTGCCCGAAGTTGCCGTGCTGCCCTGCTGGAGACCCGACCAGGATCAGCCTGCCGCCCTCGCCGGCCTCTCGGAAGTGGATGGCAGCGCTCCGGGCACATGTGAAGGTCCCGCGAAGGTGCACATCGACCACCTCGTCGAACTCCTCGTCGGTCATCTTCCACAGCACCCTGTCGCGGAGCACACCCGCGTTGGTGACCATCACGTCCAGTCGTCCGAATCGAGCCACGGTCGATGCGACCAGTGCCTCGGCGGTCGATGTCTCGCCGATGGAGCCGACATGGCTGTCGACCAGACCCCCCTCGGACTCGATCACGTCCACCGCGCGGGCGGTGAGCTCCGGGTCGACGTCGTTGATCATGACCGCCGCCCCTGCCTGACTGAGAGCCCGGGCGTATGAGAGGCCCAACCCTCGTGCAGCGCCGGTGACGATCGCTACCTTGTCTGTCAGCTTCGTAGCCACCTCCGTGTCGAGGTGGCGATGTTATCAAGCTACCTGATGGTGTGGCGACCACCGGACCACGGTGTCCGCGGGCTAGGCATAGCGTCGAGGACGATTTACGGCCGCTGCGGCGCGGTCGGGTTTAAGGCGGGCTGAGAGCCGGCCTAGGCCGTTGCCATCGAACCCTCGGTCACTTCGGACTTGTGTGCTGCGAAAGCGGCCAGGACCTCATCCTTCTCCTGCGCCGGTATCTCGAATGCGTCGAGCGTCCGTGCCAGTTCGGCAGCCACTTCGTCGAACTCGGCCGGTGAGATCCTGAATTCGCGATGAGCCTCCTCGAGTCCCAGTGTGGTGCTCCCGGGCTTGGTCGCGGAGTACTCGAAGGGCCCGCCGGAGACGTTGCACACCCACAGCGTTCGCATGAACTTCAGACCAGGGAGTCTGCCCAGGTTGTTCGTGTGCCACTCGCGCAGAGCCGGATTGCTCGAGCCCTGGCCAACGATGGGGTTGTCGATCAGAGCATCGCTGAATTGGTCCACTACCGCCGCGATGGCAAAGACGCCACCCAGCCTCTCGTACAAACTCGCGTCCGCCATTAGTCGAACCTCCTCGTAGCTCTGGTCTGGCGTCTCAGTCTCTATTGCCAGGCAATTTGAGTTTTACACCAGAGCGCGAGAAGAGTCAATGGTGCCCGAGCAGAGCTCGGTCAGTTCAACGATGCCGGTACGAGTCCGAGGTGTCGTCGGGGCTGAGACCGAGCGGGCCGGCGTCGATAGGAACACCGAGACCGAGGACCGACCGGTTTACGTAGGCGAAGTAGCTCACGACCTGATTGAGGTCGAGGATCTCGCCGTCATCCAGCCCGGCCTCGCGTAAGGCGACGATGTCCGATTCGTCGACTTGGCCGGGGGTCAGGGTGAGCCGCCGTGCGTAAACGCACATCGCCCGCTCCCGGTCTGTTCGCGGATCCCGTTCCACCTCGCCCATGCTCGCACTGGTCAACTCTTCGGCCAGCCGTACGTCGGAGAGGATGCGCGCCAGACCGGCCCGGTGATGGACGACGCAGTAGTCGCAATCGTTCAGCGCCGACACATAAACCCCGATCAGCTCCCGCTCCCGCGGCGACAGCGAGATGTCGGGGTTGTGAAGCACCGCCTTGTAGAGAGCGAGATGCCCTTCGAGCGTCCGAGGCCGCAGCGAGTGGATTTGGAGCACATTGTCGATGTGGCCATCGGGGGTTCGGATCGACTCGTAGATGCGCCCCAGCCGACCTTCTGACTCCTGGGGAGGGATGACGCGGATCCACATGGCCGACGACGGTATCACCCTTGGGAGATGAGAAAGGAAAGACCTGTCGCGGTGATTCGGCCGGGTTCGAAATGTGACCCTAACGTACGGCTAAGGGGAGGTGGGGCACATCGGTGAAATTGCCTACTTCGCGGCGCAATCAGCCTTCCCCGGGAAACAAGGAGAGGTCTGGGATCGGCACCGGTGTGGAGAACAGGGTCGCCTCGGCCGCCCCAACGGTAAGGAAGAGATCACCGGCGGCGTCCACCGGATAGACGAAGTCGAATTCGAGGTCCGCGGCGGCGTCGGCGCCGATCGTGGTGTTGACGAAGGTGACCGGCTCCCTGGGCACTCCATCGACGAGGAGCCGGACATCGTGATTGCCGAAATTGGTGCCGCCGCCCCCGCAGCGCGAGCCACCGTTGTTGTGCGCCCGCAACCCGACAGTGAGGAAGCGCTCACCGACCCGGGCCCGCCGCGATCCGTACTCGGTGGGATAGTCGCCGCCGAGAAGGTCGATGGTGGTGCTCCCCGACAACATCTCGATGTCGAGGCTCTGGCGGCAACCGACGCCGATGCTCTGTGCCGGTCCCTCGCCTGAGACGTCCACCTCGGTCGGATAGCCGGGCTCGGGAAGCTCACCGACCAGGGCGAGGGAGAGGGGGATCCGATCGGGTTGGGCAACCTCGAGCATCACGTCGTCGAAGTCGATGTCGTCGGGTACCCCGAAGGCGAGGACCATCTCGGTGGACCGTCTTTGGGTGAGGCCGATGTTTGGCCTTCCATCAAGGATCTGGGGTGGGCCGATGGATGCGTCGCCCAATCGCACGGTGAAAGGAGTGGGTGTCCAATTGGCGACATCTGTGTCGGAGGTGTTGTCGACCGTCAGGCCGAGGAACAGATGCCGCGGCCCGGGCAACCGTTCTTCGAGCAGATAGGTGCGTGGCTCGATCCCGGCCAACACCGCCTTGTCGATCGTCACGTCGATGAACGAATAGCTGCCGGTTCGGGGCAGACCGTCGTCGAGGTCTGCAGCCACAACGAGCTCGGCAGCGGTCGACGTCGCCGGGTCGGGAGCAGTGGTCGCCGCGACGGGTGCGACAGTGGTGGTCTCCACTGTGCCGGTCAGCCCGCTCGACCCGCCGCAGGCGACCGCCACTGCCAGCAGCAGCGAGGGCCAGCTTCGCCGTCTCTCCCGCTCCGTACCTCGTCCCACCCGGGCCAACATATGGATAAGGGGGGACACGGCGAATAGGGAACATCACCCATTTCGGCCGTGCCTCCCCGGTGTCGCGCCGGACTGACCGGTATCCGACGCGGCCCAACATGGCCGATCCGTTTCTGGAATCAGCTTCTACCGGGAGATTCCCGGCGTTCCTATCGGGCCCTTCGGGGTCGGCCGCGGCCAGTAAGGGCTATGCCCCGGCTCGTGGCAAACGACAAGGAGGAAACAGAGACGATGAATGCCCTGCCAATGAAGCCAACTACGAGGTGGGTCGCTTTACTCGCAGCACTCTCCCTGGTCCTCGCCGCCTGTGGGGGCACCACCGAGGGGACCACGACGACGCAAGCCGAGGCCGCGACGACCAGCACCGCCGAGCAGACGACGACGACGGAGTTCCAGCCGGTCGAAGGCGAATGTCCCGATGCATTCTGCGTGCTGTATCACATACACCCGGACGCCGCCTGGTCCGACGGGACGCCAGTGACCGCCGACGATTTCGCTTTCACCTACGAGACGACGATGAACCCCGTCCTCGACATCACCAGCCGTGACGGCTACGACCAGATCACCGGCTATGAGGTCGTCGACGACAAGACCATCCTGTTTGCCTTCGGCCAGGTGTATGCCCCGTGGCAATCGCTGTTCGCCAGTCCGGGGATCATGCCAAAGCACGTCCTCGAGGATCAGCCCTTCAACGCCATCTGGGACGAGCTGATCACGGTCGGGAGCGGGCCGTTCGTCATGACCGAGTGGGTGCTCGACGAGCGGATCACCTTGACCCGGAATCCCGATTACTGGGCAGCCGAGGAGCGGCTCTCCGGCGCACCCTTGGGAGATATCCAGACGATCAACGTCGTGTTCCTGGAGGACTCACAGACCCAGATCCAGGCATTGCGCGGCCAGGAGATCGACATGTTCTATCCCCAGCCCCAGATCACCCTGGCAGAAGAGGTCGATGCCATCGAGGGTGTCGAGTGGGAGGCCGGTCTCGGCCCCACCTGGGAGGTGTTGAGCATCAACCACAGCGACCCGCTCCTCTCCCAGGAGTTCGTCCGCCAGGCGATCGCCATGGGCATCGATCGTGACTCGATCGTCGATATCGTGGTCCGTCCCATCGCCGCCGACGGCGTTCCCCTCAACAACACGGTGTGGATGGTGGGAACGGCCAACTACGAGGACCATTTCTCGCAGTACCCGTACGACCCTGCGGGCGCAGAGGCCCTGCTCACCGAGAACGGCTGTGCCCGTGGCGGTGACGGCATCTACGAGTGCGGTGGCGAGCGTCTCTCCTTCAACTGGACCACGACCGCGGGCAACGAGGCGCGTGAGCTCCAATTCGAGCTGGCTCAGGCCAACCTGGCCGAGATCGGAATCGAGATCAACGCCGCTTTCGGGCCGGCCTCTGAGGTGTTCGCCGAACAATTCCTGTACGGGGACTCGTCGGTATGGCAGCTGTTCAACCACGGTTGGGTCGGTTCGCCGGACCCGGTCGGCGCGAACACCATGTACTACTGCGAGGGTGATGCACCGAGCGGATTCGGGGCGATCAACGTGACCCGGTACTGCAACGAGGAGGTCGAGGGGCTGATCCGGCAGAGCGACTCGGAATCCGACCCGGCCGCCCGGGCCGCCCTCTACAACCAGGCGGACGCCCTCTACCTGGACGAAGTGGCTGTGGTCCCGTTCTATCAGAAGCCGACCTTCTTCGCCTGGAGCAGCGCCATCGAAGGGCCGAAGGACAACTCCACCCAGCAAGGTCCCTTCTGGAACATCGGAGCGTGGACCGGGCAGGACACGGTGACCTTCGGCGCCGACCAGCAGCCGGAGTCGATGAACATCTGGGAGCCTGACGGCAACCTGTTCGCCGCCAATCTGATCGCAACCGCGGTCCTGGAAGGCGCGTACGGGGTTGCCCCCGACTTCTCCTACGTCCCCCAACTGATCGAGAGTGCCGAGGCGATCGTGCCCTCCGGCTGAGCGCCGTCGCCGATCAACCGATGAGGGGCCATCTTCAGGTGGCCCCTCATCGCGTTGAGCCAGATTTGTGTGGCAGCGGCTAGAACTAGGGACCACATTGAGCCCTGTTCCCCCGATGGCCGGCGATCTGGAGATTGCCCGAGCCGCAACACTGAAGCCGATCACCGCCGTGGCGCGGGAGCTGGGACTCGAAGACGACGAGGTGATCACCTATGGCAATGCCAAGGCGAAGGTCCAGCTAGAGGTCCTGCGCCGGATCGCGGGCAACCGTGTCGGCAAGTACATCGATGTCACCGCCATCACCCCCACGCCGCTGGGCGAGGGCAAGACGACGGTCCTGGTCGGGCTGGTCCAGGGTCTGGCACTGCTCGGGCACAAATCGATCGCCTGCATACGCCAGCCGAGCATGGGGCCGACCTTTGGCATCAAGGGTGGGGCAGCCGGGGGCGGCTACAGCCAGGTGGTCCCCATGGACGAGTTCAACCTCCACCTCACCGGAGACATGCATGCCGTCTCCATAGCCCACAATCTGGTGGCGGCCGCGGTCGATGCCCGCTGGTACCACGAGGGCAGGCTCACCGACGAGGATCTGGCCCGTCTCGGGCTGACCCGGCTCTCCATCGACCCCAACAGGATCAGCTGGCGGCGAGTTGTCGACGTGAACGACCGCGCTCTGCGCAACATCGTGCTCGGTCTCGGTGGCGCTGCCGACGGGCGGCCACGGGAGAGTGGGTTCGACATCACCGTGGCCAGCGAGCTGATGGCGATTCTCGCACTGGTCGATGGGGCGGACCACCCCTCGGCGTTGCGCAACTTGCGAGAAAGGGTGGGACGGGTGGTGGTGGGATTGTCCAAGGATGGCGCTCCGATAACTCTCGACGCCCTCGGCGTCGCCGGAGCGGTCACCGTCCTCATGAAGGAGGCTCTGCATCCCAACCTGATGCAGACCCTCGAGGGTCAGCCCGCCTTCGTCCACGCCGGGCCGTTCGCCAATATCGCCCATGGCAACTCCTCGATCCTCGCCGACCGTCTCGCGCTTCATCTCGGTGACTACGTGGTGACCGAGTCGGGCTTCGGCGCCGACATGGGGATGGAGAAGTTCTTCGACATCAAGTGCCGGGTTTCGGGATTGACGCCCGATTGCGTCGTCCTGGTGGCGACGGTCAGGGCCTTGAAGACCCATGGGGGTGGTCCGAAGGTTGTGGCCGGACGGCCTCTCGACCCGGTGTACACCGAAGAGAATCTCCCGCTTCTCCAAGCCGGGATGAGGAATCTGAAGGCTCATCTCGACATCGCAGCCCGGTTCGGGGTGCCGGTGGTGGTGGCCATCAACCGATTCCCTACCGACAGCGAGCATGAGCTGGCTCTGGTCCGCAAGTCGGCCCTGGACGCAGGCGCCTTCGCCGCAGTGACCAGCGACCAGCATGCACGTGGCGGGGAGGGGGCGCGTGAGCTCGCTGCCGCAGTGGTCGAGGCGAGCAACCAGCCCAACGAGTTCCGATTCCTCTACCCCCTGGATCGGCCGATCAAGGAGAAGATCGAGACGATCGCCACCCAGGTGTACCGGGCGAGAGCAGTCGAGTACCTGCCCCCGGCCGAGGCTCAGATCGCCGACTTCGAGAAGGCTGGGTTCGGCTACCTCCCCATTTGCATTGCCAAGACCCATCTCTCCATCAGCGACGACCCCAAAGTGAAGGGCGCCCCCGCGGGCCACACGGTCACCGTGCGCGAGGTGCGGGCGTCTGTCGGCGCCGGCTTCATCACGCCGATCCTGGGAGAGATGCGAACCATGCCCGGATTGGGGGCCACACCGGGCTTCATGAAGGTCGACGTCAACGAGGACGGGGAAGTAGTCGGGCTCACCTGACCCCGATCACTTCGATTCTCACTGCAGCGCGTCACATATGCGTGACGCCATGCATTAGGAAGGCGGCTCCACCCCCCGCACCCGCTGCTCCCCGGTGTAGAGGGTGAAGCCGGTGGGGCGGAGGAAGCCGACCACGGTCATGTCGAGCTCTTCGGCCAGCTCCACCGCCAGGGTGGAGGCGGCGGAGACCCCACACACCAGAGAGAGCCCTGCGACCGCTGCCTTCTGCACGATCTCGAACGAGACCCGGCCCGAGACGAGAAGGCCGAGGTCGCGTAGGGGCCAACTCATCGCGGCGAGATGACCGACCAGCTTGTCCACCGCGTTGTGCCGACCCACGTCCTCCCGCACTGCTACCAGTGTCCCGTCGGCCGTGAAGGCGGCGGCGGCGTGGATTCCCCCCGTGGAGCGGAAGGCGGGCTGCACCTCGATGAGTCGCTCGGGGAGCCCGAGCAGGACCGCCCGGGAGACCTCGGGACCGGGCGGTGGAAAGGCTCCGGTCACCCGGATGGCGTCGATCGACGCCTTGCCACAGACCCCACACGAAGAGGTGGCGTAGAAGTTGCGCTGGAACTGCCCCGGATCGACGTTCACCCCGCTCTCCATCCGCACCTCCCAGCGGCCCTCGCCCAGGTCCTCGACCGAAGCCACCTGCTCCGGCCCGGTGACGATGCCTTCGGTGATGCAGAAGCCGAGGGCGAGCTCGGCGTCGTTGCCCGGGGTGCGCATGACCACTGCCAGCGGGGTCCCGTCGAGCCGGATCTCCACCGGCTCCTCCACGACCAGGTGGTCGTCGACCTCCTCGACCCCTTCCCGCACCCGGATCACCGTTCGACTGCCCACAGCCTCAGTCATCGATACCAACTCCCAAATGTGTCAGCCCGAGCCTGCTTTCGTCGGAACGGCGAGGGTACATGTCTGGGTTATTGGACATTCACCTTGCAGTATCGAGAAGAAGACGCCAGACGAGGTATGTCCCGAAAGCGGCAGAGAAGAAGATGACCATCTTCAGGATCGACACCGACCACCTGAATCCGGAGACGGAGAGCTATCGAACCTGGCGCGACCTCGGCTGCCGTGGGTTCATCCTCACCATTCAGCAGTCGAAGTCGAGCCTGTGGGACCAGACAAAAGCCCTCGTCCGGCACTGGGAGAAGATGGAGGACCATGCCGAAGTCCGGTCGGGTGACAAGTGGTGGATTGCCAGGCTCACCGCTGGTGGAATCAAGCCAGCCTGATTAGAGCCAGCGCCTCCATCGGTCGTCGTCGGCTTGGCCGCCCTATCTCAGCTCCCGAGAAGCCCGCCCACGGGTGCGGGCATTCGGCAGCGCAGATCAACTGATCCCGGGCGATACCGCCCTCGGCGCCTAGGGCTCGTGGGAGACAACCTCAATCATGAAGCCGTGGGGATCCAGAAAGAAGGTGGCGTAGCAGTGGGGGCCATATTGAGGGACGGCCCTCGGCGCACGGACGATCTCGTCGCCGCGATTCAGAGCCCATTCGTGGACACGATGCACATCCGCACGCGTAGAGACCAAGAACGCCAGATGCTGGAGTCCGACGTCGTGCCTCGAGTAGTCCTCGGCTTCCCGCGCTTCATAAAGGAAGAGTTGCGCGCCTTGAAAGTTCTCCGGGCAATACCCGTTGCCGAAGCACGGCTCGAAGCCGACCATTGGCATGAGCTCGTCGAAGTACGCTTTGGCGGCGTCGACATCTGGAACACCGAGACCTATGTGCTCAATTGGCATCTACCCCTCTAGGTCGGTGATTGTGTGTGTAGTCGCGGCCCGTTCGTGAGGCGAGGTCAACAATACTGATCCGTCAATAGGCGCTCGATATCCACAATTCTGTCGCGAAACCGCCCACATCTGATCCCGTAACAGATCGATGCCTCTTTGTGTCAAGTGCCGTTTTGGGGCGTGTTGTGGACGCGGGGGATTGGCCCCTGCGTCGGTGCGGGGCTTGGTCGTAGTGTTGGTGTTGGGTCCGGGAAGTGACTTATCCGAAGAGCCGGTGTATCAGGGTGTAAGCCGGTCACGCCGTCAGAGTCGTCCCTGGGTGTCCTCCCGGGCCCGCCAATCGTTCATTTGATGGAGCGTCGGGTGTCGGCGAGGAGACGCCGGTAGACGACGTCGGAGATGCGACGTTTCAGCGCCCGGATCGCTTCTTTGGTGGTCTTTCCCTCGGCGAGTTTCTTTTGGTAGTAGTTCCGGCCTTCGCTGGGGTAGCGGAGCTGGCTGACCGCGGCGATGTGGAGGACGTGGTTGGGCTTGCGGTTCCCTCTCGGGTTGAGCCGATGCCGTCTCCTGTCGCCTGAGGACGCCTCTATGGGAGCGGTGGCGTTGTAGGAGGCGAAATGGCCGGCGGTGGGGAACCGGGTGATGTCACCCACCGAGCCCAAGATGATGGCCGCTCCGATCGGTCCGATCCCACGAATGTCACACAGCGTCGTTCCGGAGGCGGCAACGGGCGACCCGGATCCGCTTCTTCGAAGCCCTCATCTGGGCTTCGAGACGACCCATGTCGTCGATGAGCTCGGTGGCGATCACCACCCGTTGGCGTGTCACCTGGTCTGTAACGTCCACCTGCTCCAGCAGGGATATGGCCTTGTTGACAGTCATTTCCGAGGCGAGGCCGCCGGGGGCCAGTTCCATCAGCAGGGCGTGGAGACGACAGGCCACCTTGTTCTTGAGCGGGCGACATCTCGGTGCCGTTTCGCCAACAGGCTCAACACTCGAGCGTGATCGTCCCGACCAACCAGCGTCAACCCGGAGTGGCGCAAAGCGGCGATCGCTACCGAACGGGCATCATTCGGATCAGTCTTCTGTGACTTGCCTGAACCCAACAGCCGAACCCGCGACGCCATCATCGCCGGCACGTCGATCACCCGCTCCCCGGCTGCCACCAGCTGCTGGGCCACCAGATATCCCATCCCCCGAGCCGACTCCACCGCCCAGCAGCGTTCGTCGTACGCCGACGCCCACTCCCGCAGCTCTCCTATCTGGTCGGGCGAGGCTCTCACCCGAATCTCGTCGACCACCCTCTCGTCGCGGTCGACCACCACCGCAGTGTGTGACCCCTTATGAGGGTCGATCCCGATCAACATCATCGCATTGTCTTTCTGTCGGCGACGGGGGCCGCAGCGGGCAAGCCTGATTCGGGTCGATGTGCTCTCGCCTCTTTCGAGCCACACCACGGCCGAGGACACCAACCGGCGGACACCTCGTTAGAAAGCCAACCCACGAGAGTGGGCAGCAGGCACTTCAAGAGCCAACCGGTCAGCGCCTCGACGCTACGGGAACACCCCGCAACGCGCCCTCAGTCTCAATCAGGCACTTAGGCGTGCGCTTCCGGTTCGGCCGTGCAGTGGCTTCCAAACTTCATGGGGAGAACCTGTGACGAGATCCCAATCCGATGAACAAGCCAGGTCGGTAGCGCTCGCAAGTCGCTCGCGATGGTTGTCCTTGCGGTAACCGCTCTCGTGTCTTCAGGCGTTGGGCTTGTGGTAGGCATGGCGCTCGCCGACGGGGACGTCGGTCAGCCGCCTGCAATTGAAATGGCAAGGGAGATTGGTTTGGCGTTGCCGGTTGCACAACAACCAGCTTTCGCCGACGGAGTGATCACCCTCGCTGAAGCCGAGGGTGCGTTGGAGCGACTGACCGACTGCGCAGAATCTCAGGGCGTGACGGGTTTTGCAGCCGACCTAGCCGACGAAGGTACTGACTTTGAAATGGAGTACTTAGGTGGCGGGAATGCCGTCGAACTTTGTCGTTCGGAGCATTTTGAGGCCACATACAGGGTCTGGAGTCAGCAAGAACGATCGAATACCTGAACTGACGGTGGCAGTTAATCAAGGGCACTCAGATCACCAGTTACCGAGCGATAACTCTCAGATCCCGGAACCGAGCAGAACGGCACATACGTGCTCGGTTATCCGCGTGCTGGTCGACCACCGCCCGTGACGTCTGCGTATGCCTGCAAACCGGCTGGGGCCAACGTTGCCAGGGGTAGACGCCCCTCTCCGATTTGAGGCCAAAACCTGGGCGGCGTGACCCGAAAGCCCACGCCGGTTGGCCCGCCCATCACCATCACGACATCGTCGCATGCGGCTTCCGTGCGCCTACAGCCTGCTGCCGATGCCGACGATGACCTCGACGGGAAGTTTCGTGACGTTCGGTCCGTAGCGCTCCAGCACCGCGGCGACGAACGTGTCGCGAACGGCCCCGACCTGTTCGTCCGGCAGCCGGCTCAGGAGCATCGCCATGGCCGAGCTCATGACGTCCCAGGCGCCGCGGGGGGAGCCGACCTCGACGCTCAGGTCCAGCTTATGGAGCCTCACATCGGTGAACCCCGCGGTGGCCATGGCCTCCGCCAGGCTCATCGGGTCGGTCTGGAGTCGGTTCCCCGGCGGGAGCTCGACATCCGGGAGCGCGCTATGCAGCGCCTGCTCGCATAACCAGATGGGCATGACGTGCTCAGGTCGGCCGAAGATCACGACAACGCCGAGACCGCCGGTCGCGGTGACGCGGAACATCTCACGCAATCCCGCATCGGTGTCCGGGAAGAGCATCACGCCGAACTGTGAGCAGACCCGCTCGAACGTGAGGTCCTCGAGGTCGAGATCCGTCCCGTCCATGACCGCGGTCCTGATGCTGGTGACTCCTGCCTCCTCGGCTCGAGCGTGCAAGAGGTCAAGCATGCCCGGGGAGAGGTCGGTCGCGAGCACCTCGGCACCGAGCTCGGCCGCAGGGATGCTCAGCGCACCGCTTCCCGCCGCCACGTCGAGCAACCGCATGCCTTGCTGCACGTCCGCGAATCGAAGAGCTGCCCGGGCGATTGCAGTGAATGACGAGCTGAAGGCTTGGTCGTAACCGCCGCCGAAGGTGTCCCAGGCGTCGCGCGTCGCGTACTCATCGCTCATCGATCTCGTCTCCGGCTCGGGTCGGCAGCCGGAGGCCAGCGACTTGGAGTCAGAGACTAGTGCGGGATCACCGCAGCCAACGTCCCACACGATCGGCCTGTTCTCGTGTGATAACGCTCACTTCCCCAAAGAGGGCAAACCGGCACGTCGTGCGCTCTTAGACAGTCGGCAGAAAGGCCGGGCGCGAAGCCTGGACCTGGCGCCGCGATATGCGTTGTCGTGAGGGTGGTCGAGACAAGTCGTTTGTCGGTGGGGATTGGAATGTACGAAGGAGCGACCGTCGCCGAACCCAACCTACTGGTACGTTCGGGCCTCTGGAGGTGCGAGATGGATGTAGCCGGACGGATCCACGAGGCGAACCAACGCTTCATGGAAGCGATCAGCGCCGCCGACAGTGCAACGATGCCTTCGTTGTACACGAGTGACGCCAAGATCCTGCCCCCGAACGCTGACGCCGTCAGTGGCGCGGATGCGATTGTGGAGTATTGGCAGGCCTTCTTTGACCTTGGCATCGCAGCGGCTCAACCCGAGACGCTGGAGGTGATTCCGATGGGCGAGTACGCGCTCGAGGTCGGCGAGTACTCACTGTACGGAGACGACGAGACTTTGGCGGACCGTGGCAAGATCATGGTGCTGTGGAAGAACGAGGACGGCACTTGGAAGATGCACCGGGACACCTGGAACAGCAGTCTGGCTCCGCAAGGGGCATAGACGCCGTGAACACGACTTCGGAAGGCAGTTCGGGAAGCGACTCGACGGACTAGCGCAGAACAACAGATCCCGGACGAAACCGCCCATATCCGAGACCATCCGGGATCGGCACCTCTCGCTCGGCGATGACGACGCTCAAGTCTTGCTGGTTCTCGAGTGCTGTGCGGCAGTCCCGTATATGAAGGCCCCACTTGTCCGGTTCACGGCGCTGTGCCAGCCGATAGCGTCAAGACGCGACGTGAGCCCTTCGGGCTCTCGAAAGATCTTGACGATTTCAAAGGACCGTCCGTTCTCGAGAACACGTTGTGAGATTCCCCTTTCGGGGTCGTGTCGGGCATCGGTTTGTTTCCTCGGCTTGTCAGCCCAATCGTCGTCGGGGGAACGGTTGTCGATGAATAGTGCGCGTCCGCTCGGCTTGAGCCAGCCTTCCACCCGCCTCCAGAACATTTCGAGTTTCGATTCGGGTACGTGGGACAGCCAGAAGCCGAAAGCGATGGTGTCGAACCGTTCTTCGGCGTTCCATTCGAAGACGTTCGCCACCTCGTAGTCGAGCTTTGTTGTGCCGTTCTTGCTCTTGTTGATGGCGAGGGTCTCTGGTGAGGAATCGACTGCGACGATCCGTTCGGCATGAGGTTTGATCATCCTCGTGATGTTGCCGGTCCCTGCGGCGATTTCGAGCACACGCCCGACTGGTGCCTGTTCGCCCAGCCAACTCTCGACCTGTTCGATCTCTGTCTTCCACCAGGCAAGGAACTCCGGTCCTCGGTCGTATCGGCCCTGACGGTTCCACCAGTCGTCGTATTCTTTCTCGGTAGTAGGTGACCTGTTCTGCAAGCAGGCGGTCGACATCCATCCGGTCGAGGATACGGACACCGCTGATCGCCAACCTTGCGGATGCAGGCAGGGTCGGCTGGGGAAACCAGTCCGTAGGCTGAGATTGACGGACGCAAAATCCATTCTCTATGCAGCGCGTCACATGTGCGTGACGCCATGCATTAGGATCGGGCTTATTGCTCGGATGGCTCCAGGATCACGACGGCGGTCTCACCGGACCGGAGTGCCGCGTAGGCGTCCAGGCTCTCGTCTATCTCACGCCACCTCGACCAGAGACGCGACCGTTCCTCTCCCTCTGCAGCCCGCCCCCTTACCTGGCGTCGGCCCTCTGCGAGATCGACGGTGGCTCGAGGATGAGCCTGGAGGTTGAGCCACCACGCAGGGTCGGGGTCGGCCCATCCGTTCATCGCCATGGCCACCAGGTTCGGGCCGTCCTCGAAGTAGCCGAGGATCGCACTCCGTTCCTGGCCGCTGCGACGCCCAATGGTCGTGAGACGCATCATGCCCCACCGGTTTGCCTTGGGACGCCGTAATCCGAATCGGCCACCTGTAGCGCGGTACAAGCCCCGGTGCGCCGACCACGCCATGCGAACGAACCACCGGGGAGGAAGCCGCACCTGTTTCTCACCTTGGTCGGGCAGGGCGTCCTCCCTATAGGAATTCGTCAAGCTAGCTCTGAGTGGAACCGTCTTGCTCTCGTCACAAGTTCTCTGATGTGATACCTTGTACTTCTATGTATTCCGGTTCTAGGTATCGGGAGGCGTGATGCAGATCGAAAAGGACCTCGTCGCGGCGTCGGCGACGCCGCTGGTGCTGGCAATCCTGGCCGAGGGGGAGAGCTACGGGTACGCCATCCTGAGGCGCGTTCGAGAGCTATCGGACGGTGAGCTCGAGTGGACCGATGGGATGCTCTACCCGCTGCTCCATCGTCTCCACCGGCTCGGGTACGTCACCACCGAGTGGCGAACGCCGCCCGAGGGTCGGCGCCGCAGGTACTACTCGATCACCGATGAGGGGCATGCTGCATTCGCTGAGCACAAGCGACAGTGGGCGACCGTGACGCGTGCGTTGGGTGCCCTCTGGGGAGGCGCCGACCTGCTCCCGTTCGTGCTGAGGCGGGCCTGACCGTGGAGCGTTTGGAGTCGGAGATCGCGGAGTGGCGGGCCTTCGTCGAACATGGCCCAGCGGTCGACGGACGCGACGTGGAGGAATTGGAGGCCCATCTGCGCGATCAGATCGCTGATCTGGCCGCTGCCGGTCTCGATGCCGATGAGGCTTTCCTGGTCGCTGTGAAGCGGATGGGAAGAGTCGACGAATTGTCGCGGGAGTTCGCGCGAGAACACCGCGGAAGACTCTGGAGACAGCTCGTCCTCTCCGGCGGGGCCGAGTGGGCCGATTCCGACAGCCGGTGGCCGGAGGCGCTGGTGTTTGCCGCTGCGGCGGCGGTCACGATCCAGGTCGCACGTCTGGCCGCCGGGTTCCCGAGCGAGGAGCCCGGGTGGCTGCTGCGGAACGCGAGCCTGTTCGTGCTGCCCTTCCTCGCCGGCTACTTCGCTCGCCGACGGCGACTCTCCCTACGCCAGTCCCTGGTCACGGCTGCCCCCTTCGTGATCGCCGCCATCGTGATCAACCTCTACCCCTACTTCGAGGGCGAATCGACCGACCTTCTCGTCGCCGTTCACATGCCCGTCTTGATGTGGTTCGTCGTCGCATACCCGTACATGAGCGGCGAGGTGCGATCGCATGAGCGGCGCATGGACTTCCTCCGTTTCACGGGCGAATGGTTCATCTACTACGTGCTGATAGCCCTTGGAGGCGGGGTCCTCCTGGCGCTGACCGCGCTCATCCTCGAACCCACGGGAGTCGACACCGAGCGGGTCGTCGAATGGGTGTTGCCCTCCGGGGCGGCAGGCGCCGTGATCGTGGCTGCATGGCTCGTCGAGTCGAAGCAACGGGTCGTGGAGAACATGGCGCCGGTGCTCACCATGCTCTTCACGCCGCTGTTCTCGGTGATGCTGGCCGGCGCAGCGGTCGTCTACGCCGTGACCGGGTTCGGGGGCGCGTTCGATCGCGAGCTCCTGGGTGTCTTCGACGCCCTGCTGCTGGTGGTCCTCGGGCTCGTCTTGTACGGAATGTCCGCTCGAGACTCGTCGAGGCGGCCGGGCTGGATGGACCGCATCCAACTGGTCGCCGTTGTCAGCGCCCTCGTGCTCGACGTGATAGTGCTCGGCGCGATGATCGCCCGGATCGGCGAGCTCGGGTTCACTCCCAACCGAACAGCAGTGCTGGGCCTCAACCTCGTGCTCTTGGTGAGCCTGGCCGGGACCGCCTGGCTATCCACCCGGTTCATCACCGGAAGGGGCACCTTCCACCGACTCGAGCGCTGGCAGACCGCCTACCTGCCCGTGTTCGCCCTCTGGGCGGCCGCGGTCGTGGTGATCCTCCCACCATTGTTCAACTTCTCATGACCCCGTTGGTGGCTAGCGTCAGTGGTGAGGGAGCGGCATGTCGGCGCAACGCACTCGCCACGGCAAGGCAGCAGTCACCGTCGCAGCATGCTGTGCGGCATGGGTAGCGGGAGCCACGTTGGTCTACAGGTCCGGCGGCCTGAACCCGGCTGGTCTCGTGCCGAGTCTCGGGTGTCTGGTCGCGCTATGGGGTGCCGTCAGGTCGGATACCCGCCTCATGTGGTTCGGAACGGCCGTCGTCGCTGCCTCGGCAGTCACCTTCGTGTTCAGCATCGGGCTGGTCGTTGCACCCGCGGCGGTTGTCCTGGTGGTTGGTTCGCTCGTGCTCGCACGCGGCCGACGGGTTGGCGCGTAGCGGTAGGGAGCGGGTTCTCACCCGGGCAGATAACGCCGACGCAGTGCAGCGGTCGTCCGGCTGGGCAGGACGTCGGCGTCGAGCAACTCCTCAAGGGTCACCGAGGCGAATGTCGATGTGTCGGCGAGCAGCCCCCGATACTGTGCACAGGCCTCGGCGAAGTCGGAGTTGCCGGCGGGATGGACCACGACGTACCGGCCCCAGGTCCAGGTGCCGCTCTCGTGTTGGAGCATCGACAGCAACAGCAGGTGCTCGAGCCACATCACACAGAGGGCCGACCTCCCCTTGACGCCATTTATGGCGCCTCGCTTGAAGACGCCCGACGTCTCGGCCACCTCGACGTAACGCGGCATGTTGCTTGGTTTCGGGATCTCCGGTTTGGCCCACTCGTGGTAGGTGGTGTCGACAGCCAGCACCCCCAGGGCTCCGTCGCCGAGGTCGAGCACGAAGGCGACGTCGAAGGCGCGGAGGCTGTTCAGGTAGGCGGGGTCGAAACGGCCCGGAGAGTGGGCAAATCGAACCTCGGACACCGTGCCCGGGGCATCCGGCCACCAGGTATGGACGGCCCGATCGGCCCGCTCCAGGTCGGCGGCGAGGTCGCCGAACAGGTTGACTGACAGTGCTTCCGACGAAAGGAGATCGGCCCAGAGACGCTGATGATCGAAGCTCTGATGAGGCTCTACGAACGAGGTCCTGGCCTTCGCAGCCTCCAGCGCCTCTGCGGTGATGAAGTTGGCCCCGGTCTCCTTCGCGTAGGCAAGGGGGAGTCGGCTCCCGACCAGCCGCGTCGGCGCTGTGCCGGGTTTGGGTGCAATCGGCTGTGAACCGATCGGGTGGCCGCTGGCCTCACGCCACCTGGCCTGGTGGTAGCGCAGCCCCTGGCGGAACTCGGTCATCTTCGGTTGGGCCGGGACCCGATCCGCCGATTCCCACCAACAGTGAGTCGCTTCCAGCTCCTGTCTGGTCAGCGCTCCCGACACTACGGCTGACGGAGTCTGCGAGCCGTCGACTCCAAAGAGACGGCGACACTCCGGCGCCACATCCTGAGGTTGTCGTTGAGCCGCTTGGCCAAAGACCGGCTCGCAGCGACACGTGCCACACCGGACCCACCCCGGTGCGCCTCCGTCGCGATTTCGGCGAGCCCCCCGGTGATGAATGAGGCCAGACGTCCCGCCTCGCCTGGAGTCAGATGCGAAGTGGCGACACAAGTGTCGTCACGCCAGAGACTGATGACGACAAAGCCGGAGTCGCGGTGCCAGGTGGCTCGCAACGCCGAACGGTCGCCGTCCGAGATGAGCTCCCGTCGATGTTCGCGAAGTCTGTGAACCTCAGCCATCGGACTGCTCCCTCGGCCGACCTTCATTGCTTTTCTACAGATTCCAAACTACCAGCGGGCGAGGGTAGGGGAAGCCGGCCGAAGACCCCCGAGATGGCTAACGATCTAGCCCCTTTGCGCCGATAACCTGACCTTCATGACCCGTCGTCTCGTCCTCGTCATCGCGCTCGCCCTTGCCATCGGCGCCTGCACCGAGGGCACCACGGGCACGACCACGACGGGACAATCGGCCGCCACCACGACAACCCAGGTCGAGAGCACCACAACGACCACCGTCGCACAGGTCACCACGACGACGCTTCCCGAGCCCACCTGGGAGGAGCTTCCCGGGATCGAGGCCCTTCCCCAGGAGGTACAGACCGAACTGCTCGACCTGGTCCGCACCACCGAGGAGATCCGAGGGCTTCGCTTCCAGGAGCCACCGACGATCACGATCGTCACCGAACAGGAGCTAGAGGACCGGGTTCGCCAGCAGATCGAAGACGAATCCGACGACTTCCCTGCCGACGAGGCCCTCTACAAACTGCTCGGGCTCCTCGAGGACGACGTCGACTTGCAGCTGCTTCTCACCGATCTCTACGGCGAGCAGGTGGCCGGCTACTACGACGGTGACACGAGGGAGCTGGTGGTGCCGATGCGGGAGGAGGGCTTCAGCATCGTGCAGAGGGCCACGATGATCCACGAGTTGACTCATGCGCTGACCGATGAGCGGCTCGACTTCCACCCCGTCTACATGGCCATGCTCGACGAGGAGCGTCTCGACGAGGCCTCGGCCTATCAGGCACTGATCGAAGGCGACGCCAGCATGACCGAGCTGCTCTATCTCCAGACTCTCAACCAGCGCGAGATCGGGGAATTCTTCGCCGAGGCTCTCGACATCGACACCGACGCCCTCGACCGGGCCCCGATGTTCATCCAGGACTCGCTGATCTTCCCTTACGACTCGGGTCTCGCCTGGGTGCAGACTCACTACAGCCAGGACCGTTGGGCCACGGTCAACGATGCATATGACCGCATGCCCAAGCTGCCCGGGTCCACCGAGCAGATCATCACGCCCAGCGACTACGAGCGGGACCTCCCGATGAGATTCGACGTGGTGGCTCCGACCCTCCCCGGTTACGAGCTCGAACGGGAGTCGGTTTGGGGCGAGTTCGGGTTCCGGATCATGATCGACCAGGTGCTCGGAGAGGATGTCGCTGTCGACGCGGCCGACGGCTGGGGTGGGGACTACTACGCGCAATGGTTCGACGGTGAGAACGCGGCGTTGTTGATCATGTTCGAGGGCGACACCGAGCGGGACACCGAGGAGCTGAGAGCCGCTCTTCTCGACTACGCCCGCACCGGCGTCGCCGAGGAGGACTGGGTTTGGGTCGAAGTGTTCGACGGTCGGCTCGCCTTCATCGCCGCGGACCAACCCGAGATCGGGGAGAGCATCCTCGCTTCGGTCGGGGGCTAGACCCGGTTCCGTCTCGTCCGATGATCACGTAGCGTCGAGGGCGATGGAGCGGGTCAGGCTCTCGACATCGGGATGGAAGGTCAGTGGATACATGGCGCGCAGCTTTGCCGACCGCTTCTTCGGAATCAGACGTGCGCCGCCCGGCTCGGTCGTCGTGATCCCAGCCCGCAGCGTGCATGGTTTCGGTCTGGGCCAGCCGCTCGAGGTGGTGGGGCTCGACGCCGGGATGAGAGTCATCGCCACCGCCACCCTTCGGCCCAACCGGATCGTCGTGTTCCGCTCGGCCAGGATCATCGTCGAATTGCCGTCGGGGCGACCGGTTCCGGACCGGGGCGATCTGGTCGAGGTCACCGGTGGGTGAGGCCGGGCGCCTGCTGGTCTGCGCCACCCCGATTGGCAACCTCGGTGACGTCTCTGATCGTCTCCGGGAGACGCTGCTGGCAGCGGACATCGTCTACGCCGAAGACACGAGGCGCACCGCCATCCTGCTTCAGCATGTGGGGGCCAAACCCAAGGTGAGGTCGCTCTTTGTCGGCAACGAGGCAAGAAGGGCCCGGGATCTGCTCGATGCCCTCGGCCAGGGCCTGACAGTTGTGATCGTCAGTGATGCGGGCATGCCCGCTGTGTCCGACCCGGGGTCCGAGACGGTGAGGCAGGCTCGCGGAGCCGGTTACCCGGTCACCGTGATACCCGGGCCCTCGGCCGTCACCACGGCGGTGGTGTTGGCCGGGTTCGGGGCCGACCGCTTCGTGTTCGAGGGTTTCCTACCCCGAAAGGGAAAGGAACGGTCGGAGCGTCTAGCCCGGATCGCCACCGAGGATCGGCCGGTGGTGGTCTTCGTCAGCCCGCACCGTCTGATAGCCGACCTGGAGGCGATCGGCGCCGTCACCGGCCCCGATCGGGAGGTGGCGATCACCCGAGAGCTGACCAAGCTCCACGAAGAGGTCTGGGTGGGGCCGGTCGGGGGGGCGGTCGAGGAATGGTCCGCCCGGGAGGCCAAAGGCGAGTTCACGGTGGTCGTCGCCCCGGGGGCGACGGAGAGTCTGTCCGTGGAGACCGCCATCGGCGAAGCCCGGGATCTCGTCGCCGGCGGTTCGTCGCCTTCGGAGGCGGCGAAGAGGGTGGCCGGAGCCACCGGGGTCTCCCGTCGATCGATCTACGAGGCCCTGATCGGAGATCAGGACCGGAGCTGAGCCCGGCAGGAGGCGCAGATCCCCTTGCCCTTGAACGGGGTGACCTTGGTCTCGGTACCACAGAAGGTGCACGTGTCGGTCAGCTTGCGCATGACGATGGAGCCACCCTCCACGGCGATGAAGAGATGATCTCCCTCCCGGATGTTGAACAGCCTTCTCGTCTCCGCCGGGATCACTATGCGACCCAGGTCGTCGATCTTTCGGGCGATGCCTGTTTCCATATGAACCTCACCTCCCCGCGGGGCGAGCCTACCCGTGGGGTCACAGCCGATGCCGGGTACCGTCCCGGCCATGGGATGGGTCGACACCCACTGTCATCTCCAGCTCGACGAGCGTGAGCCCGAGGAACTGCTGGCCCGCGCCACCGACGTCGACTGGGTCGTGGTGCCGGGTGTCGACGCGGAGAGCTCCAAGGCGTCGGCACATCTCGCCGGGCTGCATCCGGATCGGGTCGTGGCCACCGCTGGTCTCCACCCTCACGACGCCGGGCTTTGGGCGGTCCAGTCGGCCGCGATCACCGAGATGGCTTGGGAGGCGGCGGCGGTGGGGGAGACCGGGCTCGACTTCCACCGCACCCTTTCCCCACGCCAGGAGCAGATCGACTCGTTCCGGGCCCAGGTCGGTCTCGCCATCGACCTGGGCAAGCCGATCATCGTCCACTGCCGGGATGCCTTTGCCGATGTCTTCTCCATCATCGAGCAGATCGGGGCGGGCCCGCAGACGGTCCTGCATTGTTGGACCGGCGGGCCGAGATGGACCCGCCGCTTTCTCGACCTGGGAGTGACGTTCTCGTTCGCCGGGCCGGTCGCATTCGAGACCGGGGAAACAGTCAGGCTGGGCGCAGCGCAGGTTCCCCCCGAGCGGGCAATGGTCGAGACGGACACGCCGTACCTGGCGCCGCCGCCACACCGGGGATCGGCCAACGAGCCGGCCTGGGTCGCCCTGGTCGGTGCGGCGCTTGCCCGGGTCTGGGACCTCCCAGTCGAGGAGGTGGCGCGGGTCACCTCCTCCAACGCCGCCCGGGTGTTCGGGAGGTGACGGCCCAGTCGCGGTCCGAGATCGCCGGTTTGCTCCGCGAGCACGGTGTCGCCCCTTCCCGCCGTCTCGGCCAGCATTTTCTCGCCGACCCCAACATCACCCGCAAGATCGTGGGCTTGGCCGCGGTGGGACCCGGGGAGCAGGTAGTCGAGGTCGGGGCCGGTACGGGCAGCCTGACCCGAGCCCTCGCCTCCACGGGCGCCCACGTCGTCGCCTACGAGATCGATGCGGGCCTGCTCTCTGTGCTCGAGGACGTGACCGCGGGTCTCGACGTCGAGCTCCGCTTCCTCGATGTGACCACCGCCGACCTCGCCGCCGACCTCGTTGGCGGGCGTTGGACCATGGTGGCCAACCTCCCCTACAACGTGGGGACGCCTCTCCTGCTCGACGCCCTGCGCCGGGTCGAGCAGATCGAACGGTTCGTGGTCATGGTCCAGCGGGAGGTGGCAGAGCGGCTCGTAGCCGAACCGGGCGGCGGGCAATATGGCATACCCTCGGTGGTGGCCGGAATCCATTCCCGGGCCAGACTCGCCTTCCGGGTCCGGCCACACGTCTTCTACCCGCCGCCGAAGGTCGAGTCGGCGGTCGTGGTCCTGGATCGTGCCCCGGCCCCGGAAGGGGCGGAGCGGGCGATCGAGATCGCCGGCATCGCCTTCAACCAGAGACGAAAGATGCTGCGGCGATCGTTGGCCGAGCTCTTCGACGACCCGGTCTCGGTCCTGGAGAGAGCCGGGCTCGACCCGACGGCGCGAGCCGAGGACCTGTCGCCGGCCGACTACCTGAGCCTGGCCCGGGCATGACCGTCTATGAATCCCCGGCCAAGCTCAACCTGTCCCTGTTGGTCGAGCCGCCTCGGTCCGACGGATACCACCCGTTGCAGTCATTGGTCCAGACCATCGAGTGGCTCGACCTGGTCGAAGTCGAGGAGGGCGACGAAGACATGCTCGTGGTCGAGGGTTCCGATCTCGACCCCGAGGACAACCTGCTGACCCGGTCGGTCGATGCAATGCGGGCGAGGGGCCACGTCCCGCCGCTCGACATCCGGCTCGAAAAGCGGATCCCAACGGGCGCCGGTCTGGGCGGGGGAAGCTCCAACGCTGCCGCCACCCTGACCGCCGTTGCCGACATAGCAAAGCTCTCCCAGGCGCTGGCGGAGGAGGTTGGCCCCTCGCTCGGCTCCGATGTCGCCCTTTTCTTCACCGGTGGCTCCTTGCTCATGACCGGAGTGGGAGACGAGCTGGAGCCTGTCCCGCCGCTGTCGGGTTTTGCGGTGGCGGTGGCTGTGCCGGTCTTCGAGATGTCGACTCCGGAGGTGTACCGGAGGTGGGACGAGTTGGAGGGTCCGGTCGGAGAGGAGATTCTGCCCCGACTGCTCCCTCCAGCCCTGCGCGAGGGGATCCCGATCCGGAATGACCTGACCCCGGCCGCCTTCGACCTCGAGCCGGAGCTGGCCGACTTCATGGCCGACCTGCGGGCGCAATGGGGGGTGCCGGTGGCGATGACCGGCTCTGGCTCGGGCTGTTTTGGCCTCTTTCCGGACGTGGACGAGGCCACGGGTGCCGCCGACTCGGTCGCCGCCCGGTGCCGGGCCGCGGTTGGGGCTCGGCTGAGGGGAAAGGGAGTGTCGCGGTCGGTTTGACCACGAAGTTGGTCAGGACAGTTCCTCGACCAGGCCTTCGTCGACGTCGATGCCGAGCCCGGGCCCGTCGGGGACGGGGAACTCGCCGTTGGCGACGGTGATCGGGGTGTGGGTGACGTCTTGGACCACACCCTGGTTGGCCGGGCTGCAACCGAAGTCGATCCGATCCATGGCTGCGGCACAATGCAGGTTGGCCGCCGCCGACACCGACGATTCGATCACCTTCCCGGCCAGGTTGATCCCGAGCCCCCCGGCGGAACAGATGGCGGCGCCACGCATCACCCCGGTCATCCCTCCGTGTTTGATCAGCTTCAGGCTCACCCCTCCCACCCGGGTGCCAACGAACCCGACTACTGCAGCCAGGCTCCCCGCGCTTTCGTCGGCGCAGAGCCGCACCGGTGACGACTCCGCCAGTCGGAGCAGGGCGTCGCGGTCGGCCCGGTTCACCGGCTGCTCGACGAATCGGATGCGGTCGCCGTCGAGTTGGGAGAGGAACGATCGGGCCTGGTCTTCCTCCCAAGCCTCGTTCACGTCCCCGCACACGACTCCTTCACCTCCCACCAGCTCGACCGCTTTGGCCAGGGTGGCCAGCTCAACTTCTGCGGGGGCCATGCCCAACTTGATCTTGAACCAGCGAAACCCCTGCTCGTGCCGCTCGGCCAGCTTGTCGGCGTCGGCCGAGGCATCACCGCTACCAACCAGGGTCAGGGCCGGGATCCGGTCACGGGCTGCCCCGCCGAGCAACTCGTGAGCCGGCACGCCCAGTGCTCTCCCCGCCAGGTCGTGAACGGCGATGTCGATGGCTCCGATTGCGGTGGTGGCGGCGGGTCTGGTGGCGTTGAGGCGTCCCCAGAGGTCGTTGCGTCGCATCGGGTCGGATCCGATCACGGTCGAGGTGAGGTCGGCGAGGTCGGCGACGATGTCCTTCTGGGTCTGATGGGTCAAGGCGGGGGCCTCCACTCCCTCCCCCCAGCCCACCACCCCGTCGTCCGACACCAGCCTGACCAACACGTTCCCAGTCCGCTCGATCACCCCGTTCGACATCGGGATCGGGCTGCGCAGGGTCATCGTGATCGGATACGTCTCCATCGCTTCGATGCGCATCGTCTCTCCTCTATACCGCGAACCGGGCCATGGCCTCGTCGGTGAGCTCCACTCCATGCCCGGGAACGTCGGGGACCCGGATGTGGCCGTCCCTGACTTCGAAGGGTCGGGTCAGGGCGTCGGGTGGGATGAGCTCGGCGAACTCGACCAGGTATCCCTGCCTGCTCGCCCCGACCAGGCTGATCGACAGCTCGTGCCAGAGATGGCTGCTCAGGGAGAGGTTGTAGGCGTCGGCGAGGTGGGCGATCTTGGCGAACTCGGTGATCCCGCCGCAGCGTCCAACATCGGGTTGGAGGTAGGCGGCGGCGCGGCGGTCGCAGATCTCGCGGAACCCCCATCGGAAGTAGACATTCTCCCCGGCCGCCACCGGCACCGGCGACGCCGCCGCAACCTCGGCCAGGTCGTCGCTGCTGTCGGCCAGGACCGGCTCTTCGATCCAGGCCACCCCGTGATCGGCCAGCATCCGTGCCGACTCCAGCGCCTGCATCACGGTGAAGCGCTGATTGGCGTCGGCGAAGAGGATGTGGTCGTCGCCCATCTCCCGACGGAGCAGCGCGGTCCGCTCCCGGTCGCGCGGGCTGCCCACCTTGTATTTGTAGGCTTTGATCCCCTGGGCGGCGAAGGCCTGGCATTCCTCGACCAGCTCGTCGTCGCCGAGGCTGTGCCAGCCGCCGCTCCCGTACACCGGGACATCGTCCCGGAAGCCGCCAAGCAGTCGGTGCACCGGGAGACCGGCGGTCTTGCCCAACAGGTCCCAGCAGGCGATATCGACCGCGGATAGGGCCCACGCCCCCAGCCCACCCCGCATCCTGGGCTTGTTCGGGCTCCACATTCGGTGCCACAGCGCCTCGGGGGCCAGGGCGTCCTCGCCGACCACCAGGGGGGCGAGCTCGGCGTCGATGTACGGCTTCACCGCGGCGGCGGCCGATCCGCCCAGTCCCGCGGTCATCCCGAAGCCGATCAGCCCGTCATCGGTACGTAGGTGTACCGACGTGGCGTCGACATGGGTATAGGTGGACAGCGCGGTGGTGATCGGGTGGGGCAGGGGGAAGCGGAGGGCGGTCGTCTCCACCGCCTGGATCGTGGCAGCCACCTGGGGATCATATGCATCGCGGTCGGAGGCGCTCTCGGGTCGGGTAGCGTCGGCGGTCGTGGTTGTGGAGATCATCGCCGGCACCCCGCCGGGCGGGGGACAGGACCGGACCGCGCGTGCCCTCGCCGAGGTGCTCGGCTCCGGGGTCACGGTGACCAACCTCCCTGGTCGCGGCGGCGGCAACGCATGGGACCGGCTGGTGCGACGCAGGGGGGCAACCGATCTGGCCGCGGTGAGCTCACCGACCTTGATCACCAACGCCATCGTCGGCGAGTCCGATATCGACCATCGAGATCTCAGCCCTCTTGGTCTCCTCTACACCGAGCACAGTGCCCTGGTGGTCCGACCAGGCTTCGGGCTCGAGCAGCCCTCAGCCATGCTCGACGCCATGGGCAATGGGTCCGCCGTCGTCTCGTTTGCCACCGCTCTGGGCAGCATGAACCACCTGATCCTGGCCGAGATCGCCACTCATCTCGGCGTCCCGGTGTCGACCCTTCCGATGCGGGTGTTCGACTCCGCCCCGCTCGCCCTGGCCGACCTGGTCAAAGGGAGCGGACACATCGCAGTGGTCAGTGCAGTCAGCGCCGTCCCCGCGCTCGGAGACGGGATGCTGGCACCGGTCATGGTGACCTCACCACAGCGTCTCGGTGGGGCGTTCGCCGCGACGCCAACCTGCGTCGAGCTGGGAGTGCACTGCGTACGGGGCACCTGGCGGGGCCTGGTCGGGCCACCGGGGTTGGACCGGTGGGTCGTCGATGCCTGGGGCGAGCGTCTCGGTGGGGCGGTCGGGACCGAAGCTTGGCGCCGGCTTCTCGAGGACAATCTGTGGACGGGTACCTTTCTCGGCCCGGACGAGACCGGGCTGTTTCTGGAGGCCGAGCGAGAGCAGCTGAGCGAACTGCTGGAGGAAGTCGGACTGGTGACGACGGTGGGCGATGGCTGAGATCGTCGGCGTCCTCGGGGTGACCCACAACCCGTTGATGTGGGCCAGTCTCCGCGACACGGTTCCTCCCGACCTTGCCAAGGTCGCCGCCAACTTCGAGCGGCTCCGGTCCCACGTCGCCGGGTTGCGTCCCGACGTGATCGTGATGGTCGCCTCGGACCACTTCCACATGCTGACGATGGCGAACATGCCTGCGTTCCTGATCGGGAAGGCGCCGGAGATGCGAGCCGGGCATCCCAACGAGACGCGGGTGTTCGGGCTCGAGACGACCATGGTCCCCGGCGACCCTGGTCTCGGCGCCCACCTTCTCGGTGGGTCTGATCTCGCGTCGGGGTTCGACTTCTCCTTCAGCGACGAGCCCTGGATCGACCACTCCTTTCTCGTCCCCCTTCTCTTGCTCACCCCCGACCTCGATATCCCCGTGGTCCCGGTGTTCTCCAACTGCAACGCACCGCCCATCCCCGTGGCCGCCCGTTTCGCCGCTCTGGGCTCATACCTGGCCGAGGCAATCGCCTCCTTTCCCTCGGCGCGGCGGGTGCTCTTGGTGGGCAGTGGTCATCTCGCCCACGAGCTGGGAGGGCCTCGACAGTTCCTCGGCGAGAGCCCGGACCCTGACTTCGACGAGAAAGCGGTGTCGTGGATGGCCGGTGGCGACCTGGAGGGAGTGGTGGCATCGACCAGCTTCCTGCGACTCACTGAGGCGGGCAACGAGAGCTACCAGTTCCTCAACTTCATCACCTGTCTCGCTGCAACCGGGGGGAAACCAGCGACGATGGCCGAAGGCACCCCGACCCGGTTCGGGAACCTGCCCTTCTTCTCCTGGGATGGGACATGAGCCGCTACATGGTGAACAAGCTGATGTGGGAGGTGGATCGGTCGGACGAGGCGCTGGCCCGGTTCAAAGAGGACCCCGCCGCCTTCCTCGACGACTGGGAGTCACTTGCCGAGCGACCGGTCCCGCCCTATCCCGACGGCGGGCATCTCACCGACACCGAGCGCGCCGCGGTGGAGACCCGGGATTACGGGGCGCTCTACGCCATGGGGGTCAACCCCTTCTTGCTCTGGCAGTTCGCCCGGTCGGTGTCGGTCCCCGACGAGGTGGGCATCGACGGGTTGATCGCCTCGTTCCGGGAGGCGGTGGCGCCACACGGCTACCCCGACTTCTACACCTGAAGTCAGGTGAGGAGACGGATCGGCTCCCCGTCGCGCCAGGCCTCGATCGACTCGACGACACCCTCGTAGAAGACCTGGTACGACTCCCGGGTGACGTACCCGATGTGGGGAGTGGCCAGGATGCGCGGCTCGGTGCGGAAGGGATGGTCCGGGGGCAGCGGCTCTTCTTCGAAGACGTCGACGGCGGCTCCGGCGATGACCCCGGACTGCACCGCCTCGAGCAGGGGCGTCTCCTCGACGATCGGCCCCCTCGACGTGTTGACCAGGTAGGCGTCGGGTCGCATGAGAGACAGCTCGTCTCGCCCGATCAGCCCTCTGGTCCGGTCGCTCAACCGGAGGTGGATGGTGACGAAGTCGGCTCGGCGCAACAGATCGTCCATGGACACCGGGCTCACCCCGATCTCGGCGGCCCTCTCCCTGGTCAGGTTCTGGCTCCAGGCGAGCACATCCATGCCGAAGGCCTGCCCCAGTCTCGCCACTTGCGATCCGAGACGACCCAGTCCGATCACACCCAGGGTCGACCCGAGCAGATCCCGGCCCAGACCAACCTGCCACCCGCCCTCACCCACCGAGCCGATCTGTTCGACGAGCCCACGGGCCAACGTCAGGATCAGGGCCATGGTCAGCTCCCCGGTGGGATGGGGGAGAGCCCCGGTGCCGGAGACAACGATCCCCAATTCCTGGGCCGCCTTCACGTCGATCGAGGCGTTGGCCGAACCGGTGGTCACCAGGAGCCGCAGGTCGGGAAGGCCTTCGAGAACGGGACGGGGGAAGGGGGTGCGCTCCCGCATGGCCACGACGACATCGAACCCGTCAAGTCGGGTCAGGAGCTCGCTTCGGTCGGAGATGTGATCGGGGAAGAAGACGATCTCGGCCTCCAGCGTCGACCAGTCGGCCAGCGAGCCGGCAACCTGCTGGTAGTCATCGAGGACGGCGATGCGCATGGCCGGGGACGGTAGCCGGGCCTGCGCCTAGGCCTAGCCGCCGACTACGCCGCCGTCCTGGGTTGGTGGCGCCATGCGTTTCTGGCCGTCCCACGGCCGGTCGTCGGGGGATCTGCTGCCCC
The DNA here is from genome assembly GCA_035462175.1 of Acidimicrobiia bacterium. GTDB lineage: Bacteria > Actinomycetota > Acidimicrobiia > Spongiisociales > ZC4RG35 > JARDZU01. The sequence goes on along the minus strand of DATHUP010000030.1, from coordinate 8,066 downwards.
GGAAGGCATCTGCCTCGGCCAAGATCTGATCTACCGTCGCCGCTGCGTCACGGTCGGAGGTGCCGCCCTGAGCCGCGATTCGGGTCAACAGGAAGCGGATCGCCAGGATGGCGACCACCGCCAGACCGGCGTACAGGACCCATTCCATGATCGCGAGCCTACGGCGCCAAAGAAAGCATGAATAGGGCCGGGTATCGTCCGGTCCCAGCAGATGGCAAGGGAGGACCTGTGGAGTTATCGGAGAAAGTGGCCGTCGTCACCGGCGGTAGTCGGGGCATAGGCAGGGCGATCGCGCGCAGGCTGGCCGAAGAGGGGGCCGACGTCGTGATCTCGGCCCGTACGGCCGAGACCCTGGAGGCGACGGCCAAGGAGATAGCCACCGCCACCGACCGACGGGTCGAGACGGTCCCGGCAGACCTCTCCACCATCGAGGGGTGCGAGACCCTGCACCGGGAGGCGACTGCCCGATTCGACCACATCGACATCCTGGTCAACTGCGCCGGCGCCACCAAGAGCGGACCCTTTCTCGAGATATCCGATGAGTTGTGGCAGGAAGGGTTCGATCTCAAGTTCTTCGGAGCGGTCCGGATCTCCCGGCTCTTCTGGCCCCAACTGGTGGATAGCCACGGTTCGGTGGTCCACATCATCGGGGGGATGGCCCGAACTCCCAATCCCAACTTCGCCATCGGCGGGGCGGTGAATGCGGCGCTGGCCAACTTCGGCAAGGCTCTGGCCGGGCTCGGGCTGGTCGACGACGTCAACGTCAACATGATCCATCCCGGCCAGGTTCAGACCGAGCGTCTCAACGAGATGATGAGCGACCAGGCCGCCGCGCAGGGCAAGACCCCCGACCAGGTCCTGGCCGAGACGATCCAGCGTCAGGGGATACGTCGTCTCGGCACGCCCGAGGATGTGGCCGAGCTGGCCGTGTTCCTCTGCCTGCCCCGGGCCCGGCACATCCAAGGCACCGCGATCTCGGTCGATGGCGGAGGGACCAAGAGCCTGTTTTGACCGGCCACTTCAGTCCGGTATCCGGGTGGGTCAATGGTGCTCTGCGGCGTCGGCGTCGGCCTTGGTGGCATGTACCGTGCCGTCCGGGTGCTCCGGCGGGGAGTAGAGCGAATAGAGCTTCACCTCGTCGTCTCCGACGTTGACCACGTTGTGCCAGACCCCCGCCGGCACGATGAAGGCCCAGTCGTCCTCCACCTCGTGGCTCTCGTCTACTCCATCCTCACTCGAGCCGAAGTCGACCCGAGCCCTGCCCTGCTCGAGACGGAGGAACTGGTCGCGATCGTGGTGGGATTCCCAACCGATCTCCTCGCCGGGAAGAAGACTCATGACGGTCAGCTGGGTGTGCTCCCCGGTGAAGATCACGGTCCTGAAGTTGTCGTTGTCGACCGTGAGCCGGTCGATGTCATCGACCCATCCGAGCATGTGACCTCCTTGGTCGGGGCCAACCCTATCGCCTGCTCTCAGGCGGCCATCCAGGGTGACGGACCATCGTGCAAGATATAGGATTGGCCGCCCGTGACTCCTCAACCGTGCACTATCTGAAGCAACCGACACCGACACCCGAGGAGGTGACACGGGAGGTCCGGGAAACCGTCTCCACCATCATCTCCGAGGTGGACCGTGAGGGCATCGCCGCGGTGCGGCGTCACTCGGAGCGTCTCGACGGGTGGAGCCCGCCAACCTTCCGGGTGAGCGAGGAGCAGGTGGCGGCGGCGTACGAGCAGATGGACCCGGTGGTCGAGGAGAGCGCTCGTTTCCTCATCGACCAGGTGACCAACTTCGCCAGGCTGCAGAGGAGCACCCTGTCCGACTTCGAGACCGAGACCTTGCCCGGTGTCTTTCTCGGCCAGCGTCACATTCCGGTGGGTTCGGTCGGTGCCTATTCGCCGGGAGGGCGGTATCCCCTCATCGCCTCGGCGGTGATGACGGTGGCCACGGCCAAGGTGGCCGGGGTGAGCCGGGTGGTGGCGGCGGCCCCACCACGGGACGAGCACGGCATGCACCCGCCACAGCTCTGGGCGATGGCGGAGTGCGGGGCGGACGAGATCTTCTGTGTCGGAGGCGTGCAGGCCCTGGCCGGGATGGCATTCGGGCTGGAGGGGTCAGAGCCGGTCGACATGATCGTCGGGCCGGGAAACGCATACGTTGCCGAGGCGAAGCGGCAGCTGTTCGGGAGGGTGGGGATTGATCTCCTCGCCGGCCCCACCGAGATCATGATCATCGCCGACGACAGCGCCGACCCTTCCATCGTCGCCTGCGACCTCCTCGGCCAGGCGGAGCACGGTCCGACGTCGCCCGCCATCCTCGCCACCACCGACGAGACCTTGGGACGGGCCACCATCGAACAGATCGACTGGTGGCTGGAGCGGTGGCCAACGGCCGACGTCGCAGGAGCCGCATGGCGTGACTTCGGAACCGTGATCCTCTGCACCGACGACGCCGAGATGGTGAAGACCGCCGACGAGATCGCACCCGAGCATCTCGAGGTCCAGACCCGGGATCCGGATTGGTTCGTCGACCGTCTCTCCAACTACGGGAGCCTCTTCATCGGGACCCATGCCACCGTCGCCTACTCGGACAAGGCGATAGGCACCAACCACACCCTTCCCACACGGGGGGCTGCCCGATACACAGGTGGGCTCTGGGTGGGCAAGTTCCTCAAGACGGTGACCACCCAGCGCTGCGAGCCAGAGGGGTCACGTCAGGTCGCCGAGCCGGCGGCGGTGGTTGCCGACGCCGAGCTGATGGAGGGTCACGCCATCAGCGCCCGGCTTCGCCTCAACCCCGAGTTCTTTCCGGACGTGCTCGATGTCGCCGGCGACGGGTGAGCCCCGGGTGACCGTGGTCACCGGAGCCAGTCAGGGCATCGGGCGGGTGATCGCCCGGGAGTTCGGCGCAGTCGGGGACGTGGTGGTCCTCGCGGCACGCAACGGCACCGGCTTGTCCGAGACGGCGGGGATGGTCGAGGAGGCCGGCGGAATCCCGATGGTGGTCGAGACCGATGTGACCTCGGAGCCCTCGGTGCAGGCGATGGTCGAGGCGGTGGTAGGCGAGCATGATCGGATCGACGTGCTGGTCAACAACAGCGGGGTCGGTGGCCCCAGCGGCAGGCTCTGGGAGGTCGATCCCGGCGAGTGGATGTCCACCTTCCAGGTCAACGTGTTCGGCGTCTTCCTGGTCACGCGAGCCGTCCTTCCGGTGATGGTCGGTCAAAGGGGCGGGTCGGTGGTCATCATCGGGTCGATAAGCGGGAAGCGACCCCTCTTCGGCCGCTCGGCCTACACCACGACCAAGACCGCCCTGATCGGCCTGACCCGGACCCTGACCCTGGAGGCGGGGGTGGAGGGGGTACGGGTCAATCTGATCTCGCCCGGTTTCGTCGCCGGCCCCCGCATCGAATGGGTGATGAGAGCCCAGGCCGAGTCGAGGGGTGTCGACGTCGACACGGTGCGACACGAGTTCGAGTCGGAGGCGGCGCTAGGCCGGCTCACCGAGCCGGAGGACGTGGCCCGCGCCGCGGTCTTTCTCGCCTCGGACGAGGCGAGCGGGATCACCGGCGCCGATCTGAATGTGAACTCGGGTGTGGTGATGTACTGACATGAGCAAGGAGCAGATATGACGCTGATCGATCTTTCCCAACCCATCTACGAGGGGATGAAGGTCTACCCCGGGCATCTCAAGACGGTCACCTTCCAGCATGCGACCCACGAGGAGACCGGGCCCAGGTTCACCTCCGACTTCTCGTTCCAGACGCTGGGGTTCATGCTCAACGACAACGGGCCAACTCATGTCGACTCGTTCAGCCACCTCGACCCCGACCCGAGCGCCCTCACCATCGACCAGATGGACCTGGGTCTGTTCTACGGGCCGGCGGTGTGTCTCGACGTGTCCGATGTCCCTCCCCAGACCGACATCACCCCCGACCATCTCGACGCTGCCCTGGCCTCCTCTGGGCTCTCGATCGACCCCGGCGATCACTGCTTTTTCTACACCGCCACCTACGACCGCTACCACGACACTCCCGAGTACCTGAGCACCTTTCCCGGTCTCGGCGAGGCCGCCTGCGACTGGATCCTGGACAAGGGGATCACCACGTTCGGGGTGGACTCGCCGACTCCGGACAACCCGGTGTCGACCGTCTACCCGGTCCATCTCATGTGCCGTCATCAGCGCAAGACGCACTATGAGAACCTGATCCTCACCGAAGTGGTGGGGAAGCGGTTCACCTTCGTCGGCTTCCCGCTCAAGGTGGTCGGCGCCCACGGCGGCCCAACCCGGGCGGTCGCCATCCTCGAGGACTAGTGCACCGACTCGCAAGTCTCACCCATGTCCCGCCGGCGCTACAGGCACGGAACTTACGAGCCGGAGCCCTAGACCAGGTTCTCCAGGTTGGCGGTGCCCGACGGATGCATCTCCTCGAACCGTCCCAGGATCTCCGCCTGCAGTGTCGCCACCTTGGGGTCGGTGGCGCGGCGGGGGTGCTCGAGGTCGATGGCGATGTCGTCGAAGATGCGCCCGCCAGGGGCGAGGACGATGATCCGGTCGGACAGCTGCACCGCTTCGACCACGTCGTGGGTGACGAATAGCACCGTCTTCCTGGTGGCGGTCCACAACACCTGGAGGTGGTCCCGGAGGGAGCGGGCGGTTATCGCGTCGAGATGGCTGAATGGCTCGTCCATGAGCAGTAGGTCCGGCTCGACCGAGAAGGCACGGGCGATCCCCACCCGCTGCTGCATCCCACCCGAGAGCTGGCCCGGGAACATCTCCCCGGTGTGGTTCAGCCCGACCATCTCCAGATAGCGCTCGGCAGTGCTCTGGGCGGTCTTCCCGTCGTCGTCGCGGACGTAGAGCATGTTGTCCATCACCGTCCGCCACGGCAGAAGTCGAGCATCCTGGAAGACGTATCCCAGGCGGGCGGGGCGATCACCTTCCTTCACCGACACTGTTCCGCTGCTCGGGGTCTCCACCCCGGAGAGGATGTTCAACAGGGTGCTCTTGCCGCAGCCCGAAGGCCCGACCACCGACACGAAGACGTTGCCATCGACCTCGAGGCTGATGTCCTCGATCGCCACCACCGGGTCTCCGCCCTTCTGTGGCGCTGGGAACACCTTCCTCAGATTCTGAATGTCGACACGGGCCATGTTCATCCACCTACCTGTTCGAGTTTGACCTGCTCGGCGTCGGCCGCATTGGGATCTCTCCACCGGAACGCTCGTGTCTGCAGCCGGTTCAGGATCAGCCGGTCGAGCACGACGATGAACACGATGAAGACGATCACCCAGCCGACGAAGCCGCGATAGCGGTTGGCGTCGAACCAGTAGCGGGTGCGGAACCCGACACCGGCCTGACCGCTGAACCATTCCGAGAGCAGGATCCCGTTCCAGCCGATGATGATGGCGAAACGGAGCCCGGCGAAGATATAGCCGGTCACCGCGGCGATGGTGAGATGGCGGAACTGGCGGCTGCGGGGGACATCGAATGCCCGGGACATGTTCCTCAGCTCCGGGGTGATGGAGCGGACCCCCTGCGCCACGTTGATTGTCACGAAGGGGAACGAGGCGAAGGCAACGGTGAGCACCGGGGCCTGCCAGGAGATCCCGAACCACATCGTGGTGAGGAAGGCCCATACGAAGGCGGGGAGGGTGAGAAGGACGAGGACCGTGTCGTTGAGCAACGCCTGGGCGATTCGCGACGATCCGATCAGCACTCCGATGAGGAGGCCGGGGACGAATCCGATGACGAGACCGAGGGAGAAGTGCCTCAGCGTGTGGGAGAAGTGCTCCCAGAACTGCCCCCTGACCACACCTCCGTGCGAGCCACCGCTGAGCTCGACCCAGAGGAACTGGGCCACAGACACCGGCCCCGGAACCCTGGGAGCGATCACGGTGACCAGCTGCCAGAGGATGATGAAGACCACTATCGCGGTGAGCTGGGCCCCGATTGGGGTCACCAGGAACTGCCTGACCCTGCCCTGGCCGGGAACCGGCGGTGCGAGCGTGGTCGAGGAGGAACTCATCGGTCGTGCTCCCACTGCCGCCAGCGGAACAACCGCCGCTCCATGCGGACCAGGATCAATCGCTCCAATAGGAGCATGAAGACGATGAACAACAGAACCCAGGCGATGACAGCCGGCATGTTGAACAGCTGGAAGTTTCGCCGGATCTGGAACCCGATGCCCTTCGAGGAGCCGAACACCTCGGTGAGCGTTCCGACTTTCCAGGCCAAGGAGAAGGAGAGACGCACCCCGGCGAAGATGAAAGGCAGCACCGAGGGGACGACGACGTGTTTGAACACCTGGCGCTCGCTGCGGCCATAGGCCCGGCTCATGTCGACCAGCCCCCGATTGACGCCGTGCACGCCCTCGGCGACGTTTATTGCCACGTAGGGCATCGAGATGAGACTGACCGCCATGACCGGTCCCCAGAACGAGATGCCGAAGATGACGAAGGCCAGGACCGCATAGGTCAGACCCGGTATCGAACCGGCCACGACCACCGGGGCCTGGAGGAAGTTGCCCCAGTAACGGCTCCGTCCCATCAGGAACCCGAGCGGGGTCCCGATCACTATTGCGGCGAGGAAGCCGGCGACCACACGGACGATGCTCGCCCAAAACTGGTTCCAGAAGTCCTCCGCCAGGATTCCCCTGATTTCCTCCAGCACTCGGGGCGGTGAGGGGAGCCTCGCCTCCGAGCCGACCAAGGCCGAGGCGGCCCACCAGAGGAGAAGGAACCCGACCCACCCGGCGCCCACCGCCTGGTAGCGCCGCCGGCGGCTGCCGGCGGCGCTACGTCTCTGGGCCAGCTTCAGATCGTCCCGGTCGGGGGTCACTTCGGCAATGGCATCGGTCATGGCTTGTGCACTAGGGCGTCAGGATCTCGAAGCGAGGATTCTCCTCATCCGACTCCATGAACCCATTCTCCCTCATTATGTCGAACAGTGGCAGCTCGGCGTCGAGCCACTCCTGGTCGAGATATACCGAGGTGACGAACCAGTCGTGCTCGGTCAGCCAGTCCTGCATGAACTGGACCTGCTCGTCTCCTTCGACGGCGAAGTGCTGGGGGTAGCTGGCGATGATCTCGGCCTTGTTGGCCTGCCATTCGTCGATGCCGCGCTGCCACAGCCGCATGAAGAAGTCGATCTCGTCCGGATGCTCGTCGTACCACTCCTCCTCGGCGAGGAAGACGTTGATCATCGGGCCCTCGTGGTCGGGGTTGCCCGCGATCTCCTGGCCGTAGAGCTCGGCGGAGGTCCTCCCGTCATAGAGGACGCGCAGTTCCTCGTTGATCAGCTCGTTGACCGCGAAGTCGGGGAGGACGAGACCCGCGTTCGTCTCCTCGGCTGCCGTCGCCGGCCCGGTGTTGGTGATGTCCACCTGGGTCAGCTCGAAGTCGCCTCCGCCGGTGCGGAAGTCGAGCCCGTGCAGCTCCTCGGCGATGACACCCCAGATCAGGGTCGAAGACACCGAGTCCCAAACCGCCAACGACTGGCCGGTGAGGTCCTCGAGGGTCTGGCTGGTGGTGTCGGACGCGGGGACGGCCAGCACCGATCGGTCGATGTTGTACTTCCCGAACACGACCGAGGTCAGCCCTGCCTGCTTGTCCAGGGTGGGCACCTCGAAGTCACCCACCGAGACGATGTCGGCGAACCCGCCGGCGTAGATGCCGAACTCGTCCCAGGTGACCTGGGCCAGGATGCAGATCCCCGACTCCTGCTCCATCTCGTCCTTGAGCCCGCTGTCGTTGATGAAGTCCCAGACAGGGTCCGGGGCGAACGTGAACCGGATGACCTGTTCACATCCCCCTCCCTCGCCGCCGCCTTCCTCGTCGCCTCCGCCTTCGTCGTCACCGCAGGCGACGACGACCAGGGACAGCGCCAGGAGCGCGGCGAGCATTCGTTTGCTCTTCATACTTGTTCTCCTCTCTTTCACCGGGGTTCCCCCCGAGTGACCTTTGGCCCGTTCTGCAAAGACTCGCTGGCCAGGTAGCGCAGCATCTGCTCATAGGACGCCGAGATGTGGGCGGTGAGCAGGGCTTCGATCCGCGTCGTCTGCCCGT
>DATHUP010000029.1:0-20927 GCA_035462175.1 Acidimicrobiia bacterium | reverse complement strand
TCTGGGCCCTCTGGCCGCGGGCGGGATCGGACCCGACGCCGACCACCTTGCCCGTCGCCGTCGAGACGACGACCACGACCACCGTGACGACGACTACCTCCGCGCCGACCACCAGCAGCACAACGACCAGCGACAGTCACGGGGTGACCTCGGTCGAGGAGGCCGAGGAGATCCTGCGCTCTCTCTGGTTCGGTTGGTTCGAGGGCATCTACAACCAGGACGAGGACCGGATCAGGGAGGTGGTGGGGACGCAGACCATGCTGGATGCAGCGCGGGCAGCGTTTCAGGATGTGTCGTTTGTTCAGATGCCGACACCCGAAGGCGTCGACTTCATCGAATCCGAGACCCTTTTCAGTTCGGAGACATGCCTTGTCGTGTGGAGTCGATCTGACGCCTCGTTTCTGGCGCCTGGCGAACCTCGCGAGGGAGTCGATGTACTTCGTTGGCTTGACGAGCGATGGGTGTTGGCAAGCACGTGGACACACAGAGAAGACCTCTGGGAGGCGGATTGCGAAGCGGATCTCGAGCCTTTGTCCTAGTCATCGTGCTCATGCTGGCTCTGCCAGCTTCTGGAGCCGAGTTCGTATCGTGTTGGGTTGCGACCGAGGTCGACCGATACGGGTTCGACCAGACAGTCACCCGCTGTCGGATCGCCGGTGGCGATGTGGTCGACTACGCCTCGGACTCCTCGGTGCCGTCACGGCTCTACCCCAATGCCGGGACCGACTTCACCGGGGACTGCTGGTTCCTCACCTCGGCCGTCACCAACTGGGTTTACCTGGCGCTGTTCGTCGACGGTGACGCCATCCTCGGCTACGACCCCGATCCGGCCACCTCGGGCGGCATCGCCGTGGCCACCGATCGAATCCCGCGTTGCACCTCCGAGCCCGGTCCTGCGGTCGACCCGGCCCTCGAAGCCTGGTCGTACGTCATGTCCTACGTTCATCCCCCACCGAGCCCAGAGGTCAATCCCTCACCCGGCGAGGGCTTGACCGGGATGGAGACCTTCGTCGGTGTCCCCGTCCCTGCCGTCCACGAGACCCAACTCTCCAGTGCCACCGGAGTGACCCTGGACATCTACATCGAGGTCAGCGGGGTGGTGGTGGATTGGGGCGACGAGCGAGTGGACAACTTCCCGGCAGACGAGGATGCACTCGCTGGCTATCCGGACGGGGTGGCCAGGCACATCTACGAGGTCAAGGACGAAACCGGATACGACCTCGACATCGCCTACGACTGGACCGCCCGCTGGCGGCTGTCTGGTGAGGACTGGCAGTTCCTCGATGTGCCCAACACGACGACCAGTGTCCTCTATCCGGTGGCCGAGATCGTGACGGTGATATCCGACTAGAGGCTCAGGTCTCGATCGATATGAAACAGGGGCCCTCAGGCTGGCACTCGGGCCACGTAGTCTCGGTGCATGAACCTTCTCATCGGGACCACCGCCGGGGCCTTCTCCCTCGACGATCCGACCACAGCATTCATTGCCGGGACCCGGATCAACCACATTGCCCGCTCCGGCTCCGACTGGTGGGCATTGGACGGGAAGTCCCGGGTCTATCACAACGGTGAGGTGGTGACCACCGGCCCCGAAGGAGTTGCTCTCAACTGCATCCAACCGACGCTATCGACAACCTGGGTGGGGGCCACGGCCGCACGGCTCTTCCGCCTCGAGGACGGCGACCTCCTCGAGGACGATAGATTCGCCGATGCCCCCGGCCGTAACGAGTGGTACACACCTTGGGGCGGACCTCCCGACGTTCGCTCCACGGCCGTCGACCCCGCCGGGCCGTTGTACATCAACGTCCACGTCGGTGGGATTCTCCGCTATGACGAAGACGGAATCTCACCCACGATCGATCAGGATTCCGACGTCCACCAGGTCATCGCCCATCCGTCACAGGAAGGAGTCGTGCTCGCCGCATGTGCATGGGGTATGGCCCAATCGAGCAACGGCCGGGACTTCGAATACCGGGCCGACGGTCTCCACGCCTCGTATTGCCGGGCGGTCGCCATCGACGGGGACATGGTGTTGCTGTCGGCGTCGACCGGGCCGCGATCCGACCGTGCCCGTCTCTACAGAGGTGAACTGGAGGGTGGGGCGTTCCAGGAATGCCGGAACGGTCTGCCCGAGTGGTTCGACGACAATCTCGACACCCATTGCCTCGCCGTCGTCGACGGATCGGTCTTCGCCGGTCACCGCGACACGTTGTGGCGGTCGAAGGACCAGGGTGAGACCTGGGCCGCGGTTGCCTCGGGGTTGCCCACCATCACCTGCTTGGGCTGAACGCGAGAGAGGGGCCACCGAGGTGGCCCCTCTCACACTGGAGGAGGAAGAAAGTCCTTAGCAGTGAACTAACGACTTACCCCGAGAGATTCGGCATCAAACACCGCCGACTGAAGGGGGTCGATAGACCCAATCTTCGGACTCTCGCGGCGCGTCCGAACTGGAGCGGCTGGCCAGTTCTCGTCGAGGGGCATAGGCCAAGTATGGCTGCTCAAGGTGCTCGGCATGGAGATGATCACGTGACAAAGGTGACAGGGATCGGTGGTGTCTTCTTCAAGGCCGAGGACCCGAAGGCGCTCCAAGATTGGTACGTTCGCCATCTCGGCATGGAGCCGGACGACGCTGGCTACATGGTCATCTGGTGGGGCGACGGTGACCGTGGATCCACTGTCTGGGCTCCGTTCCCATCCGACACCGACTACATGGGACCCGTGGCCAACCGTTGGATGGTCAACTACCGGGTCGACGACTTGGACGGGCTTCTCGAGAGGCTGCGCGCCGCTGACGTTCGGGTCGAGGATGAAGTGACCGAAGACGAGAACGGAAGGTTCGGCTGGTACTGGGACCCCGAAGGGAACAAGGTGGAGCTTTGGCAGCCGGCAGCGAGCATGTGAGCCAGGCGCCGCTCACCCTTCGATCGGGATGCCATTCTTTATGCACGGCGTCACGTATACGTGACGCCATGCATTAGGAACGCGGCTCTCAGCCCCCGAGGAGGTCCCACCCGTCGGGGTCGTCCCAGAGGACAGGAACGGTGACCACGTCTGAGGGGGAGCCGTCTTCGGGTGAGTGCCAGAAGACCCGGATCGTCTCGTTGCCGGTGAACGGGTAGTCGACCCCGAAGCTGTAGGCCCCCCAGCATCCGGTGCCGCAACTGGCCGTGGTGAAGTCTTCGTGCACCACGTTGCCATCCGCGTCGACTACCTCGAGGCTCACCGTGGCCTCGAAGACGTTGGCAACGCCCGACACCATCAGGGCTTCATCCCCCTCCCCGTTGACAGGGCTGGTGACCAGGACAGAGTTGACCTGATCGAGGAAGGCATCGGGGCTGAGAGGATCACTGATGTCGAGCCCTTCGCTGCCGAACTGCTCCACCGGCTCGCCATTCACGGTGAACTGGACCAGCTCGATCTCGCCGAAGTGCGACGCCGTGTAGATCAACTGGTTGAGCATGGTGTAGTCGGCGAGCAATCCACCTGCCCCTTCGAGGAAACCAGCGTTCATATCAACCGTTATCTGATGCTCGTCGAGAGTGACATCGACGACTTCCACCTGCTCCGGCACCGACGTGGTGTATCCGGGAGGCAGGTTCAGCGCGCCGGTCAGCAGATGAAGACTGGCCTCAACCTCCGGGGTCGATGCCGGGACCTGATATTGGGTTCGGAAGGGCACCAAGGCCGGGTTGCCGGTGAACGAGTTCTCCGGGCTCTGGACCAGGTAGATCACCGCGCCCCTCACCTCCATCGCGGTCGTCGTCGTCGGCGACGACTCGGTGGTCGTGGGGGCCGGCTGGGTGATGGTCGTGGCCGGCGGCTCCGTAGTGTCGGTGCCCGGAAGGGTCGTGGTCGTGGTGGTGGCGACGGGAGGAATCTCCCCTCCGCCCCGGGAGAGGAGGAGCGGGATAGCGGCGAGGATCAACACCACCAGGGCAGCACCGGCGAACGCCAGCATGGGTCGCGTTTTGGATTCGGCGCTCCGGGTCACGGCGAGGTCCTCCGGGTAAGGAGGAGGCTCGGGTGACATGGCCACCATCCGATCGGCAAGTTCCTTCATCCTCTTCTGGTCGTATCTGCTCATGACAGCCACTCCTCGAGATGCCTTCGGGCCCGGGCCAGATGTCGCTTCACCGCACCGCTCGAGATGCCCATTCGTTCCGCCACTGCGTCCACAGGGAGATCGGCCCAGTACGTGAGGAGCACTGCTGCCCGCTGTTGCACCGACAGGCGCTCCACGGCCCCCAGGACGTCGACATCGACCTCCTGTGCCTGCAGCAACTCGGGAGAGGCGGTCTTCAGCTCACGAAGACGACGGGAAAGGGTGCTCCGGTGGTGGTCGGTGGCCACACTGAGCACAACCCGGTACAGATACGCCCTTGGGTTCTCCACCTCGGGCCACTTGCGGGAGGCGAAGGCCTTGAGACAGGCGTCGGTGACCACGTCGGCGGCGTCGAACGGGCCCACCAGGCCGGTTGCGTACTTGGTGAGCTCCGCCGCGTATGAGCGATATACGTGTTCGTTGTCCATCACACCTGTGGCGGTGATCATGCCCATGAGACGGAGCCGAATCCGGGATTGGGTGACAGTCCGATCGCGTTCACTCTGCGACTGTTGTTTGGCATGGCTCGGCAGGCCTGCTTAGGTGGTGCCCCCCACCTGGCAAACCATTCCAGACCCTGATGCGATCTGCCTACGTAATGGGACTCCTCGTCCTAGCAGTCCTGGCCACAGCCCTAAACGGGCTGCTGGGTGAAGACGAGCCCGAAGCAGTGGTCTCGGTACACGAAGGCGCCTGGATCGAGAACACATCAACCACGGTGACCACGCTGGTCACGACCACATCGGTCGAGGTCCGAGAGCCCGACGTCGATGACATGGGGAGCCCGGTCGAGGACCATCTGGGCACTACGACGACTGTCGAGCCGGAGTTCCAGTTGGCCGGCCAGCCTGCAACCTCGGAACCGGCTACCACCTCACCGCCGCCTGCTTCCGAACCTCCGCCCAGCAGCCAACCGCCGGCAACGGAGGCCACCACTACAACGGCACCTCCCCCGCCCCCGCCCGACCCTGGCGGGGCCAACGCCGAGTTCGAGTCGCAATTCGCCTCTCTGATCAACTCATACCGGTCGAACAACGGGCTGGCCGGGCTGAGCAGGGACGGCTCCCTCGACGCGAGGGCGCGTTCCTGGTCTGAGCAGATGGCCGGAGCCGGTGGCCTTTCCCACTCGAACATCGGCTCCCTTCTCCCCCCGTGGTCCGCCGCAGCCGAGAACGTGGGAATGGGCGGATCGGTCAACGCCGTCTTCGACGCGCTGGCCGGGTCGAGCGGCCACAGGGCCAACATGCTCGGCGGCTACACGCACTTCGGCGTCGGAGTCTGGGTCGACTCTGCGGGAGTGATCTGGACCACGCACGTCTTCGCCGGCTGACCGGCCCTTCCCGGCCATAGTGACCGGATGATGGGACGGGGTCCCGATGGCTCGGTAAGCCGTATTGGGGTCGAGCGATCATGCGTGAGGCACTGGCCTCACTGCTCGACCTCGCCTTCGACGAGCTGGACATGGTCAAGATCGAGGCTGAGGTCTTCACCGGGAATGCGAGGAGTATCCGCTTGGTGGAGAGCCTCGGGATGCAGCGCGAGGGCATCATCCGCTCCGCCCATCTCGAGCGAGGCAACTGGGTCGACGCCCATACCTACGGGATCCTCCGTGAGGAGTGGTAGCCGGGACCGGCTGTAAAACACACTTTACATCTCACCCTTGCCCCCTGTACAGTACGCTTTACATGACAGGTAGAAGGGCAACTCACGAGATCGGATGGCGAGGACTGCTGCTCCCACTGCTGGTGGGGGTCCCCATGGCCATTGGAATCGGTGCCCTGGCCGCCACTTTCAACGAGGGGCCGACTCTCGTCACCACGTTCGCGTTCACCCTGGCCACCCTGCCGGCCAGCGTCGGGATCTGGGTGATTGTCTTCAGTCCTCCATCCACACCGGAGTATCACGAGGACACCGTCGAGCACCGTTGGATGAGCCGGGCCACCTCCGGCGCCTTCCTCGATCTCGTCACGGGGCTGGGTGTCCTCCTCACGGTGATCAGCGTTTTCGATCTGGAGATCGGCAGTCGACTCGTGCTGGTGGTGTTGCTATTGGCGGCAGGGGCCGATGTGTTCACTCGCTACGCCGTGCTCAGACGCCGGGAGGTCTGAGTGGGCAACGACCTGCCTCGACGACGGGCTGAACGCCAGTGGTCCCAATCCGATCTGGCCGCACGGGTCGGTGTCACCCGCCAGACCATCATCTCCATCGAGAAGGGTCGCTTCGACCCGAGTCTCGGGCTCGCGTTCAAGCTGGCAGGGGTCTTTGGGTGTCGCATCGAGGACATCTTCTCCCCCGACGAGCAGCCAATCCGATCCTTGACATCTTCTTGAGGAACCACTGAGGCAGGCATGAGCCGGTGCCCTGGACACTGGGGGCAGGTATCGACCCAGGAGGTCATTGATGTTCAGGAAACTGATCGGTGTATTCACGGCGGTGGCCGCGGCAGGGCTGTTGGTCGGGGTGGCATGGGCGTCGGGAGACGAGGCCGGGAACGACTCTCGGTCGGATTCGATCGCCTTGTCGGCCGGTTCCGATGTGTCCTCGTCCGCCCCGCAGGGAACAGCATCGGACGGCACGTTCGACCGTCCCACTTCCACGAGTGGCGAAGGCAGCACCTCGTCCACCATCGATGACCGGTCGACCGACAACACCGTTGGCTCCTCGACCGACGTGACGATCGTGGACCGATCATCCACCAGTACCAGCGTCGACTCGACCACCAGCACCACTCTGGACGCCGGCTCATCGAGCTCGACCAGCTCGACCATCGATGATCACTCGACGGTTCCTGTCACAACCGAGCCTCGAATCTATGACGTCCATGGAGCGGGCTCGGTCACCGTTCAACTGGTAGATGGGAAGCTGGTCCTCGTCGATGCCGGGGCGGCCGCCGGTTGGACTATCGAAGTGGACAAGTCCGACGGCCGTGACATCAGGGTCGAGTTCGAGAACGGTGACTCCGATGCCCGTTTCGAGGCGAAGATCCGCGACGGCGAAGTCAGGGTCGAGATCAGACGCGACTGAAGCCCATTCGATCCTCTCCTAACGCGACCGCCCTGGCCCCGGGGCGGTCGCTCTCTTCGTCGAAGATCGCCTCCATCGGAGGGGGCCTCCAGTTTTGACCCTTCCTTGATCAGCCGCTGAGGCGGTCATGAGCCCGGATCGCCGATGCTGACGAGACGAATCACCAAGGAGGTCGACTGTGAACAGGAAGTTGGTTGGAATCTTCACGGCTGTGGCTGCGGCGCTGCTCCTCGTCGGGGTGGCCTGGGCGAGCAGCGACTCGGGAGATGACGGAGGCTCGAGCTCGACACAAGTCTCGCCGACATCGGATGTGTCCACCCCTGGCTCCCAGACGAGAGACGTGACCGACACCAGTGTCGAGGATCGGCTGGACAGCTCCGGGCGAGATGACAACGGGGGCTCCACACCAACAACAGTCGACGACAACGGGGGCACCACCGCCACCACCATCGACGACAACGGGGGCACCACTGCCACCACCATCGATGACAACGGGGGCTCCACACCGACAACTGTCGACGGCAACACCGGGACCACCATCGACGACAACGGCGGCGACCGCGACGACAGCGGAAGCGACGACAGCGGAAGCGATGACAACGGCGGCGATCGCGACAACAGCGGAAGCGATGACAACGGAAACGCCGACAACGGCGGCGACCGCGACGACTGACGCCCCGCTACTCGCCCTTACCCGCCAACCAGACCCGAGCGACCGCCCCAGCCTCTGGGCGGTCGCTCATCTCTATGCCGCCGCCCACCGACTCGGCTGTTCGCCGCACGATGTCGAGCCCGAGCCCTGTCGACCCCGCGCCGCTCACCCCTCGATTGATCACGTGCCCTGTCGAAAACCCGGGGCCTTCGTCACTCACTTCCAACCAGGGACGACTCGCGGTCGACCCGACGGTGACCGAAAACGCGGTAGCGGGCTCGGTATGCGAGAAGACGTTCCCGATCAGGGCATCGACGATCGTCTCCAGAGCCTCCGGAGACAGCTCGACCCGAACCGGGGCCGCCTCCAGGTTCAACGACATCTCCCTCCCTTGTTCTTCGGCAAGCACCGCCCAGAAGGCACACCGCGCCGAAACAACCGCGGAGAGGTCCGACGAGCCGGCCTGCTGCAACGGGACCGAGCGGGTGGCCTGTATCAGCTGGTCGATTGCCTGCTCGAGTCGATCGACTTGCCCGAGAACGTCTTCGCGCTCGGTTGCGTCGGAGAGCTTCTCTGCCTGCAATCGCAAGGATGTGAGCGGAGTTCGGAGACGGTGGGAAAGGTCTGCGGCCGCCTCACGCTCCTCGACGATCAGCTCTTCGAGACGTCCGGCCAACCAATTGAACGACTCACCGACATCCCGAATCTCCTCGGGTTGACCGATCTGGACCCGGGCGTCGAGATCGCCACCGCCGAGCTGCCTCGCAGCCGCGGCCAGGTCTCCGATCGGCTTGACCAGACGCTGGCCCAGCCGATCCGCGACCCAGACGGCGATCCCGATCAGTAGCACGCCCAACAGAGCGAGCAGGAGCCACGCCCCGGTCACGCCCTCTCGGAGCACCCCCTCGGCCACGAACACATCAACGACCGCCACCCCGTCCCGGCCGATCACGGGGAGTGCGTATTCCCAGCCCCCGGTCACGAAGTCGGAGATCGTCGCCTGACGGTCGATGGCGATCTCGACGAGAGAGCCTTGATCGGGGGCGGCCTCACCGAGGAACGAGCCGTCGGGGAGGGCCACGATGGTCCCGGGGTCGAGCGACCCCAGCGCCGACTCGAGAGAGGCCGCATCCTGCTCCAGGACCAAGGTCAGGGCGACGAGCTCTGCCGTCGACTGCGCCGTCCGCTCGGCTTCGAGCCGGGCCCGGTCGGCGGCCTGTCTCTGGACCAGGAGCCCGAGCGGGACCAGGAGCGAGACGACGACCAGCGCGGTGGTGGCGAGGCTGAGCAGGGCGAGACGACGTCTCATCTGCCCGGGTCGACGAGCTTCACCCCTACCCCGTGGACCGTTCGCAGGTAGCGAGGATCCTGTGCCGTCTCCCCGAGCTTGTTACGCAGCCAGGAGAGGTGCACGTCCACGGTCCTCTCCGCGCCACCGTACGGCTCGCGCCACACCTCGGCCATCAGGGCTCGTTTGCTGACGACCTCGCCCGCCCTCTCGGCGAGCACCCGAAGCATGTCGAACTCCTTGGGGCTCAGATCGAGGGTGATCCCCGCCAAGCTGGCTTCCCGTGCCGCCGGGTCGATGGAGAGCTCGCCGACCCGGAGCACATCGCCGCCCTCCGTGGTGGGGCCGCGTCGGAGCAGCGCCCGGACCCTGGCTTCCAGTTGGGCGACCGAGAACGGCTTGACCAGGTAGTCGTCTGCCCCGGCGTCGAGGGTGCGCACCACGATCTCGTCGGCGCCTCGCGCCGTGATCACGATGATCGGCACCTGACTGACCGCCCGGATCATCTTCAGCAACTCGGCACCGTCCAGGTCGGGGAGGCCGAGGTCCATGACAACCAGGTCGGGATCGCCCTTCACCGCCATCTGGAGCCCTTCCAGGGCCATGCCGGCGCTCTCGACGTCGTGGCCCTGTGCGGCGAGGGCGTCGGCCACCAGACGCCGGATCTCGACGTCGTCTTCGATCAGGACGATCTGGGACATCGACGAGAGGTTATCCCCGCCCTCGCTCGTGTCCCCCTACTTGACCAAACCTTGACGTCCGCTTGAGGGACTTGGCTCTGACAACTGGGAGAATGTGATGGTGAGCAAGTGGAACATCGCCGGCGCATGGGTTCTGGTCGCGGCGTTGGCAACCACCTTGACCTGGCAGATCGTGAGCGCGGCCGACGCCCAGGTCAGCGATCGCCCCGCTCTCCAGATCGCCGCCCCGATCGTCGGCTCTTCCACGACATCGGCCACACTCGCCGGCGGCTCCACCTCCCTCACGGCACCCACCACAACCACCACAGCTCCAGGCTCTACGACATCCGGCCCGCCCGGCAGCAGCACCACCCCTCCCACGGAAGCGGCCTGGGCGTCTCAGACCATCCAAACGGGGGGTGGCGTGGTGGTGGTCAGGTACAGGGACGGAGAAGTGGTGTTGGGGTCGGCATCTCCGGCGGCCGGGTTCGCTGCAGAGGTCAAGAAGGACGGGCCCACTGAGGTCGATGTGGAGTTCGAGAGCGAGTCAGCCGAGTACCGGGTGAGGGCCGAGTGGTCGGGTGGGGAACTGTCGGTGAGAACCGACTCCGACCTCGACTAGGGCTAGCAGATGAGGGCGTCGCGCCCGGTCTGCTCCACGCGCACCCGGGCCACCAGATGCTCGATCATCTTCCAGGCGAGCTCGGGATTCGATTTGACCAGTGGGCGGAACTCCCACTTCGAGAGCACGACGGTGGTGAGATCGGTCTCGGCGAGCACCGAGGCAGACCTCGGTGCATCGTCGACCAGGGCCATCTCTCCGAAGAACTCACCCGGGCCCAACGTCGCGACGTTGCGCCCACCACGGACCACTCTGGCCTTCCCGTCGATGATCAGATGGAAGCCAACGCCTCCCCGACCCTCGGTGATGACGGACTCCCCTTCTTTGTGAAGGGTCTCCTTGGCGGTTTCCAGCACCCTGGTGAGGTCCTTCTTGCTCAGATCCTTGAAAAAGGGGACCCCACCCAGCAAGTCGAGTTTTTCCTGCTTCGTGGTCAAGACGCCTCCTCGCGGATGATGATCGAGCCAGCCAGATGTTATCCGCCCCCGAGTGGTCGTGCCGCGAGCACATGTACCCTCCGCTGACGTGACCTGTCCTAGATGCGAGTTCGTCAATCCACCTGAGAACAGGTTCTGCGGCAACTGTGGAACGCCACTGACCCGAATCTGCCCCAACTGTTCGGCGGAGAACGATCCCGACACGCGGTATTGCGGGCAATGCGGCACTTCGCTGAGCGAGACTGCCCAGCCACGAGCAGCCACCTCGGAGCGGCGTCTGGTCACGGTGCTGTTCGCCGACCTGACCGGGTGGACCACGTTTGCAGAAGGTCGTGACCCAGAGGAGGTTCGGGACTTCCAGTCGACCTACTACGACCAGAGCCGAAGGGTGATGCTCCGGTTCGGGGGCGTCATCGAGAAGTTCGTCGGGGACGCAGTGATGGCCGTGTGGGGAGCCCAAGTGGGGAACGAAGACGATGCGGAGCGGGCGATCCGGGCCGGGTTCGAACTGGTCGACATCGTGGCCAAGCTCTCCGCGGACATCGGCGCTCCCGACCTGGCATTGCGGGTCGGCATCCACACGGGAGAGGCGGCGGTTGGCCCCAGCGACGACCACATGGGTTTCGTCACCGGAGACCTGGTCAACACGGCGTCCCGTCTCGAATCCGTCGCCGAGCCAGGGATGATCCTGGTCGGGGAGGCGACACAACAAGCGGCTCGCAAGTCGATCGCATTCGAGCCAGTCGGCACTCAGACGCTGAAGGGCAAGACGATCCCCGTCCCTGCCTGGCGTGCAACCAGGGTGGTCTCGGAGCGGAGGGGACGAGGCCGAGCGGAGACTCTCGAACCTCCGTTCGTGGGGCGCGGCGACGAATTGCGGCTGCTCAAGGATCTCCTGGAAACCGTGGGCCATGAGTCAAGGGCACGGCTGGTCTCCCTGGTAGGTGAGGCCGGGATCGGGAAGTCGCGGCTGGTATGGGAGTTCCTCAAGTACATCGATGGCCTGGTCGCGACGGTCTACTGGCACGAAGGTCGGTCACCGGCGTACGGGGAGGGGGTGACCCTTTGGGCGATTGCCGAGATGGTCAAGGCCCGAGCCGGGATCGTGGACGGCGATGAGGCCGAGGTCGTCGCCGAGCGGCTCGACGAAGCCCTGGCCACCTACGTCGCCGATCCGTCGGATCGGAGCTGGATCAGGCCGCGTCTCGCCGCAGTCCTCGGGGTGGGAGAGGCGCCGGGCGACCGCGCCGAGCTCGACGCCGCGGTGCGGGCGTTCTTCGAAGGCGTATCGGAACAGGGCACGACGGTCCTGGTATTCGAGGACTTGCATTGGGCCGACAGTGCCCTGGTCGACTTCGTCGACGAGCTCACCGATTGGTGGCGAGCCCGACCCATCCTGGTGATAACGATGGCCCGACCCGATCTGCTGGACCTGCGTCCATCTTGGGGTACAGGCAGGCAAGGCGTCATTTCGATCACGCTGGGGCCACTGGCCGATCGCCAGATGGCAGAGCTCGTGCACGGTGCAGTGCCGGGCCTGCCCGAGCCGGCGGGGGCGGTGATCGTGGAACGGGCGGCGGGGGTCCCTCTCTACGCAGTCGAGCTGCTGCGAGGCCTGCTCGCCCAGGGTGAGCTGGTCGGAGAAGCGGGCGACTATCGAGTGGTCGGTGATCTGACCCGGATGATCGTCCCTGAATCGCTTCAGGCGGTGATCGGGGCCCGGCTCGACCGGCTGGATTCCGCGGACCGTGCCCTGATCCAAGACGCCGCAGTTCTCGGCCAGACCTTCACGCTCTCCGCCCTGGGAGCATTGATCGGGCAAGACCAAGAACAGCTGGAGACACGACTTCACGGTCTGACCCGCAGGGAGCTGGTCGAGCCGGTGCGGGACAGTCGGTCCCCGGAGCGGGGTCAATACAGGTTCATCCAGGGGCTGATCCGTGACGTCGCCCTGGGCCGGTTGAGCAGGGATAGCAGACGCTCCCGGCACCTGGCCGCGGCGGAGCATCTGGAGAGCAAGGAGGACCCCGAGCTGGCCGGGATCGTCGCCAACCACTACCTCGAAGCGCTCGATGCGTCACCGTCGGGCGAGCCCCGTGACCTGATCAGGGGCAGAGCGCTCACCTCCATGTCTCAGGCGGCAGCGCGGGCGGCCGATCTCAAGTCGCACCAACAGGTCCTCTCCATATCCGAGACCGCGCTGGGCATCGCAGAGTCGGATGATGAGCGGGCTCCCTTCTGGGAGCGGATGATCCTGGCCGCGGGACGGCTGGCAGACGTCCTCACGGCCGAGCATTACGCCCAATCGGCGATGGGGTACTTTGCCTCAATAGGCGACACTGCCTCTCTAAACCGGGTGACCTCGAGCCTGGCGCTTCAACTAACCGATAACAACCAGCCGGATCGGGCCGTGGAATTGTTGGCCCCTCTCGTGGAGGGGGATGTGGCTTCGGATCCGGATCTGGCTCGAGCCGCCGCCCTCTATTCGAGGGGTTTGATGTTGGGCCTTCGGCTCGCGGAGGCGCCGGAAGCGATGGAGAAGGCCTTGCTCGCCGTCGAGACTCTCGGTCTGGTCCCGGAGACCGTCGATGCTTTGATCACCAAGGGGACCATGCTCGGCCAGGTGGGACGTCTCACCGAGGCCCGCATCATTCTCGAGGGCGCGATAGCACTGGCCGAGGAGCACGACCTGGGACCCTCCATGACCAGGGGGCAGAACAACCTCGGATACACCATGGTCGGCATCGACGCGGCAACGGCTCGAGCCAGTGCAGAAGCGGCGTTTCGGATCTCGCAGCGTCTGGGTGACCGCTCCATTCTCCTGTTCCAGGCGGCACAGATGGCGGGGCTGCTCGTCGCCAGCGGCGAGTTCGAGAAGGCCGAGGAGGTCCTGTCCAACCCCATCGTGGTCGATCCCCCACCCGCGGTACGGGCTGGTTTCGCCACCACCGAGCTGATCATGGCCTCCTGGAGAGGAGACGTAGAGGCCGTCGACCGTCTTCACGGAGAGGTGCAGTCCCTGTTGGAAGTCATCGACGATCCACAGGTGATCGCCTACACCAAGGCCAACGGGATCGAGGTGGCGATCGCCCATCACGAGCTGGAGAAAGCATACGCCGAAGGTGTCGAGAACCTGGATCGAGACTGGAACGAGGTGGCCGAAACAGTCGGATCACCATTGCTCATCGCCGGTCTGCTCGGGGACCCGGACCGGTTTGCCCGACTCGTCCCGAAGTACCAGAGATTCCATCCCCGGTTCAGCGAATACCTCACCGCAGCACGCATCCTGGCGGATGCCGGGGCGGGGCCGGTCGACAGCAAGGAGATCGACGCCATCATTGCCGAGCGGTCGGATCTCGGATTGCTGGCCGACGTGGTCGTGTTCACCATCTCCGCCGCCAACTTTCTGACATCGGAGAAAAAGGTGGAATACGTCTCCTCCGTCCGCTCCATTGCCACCGAGCGTGGCTGGCACGGGATCCTCAGACTGATTGACCGCTATCTGACCTGATCATTCCCATGATCCACTCGGCAAGCCGAGCGGAGTCTGATGGCTGGCCCAGCGTGGCCAACCCGGCGTCCACGATCGCCTCGGGGATCACCTTCCCCCGGCGCAACTCCATCAGCGCCCTCGAGTAGGCCGGGTCGAACTCGGGGTGCCCCTGGATCCCGAGCATCGACCCCACCCGAAGCATCGACACGGGGCAATGCTCGTTCCAACCCAGGACCTCGCCTCCGGGCGGGATCGTCTCCACCTGGTCCTGGTGGCTGGTCAGCACCCGGTAGGACTCGCCCAGGCCAAGCTCTGGCAACACTTCGACCTCCTTCACCCCCACACCCCATCCGTTCTCGGATCTGACCACCGATCCCCCGAGAGCCTTGGCCAGCATCTGGTGGCCAAAGCAAACTCCGATGAATGGCACGGCGGCAGCAGCCACCTCGCGGACGAAACCCTCGAGGTTCCGGATCCATGGCTCATCGTCGTTGACCGAGTGGCGCGATCCGGTGGTGACCCAGGCGTCGCATTCCCCAGGGTCGGAGGGGAGCTCGCCGGCGATCACCTCGTAGGTGACCATGGAGACGTCGCCTTGATCGCCAAACAGCCGCCGGAACATGTCCTCGTAATCGCCGGAGATCGCGCGCAACTCGGGGCCAACGTGATCACAGACGAGGAGGCCGATTCTCATACAAGGCACATTCTGGCCCGTTGATGGTTTCGACCCGAGGCGTGGACGGGTAGGGATGAGGCCACATTCCTATCTAGGAGAGACCATGTGTGAACACGGGCCTTGCACCTGTCAGGTCATCGCCGAAGCGCGGTACTGCAGCGACCACTGCAGGGAGCACGGACAGATGTCAGACGCCGCCCTGGATCGCTGCGAATGCGGTCACCCGGAGTGCCAGGGCACGCTCTCCCTGGGCTGACCTCATCCTGCCCCCCGTCCCTCCCCCGCACGGAGTTCAGACCGTGAGGCGGACGATCGGTCTCGTGTCGTTGCGGCGGATTATCTCCACGAAACCATGCTCCTCGAACATGCTGAGGATCCCCGTGAAGTAGTCGACGGCCGACGACCGCTCCCCATCGACCGGATAGGCCTCGATCACGGGAGCGCCCTCGTGCCTGGCATAGGCGACCGCAGCGGCGAGTAGCCCGGCACCGATCCCGCGCCGGCGATGGCCCGCCCGGACCACGAAACAGTTGATCGACCAGGTTGCAGCGTCGTCGACCGGTTTGAGGAGACGAGACCTCTCGATGGTGGGGAACTCCTCGCGGGGGCCGACCTGGACCCAGCCCACCGGCTTTCCCTCCACATAGCCGAGCAGCCCTGGCGGGCGACCCCGGGATGCCCTGTCGGCAAACCGGTCGCGATTGTCCCGAACATCGCCGAATCCTCCGTCAGGTCGCCGCCAGTGCATGCAGAAGCAGTTCCTGGCAACACCTCGTTCGCCGAAGACCTGCTCCATGTCGGGAAACCGGCCAGGTGTGAGGGGGAAACTCGTCATCGGGCCCAGATCGGTCTCACACATGTGCGCCCAGTCAGGCACCGACCGGCTCCTCCAGGTCGCACCGCGTGCCGAATGCGATCTCGATGACGTCGGCACCGCCGGCTGGCTCGGGGACGGCTTCACCTTTGCCGTAACGCCACCAGAACCGCCGCAACGACCTGGCGCGCCGCTCCTCGTTCCTCTGACGGATCATCTCGTATGAGACCATCGGGAGCATCTCTTCTTCCTTCCTCTACGTCTTCACAAGGTAAGATCCAATGCGGACAGGATTGGTCCGCAATATCGGGAATGATGAGGTCGGATGGACAGCGCGGAACGTCTGCTGAAGCTGCTCGGCCTGCTCGAGGGGCGGATCGACTGGACCGCCGAGGAACTGGCGAGACGTCTCGAAGTGACACCTCGAACGGTGCGACGCGACATCACCCGGCTGCGAACTCTCGGCTACCCCGTCGAGGCGATGGCCGGCCCCGGCGGTGGCTACCGGCTCGGTGCCGGGGGAAAACTTCCGCCCTTGCTTCTCGATGACGAGGAAGCCCTGGCGATGGCGGTCGGGCTCCGGGTGGCGGCCACGGCGGCCGTGGGAGGGCTCGAGGATGCCTCCCTCTCCGCCCTGGCCAAGCTGGAGCACGTGCTCCCACCCCGTCTCCGCAATCGGCTGGAGGACGTGTCCGTCGCCACCGTGACCACGGTCGGACCGCCGTCGTCCCGGGTCGACCACAATGCTCTTGCCACGGTCGCATCAGCGATCCGGTCCGGTATCCGGCTCCGATTCGATTACACCGACGCAGAGCAGCGACGCACCGAGCGACATGCCGAGCCTCACCGGCTGGTCCACACCGGCCGGCGCTGGTACCTGGTTGCCTTCGACCTCGACCGCAACGATTGGCGCACCTTCCGCCTCGACCGGGTCGGCGATCCCAAGCCGACCGGGATGCGCTCGGCGCGGCGCAAGGTGCCCGACCCGGTCGCGATGGTGCAGCGTGGCGTTGCCATCGAGGCTTACGCCCATCGGGCCACGGTTCGCCTCCATGTCCCGATGGATGCCGCCGCGACCATGATCCCCGGCACCGTCGGCGCCCTCGAGGAGATCGGCCCGGACGAATGCCGTCTCGAGATCGGGGCCGACGACATGGGCTGGCTGGCCCGATTCCTGCTCGGTTTGCCCTTCCGCTTCACCGTGGAACAGCCGCCCGAGCTGGGTCGGGCCCTGGGCGAAATCGGTCGTCGACTCGCCGCCACCTACTCATGATCGGGCGACGCCGACACCCACTCGCCGCGTGACGAGGATGTCAGAGTGGCCACGGCCCTAAATTTCGGGCCGTGACACCGGCTCCAGTCGACCAAGACCAGATCGGAAGGGTGCTCGACCCGTTCGGCTCGAGCCTTACCTTCCCCGCCGACGTCTACCTCTCCTCCGATGTCCTGGAGTGGGAACGGGAGCAACTGTGGCGGTCGACCTGGATTTGCGTGGGAAGGCTCGAAGAGCTGGTGGGGCGCGGGCAGCTGAGGGCGGTGGACGTCGCCGGAGAGGGCGTCCTGCTCAGCCGTGACGAGACCGGTGTCGTGCGCGCCTTCTCCAATGTGTGTCGTCATCGTGGCCACGAGCTCGCTCCGATCGGAGGTGCTTTCGACGCCCCACAGATCCGGTGCCCCTATCACAGCTGGGCCTATCGATTCGACGGCAGTCTGCGCACCGCCCCCAGGTTCACCCGGAGCGACGACTTCGACACCACCGAATATCCCCTCGTCGGGCTGGGGATCGCCGTCTACGGGGGCTGGGTGTGGATAGATCTCTCCGGTGCGGCGCCGGACATCGAGGACCACTTCGGCAATCTCGCCCGGATTGCCGCTCCGTACGAGACCGAGCGGCTGGTCACGGCCGCCATCCACTCCTACATCTTGGACGCCAACTGGAAGATCATCGTGGAGAACTACAACGAGTGCTACCACTGCTCGTCGATCCATCCAGAGCTCTGCGAGGTGACCCCCCCTGACAGCGGGTACGACCACACACCGACCGGGATGTGGTGCGGCGGGACAATGGAGTTGAAGCCGCATGCGGTGACCATGTCCCTCGATGGCTCCTCCAAGGGAGTCAACTTCCGCAACGTCGACGAAGAGCTGGCCCGCCAGGTTTGGTACCTGACGCTGGTGCCCAATCTCCTCCTCTCGCTGCATCCGGACTATGTGATGACTCATCGCCTCACCCCGGTGGGAGTCGACCAAACCCGCGTCGAGTGCTCCTGGCTCTTCCCTCCGGAGGCTTTCGAGTTGGATGGCTTCGACCCGGCGTATGCCGTCGACTTCTGGGACATCACCAATCGCGAGGACTGGGCGGCATGCGAGGCGGTGATGCGGGGGGTGAAGAATCGCGGCTACCGGCCGGGACCTCTGAGCACTTGGGAGGGGACCGTCTATCAGTTCCTCACCATCATGGCTCGCGCCTACCAGGGCGAGGGCCTCGTGGTCCCCGAAGTCCCCACCCGCGAGCTGCAGTAACCGGATTCCTAATGTAGGGCGTCACGGATATGTGACGCGGTGCATAACGTTGAGGCGGATCAGCCGCGGTTCGGCGGTAACGCACCGCGACCCCGAAGGGCCGGACTCCCTCGCTCGTTACAGTGAGCCGACCGAGACGAGGCAGCCGACGTGATCCGTGAGACACCGTTTCATCCCAGGACCAGTGAGGCAAACCAGACAGGCCTGTGGAGCCACTGGTCCGGGTACCTGGCGGCCGACCGCTACCAGATGTCGGACAAGTTCGAGTATTTCGCCATCAGGAACGCGGCGGCGGTGATCGACACCTCCCCCCTCTACAAGTACCGGATCACAGGCAAGGACGCCGAGTCCTTCCTGGCCGGGGTCCTGACCCGCGATATCCGCAAGTGCCGGCCCGGTCAGGCTCACTACACCGTGTGGTGCGACGACGACGGCTGGGTGATCGAGGACGGTGTGATCCTCCGCCACTCGGCGGACGAGTTCCTGCTCACCGCGGCCAGACCCAACATGGCATATCTCCAGGATCTGGCCGGGCCCATGGCGGTCGTCGTCGAAGACGTCTCCGACGATCTCGGCGCCCTCGCCCTCCAAGGCCCGTATGCCCGGGAGATCCTGAGACAGCTCGCCCCGGAGATGGATGGGATCGGGTACTTTCACCTCACCCCGGCCAAAGTCGGCAATGCGTCGGTGACCATCTCCCGCACCGGGTACACCGGCGACCTGGGATACGAGATCTGGGTCGAGCGCGGCGACGCCGTCGACCTCTGGGATGCCCTATTCGATGTGGCCGCTGCCTACGGCGTGATCCCGGCCGGCCAGACGGCCCTCCTCATCGCCCGCATCGAAGCCGGGTTGGTCCTGATCGACGTCGACTTCCACTCAGCCCGCTACGCATGGAACGACGACCAGCGCACCACGCCGCACGAGCTGGGCCTGGGCTGGATGTTGCGTGACCTGGAGAACGACGAGCGCAGCTTCATCGGTCGCCGCGCCATCGAGCGTGAGCGCAGGGAGAGAACGTCCCGATGGAGGACGGTGGGGATCACCGTCGACTGGGAGGACTGGAATCGGGCACACAACGAGCGTGGCCTGATCCCGCCCAAGGACCACACTCCACAACACGGCGGGATGATGATCTATGACGACGAGCTGAAGCGCATCGGATACACCCCGAGCTTCGTCTACTCCCCCATCATGCAGCGTCACGTCGGGATCGCACGGGTCCGTCCCGAGCATGCCTCGGTCGGGACCGAGGTCGGGCTCGAGGTGACCATCGATCATCGTTACGACGTGGTCAAGGCCAACGTGAGCCGGTTGCCGTTCTTCGACACGCCGAGAAAGACTGCCTGAGGTCCACCCATGCCCGAGAAGAGGAAATACGACGTCATCGTCGTCGGTGGCGGTCACAACGGCCTGGTCAACGGGGCCTATCTGGCCAAGGCCGGGCTCTCCACGCTGATCCTGGAGCGACGCCATCTCGTCGGCGGTGCGGCGATCACCGAGGAGCTCTATCCCGGGTTCAGCTTCACCACCTTCTCCTACGCCCTGAGCCTGCTCCGACCCGAGATCATCCACGAGCTGGAACTGACCAAGCACGGGTTCATGCCCCTGGCCATGCCCACGACCTTCGCCCCCACTGCGGACGGGGACTACCTCCTGCTTGGCCAGGACAAGAGCGAGAACCACCACGAGATCTCCCGTCACTCCCCCCACGACGCCGACGCCTACGACTCCTACGAGCACATGATGGAGCAGGCGGTGCATGCCATCCGACCGCTGATGGACTCGATCCCGCCGGACATCACCTCCAAGGATCCAGAGGAACGTGCTCGGATGGCCGCCATTGGCTCCTATCTGGCCGATCTGCCCTCCGGCGTGCTCCACAACCTGATGCGATTGATCACGGGAAGCGCTGCCGACATTCTCGAGGACTACTTCGAGTCGGACATCATGCAGGGTCTTCTCGCCTCTTCGGGGATCATCGGGACCCAGGTCGGCCCCAGGTCGCAGGGATCGGGTCTGGTCCTGCTCTACCACTCCTTCGGCGAGCACGACGGAGCGTATGGGTCCTGGGCGTTTCACAAGGGGGGCAACGGGGGTTTCACCCAGGTCCTGGCCCGAGCCGCAGAGGGCTTCGGTGCCGACATCCGGCTGGAGTCGCCGGTCGACCATGTGGCGACCAAGAACGGGAAAGCCACGGGTGTCGTGCTCAAGGACGGCACCGAGTTCCAGGCCAAGACCGTGGTCTCTGCGCTGGACCCCCGGCGCACTTTCATGGAGCTGGTCGACCCGAGGGAGCTACCCACCGATCTGGTGGAGAACATACGACGCTTCAAGTTCCAGGGGACTTCGGCCAAAGTCAACTTCGCCCTCGACTCCAACCCGACCTATCCCGGTATGGACGGACGCTCCGACCACTACCGGGGTTTTCTCAACATGGGCCCGTCCCTCGACTACCTGGAGCGGGCCTTCGATGACGCCAAGTACGGCTGGTACTCGCAGAAGCCCTACATCGACGGCAGCATCCAGTCCAATATCGACCCCGACATGGCGCCGCCGGGCAAGGCGGTTATGTCCTGTTTCATCCAGTACGCCCCGTATCACCTCAAAGAGAGC
>DATHUP010000028.1:0-112911 GCA_035462175.1 Acidimicrobiia bacterium | reverse complement strand
CGGGCCGCGACCACCTGGGCGGCCAGGGCCTCGGCGTTCCAGCTGAATGGGACCTCTCTGATCCCTTCCAGATAGGTGTCGAGGGCGGTCACTTCCACAACGCTCACACCATCGGATTCGGCGGTGATCCGAAACGGGCCTCGATATCGCCGCCCGTTCATCTCGAGATATCCGTCACCGGCGACGGCCACCTCGACGGTGGAGCCCTCCGGGTTCGCAGCCAGGGCGGGCTGGCCGAGCACAGCCACCAGCGAGACGGCCGCGAGCAGCGCTCGGCGAAGCATCACGCCCTCTCGATTCTCGCTCCCAGCGCCCTGAGCCGTTCGGGGAACTCCTCGTAGCCCCGATCGATGTGACCCGCTTCCCCCACTTCCGTGGTCCCTTCCGCCCGAAGACCGGCCAGGACCAGGGCCGCCCCCGCCCTGATGTCGGGAGCCAGGACCGGGCAGCCCGACAGGTTCTCCACCCCTCGGATGATGGCGTGCTGGGCTTCGGTGGTGATGTCGGCTCCCATGCGGGCCAGCTCGCCGACATAACGGAAGCGCGAGTCGTAGAGGTTCTCCGTGATCACCGAGGTGCCGCTGGCCACCGAGAGCAGGGCGACCATCTGCGGGTGCATGTCGGTGTGGAACCCGGGGAAGGGCAGCGTGGCGAAATCGACCGGCGTGGGCCGCTCCGGGCCGCGGACCCGGAGCCAGTCGCCGCCTCGTTCCACCTCACAGCCCGCCTCCTCCAGCTTTCTCAACTCCATGCGGAGATGATCGGGCGTGCACCCGGTGACGGTCACATCTCCACCGGTGATGGCGGCGGCCGCGGCGTAGGTGCCTGCCTCGAGACGATCGGGGACTACGTGGTGCTTGGCCGGTGACAGGCCTTTCACCCCTCGAATTGTCACCAGCGACGTTCCACCTCCGCTGATCTGCGCCCCCATTGAGGTGAGCTGGGTGATCAGGTCTTCGATCTCGGGCTCCCGCGCCGCGTTGACGATGACCGTCTCCCCCTCGGCGAGCACTCCGGCGAAGAGCATGTTCTCAGTGGCCCCGACGGAGGGAAAGGGAAGCTCGACCTCGGTGCCCTTCAGGTGACCGTCGACCCGGCCGACCAGCTCGCCGTGGACCAGCTCGAAGTCGACGCCCATCGCCTCCAGACCGTGGAGATGCATGTCGATCGGCCTCGCCCCAAGATCGTCCCCACCGGGGAGGGCGACCCGAGCCTCGCCACATCTGGCCAAGAGCGGGCCCAGCACCACGATCGAAGCTCGCATTTGGCGGACCAGCTCGATGGGCGCCTCGGCAGCGAGCTGTTCGGGGACGACCAACCAGAGCTCGTGGTCGCTCTGCTCGACATGGCACCCGGTGTGCTCGAGCACCTCGCACATCAAGGTCACGTCGAGAATCGAGGGGACGTTGGTGAGACGATGCCTACCGGGGGCGAGAAGCGCCGAGACCATCTCCTTGAGGACGGCGTTCTTGGCCCCCCTGACGCCGACGGTGCCCTGGAGACGCGCTCCACCTTCGACAACGACCGTGGACATTGAGGCGAATGTAGTTGGGCGCTGCGCCAACCCCATGTAGGCGGGGTGGGTCTGGCTACCCTGCCGGCGGAGATGAGAATCGCACTCGGCGCCGACCACGCCGGATATCCGCTGAAAGAGCACCTCTCGACGTGGCTCGCCGAGTCGGGTCATGCGGTGTACGACCTCGGCACCCATTCGTCCGACCCCGTCGACTACCCCGACTATGCCGCCGCCGTGGCCCAAGCCGTCCTCGACGGCCGCGCCGACCGGGGGATCATCATCTGCGGGTCAGGGGCTGGGGCTGCAATAGCCGCCAACAAGCTCCAAGGTATCAGAGCCTCCATGGCCCATGACACCTACACCGCCCACCAGATGGTGGAACACGACGATGTGAACGTGCTCAGCCTGGGTTCGCGGGTCATCGGTCAGGCGCTTGCCGAGGAGTTGGTGACCACCTTCCTCGAGGCGCGTTTCTCGAGAGACGAGCGGCATGTGCGCCGGCTGGAGAAGATCAGGTCGATGGAGGCCTGATCAGCCGGACTGGGCCAGGGCGGCCAGTGCATTCAGGCCGTCGACCCCGATCTCACCCGACACCCGGCCCAGGTTGACGTTCTCCCCGTCCAGCACGACGTAGAACGGGGTACCCGCCATCCCGAAGTTGCCCGCCACGATCCCGATCTGATCGTCCATGATCGAGGGCGAGGTCCAGCCCTCTTCCTCGAGCCAGTCCTGTGGTGGCCAGTTGGTCCGGCTGCGATCGGTCGAGGTGACCACCGAGATCAGCTCCACATCTTCGGGGAGGTTCCCGGCGTCGACCCAATCCTGGACCACGGGCACCTCGTTCTGACAGTGAGGGCACCAGTGGGCGAGGAAGAGGATGATCTTGGCATTGCCGTTGGGCTCGATCGTGACCGGGTTTCCCTCCCAGTCGGCTCCCGTGACGGTCGGTGCGGTGAGACCAATGGCCACATCTTGGGTTCCGGCGGCGTAGACGGGAAGTGGGTCTCCCTCGACCGTGGGGTCCCCGTACCCGATGCTCTCGTCTATCTCCGGCTCGGTGGCGATCGAGGCGGCCAGGGCCACGATCAAGCCGAGACCGACCACGCCTCCGAGGATCCACCACAGGGTGGCTCTGCTCTTGGCGTCCTTGGCTCCGGGCTTTGGCTTTGTCTTCTGAGTCATTCTGGGGCTTTCGTGTAGAAGGCGAGCAAGACGGCAATCACGATAAACCCGGCGCCGGCCATAAAAGGAAGGTCCATGAAGCCAAACATCTCGATGCTCCGCGCCGAGCAGGGGACCAAGGGGTCGCACGACGTGCCTTCCAGGCTGGGGAAGAACTGCAGCACGTTGTGGTAGATGGAGATGACCAGCCCGATCAGCGCGATCGGGATCGCATAGAACTTGACGGCCACCTCGCGCCGGATCGCCCCGACCAGTAAGACGACCGCCAAGGGGTACATGGCGATGCGTTGGAACCAGCACAGCCGGCAGGGGACGTAATGGAAGAACTCGGAGTACATGAGCGACCCGACAGTGGCGACAAGGGCCACCACCCACGCCAGCCAGACCGCGTTGCTCCCGAGCAAGGTGGCGGCCTCGGCACCTCTGACCACCCTGAAGACCAGCAGACCCACCGCCCCGACCAGTGCGACCACGGTGAGCATGGCGAAGAAGTTGTTGAAGAAGAGGATTGTCTGAGCGGACATGTGCCTCCCGGCCGAACTCGAGGCGGCGTTTTCCGGCCGGCGTGCCCGACCGACCGCCGACGGAGCCTAACGACGACCGGCGCGAATGAGTCGTCGATCACCCCGTCCACGGTGATGACTCGACATCCGTGAGCTTGCCTTCGCAAGCTCCTTTCAGCTCGGATGGGGCATCGAGCTCGATTCCTCACTTCGCCGGCGTGTAGACGACATACACGACGCCGGTCTCGAACGTCTCCAAGCTGAGCATGTAGAGCGGCGCCTGCGGCACGTCGGCCGGGAAGATGGCGCGCCATACCCCCACCAACCACGATCGTATGGATGAACAGGTGCAACTACTCGAGCAGGCCCTCGCGTTCTGGGGAGTTGTATACTCTCCTGACAGCCTGCAGATAGCCGGCAGCTATGTGTGATTGTGGTCTTGGGCAGGCAGCTGTCGGGTGGTGACTCCCGGTCGGGCGGATCGGCCGTCCGTAATCGGGGGGATTGCCTAAGCGCTGATCGGAAGCGGTACGATCGGACCGCTTTGGCAGCTTCGGGAGGCCTGGGGGTGGAAGCGCCTCTGCCTAATAGGATCGTTCATGACAGTCCAGTTCTTCGCCTTCGATGAGCGAGGCGATCTCGTAAGCCGCTATTCAGACGAGGCGGAGGAGATCTGGCCGCCCGAAATGCAGTTCGTCCATCATGACCCCGTATGTGAGGAGTACTGGCCCCGTTTGAAGGCGGTATTTCCTGACTTTCAGTTCTTGGCCTGCGACAACTCGGAGCAGCAGTTCCTGGCAGTCGGCAACACCGTTCCGTTGGCGTGGAGTGGCCAGGATGCAATGCTGCCCGACGGAGTCCCGGAGGTTCTGCGCCGTGCTTTCGCAGAGCACGAAAGAGGTGTCAGGCCGACCGCGTTGTGTGCCATCCTGGCCGGTATCCAGCCGTCGGCACGTTCAAAGGGCCTGAGTACCGAGGTGCTCATCCAGATGAAAACCGTCGCCCAGTCCCACGACCTGGAGTGGTTGATTGCCCCGGTGCGCCCGAGCCGCAAGTCGAGTTATCCGCTCACGCCGATCGAGCGGTACGCGCTGTGGCGCCGTCCTGACGGGCAGCTGTTCGATCCCTGGCTGCGCACCCACGAGCGCCTGGGCGCCCGCCTGGCGGGGATTGCACCGCAAGGCAACGTCTTTCGAGGGACTGTTGCAGAGTGGGAGCAGTGGACCGGCCTCGCGTTCCCCGAATCCGGTCAGTACATCGTCGCGGGTGCGCTAGAGCCCCTGAGGATCGATTGCGACCGCGGCGAAGGCGTGCTCATCGAGCAAAACGTGTGGATGGTGCACCCTGTTGGACACGACAGCGTCCAGAACCGGGATGACCCGAGCACACCGTTCTAATGCTGGTTGCAGGGGGGTGACGTCGACCGTCACCCCCCTGCATGGGCCTATGCGGTGGCTGGCTCCGGCTCTGGTATTGGAAGCAGTTCTGGCCGTGCAGCCTCGACGCTGACGTTGGGAACCCACTCCAACCAGGTGGGGAAATACCAGTTCCATTTTCCGAGCATCTTCATCGATGCGGGCACGAGCACCGAGCGCACGATCGTGGCGTCGAGGAGCACTGAAATGGCCAGACCGAAACCCATCTGCTGCAGGGTGGTCAGACGTCCAGCAGCAAATCCACCGAACACGGCGACCATGATGGCCGCGGCCCCGGTGATCAGGGCTCCCGTGGTACGCAGGCCATATGCCACCGAATCGCTGTTATCCCCGGTCCGCTCAAACCGCTCCTTCATCCTCGACAGCAGGAACACGTGATAGTCCATGGACAACCCGAAGAGGATCGCGAACAGAACCAAAGGCAGCCAGGCCTCAATGGTCTCGACTTGTCCAAATCCCAGGAAGCTCGAGATGTCCTTCACCCATTGCGGGCCCACCCCAGCCTGGAAGAAGATCACCACCAGACCGTAGGCGGCGCCAACACTCAGCAGGTTCATGGCAATAGCCTTTCCGGGGATAACGATGGAGCGGAATGCCACCATCAACAGCGTGAATGACAGACCCAAGACCACCGCGAAGACGATCGGCGTGTAGTCGTCGACCTGGGTGAGGAAGTCGACCGTGCTCGCGGTCTCTCCACCTACCAGGACCTCGCTGTCGCCGCCTATTGAAGGAACGATGTCCATGCGAAGGTGCCGAATCGCATCGTCTGATCCCACCGAATTGACATCTCCAAGAAGCTGTACGGAAAGGACAGCCAGCCCATCGGTGGAACTCGGGTCGATGGAGGTGGGTCCGTAACCACCATCGGCGGCGATGGCGGCACTGAGGGCAGAAGCGGTTCCCTCAACGTCACCTCCCTTGACCACGATCTCCGCCGGAGCGGTGAAGCCTCCGCTGAACTCCGACTCGAAGATCTCAAAAGCCTGCTTCGACTCGACGTCGTCGGGGAGTGTGGACACCCCGGCTAGCCCCGTCTCGATGGAGAAGAAGCTGGTAGCGGCAAGTGAGAGGATCCCGGCGGAGACCACGAGACTTACCACTGGCCTCCGCATCACGAGTCTGGTCACCCGATCCCAAATGCGACCGCGTCCGCCGGCAGCTCTTCTGCGCCGCAGTTTGAGTGCATCGATCTTGGCTCCCATGATCGACAGGACTGCCGGAAGCAGGGTCATCGAGGCGATGACGGACACTACGACGACCAAGATCGCGCCGATGCCAAGCGAGCGGAACAAGGTGTTGGGGAGTATGAGCAGCCCGCCGAGGGACAGAACCACCGTGAGTCCGGAGAAGAGAACGGCCCTGCTGGCGGTGGCTCCGGCACGTTCCAGAGCAGTGATCTTGTCCAGCCCGTCGGCCAGCTCTTCCTTATAGCGGGACACGATGAACAGCGAGTAGTCGATACCGACGGCGAGGCCGATCATCGAGATCATCTGTGTGACGAAGAAGTTGAGGTCGAACACCTGGCCCACCAGTGCAGCCAGTCCCAGAGCGATGGCAATAGCCACCATTCCGAGGACGATCGGGACCAACCCCGAAGCGACCGAGCCGAACACCAGGACCAGAACCACCAGTGCCACACCGATCCCGATCGTTTCCCCAGTTGCGAGGTCTTCCTCCGCGATGTGATCGAAGTCGTTGTTCAGGGTGGCCGGGCCGGCGACGAGGGCCTGGTATCCATCCAGGGATTCAATGCCGGAGACCGTCTCCTTGAGCACTCCGGCGTTGGCCGAGATCTCACCTGGGTCTTGACCCGCCACAACGACGGGGAGCAGAGCTGTGCGACCAGTCTCGGAGACGGGTCCGTCCCCGGTTAGGTATGACCCGACGCCGATCACAGCCTCAGATGCTTGGAGAGCGTCCTGCACACGACTCACATATGCCATGTAGGCGGGATCGTCCACCGTGGCGGCCTCCGCACTGATGAGGACGAATTCGGTATCGGTGCTCCTCCCTCTCATCTCTTCGATCAACTCTGCGGCTCTGGCCGATTCGGGTCGGTCGACGGAATCGGATGATGTAGTGAGAGCATCACCAAGAAGCCGGGAGGACAGGACGACTGCTCCTGCCAACACCAGCACCCAAATGAGAACTGTTCTCCATGGTCGAGAGGCACTCGCTCGCGCCAGAGAGGCGGGACCGAGTGGCATCGGCCTTCTACTTCCGTTGTTTCTGATTTCCATGATTCACTCCTTCTTATGACGTCGTCTTTACGAAAAACCGAAATCTGGTGAGAAGGGGCCTGACAACCTGTCGACCCGGGGTCGATCCTCTGCCGACCGGCTGGCGAGCCTCTTCTTCAGACCGTTTTCACTTTTCCCGATCGTGATCCATTGGACGAGGTGCGGGAAGCCGGGTAGCTGGAGACCTGAGGTCCTACCAGTGCGAATCCCATAGGTGAGGACAGCAATTACGGCCCGGAGGCAGACAGAAGGTGCACGGCGCACATGGCCACTGTGGGATGCAGTAGACGTCATCTCCTTCCGAGGAATCTGCGAGATCGCGACAGAACCACCACCCCGCAGTCACCCGTCGGGGCTTCAATTCCCCCACTACCACTTCGAAGGTCTTCTTGTGGGGAAACCGACTTGCGGTGACAGTCATCGCCGCTCTCACCACCAAGAGCGCGGAAGTAGCTATCTGGATGATCGACCCCATTACTCGGTCTTCCGGCGCTGAGGCCGCGTAGGCGAGCACCGCCCCCCATTGCCGACCACGCCACCGATGTGAGATGCCGTGCGAAGGCGATTGTCTGTCTCAGTTGCCGAGCACCCTGGAGTGAGGGACAAATCGCGGTCCCGCCCGGAGGACGACGGGTCCAAGGCAACTCAAATGTTGGGTTTCCCGAGCCTCCTCGACTTGGCCGGCCCCCAAGGCCTGCTTGGATATCTGTTCTTCGGGTTCCTTGCGTTCTTCCAGCATTTTCTCCGATCACGCGGCTCACACTGAGCCTGACGGTTGAAGAATGTTGCACCCGGGTTGACCCCGGTGGTCGAGGCGAGCACGACCTACATGTGCTGGATCTACTTGCTGCCCTCACCTTTGTGAACTCCGGCCATCAATTAGGCAGATGTCTTGTTGCCCGGCTGTTCACGGACCTGCCGCTTGCTGACAATCGAGAAGTAATTCGAGAAGTCATTGAGAGACAGGAAAGGAGTCGAAATGACAACAAGACAGCAGCTGGGAATCACCCCGGCCGGAATCGCGCTTGCGGTGCTCATCGTTGTCGGCCTCGTGCTGGGTGCGTGGGCCGGTGGAACCTGCTTCTGAAGCAGGATCGATCACAGATTGGAGATGATGCAGATGCACCTAATCACACACGAAATGGTCAAGGCTATGGACCAGGAACGCAGAGCCCGTGTTCTCGGGCTTCACCGTGCCAGTCGGGGTCGCCGTTTCGAAGGGGCCCGGCGATCGGATCTGGGTTCGAGTCATCGAGCCCCAGAACTCCTGGGAATCCCCATTCCCACGAGCCGACTCGCTTCGGGATCTCCCGGTGCCGCCTGACCAGAAGGCCACACAAGGGCCGCTCCCGACGGTGGGAGCGGCCCACACCTGAGAAAGGAAGGTGAGAAGAAATGATGATTGGAATGGTGGGCATCTGGGCCCTCCTGATCTGGGGAGCCATGTATGTCGTCACGCAAGTGACGAACAGGGCGTCGGCGCCTCAACAAGGTTCAGCTCTCGAGATCCTCGAGGAGCGCTTCGCTCATGGCGAGATCGATCGAGATGAGCTCGAAACGAGGCGCACAGCACTCCAGGCCAACTGAGGGAGATGGTGGCTGATCCTTCCCGGTTGGCCACCGTCGGCCCCCTTCGACTACGGAGTCGTTCGGCCCTAGTGACGGCCGATTTTGTGCGTACCGTTCTGGGTATGAGCCGGAGAGGCACTCTGGTTGCGCTCGCTGGTATCGCCACCGGCATCGCTATTGCCTGGCTCATGCTCGCAAACGACGTCCGCGATCTCGGTGGCGGAGACGTGGCCCTGGTTCTTGCCGTCGGCTGGGCCTTCATAGCGAGCGGCGTGATCGCCTGGGACCTTCGTCCAGAGAACCCGATCGGCACGGTAATGGTCGTGACCGGGTTTCTTCGGTTTGTCACCGCCCTGGGCTGGTCACAAGACCCTGTGATCTTCAGCATCGGGCGATCTCTGCAGCCCGCCTATCTCGTCGGGCTGGTCTACGTGCTTCTCGCTTTTCCCGGTGGACATCTCATATCCCGGGTCGAGCGGTGGCTGTTTGCAGTGACCGTGGTCGCTGCGGGGCCGTTCCATGTTGCCTGGCTCATGTTCGGCGGGGGAATCGAAGACGCTTCATGCGCCGCCTGTCCGGCCTACGTCTTCGAGCTTCTCGATAGTGAATCGCTCGCAAGGGCCTTCCAGCTCACCCACGAGTGGCTCGGCGTTCTGGCCGCAATACTGGCTTTAGGGGTCCTGGTGCATCGCTGGCGTCACGCCAGCGCTCCGTTCCGCTTTGCGATCGCCCCGATCCTGTGGGCGGG
This sequence comes from Acidimicrobiia bacterium, assembly GCA_035462175.1. Lineage (GTDB taxonomy): Bacteria > Actinomycetota > Acidimicrobiia > Spongiisociales > ZC4RG35 > JARDZU01. Next base: position 103,714 of record DATHUP010000028.1, on the reverse strand, counting down.
CGTGGCAGCGGTGCTCGCGGGCTTGTTCTGGATGATCACCGGCATCGCCGGAAATCCCCTGGGTCGCGCCCCGGCAATGGTGATGGAGCTCATGCTGGCCCTGGTTGCTGTCGCCTTTCTGGTCGGTGTAGCGCGTACCAGACTGGCGCGGGCCGCCGTGGCCGACCTGATTATCGGTTTGGGCGATTCCCCAGCACCCGGGAAGCTCGAGACTGCGCTCGGCCAGGCCTTGCACGACCCTTCGCTGAGCATTGCCTATTGGCTTCCCGACGAAGAGCGCTTCGTTGACCCGCGAGGCAAGTCGATCGATCTGAGCGTTGACGACGGGCGCACCGTAACGATGATCGAAAAGGACGGACGACGAATCGCTGCCCTGGTGCACGATCCTGCCACCTTGGAAGACGAGCAACTCGTCCAGTCGGTGAGTGCCGCCGCAGCACTCCAGCTCGAGAACGAGCGTCTTCAGGCAGAGATTCTGGCCCAGTTGGAAGAGGTTGAGGCGTCGAGAGCACGGATCGTCGAGGCCGCCCAGCAGGAGCGTCGTCGGATCGAGCGTGCCCTCCACGATGGAACTCAGCAGCGGCTGGTGTCGATCGCCATGATGCTCGGGCTGGCGGATTCGAAGCTCGCCCCGGATCCGGCGCGGGCGGCAAGGCTGCTTGCCGATGCGAGAAGCCAAATGTCCGAAGCGCTCCAGGAACTCCGTGACCTCAGCCAAGGAATACACCCCGGAATCCTGACCGAGAGAGGTCTTCCCGCCGCACTTTCCGAGCTCACCCAGCGAATCGAACACTCAGTGGCGCTGGAGGTTCACCTCACTGAGCGGCTGCCAGACCGTGTCGAGGAGGCCGCATACTTCGTGGTGTGCGAAGCGCTGACCAACGTGATGAAGCATGCGCACGCCACACGAGCCTTCGTTCAGATCGAATGTCGGGACGACATCGCGGTATTACGAGTCGCGGACGACGGTGTCGGCGGCGCAGCCGTGAACCGCGGTTCAGGATTACGGGGCTTGCAAGATCGGGTCGAAGCCCTGGGTGGCCAGCTGTCCGTGGAGAGCCCGCCGGCAGCGGGAACGACGTTGGAGGCACTGATCCCATGCGCGTGGTGATCGCCGACGACTCGGTGCTCTTGCGCGAGGGTCTGTCCCGCTTGCTCACCGAGGCCGGTTTCGAGGTGATCGGCCAGGCCGGAGACGCCGCCGAGTTGTTGGCCCAGGTGGAGACGGGCGATCCCGATGTCGCCATCGTCGATATCCGGATGCCCCCCACCCACACCGACGAGGGCCTCCAGGCGGCACGCGAGCTACGTAGTCGCCATCCGGGATTGGGCGTACTCGTCCTGTCCCAATATGTGCGTCCCAGCTACGCCCTGGAGCTGCTCGAGGATGGCGCCGACGGCGTTGGGTATCTCCTCAAAGACCGGGTTTCCGATGTTGGTGAGCTTGCTGAAAGCGTGAGACGGGTAGGTGAGGGAGGGTCGGTGCTCGATCCTTCCGTCGTCTCGCAACTCGTGAACCGTCATCGGTCTGAAAACGACCCGATCGGACGACTCACAGGTCGGGAACGTGAGGTCCTAGCTCTGATGGCGGAGGGTCGGTCGAACAAGGCGATCGCGGAACGCCTCTTCGTAAGCGATCACACTGTGGAGAAGCACATTCAGAATATTCTCGCCAAGCTGGACATATTCGAGAGCGCCGAAGATCACCGGCGCGTGCTTGCAGTCCTCACCTTCCTCGGATCTGAATAGCGAGACACGCTCGATCCGCTCGCTTGGGAACCCGATCTCTCGTATTGCTGTGCTGGTTCCCGTCGTTGACAGCCGCCCTCGATGACCTCATCGCGCTTGGAGGCTTAGCCATCGGGCCACGGTCGCCAGAGGAGACCGAGGCGTACTTGGTGTCCTCACCGCCACTAACTCCGGCCATCCGTTAGCGAACTCTCCGGCTGTCCGGCTGTTCGGGACAAGGCGGAATCTCGACAATCGAAGCGTCACATATCCGTGAGCAGGAGGTTCACAAATGACAACGACAATGCAGGCAACCGAGGAGACCAAGGTGAAGCCGGTGAAGGCACGTCATCGTTCAGGCTTCGTTCGCCACTTCGTGGAAATGGTCGTTGCGATGATCCTGGGAATGGCCGTATTGGGTGGACTGGTCTACGGGCTGCTCTCTCTGGTCGGGCTCGGCGACGCCGATCTTCGTCCGGAGCTGGAGTTGTTCGTGATGGTCTTGAACATGTCAGTCGGCATGGGCCTTTGGATGCGCCACCGCGGGCACCGTTGGTCGAGCATTCTGGAGATGAGCGGCGCCATGTTCGTTCCCTTCCTCGCCCTGTTCCCACTGCTGTGGCTCGATGCGATCTCGGTCGACGCCATGTACGGCTGGGGACACGTGGTGATGTTTCCCGCCATGCTGGGCGTCATGCTCCGTCGCCGACATGAGTATGCGCACGCCTGAGGTCTGGACGGTTCCGGCTCTGGAAGACGGGACCGTCCACCGACCTAATCCCCGACCCTGCAGCGTCCCCGTTTCCAGCCGTCGGCCCGGGATTCGTCGCCGACCTCACCGAACACGAACTCCATGCCGATGAACACGCGGCATGCGTCGACGTCGAGGCCAGTGAGGGCGAGGCAAGCGGGCCGGTCGCCCGCCTGCACACTGAAGGAGACATCACGGATCAGTGTCCGGATGCCGGCATCGATTCGAAGGTCGCGCGCTATCAGCATGAGTCTTGCAGACCTTCACCTAAGTGAGGTGGGGTTGCATTAATGATCTCGCTACCGACCTCCCCTTCCGTGCGCTTCCTCAACGTTCGTCGCTACACGCTCGGGCCTGTCGCCAAATCCCAGTTTGACTAGGTAGACGGATAGGGCCAGAGCGTAAAGGCCTGCCAGCGGGCCAGCATCGAATAGACCCGCAGAGGCCGGAGGCTCTGGCACCGTTATCGCATTGACCACCAGCAACAGGGTCCCGATGACGATGGCGGGCACGCCCCACCACAGACCAAACCGCCGATGTCCCAACATCGCCACCCCGGTGAACACCAACCACAACACCAGGAAGAGATCCCAGGCGAGGTCGATCCCGTTGTCGACACCGTGCACCGCCGCCACCACACTGTTCCACATCTCCGGGGAGAAGGTGGGATCCGAGTTGACGAGGGCCGACCCCTCCAGGTGAACAGTGGCTTGGATCATCATGTGAATCGCAGCAATCGGAAAGGCGATGGCCCCAAACAGAAACCCAAGGAAGGCGGAGTGCCGTTGCCGGCTACGGTCCTCGTCCAGGAACCGGTAAATGGCGTAGACCATGAGCAATGCGAATACCGGGAACAATGCGGGTATCCAAAACCCGGCCACGATGGCCGGCTGCGAGGCCTCAACAGGAAAGGGATGGAACAACTCGAAAAAAGGCAAGGCCTGGGTGCTGCCATAGGCGAGCGCACCGATGATTCCAGAGATTCCACCCCATATGAGCAGCGGATTTCGCGTAGAGGGTGGCCGTGGCGTCCCTCGTGCTTCAGGGAGACCGTCCTGTCGCATCCGAACATCCATTGAAGGCATATTCCACCCTCCAGGTCGATGAGCTGATCAAGGCGATCAACGCTTCATCGTCAGAGGCTTCTTTCCCAAGAAACAGGGCCGAAAGTCCCTTTCGACGCGCGCAGAGAACCGGGTGAGGCTCACCCTGAACCAGGCCGTGTGGGACCGTCGCATCGTCACCTCACAAGCCAACGGCATTCAGCTTCCGGCTCCGCGTCGTTCCGAATGCGTCTCCTCGACCCTCTCCAGGTCGAGCTCCTCAGCCAAGCTCTCCCGGACCGATATCAGTCCTTTCCGATCGTCGCCGCCTATACCGGACTCCGCTGGGGCGAGCTCTCCGGACTACTCGTAGCCAACATCGACATGCTTCGAAGGCGACTCACGGTGAAGTCAGCGCTGATCGAAGCAGCCCGGGAGCCACCACGACTCGGGTCGCCGAAGACGGCGGCATCGGAACGCACCATCACCTTCCCAAGATCGTGATCGAGACCCTTGGGCTCCACTTCCATTCATACCCTCCAGTCGACGGGATGATGTGGACGACCGAACGAGGAGCGTTCCTGCGGCGAGGCTCCTTCAGCAGGATCTGGCGCATGGCAGTCGCGGAGACTGTCGGCCAGCCGTGCCGGATCCATGACCTGAAGCACACCCACGCCTCCTGGCTGATCGCCGCCGGCGAGCACCCGAAGACCATCCAGACCCGCCTTGGACACTCCTCGATCCAGGTGACGATGGACCGCTACGGACACCTGATGGAAGGCCTCGACGACCGCACCGCTGACCGTCTCGACGCTCTGGCCGCCTTTTCGGGCGGCCCAGGAGCGGCCCAAACCGACTACAAGGAAACGGAGACACCACCCGATGCCCCCCTGACCAGGGAGAACAAGCAGCAGTCCCGACCAGATTCGAACTGGCGTTTCCGGCTTGAAAGGCCGGCGTCCTAGGCCACTGGACGACGGGACCTCGCGAACCCTTGAGGTTAACGGGTCATCACGGCATACCCCTTTACCTGAGGTTCCCCGTCACGTATCCGTTACGAACGCTCTCGAGTTCAGAGTTGACCCGATGCGGGTGTCGAACCTGAGAGAGTTCGTTGCACATATGCAACGGGGAACCTCAGGTTCGGCCGAGCTCTCCCCGTGCCCGGGCCAACCGCGCCAGGGTCTTTTCCTTGCCGAGGGCGGCAAGGGATTCGAAGAGGGGTGGGCTGACCGAGGAGCCGGTTACCGCCACCCGCAGCGGTTGGAGACCCTTGCCCGCTCCCACACCGAGCTCTTCCAACATCGCACGCAACGTCTCCTCGATGCTCTCCGACGTCCAAGAATCGATCGCCTCGAGACGCTGCTCGGCCAGATCGAGGATCCCGGGGACCCCCTCCTTGGTCATCACTTTCTCCCAGGAGCCGGGGTCGTACTCGTCGAAATCCTCGAAGAGGAACACGACCTGCTCCCCCGCCTCGGGGAGGAACCGGGTCCGCTCCTGGACCAGGTCGGACACCGACTCGAAGCGGGCCCACTCGTCGTCGTCGAGCACCCGCCCCACCGCCTGCTCGACATGGGGCCTCACCGTGTCCCGGAACACCTTCGGGTCCATCGCCCGCATGTACTCCCCGTTCATCCACGACAGCTTGTCGGGGTCGAATACCGCGGGGTTAGAGGACACGTCGGCCAGATCGAAGACCGCGATGGCCTCCTCCCTGGAGAAGATGGTCCGGTCCCCGTCGATGGACCATCCGAGCAAGGACAGGTAGTTGAACACGGCATCGGGCAGATAGCCGGTGTCCCGGTAGTGGGAGAGTGCGGTCTCCCCGTGCCGTTTGGACAGCTTCTTCCCGTCGGGCCCGAACAGAAGGGGGAGATGGGCGTAGACCGGCTCGGAGGCGCCCAGGGCGCGGGTGAGCAGCACGTGTTTCGGAGTGGAGGGGAGCAGGTCCTCACCACGGGCGACGTGGGTGATCTCGTAGTCAACGTCGTCGACCGTTGAGGCGAGGTGATAGGTGGGTGTCCCGTCACTGCGCAGGATGACGAAGTCGTCGACATCCCGCCCCTCGAAGCTGACCGATCCCCGAACCAGGTCGTCGAAGATCACCGCATCGTCCTGGGGGACCGAGATCCGGATCACCCCGCTGTCCACCGGATTGTCTGGTCGGCGGATGTAGTGGCCGGGGTGCAGCCGATCTGCCTGCGCCTTCTGCCGGAGCGACTCCAATTCCTCCGGTGTGCGATCGTCGTAATAGGCCGCACCGGAATCGACCAACGCGGTTGCCACCTCCAGGTAGCGCTCCAGGCGGTCGGACTGGCGATAGCTCCCGTGAGGGCCGCCCACTTCGATTCCCTCGTCCCAGTCGAGCCCGAGCCAGCGAAGCGAGTCGAGGATGTCGGTCTCGAATTCACTCGTCGACCTCTCACGGTCGGTGTCATCGATCCGGAGGATGAACGTCCCACCCTGGTGACGGGCATACAGCCAGTTGAACAGGGCCGCCCGAGCGTTGCCGACGTGGAGGTAGCCGGTAGGCGAGGGTGCGACCCTGAGTCGCACCGTCATCTCGCCACAACCCGGTTCTGGAGGACGCCGATACCGTCGATCTCGACCTCCATGAGGTCGCCGGGCACCACCCTGCTGATCCCGGCGGGAGTCCCGGTGAGAATGATGTCGCCGGGAAGCAAGGTCATCACCGCGGTCACGTACTCGAGGATCTCGGCGACTCCAAAGACCATGTCCGAGGTGAAACCCGCCTGACGCACTTCTCCGTTGACCCGGCAGATCACCGCCAGCTTCTCCAGCGGATCGAGCTCGGTCTCGAGGGCGGGGCCGAGGGGGCAGAAGGTGTCGAATCCCTTGGCCCGGGCCCACTGGCCGTCCTTCATCTGCAGGTCGCGGGCGGTGACGTCGTTGGCCGCGGTGTAGCCCAGGATGAAGGCGGAGGCATCCTCGGCCTTCACGTGCCGGGCAACCCTGCCCACCACTGCCGCCAGCTCGGCCTCGTGTTGGACGTCATTCGATATCGCCGGGTGGACGACGTTGGCATCGGGGCCGATCACCGATGTGGCCGGCTTGAGGAAGATCAGCGGCTCGTCGGGTACCTCCCCGCCTCGCTCGGCGGCGTGGTCCTCGTAGTTCCGCCCCACCGCGACCACCTTCGACGGGAGTACCGGGGCCAACAACTGTGCCGAGTCCCACGGGACGACGGTCTCGGTCGGCTCCCATGCAACGAAGGGAGAACCGCGATAGACGAGCACCCCCTCCACGTCGGCGACCCCATAGGCGATGTCGTCCCCGGCTTTGATCCGGACGATCTTCATCGGGCGGGAAGCTACCGGCCGCCGGGCGTGGACAGAGCCCGGCGTACCTGTTCGGGACTCTGGACGACGAGCTCACGGTCGATCTCGCCCGCCGCGGTCTGCCCGGGACGACCCTCGTGCGGGACCGCCGCCAGCCATCGCTCCCGGCGCTCGATAACCTCGGGCGGGGCGTCGTAGCCGTACCCCAACAGGGCCAACGCCACTTCCAGGTCCTCCTGGGAGGGAGCCCGACCCCGCATCCCCGCCCGGGCCATGGTCAAGGCGGCCAGCAAGCCCCTGAGGTCGGGATCGTCATCGGGCAGGTCCGCCTTGTTGACCAACCGCAGGGCGTAACCGCCGTCGGGCGTGGTCTGGCCGAACCGGCCCCCGTGGGGCACCTCCTCGGGCGAGGTGGGGATCCCGGGCTTGATGTCGGGGCTCCAGCGACGGGCCGGGGGCGGTTGGAGGACGCGGCGTGGCCGTTCCTCCTCACTCACCCCGATATTGGGCTGTTGCCCCACTATGGGCCCGCCTCGCAACTACTTGTACGCACGATGGAGCACTAGACGAAGCTGAGCCAGTGGCGGTATTCGGGGATCTTCGCCGCGACCAGATCGGAGAAGAGATCCTGTGCCTTGCGGGTGGCCGGGCCGGGCTCACCGGAGCCGATCACCCGGCCGTCGATCTCCCTGATCGGGGTCACCTCGGCCGCGGTGCCGGTGAAGAACACCTCGTCGGCGGTGTAGAGACTGCCTCGGGCGAGTTCGGCCTGGACGAGCTCGATTCCCTCACCTTCGAGCAACTCGATTACCGAGTTGCGGGTTATGCCTTCCAGGATCCCAGAGGACACCGGCGGGGTGTACACCGTGCCGTTGCTCACGATGAATATGTTCATCCCGCTTCCCTCAGAGACAGAACCGCTGTCGTTGAGCATGATCGCCTCGTCGTACCCATTGCGCAGAGCCTCCTGTTTGGCCAGGACCGAGTTCAGGTACTGGCCGGAGCCCTTGGCGGTGGGGATGAAGCTCGTGTGCGAGATCCGGCGCCAGCTCGACACCATGGTGGTGATCCCGTTCTGGACCCCGTCCTCGCCCATGTAACTGCCCAGGTAGAAGGCGGCCATGTAGTTGTGGACCGGGCTCGTGCCGGGATTGATCCCGATCTTGTCCAGACCGTAGAAGACAAAGGGCCGGATGTAGGCCGACTCGAGGTCGTTGACCCGGAGCAGTTCGAGACAGGCCTCGTCCATCTCTTCGGCGCTCTCCTTCATCGGGAGCCCGTAGGCCCTGGCCGATGCCACCAGGCGGATCATGTGATCGTGGAGACGGAATACGGCGGTTCCCTCGGGCGTCTTGTAGGCGCGAATGCCTTCGAAGACACCGGTTCCGTACTGGAGGGAATGTGCCAGGAAGTGGACCGTGGCGTCGTCCCAATCGACGAGTTCACCGTCACACCAGATCTTGGTTGCCGGTTCCATGGGCAGAGGCTAACTGCCCTCGGCCTGCATCGAAACCGGCGATCGGCCCCCGGCAGGAGTTGAATCCGGTCATGGCCGTGGACGCGAACCGACACGAAGTCGTCTCCTGGCTCCTCGAGGGCGACCCGGCCATACGCTGGCAGGTGATGCGAGATCTCCTCGAAGCCGACCCGGCAGAATGGAGACAGGAGCAGCAGCGGGTGGCCCGGGAGGGATGGGGAGCAGAGCTGCTCTCCCATCGGGACGAGTCGGGCCGGTGGACGCCCCGTCTCTACGGGCGAAAGTGGATCTCGACCACTTATTCGCTGGTCCTCCTGCGCCGGCTCGGGCTTCCCCGTGACGACCCGTGGGCGATCGAATCGTGTCTGCTCTTCTTCGACGAGGCCATGGGCGACGACGGCGGGATCGATGTGTCGTCCCGCCGCACCGAGAGCGAGATGTGCGTCACTGCGATGGCTGTGGCCCTCTTCTACTGGTTCGAGGTCGAGGACGCCCGCCGGGAGATCGTGCTCGAAGCCCTGCTCAACCGTCAGCTTCCCGATGGCGGGTGGAACTGCATCCGGCCCTCCAAGCACGGCTCGTTCCATACGACGGCATCGGCGATGGAGGCGATGCGGGAGTGTGCCCTCTCCCTTGCACCCGACGTCCCCGGCGAGGTCGCCGCCGCCGAGGAGGCGGGGCGTGAGTTCCTCCTCGCCCATAGGCTCTACCGCTCCCACCGCACCGGCGAAGTGGTCAACGAGCAGTTCCTGCGCTTCTCGTTCCCGCCCCGCTGGCATTACGACGTGCTTCGAGGGCTCGAGCTGTTCTGGTCGGCTGGCCGGCTCGAGGACTCACGTCTCGAGGAGGCGATCGAAGTCGTCAGGCGCAAGCAACGCAGTGACGGCACATGGCCGCTCCAGCAGCGGTGGCCGGGTGAGACATGGTTCGAGATGGAGACTGTCGGCGAGCCGAGCAGATGGAACACCCTGCGGGCGATGCGGGTCCTCGATGGGTGGGACGCCGGCAAGTAGCCTCGCCGCCGATGCATCGACTCGTGGCCTCCCTCTTCGGGGCCGGTCTGATTCTCCGCTCGGTCCGAGGCTCCGACGCCGGGTCGGGGACGGTGGGGGGTCTGGTCGCTCTCCCCTTCGCTCTACTCGTCGGCGAGACCTGGGGCTGGATCGGGCAGCTGATCGCAGCCGTGGTGCTGACCGGTCTCGCTTTCTGGTCGTCGACCGCCCTGGCCTCTTCTGCGGGCGACGCCGGGTGGATCGTCATCGACGAGGCGGCCGGCACCTTCGTGGCGACGATCGGGTTGCTGGGCTGGCCTGCGGTCGTCGGCTTCGTCGTCTTTCGCATCGCCGACATCACCAAACGCCCCTTCCCCGGGGTTCAGCAGGCCGACTCGCTGCCCGGAGCGATGGGGATTGCCCTCGATGACCTGGTCGCAGGTGTATGGGCACTCGGTATCGCCCATCTTCTCAACGCCACCGTGTTCTGAATTCTCCCGATGCCGGTCGACGGCGTATCGTCTGAGCAGGAGGTGCGACTACTCATGAATTGGAATCCGTCCTCGATCGTCGTCGGCATCGATGGCTCCGATGGCAGCAACAGGGCAGCGGAGATCGCCACCGAGATCGCCCGCTCGATCGGGGCCAAGCTCCTCCTGGTAACCGTGATCCGGCCACCGGAGGGCTGGTGGGGCATTGGCGGCGCACCGCCGACCCCGGAAGCGCTGTCCACGGCACTGGTCGAAGGCCAGCAGCAGGTGTTGCATGAGACGGAAGAGAGTCTCCCCCTCGACGGGGTCGACCATGAGACCGTTGCCGAGCTGGGTGATCCCACCTCGAGGCTCATCGCCGTAGCCGAGGAGCGTGACGCCGGGCTGATCGTGATCGGCAAACGAGGGGCGGGACTGGCCGAGAGGGTGATGCTGGGCAGCGTCGCCGATCGGCTCTGCCACCATTCACCTGTCCCGGTGATGGTGGTCCCCTAGCGGTCCACCAGTCCAGACTTGCCCACCGTCGCCGTCCTCCCGGTCAAATCTTTTCGCTTCGGGAAGGGGCGGATGTCTGCGGATCTCTCCGAGGATGCGCGGGCGAGGCTGGGCCAGGCCCTCGCCGAGCGAACGGCCGACCTGGCTGCCGAGGCGGGTCTGATACCGGTGTTGGTGGCCGGCGATGCCGATGTGTCCGACTGGGCGGTGCTCCAGGGTCTTCCCAGCCTCCCCGATCCCGGCGAAGGGCTGGACGGCGCCGCCCGGGAAGGGGTGGGATGGGCCGAGGCGTCGTCGAGCCCGTGGATCGTGCTTCACGCCGACCTTCCCTTGCTCACACGTTCCGAGCTCGAGCTGCTGGTGGCCACCCGGGACGATTATGGCTGGGTGATCGCCCCGTCGGCCGACGGCGGCACCTCGGCGTTGGGGGGAAGTGGCCCGGCCGTCTTCTCCTACGGCCCGGGCAGCTTCCATCGGCATCTGGGCAGATTCGCCGAGGCGGGGATAGTCGCACGAGTCGGCCTCCTCCACGATGTCGACTCGGCATCCGATCTGATCTCCGCCAGTCACCACCCCAGGGGCTCCTGGCTGGCCGGAGTCGTGTGACCTCCCGCTTTGACCCGTCGGTACTCTCCCCGGACCCGGAGGGGCGGAGCCGGATCTTGAGCTGGCTGGAGGCCGGGCTGGCTGCCGTGGAGCCCGAGCGCCTCACCGCGGAAGCCCTTTCCGACCACGACGACTCCCCGACGATCCTGATCGCAATCGGCAAGGCCGCACCGGCCATGGTCCGAGGGGCCGTCTCGACACTCGACGTGGTGGCCGGTGTCTGCGTGTCCGATCACGAGGAGGCGGTGCCCGAACAGATCAGGCTGCTCGTCGGCGACCATCCGGTTCCGGGGCCGGCCAGCCTCGAGGCCGGGGATGCGGTTCTCGACATGGCGCAGGCTGCTCCCGCCTCGACCCGCATGATCGCCCTCATCTCCGGTGGAGGTTCGGCTCTGTGTGAGGCGCCGCGTGAGGGGGTGCCGCCGGAGTACCTCGCCGAGGTCACCAGGGGTCTGATCGCCGGAGGCGCCGACATCGAGGAGATCAACCTGGTCCGCTCCCACCTTTCGGCTATCAAGTGCGGCGGGGTTGCTCGCGCCGCCCGCCGGGCCCTCGACACCTTGGTCATCTCCGACGTGTCCGGCGCCGACCCGGGCGTGGTCGCCTCCGGTCCGACCATTCCCGGAGAGCACGATCCGGATCAGGCAGCCCGGATCCTGGCCAAGTTCTCCGTCGACCTGCCTCCCGCCGTCCGAGCTGCGATGTCGGTGGCGCCCCCCCGGCTGCCCGAGCCCGGGGTGGTGGTGGTGCTCGCCGATGGGCTTGCCGCCGCCCGGGCCGTGGCCGGGGCCGCTTCCCCCACCCCGGCGCGGGTTTGGGGCGAGTGGTTGCGGGGAGAGGCCGAGACCTGCCTCGACCGGTTCCTCCGGACGTCGAGCCCCGGGGTGACAGTGGGAGCAGGTGAGGTGGTGCTCGACGTCCGAGGGAATGGAACAGGGGGCCGCAACACCCACACCGCGCTGCTCGCCGCCTCGCGGCTTGCCGACTCGGACGATGTCTTCTGCGCCTTCGCCACCGACGGCGTCGACGGCCGGTCCGGCTCGGCGGGGGGGATCGTCGACGGGTCGACGACTTTCCGGGGGGGCGACCCGGCGCCCGCCCGGGAGCGATTCGACTCCGCCGCCTATCTCACCCGCAGCTCCGATCTGCTCCGGTGCCCCCCGACCGGGACCAACGTGTCCGACCTCTGGATTCTGTGGCGGAGGTAGTGGGCTCGGCCTTAGAGTGAGGCACGGAGCCTGAGAGCATGGAAAAGACCCTCATCATCACCGGCGGTACCGGCGGGCTGGGCACCGCCCTGGTCCGTCGACTCATCTTCGAGGACTACCGGCTGGCGCTCACCTACCTCATGCCAGAGGAGGCGGAGCAGTTCGAGAGTGAGTTCGAAGTCGACGAGGACCGGCTCCTCCTGGTCCGGGTCGACGCCACCAACCCCGAAGCGGTCAACACCTTCGTCAAGAGCGTCGCCGATCGGTGGGGCTCGGTCCACGGTCTCTGCGCCCTGGTCGGTGGCTGGGCAGGGGGACGCGATGTGGGCGAGACCGACGACGTCCGGTTCGAGAGGATGATCGATCTGAATCTACGCTCCACCTTCTATTCGGTCCGGGCGGTCGTGCCCCACCTGGTAGAGACCGGCTGGGGTCGCATCGTCACAGTGGGGAGCCGGGCGGCCGTCGACCACCCGACCGGCCAGGCGGCATTCAACGTCGCCAAGGCAGGAGTGGTGGCCCTGACCAAGTCGGTCGCCCAGGAGTTGGACGGGACCGGGGTGACGGCCAACGTGCTCCTTCCCTCGGTCATCGACACCCCGGCCACCAGGAAGTCCCTGCCCTACGCCGACTACGTGAACTGGCCCACACCCGACGAGATCGCCGCTGTCGCCCACTTCCTCCTCGCCGACGACTCCGGCGTCATCAACGGCGCTGAGATCCCGGTCTACGGGCGGGCCTGACCGCGGTCAGAACAGCTCGATCCACTCACCGTGAGGATGGGCCTGACCCACCGTCTTCGACCCGGTCCCGTCGTCGATCATCATCCGGGCCCAGTCGTCTGAGGCGTCGAAAAGCTCCATGGTGACCCGGAACACCGGTCGGCGCTCCCTCGCCCGCTCCGAGATCTGTTCGACCTCTTCCTTGCCCTCGGGGCTGAATTGGGCGAAGGCGAACGAGTTCATGACCACCACCGGCTCGTTGCCGGGAAATGATTCGAGGACCCGGGGCAGTGTGACCAGAGCGTCCCCACGGACCATCTCGATCGGGATCTCCGAGATGATGGCGAGGGCCCGTCGCAACCGTGAGCGCCGTTCCTCGTGCTCGGGCCAGATCAGGGCGTCGAGCCAGTGTCGGGCCTCCTCGTCGCCCGGATCGAGCGGGTTCAGGTCGAGCCCGGTCCGGCTCACGACCTCGATCGCGTGCAGCCGCGGCTTGGCGCCACGGGACTCGGCGGTGAGGACGAGGGGGGAGTCCGGACCCCACTCGAGGTCGTCGAACCGATAGCGATAGCGGTCCAGCCCCAGGTTGAGCCCGGCGCTGGTCCCGATGTCGACGAGATGAAACCGATCGAATGGGGCCATCATCACCAAGGGGAGCAGGGCGACACAGCGACGGCTCTCGTTGGTTTGGGTGTAACGCGTATTGCCGAGGGCGACGATCTCCTCCTCGTTGGCGAGGACGAACTCACGAAACACCGGGCTCACACCCTCCGGTGGGAGGGGGACCTCGACCAGGGAGGGGTAGTAGGAGGCCAGATCCGGGCCGGCGCCATTAATGAGCAGGTACTGGACGGCGGCGAAGAGGAGGTTGGGGGGCGGGCGGTGCTCGATTCGATTGATGACCCGCAACAGGTCGGGATCCATGGCCACCACCTCCACCAGCCGGGCATAGAGCGGGGAGCCGTGGGTGTGTTTGCCCCAATGCCGCAAGTACTCCGCGGTGACCGGAGGCGGCTGCACTTAATGAGTCTCCCGCCGGTAGGAGGTGGCCAGGGCGTCGGCGTATTCGTTCCACCGAAAGCCGCTGTGTGCCTTGATCCATTGGAGCCGGGCGCCGGGACGCTCCTGGTAGAGGGCGTGCGCCTCCTTGACCAGGTCGAGGTTGGCGATGGGACCGGTCGACTTCTTGGTCCAACCTCGCGCCTTCCAGCCATCGGCCCACTTGGTGACGATGTTCACAATCAGCTGCGAGTCGGTGTAAACGTCGACCTCGGCGTCGGCGGGCACCATCCGCAAACCCGCGATCAGGGCGGTGAGCTCCATCTTGTTGTTGGTCGTGTAGGGATCCGAGCCTTGCGCCTCGTCGACCACCTCGCCGTCGACCACGTAGACCGCTCCCCAGCCACCTGGTCCGGGATTCCCCTCCGATGCACCGTCGGTGAACACCCCGGTGTCCGGCCCCTCGGTGAAGGAGGACAGGACCTCCGCGATGGTGAGATCCCGACCCTTGGTCCGGCTCACCGGCGGGGAGACCTGCTTCGACGGCCCGGCGGCGGAGGCGAATCGCCCACCGTTCCCCCTGCAGTCGAGACACTGGCGCGGGGTCCAGCCCGGATAGCGATCGAGGACATCCTGGCGGAGTTCGAACTCCTTGCCGCAGGTCTGACAGGTGAACACCCGCCTATCCCGCTCCGGGACTCGCCTTGGCGAAGACCGAGATGAACTGGGGCGACCTGAACAGGTTGAACTCGTGGTAGGTCTCGACCAGACCGTAACTCTCCATGAGACGACGCACCTTGGCAGGTGTCAGCCGGTGGCAGTGGACTTGTCGCGCCTTGAACGGGGTGCCGTAGAGGATCACAGACGTGGGGACCGCATAGAGCCCCTGGATCGGCTCCGCCGGGTAGACGAACAGGGCCCGGCCGCCGGGTTTGAGAACTCTCGACATCTCGGAGGCGGCCTTCTCCAACGGCGGGATGTGCTCGATGGCGTGGACAGAGACGATCGAGTCGAACTCCGCGTCACCGAACTCGAGGTCCTCGGCGTTCATGTGAAGCACCCGATCCGAGTCCGAGACCTCCGGGGCGTTGGGATTGGCGTCGATCCCGACCACGTCTATCCCGCGCCCCGCCAGCCGCATGGTGAGATGGCCCCGCCCGCAACCCACCTCGAGCACGCGGTCTCCCGGCTGCATCGCCAGCAGCCGGTCGATCCGCTTCAGGTGGGAGGGGTCCCAGCGGTTGGCCATCGCATAGCGCCGAGAATCGTATTCGGGCATGCGGAGAGGCTAGGAGAGGCTCTCGAGATGAGCGGAAACCGAGTAGTCGAGGAGAAGCGGGCCGCTGCCGGTCAGCGCGACATGGGTGACAGAGGTGTTTGCCGGCGTGTACAGCGACTCGGAGTGCGAATCGGTAGTGGAGGTGAAGGAGGAGACGTAGGCGCGTATGGCCCCGCCGTGCGCAACCACAACCGTGGGCTCGGCGGACGCCGGGGGCACGCCGTCGACGGTCGCCCGGAAACGACCGGTCAGCTCTCCCCAGCTCTCCCCGGTCTCCCCGCGCTTCAGGTCTACGCCGTCTCGGTAGATGGTGCTCATCAAATCGGGCCAGGTCTCGTAGATCTCATCGGAGGTGAGATCCTCCCAGAGTCCCATGTCGATCTCCTTCAGCCCCTCGACGGTGACCACTCCGTTGCTCGCGATGTACCCGGCCGTGGCCTGGGCACGGCCCAGCGGGGACGCATACACGGTCGACGCCTGGCCATACCAGTCGCGGAGGGCCTGGGCCTGCCGATGCCCCAGCTCGTCCAGTCCCCAGTCGCCCTGCCCTTGCCATCGCTGCTCGGTGTTGGCCCTGGTCTGCCCGTGACGAATCAATGCCATAACGGTGTTCCCTTCGTCCAGGTGCTCCTGCACCGTGTGAGGGCGAGGCCCGAAGTGGGCCAGGTCGTTGAACCCGGCGAGACGGGGAGAGTCCCATGTCCAGACCAGCTTCGTGATCGAGGTGTTCCCGGCGAAGGTGTGGATCCGGCGATCGTGACCGGCGAGATGGCGGCGAAGGACCTCTTGGATGAATCCGCCGTGGGTCACCACGGCAGCCCGACCGTGCTCGTCAAGGCTATTGGCCAGCGAGTCGACGACCCCGAGGGCGCGGCGTTCCAGATCACTCAGACTCTCCCCCGTCTCCCCCATCGGGAGCTGGCGGCCGAACACCGCCTGGCGCAGGTAGTCACCGTCTTCGGCCAGGATCTGTGCTCTCGACTTGCCCTCCCAACCACCGATGTCGAGCTCGACGAGCTGGTCGGAGGTCTCGAAGTCGGCGGCGAACGACTCGGCGGTGCGCCGGGCACGCTCCAGCGGTGAGCTCATCACGACGTCGAAATGACGGTCGTGGAGTCTCTTGCCGATCGCCACGAGGCTGGCCTCGCCGGCGGCACTGAGCGAGCCGTCGAGCTGTCCGTTCCAGTAACCGTCGAGATTGGCCTGCGACTCGGCGTGGCGGATGAGAAGGATCTCAGGCATCGATCCTCGAGGCGGGTGTGGCAGCTGGTGCTGGTTGGGTCATCGCGAGCTCACATGTTCGCACTACCCGGAATTCAACAGGAACCCACAGCGGCCACGGGGCACAGCCCGACCCACGGCCCCCCGGTTCAGCCACCCGCCTCCTCGGACGCTCGCCAGCATTCGAGGAACCCGTCGGGAAGGAGTGATGTGAGAGCCCTCAAGTTCAACCGTGTCGGGGAAGTCGAGGTGACGGATGAGCCCGAGCCCAGGCTCGGCGAGGGAGAGGTGCTGGTGCACACAGCCTTCGCCGGGATCTGCGGCAGCGACCTGCATGGGATCAGACCGGGTGGTTACCGGACGCCCCCGCTGATCATGGGCCACGAGTTCGCCGGGATCACCGACGACGGACGTCGCGTCGCCGTCAACGCAACTCTCAGCTGTGGGGAATGCGACATGTGCCGGTCGGGTCGGGAGCACATCTGTCGCAACCGGAAGATCCTGGGGATCGATCGTCAGGGAGGCTTGGCGGAGCGGGTGGCAGTCCCCGAGAGCGCCCTTCTCGACCTGTCCCCGACGACGTCGCTTCGGGCCGGGGCTCTGGTCGAGCCTCTGGCGGTTGCGGTCAGGGGATGGAGACGCTCTGGCGCACAGGCCGGGGACCGAGTCGGCATAGTGGGGGCCGGGAACATAGGTCTTCTCCTGCTCGCGGTGGGACGCGACTCCGGTGCCGAGATCACGATCACCGACGTCTCGCCGTCCCGTAGGGGAATGGCGGAGCGGGAGGGCGGTGCGACGGTCGCCCAGGCATTGGACGGCGAGTACGAAGTCATCTTCGACGCAGTCGGCTCCACCGAGGTCCATCTGGCCTCGGTTCGGCATCTGGCCCCGGGTGGGACTGCGGTGTGGATCGGGAGTCGCAGCCCCGATCCTGCCTTCGACGCCTTGGACCTCGTCCGCTCCGAGAAGAACGTCATCGCCTCTTTTGCCTACACGGAAGACGACTTTCGGAGAGCCGCGGAGCTGGCCTCCTCCCTCAGCCTCGATTGGGTGGAGATCGTCGCTCTGGAGCAGAGCGACGGTGTCTTCATGGACTTGTATCGAGGCGAGACCGACATCGTGAAGGCCGTGGTCCAGACCGGCGCCGAGTGACCATCGGGCCGATGCTCGGACTCATGCGCCACACTGGGGGGAGAGCCCTCAGATGAAGGCGGATGCGAAGAGCAGTGAGACGATGGCCATCACCTTGATCACGATGTTCATCGCCGGGCCCGAGGTGTCCTTGAACGGGTCGCCCACGGTGTCGCCGATGACCGCCGCCCGGTGGCTGTCGGAGCCTTTGCCCCCGTAGGCACCGGACTCGATGAACTTCTTGGCGTTGTCCCAGGCGCCGCCCGAGTTCGCCATGAAGATGGCGAGGAGGAACCCGGTGACCAGGGAGCCGGCGAGAAGACCACCCAGCGCCTCCACGTCGATGAACCCGACGATCAGGGGCAGGGCGATTGCCAGCGAGCCCGGGATGATCATCTCGCGCAAGGCACCGGCGGTGGCGATGTCGACACAGGTGGTGTAGTCGGGTTTGGCGTCAGGGTCGCCCTCCTTCAGCCCGGGGATCTCCCGGAACTGTCTTCGCACCTCGTCGATCATCTTGTAGGCGGCCCGCCCGACTGCGTTCATTGTGAGGGCGGCGAAGAGGAAGGGGAACATCGCGCCGATGAACAGCCCGATGGTGGTCTGGACCCGGGCGACGTTGATCTCGGTGAGACCCACGGCCTGGGTGAAGGCGGCGAACAGGGCGAGTGCGGTGACCGCGGCCGAGGCGATGGCGAATCCCTTGGCCACGGCCGCAGTGGTGTTGCCCAGCGAGTCGAGGGCGTCGGTAGCCTGACGGACCTCGGCGGGGAGGTGTGCCATCTCGGCGATCCCGCCCGCATTGTCGGCGATGGGGCCGTAGGCGTCGACCGAGATGGTGATGCCCAGGGTGGCGAGCACCCCGATGGCGGCGATGGCAACGCCGTAGATGCCGCCCCCGTCGCCCAGCGCCCAGTCGCCGGCGAAGAAGGCGACGCCGATGCCGACGGCGACGACGATCACCGAGTAGGCGGCCGAGCGCATGCCCTCGGCGATCCCGGTGATGATCACCGTGGCCGGCCCGGTCTGGGACTGACGGGCGATCTCCTTGACCGTCTTGTGGTTGTCGGAGGTGAACCACTCGGAGATCTTGCCCACCAGCCATCCGACCAACAGACCGGCGAGGACGGCGAGCCAGATCCCCAGCGGGTTCTCCGCGTCGTCGCCGAACACCCAGTAGCTGAGCCCGAGGACGCCGGCTGCGGTGGCGATCAGGGAGAAGTTCGTCCCCCGATGGAGGGCTGCGGCGAGATCGTCGTCGCCTTTGGCTCGAACGAGGAACGAGCCGATTATCGCGGCGAACATACCCAAGGTGCCCACGGCCAGTGGGAAGATGATCGTCTCCTCGAGCAGGGGAGACGACGCGAAGACGATGGCGGAATAGGCAATGGGGGCGACCAGGGACCCAACGTAGGACTCGAACAGGTCGGCGCCCATCCCGGCCACGTCGCCCACGTTGTCCCCGACGTTGTCTGCGATGACAGCCGGGTTGCGCGGGTCGTCCTCGGGGATCCCTGCTTCGACCTTGCCCACCAGGTCTGCCCCGACGTCGGCGGCCTTGGTGTAGATGCCACCACCGACACGGGCGAACAGGGCGATCGAGGAACCGCCCAGGCCGATGGCGGTGAGGATCTCGGGCCAGCTGTCCAACTCGAGCACCTGGTTGAAGAGCAGGTAGCCGAAACCGACCCCGAGCAGACCGAGACCGGCCACGGTGAACCCCATCACCGCCCCGCCCCTGAAGGCGATGGGGAGCGCAGCGGGGATGCCCCCGGTGCGCGCCGCCTCGGTGGTACGGGAGTTTGCCTGCGTGGCGATCCTCATCCCGACGAAACCGGCGGTGGCCGAGAGAAGCGCCCCGAACACGTAGGCGATGGCGCCCCAGGGCCGGCCCCAGTCGAGGAAGGTGGTGATGAGAACCGCCATGATGACCACGAAGACCGATACCCAGATGTACTCACGACGGAGGAAGGCCATCGCCCCCACCCTGATCGCCGTGGCCAGCTCCACCATCCGCTCGTTGCCCTGTGGGGCAGCCAGCACGGCGCGGGCGTAGAACAACGCCAGCAGCAAGGCGGAAGCGCCCGCAGCGAGCGCGACATACAGAATCAAATCGGTCACAGAACCAAACCTCCGGGACGGGGCGGCCCAGGATTGTAGAACCACTCATCCGTGGTCCGCATTCGGCGTCGAAGCCGGGCCACTAAACCCCGAGATGTGAGCGTTTGACGTCCTCGGATGCCTGCAACTGCTCTGGGGTACCCGACCAGACGATCGTTCCGTGTGCCCCCAGGATCACCACCCTCTCCGCAAGGGACATGGCCAACCCGAAGTTCTGCTCGACGAGCAGGATCGAAATCGAGCCTCTGAGATGCTGGAGACCCACCCGGATCGCGGAGACGACGATGGGCGCCAAGCCTTCCGAGGGCTCGTCCATCACCATCATGCTTGGATTGGTCATGAGCGCCCTTGCGATGGCAAGCATCTGCTGCTCACCACCCGACAGGTTGCGCCCGTAGCTGGCTCGTCGCTCGCCCAGTCGAGGGAAGAACTCGAAGACCCTCGGCACGGTCCAAGGCTCTGCTCCGTCGCGTGGGGGGCGAGCGACAACCTCCAGGTTCTCTACAACGGTGAGACTTCCAAAGATGTGCCGTCCCTGGGGGACATACCCGATCCCCCGCCTGGCTACTTCGTAGCTCTCCAGCCCGTCGATCCGGCCCCCCCGATACTCGATGGTGCCGCTCGTGACGATCGGCGGGCTGATCCCGGCGACGGCTCTCACCAGTGTCGTCTTGCCCATGCCGTTGCGTCCGAGGACCGCCAGCACGCTGCCCTCTTCGACCGTGAGCGATACCGCGCTGAGGATCTCGGCGGTTCCGTATGAGCAGCGCAGGTCCTCGACTCTCAGCATTCAGTCGCTCTTCAGATAGACGTCTTGGACCCGCTGGTCTGCCCGGATCGAGACCGGATCGCCTTGGGCGATGGCATGGCCATTGTCCAGCACCAACACCTGTTGGACCAGCTCGAGTGCTATGTCCATGTCGTGCTCTATGAGCACGATCGAGAGATCGCCAGGCAGTGAGCTGATCAAGCCGGCCATCATCTGACGCTCCATCGCCGACAGACCGGCCGCCGGTTCGTCGAGCAGGATGAGTCGGGGGTCGGTGGCCAGGGCCACGCCGATCTCGAGCTGACGCTGCTCCCCGTGCGACAGCTCTGACACCAGATCGTGGCGTCGCCCCATCAACCCGATGGCATCGAGGACACCACTGACCCGCTCATCGATCCACCCCCTCATTCGAAGGGGTCGCCAGGAGACGAATCGACTCAGTGTCCGCCCTTGGGCGGCGATGGCCAGATTCTCCTCGACGGTGAGCGCCCGGAACAGGTTTGTCACCTGATAAGTCCGTGCCAAACCCCGTTGTGCCCGGGTATAGGGCTGACTTCTGGTCGTGTCCCTCCCGAAGAGGTGCACCCGACCTTCGGTCGGGCGCACCTCTCCCGATATCGCGCGGAACAGAGTGGTCTTGCCGGCACCGTTGGGGCCGATCACTGCCCATCGGCTCCCCTCCTCGACGAGCAACGAGACCCCGTCCACGGCGAAGACACCACCGAAACGGACAACGAGGTCCTCGACTTGGAGTACCGGCCGGCCCACTCCGTGCACCTACCTCTCAGCCACCCGCGTTGCCCTGGAAGTCCCTGCTGTACACCGGCTGTTGCAGATACTCGTCGGCGGTCTTCGGCCAGAACTGGTCGATGTCTTCGTATGTCTCGATGGGGACGTTCCAGAATCGTCCGTCGTCGCGTAGCTGCACCTCACGGATGTAGATGTCGTAGATCGGGTTGCCATAGTCGTCGAGACGCGACGGCCCGAACGGCGTCTCCAGCTCGAGGCCACGCATGACGTCGAGCAAGGCAGCCTTGTCCGAAGTGTCTCCAGCCGTCTCCTCCAGCGCCGCCGAGATGTATTGGGCGGCGGTCCACGTCGCCGCCACGTAGTAGGAGGGGAGCTTGCCGGTGGCCCCATCGACGATCTCGACCAGTTCCTGGGTCTCCGGGGCGTCACGTCCCTCGGCCCAATGCCCGGAGGAGATCAGGCCTTCCACCACCGAAGGGTCGAGATTGCGGATGGTGGAAATGTCCATCAGGACTTCTCCACCGAGGAGTGGAATTTCGTCCTTGAGACCGAAGTCACTCCAGGTGTTGAGGAAGTCACCCACGCTGCCGCCGACCTGGATGCCGAAGACAACATCGGTTCCCATGCCCTGGAGCTGGGTGACATAGGTTGCGAAGTCCTGTGCTCCCAGCGGGTTCCACAACTGGTTGGCCGGGTCGATCGTGCCCCCAGCCTCGGTGAACACCTGGACGAAGCCGCCACACATCTCGTGGCCGAATGCGTAGTCGGTGCAGAGAGTGCCCGCTGTCCCGTAGCCCTGTTGAGAGGCCCAGTCACCGAGCACGTGTGAGGTCTGACTCGAGGTCCAGCCCCCGGCGCGGGTGAAGTTGGGATAGTCGTCCCGAATCCTCTGGGTGAGGTCGTCGGCAGACCCGATAGGAGACATGAAAATCACGTCGGGGTTGTCCTTGAGCCGGTCGGCCAGAGCCAGGGTCACGTTCGCCAGCAGCTCGCCCACGATGATCTCGGCGCCGTAGCTCTGGACCAACTCGTCGACTTTCTGCAGCGCGGTCTCGGGATCACCGGCCGTGTCTTCGATGCGGTACTCGATGCTCCGACCGGCGATCTCGGTGGGGTTGTTGGCCCAGAAGAGATCCCAGCCATCCTTTGCATCGGTCCCCGAGGCGGCGATGGCACCGGTCAACGGTTGCAGCACGCCGATTCGGAGCGCCTCCATCTCGCCGGCTGCAGTCGTCGTCGTCTCACCTCCCGCCGTGGTGGTGACCTCGCTCTCTCCGGTGGTGGTGACCCCACCGGTCGTGGTGGTCGGCTCTTCGGCTCCCGGCGCCGAGCACGCCGCCACAACCAGCGCCAGCACGACGACCAACGAACCGAGGGTCGGGTGTCGTTGTCTCATCCCGTTCCTTCCTTCCTCTTTCGCGTTTCTCTTGCCGGACCGCCGCCAATCACGACGGCCCCGAAGTCTTCGCACCCAAAGCCACATCCGCTTCGAGCTCCGGATGCCGGTCAGCCCGAGTCACCTCCTCGCCGTACCGCCGTAGCAGCCAGGTTCGCCATCCCCGGGAGAGGGCGCCGACGATGCCTCTCCGAGCGAAGAGGATCACGACGATGAAGGTCAGGCCCAGCAGCGTGGGCCACCGTTCCAGGTACTGGCTGACGACGTTCCTGATGAAGACGATGACAAACGAGCCGATCAGCGGCCCGACGAGTGTCCCCATCCCACCGAGGATCGCCTGGAGGACTCCGATCGCCGAGGTGGTGAGATGAGCCGAGGAGGGGCTGATGAATTGGTTGAGGTAGACGAGCAAAATGCCCGCGATCGTGGCGAAGAAGCCGGCCACCATGAATAGATAGAACTTCTGAAGCGAGGTGTTGTAGCCGAGCATCCGCATCCGGCTCTCGCTCTCCCGGATACCCCTCGTCGCCGACCCAAAAGGCGACCTGACCAGCACATAGAGCAGGAGCGAACAGAGCGCGACCACGCCGAGGGCGAACCAGTAGTACTGCCAGTAGAGCGTGAGGCCGGCTGGGCGGGAGATGCCGGTCAACCCGTTCTCGGCGCCGGTTATCCGATTGAGGCGGATGGAAAGGCCCCAGACGATCATTCCCTGAGCCAGCGTGATCATGATGAAATAGACGCTGTCGGAGCGCATGGCCATCACCCCGAAGATGGCCGACACCAGCAGCCCCACGGCCAGACCGGTGAGGATCTGGGTGGCATATCCGGCGCCAACACGATTGGCCATGTAGCCGACGCCGTAGCCCGCTGCCGCCGAGACGCCGGCCTGACCCAGGGTGATGAGCCCGCCATACCCACCGAGCAGGTCGATGCTCATGGAGAAGAGCCCACCGATCAGGGCCAAAGTGGCGAGCCCGACCAGGAATGGGCTGACCAGATAAGGCAGAGCGATCCCCACCCCGATGGCACCGGCGAGAAGAAGAAGCTTGAGACGTGCGGTCGGCGACAGACCACGAACGAACTCCATCAGCTCTCCCTCCCGAGAAGGCCCCGGGGGCGGAGCACGAGGATCAGAGCCATGGGAGCGAAGAGGGTGAAGAAGGCCAGCTCAGGGACCAGGGCCTTGCCGAATGAATCGATCAGACCGACGAGCACCGCTCCGAGGACGGCGCCGGGGAGACTCCCCAGACCGCCGAGGATGACCACCACCAGGGCAAAGAGCAGGATCTCGAAGTCCTGTCCGGGCAGAACACTGAGAAAACCGCCTCCGATCACACCGGCAAACCCGGCGAGGAAGGCGCCGAACATGAACACCCCCGTGAAGACCGCCTTGATATTGATCCCGAGAGCGGCAACCGTCTCGCGATCGTCGACGCCGGCTCTCACCATCGCCCCAATCCGGGTCCTGCGCTCGATGTAGAAGAGCACGACGCCGACAACCACGGCGCAGATGAGGACGAAGAGCCGATATCGGGGATAGGCGAAATCGCCGATGCGCCATGGCCCCTCGAGGAATCCGGGCACCGGCACCGGCATCGGATCTCCGCCCCAGATGGCCAGGGAGAGATCGCCGAGGACGAAGGTGAGCCCGATTGTCAGGAGCACTTCGGGCTTCTCCAACCCCCGTATCGGCCGGAGCAGCACACGCTCGGTGAACAGACCGAGAAGCATGATGGCCAGCGCCGAGACCACCAGTGCAATGAAGAAGTTTCCGGTCAGCGTCATCAGCATGATCCCGACGTACGCTCCGACCAGGTAAAAACCGCCGTGGGCGAGGTTGGTGATCCTCATCAGGCCGAAAATCAAGGTGAAACCCGACGCGAGGAAGAAGAGGACGGCCCCGAAGCTGAGACCGTTGAGAGTCTGGATCCAGAAGGATCGCAGGCTCATCTGACCGAGGATCCACCACAGGACGAGGAATGTGGCGGTCACGAGCGCCCCTATCACCAGCCACTTCTTGGTCCGCCCGGAGAGCTTGCGATGCGGTGGTTCACGAGAATGGCGGTCGACCGTGCCGGTTATGCCGTTCCCTCCTCTCGCGGTGGTGACTTTGCATCATATTTGTTGCATGCCGACGGACGCGGCCGAAAGTCGCACTGACCTCTCGGGGCCTTGCGCTAGGTCAGATCGTGGAGGGCGATTCGCGCGTCGCGAGGACCCCACCACTCGTCGATCCCGAGGTCCTCGGCAACGACCCCCGCCGCGTTGTAGCCGGGCTGACCGTGAAAGCTCCCACCGGGATGTTGCGAGGCCCCACACAAATACAGGCCCTCGATGGGTGTTCGATACCCCGGCATCATCGACGTCGGGCGGGCGTATCCCCAGTTGTCGGGGTGGAAACTCCCATGGTGGCGGTCCCCTCCACGCATCGATATGACCCGGGTCTCGGTGGCGTCCGGCGAATGGCTGGCCAAGCCGATCGTCGCCGCGTCGATGTTCGGTGCGTATGTCTTGTAGGTACCGACCATTGCCTCGACCCGGTCCGCCACGGCGGCGGCGTCCCACTTTCCCCTGCTGCTCGGACCGGGAACGAAATGCCAACCGAAGGTGGTGTGGAAACCCGGGGGTGCCTGGGTCGGATCGTGAATGGTCGGCAACGACACGTGGATCGGTCCGTTCTCGACTTTCTGCGCGGCCCGAATCGCCTCCATCCCGTCCAAGAGGTCCTGGGAGGACTCGTATCCGAGGGCCAGGTTCAAAGCCTTGGGGACGTCGGGGTTGTAGCTCTCCGACTCGAAGCGCGGTCGGTCCGACAGCGCCCAATGCACTCCGAAGAGAGCCTCTTCGAGCCACCTGTAGCCGGCGAGGTCGTCACGGAGCGCCTGGTCGAGATGCGACGGACCGACCAACTCGAGCATGGTGATCGGAGCCGGGGCGCCGCTGACGACGAAGGTCGCCTCGACTCTGCGCCCGTCCTCGAGCTCAACGGCCACCGCCCGGCCTCCCGATACTTCAATGGATGCCACTCTGGCCCCGGTGACGATCACCCCTCCCGCCCCGATCAGTGAGTCGGCGATTGCTCTCGCCACCTCGTAGGTGCCACCTGCGACCAGCCGACCCTGATGCGAGTTGGGCAGAGCCAGGGCGACGATGGATCCGATTCCCTTCGTGTCCAGGTTGGGTAGATAGCCGCGCACCGCGACGTTGAAGAGGACGAGACTGCGAAGCGGCTCGCTCTCGAATGCTTCACAAACGATGTCGAGCGGCGACTTGGCGTCCAGCTCCAGGTACCGGCTCCCCAGCCTCGATGCCCCCAACAGCGACGACAATTCGTCCGGAGGGAGAGGGGGCGAGAAGCGCAGCGGGGTGTCGACCCGCCGGGTCAGCTCGGTGAACTCGGCGTGCAGCCGCCGGTATGTCTCCGCGTCCCGAGGGGAGAGCCGGGCGATCTCGGTCAGCGAACGCTCCAGATCAGCATAAGTCACGAGGGCGCGACCCCCACCGTCGAACGGAACCGCGTTCTGCACCGGGGGGTAGATCGATCGCACCGAGTACCGATCCAGCTCCAGGTCGCGCCATACCGCATACTCCGGTGCCCAGCGCACGAAGAACGCGTGGAGGTTGTGCTTGAAGTCAGGGAGCGTCACCTCGTCGGTGGTGGTGCCTCCCCCGATCCGGGGAGCCGCTTCCAGCACCAGCACCCTGAGCCCGGCCCGAGCCAGATATGCGGCGCAAACCAGAGAGTTGTGGCCCCCACCGACGAAGACACCGTCGACACGATCGGGCAAGGTCACCCCGACGCTCTCGGCCGTCAACCCTCGCTCCACACCAACGCACCTCGGCCGACCAGCCGGCGCGATCGAAGCTTGTCGTGGAGCTGCAAGAGACCGTCCGGTCCCGTCACCTCTCCGATCACCGCCTTCACCGCACCGGTTGCGACGAGGCGTGCCGCCTCCTCGACTTCTCTCTTCCTCGCATACCTCGAGCCGAGCAGCGACAGCTCCCGGAATACGAGGTCGCGTGACTCGAAGGGGACCGGACGATCCCGGAACGTGGTGAGATTGACGAGCCTCCCGCCGGTGCCGAGCTCGTCGATCGCCCAGAGGCTCCCCACACTCGACCCCAGGAGATCGACCACCACGGTCGGAGGGCCGTCATCGAATAAGGATCCGAGGGCGGAGAACTCGGTCGAGTCCACCGCCCGAGCCCCCATGCTCTCGATCTCCTCCAGCTTCTCCGCGGTGACGTCGAGCCCGGCAACCTGCGCCCCCCGCATCGCAGCCACCTGGATCATGTGGATGCCCACCCCGCCGCCGGCGCCGATGACCGCGACGCGGTCACCTTCCTCGATGCCGGCCCGCTCTGCAACGTGCACCGGGGTGGCTACCGCGTCGGGGACCACCGTCGCCGACACCGGATCGAGCTCCTCAGGCAGCGGGATCAGGTTGGAGACGGGGAGCACGGTGAAGGGGGCATATCCGCCGTCGCGATGGACACCGACCCATCCTGCCAGCCGCCGGCATCGAGAGTCTTCGCCCTGGACGCACTCCGGGCATGAGCCACAGCTCAGATAGAAGTAGGCCACCACACGCCGGCCGATCAGGTCGGGAGAAACCTCGGGGCCGACGGTGGTCACCACGGCGGCTATCTCATGGCCAGGGACCCGGGGCAGGAGCGACGGATCGTCCGAGAGGCTGCCCGCGATGCAGTTGAGGACGGTGAGGCCGACGCCGCAAGCTTGCACCCGCACCTCGGCCTCGCCTGCCGACGGCGGCCGGAGGGGGAACTCCTCCCAATTCGGCTCCTGACCCCACTGATGGATCCGGTACCCCGACTGACGCCGAGCGGCTGCCTCAACCACTTCGCTGCGGCTCAGTCGACAACGGCGAAGAAGCGGGCCGGAGACCCCTCGCCTCCCTCCACCTTCAGGAAGGCGGCGAAGAAGCTGAAGCGCAGATCGCCGGGCAGGGAGCCGAGGTTGGTCAATGACTGCATGAGGATCGCTCCGGAGTCACCAACGATCTCGTGGACCACGAACTCGTCGGGCCGGTAGTCCTGTTTTTTCGCCGCTCGCTCTGGAAAACAATCGAATCCGATCGCCTTGGCACCCGTGTCCACCAGCCAGCGGGCCGCCTCTGGGGTGCATGCCGGCGATTCGACGTAGTAGCGAGGGAAATCACCCCACGCTTGATCTGACCAGCCGGTCCTGATCAACACGATGTCGCCCGGTCGGATCTCGGGGGCGGCCGAGGCGAGATCGGCCGGGGTTATGTCGTGGTCCGGCTCGAGTGGGCTGAGATCCACGATCACGGCCTCGCCGCAGGTGCGCTCGAGGGGGACAGACTCTGCCGTTTCTCCGTCCTCGGTGTAGTGCTTGGTGAAGTCCACGTGAGAACCGGAGTGGAGCATCATCGTGATCTCCGACACCATCCAGAAGCCGGGTTCCTTGTGGTGCTCCGTGATCCCGATCGGCTGGTTGACCGACGGCGGGCTGTAGGTGTCCCTCCCGATCGAGACGGTGAGATCGACGATCTTCATTTCGCCTCAGATCTCACCGGCCGGGCTGCCCTCGTAACGATGCTTCGCCGACGGGCCGCGGAAACTGGCGAAGACAACGCAGCCCTCGGGATAGTCGAATGGGCCATGCGGGCGGGAACCGTCGGCCCACACATAGTCCCCCGGATGCATCGGCTCGCCTTCGGCGATCTGCAGACCCTCCAGGACGATCACCGAATGGCTGCTCTCGTGATTGTGTCGCGGTTCGGTGTATCCGGGCGGAAACTTGATAAGCATGTCCGTGTGCTGGGTCTCCGCATCCTCGTACAGGATCTTGACCTGGACCCCATGACCCAGGGTCAAGACTTCGGTGTCGTCCTGCCAATGGAGCTCCCAGCGATGTGCTGTATGGAACGCCTTGTCCAAAACACCCTCCTTCGATGAGCGCCTGTCCCAATTATGTCGTGTGTCGTCCAACCGCGCCGCAGCGCGCCTAAAGCGTCAAGCGGGCGGAGGACGGCCGGAGCCCGACTCGGCAACAGCCGATGAGGGCGGAGAGCCTCAGCCGCCGGCTATGACTCTGGCGAGTTCGAGGATCGCGGCCTCGACTTCGGGACCCTCCGCCCCGAACTGGACCGCCACCGCGAAGACGACGTCAGCCGACTGGACCACGATCTCGTAGGGGCCCACGTCGTTGGGGTGATACGCCGCTTCGCCAACACCGGCCACATCGGTGACACCACCTCGATTGTCCTCGTATCCGCCCTTGATCCCTTCCCAAGCCGATGACGGTCCGTATAGGAACACCTCGACGCTGGGCGCCAAGCCGTCGACGAGGGTGAACGAGCAGTTGCGGGCGACTCCCGCCTCACCGCTGGCCGAGGCGGCGGCGAAGACGGCGGCCACTTCCTCGGGAGTGACCAGGGCGCAGGGATCGTCGGCGCTTGCCCCGCCGGTGGTCGTGGTGGCCGGGTCGGTGGTGGTCGAAGGTGGGTCGGCCTCGGTTTCGGGCACCGTGGTTTCGGCCGCGTCGGAGACGGTGGTGGTGGTCGTCGCGTCCGTCCCCCCGCACGACACGGCGAGCAGAGCGGCGGCGAGCCCCAACATGACCCGTGAGCGCATTGTCCCTCCTTACGAGAACAGTCGAAGCCTACGGAGTTGGCTTGTGTTGGGCTTAGGGGTCGAGTCGTCCGGGGGTTGGGGCGCCGCACCGTTACCCGGAGGTGCGTTCTTGTCGGCCCGCTCCGGCACCTGTAGACACGAAGCTCCGACGACGGAGCGCAGATGACGGCGGTGATCGAGGTCCGAACCTATCGAACCACCCCGGGAAGCCGGGAGACCCTGATCGAGGCGATGCTGACCCGTTCCTTCCCCGTCCTCCGGGACATAGGAATGAAGGTGTTGGGTCCGTTCCCGTCTCAGGACGACGAGGACACCTTCGTCTTTGTTGCGGGCTTTCCCCGTTGCGGCGAGCAGGAATCCGATGAAGGACGCCTTCTACGGTGGAGAGCTATGGCTCGAAGAGCTCGAGGAGGAGTTGATGCCGCTCATCGCCGCTTATGAGTCGGTGCTGGTCGAGGACCACGTCGGGCTCTGGGAGGTCTGGCCGGAAACATCGGCCGACCGGCGATGAGGGACGGCGAGCCCATCATCGTCGAAGGTCTCGGTGGTCTCGACCTGCCCGAGTCCCAACCATCCGTCTACGACCAGCCGATCGGTCTGCGACCCCTCTACTTGGATCCCGAATTCGGAGCGGAGCACTACCTGGTCCGCTACCCCCCCGGGCTCGTTGCCCGACGCCACCGTCACCGCGTCGCCCACACCATCGTCGTGCTGGAGGGAGAACTGGCGGTCAACGGACGGGTGGTCGGCCCGGGCACGTTCTGTCATTTCCCGGCCGGGGAGCCGATGCATCACACCTCGACGAGTGAACGGCACTGTCTGTTCGTCATCATCTTCCACGGCCCCTTCGACGTGGAGGCCGTCGAGGATTAGGCAGTCGTGCCCGGAACCCGCTGGAACCGTGCGATCCAGTTCGCCTCCCAGGTGTCGCCCTCGTCGTCGGAGAAGGCTTGTTCCAGCTGGAAGGAGGTCTCGGTGATGTCGGTGAACAGGAAGCGGACGTCGATGGTGCGGCCATCGAAGAGCTCCTGATTGTGGAACTCCCCTACTCCCGCACGAAAGGCGCCGATCATCGGTGGGCCGAGCTCGCCGTCCCGAGCACTGGCCCACCGGATGCTCCATTGCCCCGACTCGGGGTTGTAGAGACGAAGACTGAGACCCTGGATGTGCCCCGACGGCCCGTCCACCTCGAGCTCGCCGAGGTTGGCCCGGCCCTCCCAGACGCGGCGGACGACGGAGGTGCCTTCGTATTCGACCCAGTTGTCCGAGTCGGTCAGCGGCTCGACGAGACGGGATAGCGCGACCGTCCAGTCGCCGAACTCGAAATCGAAGTCGTGACTGCCGTCCCTTGCCATTCCATCCTCCCGTCGCCAGGACACCCGATACCCTATTGAGCAGAATCCTTGACGCCAGAAGGCACGTTTGGGTAACTATGGTCGAAACGAGACGGGCTAATCCGATCACCGACTGCCCCCTCACCGCGGCCGCCGCGGCCACGGGTGGCAAGTGGAAGCTGAACATCATCTACTGGCTGGCCGGGTCGCCCCGTCACTTCGCCGGGCTGCGTCGTCTCATCCCCGGGATCTCCAAGAAGGTGCTCACCGAACAGCTTCGCGAGCTGGTCGCCGACGATCTGGTCGCCCGGGAACGGACCGGGCCGGTCCCCGCCAGGGTCGAGTACTCGCTGACCGAGTATGGGCGCACCTTCCTCCCCATCGTCGAGGCCACCCGACGCTGGGGACAGGAGCACATCGAGCGCTTCAGCGGGTAGCTGGCGCGGCCAGAGCGTTTCTGTCACACCGCGCCAATAGCGTCATCGGCCGACCTGTGCCATCGACCGTTGCGACCGGCTGGGGTACGCCTTGGAGATGTGCGAGATGCACTATCGACGGGTTCTCAGAACGGGAGATCCAGGACCTCCGGAGAAGCGCGATCGATCGAGGGCGAAGTGCACGGCACCGGATTGCGGCCAGCCAGCCGAGGCGCGCGGCTTCTGCCACGGCCACTACCTGAGACTCCTGCGCTCGGGGTCTGCCGACGAGTCACCCCTCAGGAGACCGGGAAGGTTGTGTTCGGTCGATGACTGCGACCGCCCTCACAAGGCCAAGGGTTACTGCGCCGCTCCTGCAAGCGTTTTCTGCTGCACGGCAGCCCGCTGCCTGATCGGCCGATCAGGGAGAGTGACGGCAATGGGCACATCAGCCACGGTTACCGGCAGATACCTGTCCCTCGGGAACTCCGTCCACTCGTAGGAGACGTGACCAAGGTCGGGGAACATCGGCTGGTCATGGCCTTGCATCTCGGGCGTCCGCTTCGGCCCGATGAGGTGGTTCATCACCGAAATGGCAATCGTACAGACAACAGGATCGAGAATCTTGAACTGTGGTCGGTCTCCCCCCAAAGGCCAGCGGGTGGCCGATCTGATTGTGTTCTCAGTGGAGATCCTCCACCGCTACAAATCGGAGGTCGGATCCTGGGTCGTGGACCTCGCAACACGAGACAACGCAAGGCACCGCTGGCCAAGCCGTACGAAACAGGCCCCTGACTAGGGGTCTTGCAGTCCCGACCGGATTTGAACCGGCGTTTCCGGCTTGAGAGGCCGGCGTCCTCGACCCCTAGACGACGGGACCAAATTCGGGCCAACCGATGTCGGCCCGGCTCGGGGGGAAGGACTCGAACCCTCAATAACAGGGCCAGAACCTGTCGTGTTACCTATTACACCACCCCCGAACGCGCACGCCCGAAGGCAATGCAGGGTAGAACTTCAGATTAATCGAAGGCGGGCTCAGTGCGAACCTGTCACGGGACCAAAACCGGAAGGGCGGTCGCTTCGGCGGTGACGGTTAGGGGCTCGGTCTGGTCGACGAAGACGCCCATCAAGCCGAGCTCCAACTCGTCGACCACGAGAACCGTGACCGAAGATCCGTCTATCGCCGTGCTGATCGCCAGATCCAATAGGCCGGGGCTCTGTGCAACGACGTAGTCGGTTCCGAGAGTGCTGGCCCGATCCGGATCGATCACGACATCGCCGGTGAGCCGGTAATGCTCCTCGTCGATCCCAGACGCAGCAGCCACAGACGCCGAGTCGGCGATTGAAGCCAGCTCTCGTTGCAGGGCGAGGGCACGCCAGAAGTCGATGACGAGACCCCCGAAGAGGAGCAGGAGAAGAGACAGCCCCAGCATCCACAATGTCACCGATCCCCGATCCGACATCACGGAATGCTCCGATAGAGATCGACGGGCTCCGAGTGAGAGGCGCCGGACCAGAGACCTCCGACCTCACCCCATGGCGTTGCGACCAACGGAACCCAGACGAGAACCTCGGCCGTCACCCAGGCACCTCGCTCGAAGCTACAGCTCCCAGGATCGCCTGCGAGGTCGACTGGCGCCGTCCCGCACCAGCCAAGCCGGACCAGACCGTCGTCGAGACCGTGATTGGCTGCCATATCGGTGACCACTACTGCAGCCGACGACGTGTCGAGGTGGATGACTGCCGCCCGGGCCGCCTCCGCTGCCGCAGCCTCGGCAAACACCCGCCGCTCCGACCACGGCCCAAAGGCCAGAACAGCGACGGCAACCGGAAGGAGAAGGAGCCCAACCGCCAGGCCGAGCTCCACAGCGGCGTGACCCCGATCGCTCATGGAGGCAACTCCCGGGTCGCCTGGGCGGTCATGTCGACTACGAAATCAGGGGCAAACGGTGTCCAGGAGACGAACACCACCCGGCCCGACGCGGTGACAACCGACTCACCCACCTCACAGGTGATAGCGACGCCGTCGCCCATCCCGCCCCCGAGCAGCTGGCCCAGGACATCGCCTGCCCGCTGGTGGCATTCGGCCGCCGAGGCGCTCACCGCTCCCACCCTTGCGCCCTGGTCCAGGGCGGATCGGACCGCTCCCCGCCCGTATTGGACGACGACCAGGTTGGCGAATACAAGGAAAAGCAGCAGTCCGAGCCCGCTGGCGAGAAGGAACTGAACCGAGGTGACGCCCCCGTCGCTCAGCCCCCGATGAGCTCGGTTCGAATCCACCCGACGATGTCCAATCCGAGTGTCTCGAGGGCAGCCCAAATGACGACGAGTGCCGCAATCGCAAGTGCGGCATTCCCCATCAACTCGGCGGTGTTCAACCCGCGGTCGTCGTCCCACACGGTGCGGAACCATTGTTTGATGGCCAGCATGTCAGCCTCCTTTCATCGCCAGCCGGTGATCAAATAGGGGAGAGGAGCGGCAACGAACAGGATGAGGACCGGAGCCAGGATGGCGATGGTGGGCACCAGCATGGCGGCCCGACGCTTGGTTGCCGACCTCCGGATGGACTCGCGACGGGTCTCCCTGACGTCTTCGGCGAGGTCGAGGAGCGCGGGGGCCAAATCGGCACCACGCTCCTCCGCCGTGCCCAGCAGGCGATAGGTTCGGCCACAGAACGGCTCCGGGGTCAGCTCGGCGATCCTCCGGAAAGCGTCCCTGGCCCGCCAACCCGACCGGTGCAGACGGAGAGCGTCGGCAAGCTCGGCCACCACCTCCCCGTCCCCGCGTCTGACCACCTCTTGCACGGCGTGGACCACACCCCCGCCCGCCCGTACCTGCATTGCGAGGAGCTGGTTGACCGTGTAGATCTCGATCCGCATCCGCTCACGTCGGTCTGAAACCGCTGAGTGGAGCGCCGACCGCTGCCGAGTGGCCCCCACCATCAGACCGAGGCCGACCAGAACTACTCGCTGGATCGGAGACAAATCGAGAGCCTGCCCAACCACGAGGGCGATACCGGCGCCGAGCGCAATCGATCGAAGCTGGGCGAGACGGAACGCCGATAGAGCCGCCTCCTCGGCAAAGTGGCGGTACCAACCGGCTTGACGCAGTTCTAGCGAGGTGACTTGCTCCCCCGACCTCTCGAGCAGGCCTTCGACCGACTCGGCCAACGATCTGATCATCGGGCGGAACACGGCCACGAGCGGAGCCGAAGATGAGAGGCGACGTGGAGAAGTCTTCGACGGCGACAGGTACGGGTTGATTCTCGAGGCCAGGCTCCGGGCGGGCGGAAACAAAGCGCGTACGACCAGTGCGACGGCGAGGGAGCTCGCTCCGGCCGCTAACACGACAACCGGAGTGAGCCTCACTCCGCCTCCCTCGCGGTCACCAACACCCTCGGTTCGGGAGGCTGTCCACCGAGCTTCGAAGCGATCACGACCCCCACCAGGCTCATCACCCCACCGATGACCGCGACGAGGACTCCCACCGGCGATGCATAGAACTCGCGGAAAGCGCCTGACCGTGCCGTCATAGCCACCAGCACCAGCCATGGGAGCACGAAGACGATCCGTGCGTTGATCTTCTGTTCGAGGGCCTCGGTTCGGACCTCCTCCAAGGTCCACAGATCCCGTGTCGTCGCCTCCGCAAGATCCGAGAGGATGTCGGGCACCACTGCCCCGCCTCGCTCGTAGGCCAGGATCAACACTTCGATGACACGATCTGAGGTGGGATCCGCGAGGTCGGACTTGATCATCTCGAGGGCAGGGACGATGCCGAGGCTGCGCGAGTAGACGGCGAAATCTTGGAACGCCGTTCGCAGCGGCGGGGGCCCGAAGGTGGCGAGGCCCTCGATTGCAGTGGGGAGCGAAGCCCCCGAACGGACCGATGCCAGAAGGTCGCGCAAGCCATCGGGCCATGCCCGCTGCACGTCACCGAGACGCTGAGCTCGCTTTCTGGAGAAGTACGCCTTGGGCATGGTGGCCACGACGGCCGCCGGCATGAGCGAGACGATGGAAAGAGAGGTCAATGCAAATACCGCCACATATGTAACGGCTGCGGCTCCCAACGAGGTGACCCAGAACTGGAGCGGTGTGATCCCGAGCCCGGTGCTGCTCAACCAGCTCACCGGCCTCGCACGGCTCCGGCGTCGCGCCCTACCACCGGCCACCACCAGTCGCACCACCAGCCCGACCGCGGCCGCGGTGGCCAGGGCCGCGATCACGTTCACGACGCCCCCAATCCTTCCAAGACCCGAGCAAGCGACGAGCCCCGAGGCAGAACCCCCTCGAGCCGCCGGACGAGGGCATTCGGTGGGAGAGATCCCGTCCATCGCAGTGGCGCCCCGAGCCGTTCGCGGTGAAACAGCGGTTCGGAGGAGAAATCGTCATGAAGCGAAGGGACCAGTGCTCGAATCTCGACTGTCTGACGACGGATGCCGCCTGCGTTGGGCTCGATGTCACGGTCGAGATGGATCACCAGGTCGATGGACGAAGCGAAGACCTTGCGCACGACGCGCTCGGGGATGTTCTCCCCCGCCATGAGAGCAGCGTTGACCAGGGCGTCGAGTGCGTCGGGCGCCGAGTTGGCGTGGATGGTGCAAGCCAGCCCGCAGCCGGCGTTGACCGCGCGAGTCAACTCGAATGCCTCGGCTCCGCGCACCTCGCCCACCACGATGAGATCGGGTCTCATGGCGAGTGTCACCTTGACCAGGTCGCGCAGGCTGATCTCTCCGCCGCCGTCGAGCGACGGTGGTCGCGCCTCGTAATAGGAACCATGAACCAGAGGGACGTGCAGCTCACGCACCTCCTCGCAGGCGCGAACGCAGTGGTCGGAGGGAACGGCGGCGACCAGGGCCGACAGAAAGGAGGTCTTCCCGGCGCCGGGTGGGCCGCTGACGATGACCGAGGCAGAGGCGCGCATGGCAAGCGTGAGAAACTCCGCCGCTTCAGCGCTCAGGGAGCCCAGGCCGACCAGCGAGCCAAGCGTTTCACGACGCAATGCGTAACGCCGGATCGTGGCGGAGAGACGATCTGCCACGGGTGGAATCACAGCAGTGAGCCGGGCCGATCCCTCGAGTATCCGAGCTTGAGACACGGGATGCGAGGCGTCGAGACGGCGATCGGTGGCGGCCATGAGACGCTCGATGACCTGGCGGTTCTCCGTTTCCGAGCTCGGGATATCCAGCCCACGCAGCTGACCACCGGCCTCGAGATAGGTGACTCGGTCCCCCTCGATGAAGATCTCCTCCACGTCCTCGCGCTCGAGGAGATCTCCAAGCGGTCCGAAAAAGGTCACCGACTGGAGCAGACGGCGCACGGTGGCGTCGGGGTCGGCCAAGGATCTGGCTTCCCCCAGCTGCGCGCTGCGCTGATAGTCGTCGACAGTGGCCCGCAACAGCTCCATTAGCCGGCTGGTGTCGTGTTGTGGGTCGAGCCCCGATCCGTCGATTCGCTCCAGAGCCTTCCTCCGGATGGCGTGAAAGGCGTCGACGCTCAACTCATCGCCTCGTCGATCAAGGAGGCCACCGACCCCAGCGCCTTGGCGAATGGCCCGCGATCGGGTGTCTCCCCGTCCCAGGAGGCGCGCTCGAGACGCCGATCGTCGGGGAGGAGGATGAGTGGTACAGCCGGCAACAAGCGGTCCAGCTCGGCTCTGATCTCCTGCCGTCGCCCGCTAGCTGAGGGGACCCGGTTGACGACAGCCACGAGGTCGGGGGGATTGGGCCGCGAGGCGAGGGCGTGCACCGTGCGGACCAGCCTTGCCAATCCGACCGGGTTGGCCGATCCGACAACGATGACCCCGTGAAAGCGGATCAGGTCGAGCTGTTCCGGTGGCGGAGCCCCGAGATCGGCGACCAGCACCTCGTATCCGGCTCTCCCGATTTCGTCGAGCAGACCCTCGACCTCGACCGGCGCCAAGTCCGGGGTGGCAGCCGAATTGACCAGGCCCCCGATCACGTCGACAGCATCATGGCGGAGGATCGCCGCCCCGAGCTGCCCATTTGAGTGGTGAGCGGCGTCAACTGCGGTGAGCAAGTTGGGATGGAGGGGAAGGTCGAGGCGGTGGGCGACCGACGGTGTCCGTTGATCGAGGTCGACGAGCGTGGTAGCTCGCTTCTTGGCGAGACTCGAGGCGATCCCGATCGCGATCTCGGTTGTCCCTACCCCTCCGATCGGGCCGAGCACACCGACTCGAAACACCGTGGTCGCAGCAGCGGACACGGGCTCAGCCTCACTCCTGTGGATCAACAAGGTGGATGCAACCGAGAGGAACTCCTCGGGAGCGGCGTTGGCCTCTATCACATCTGTGATCCCGCACTCGAGAAGGTGCCGCTTCGCATCGGGCGCGTCCGCCGGCTCATAAACGCCAACGATCTCCCGCCCCAACTCGCGGATCGTCCGCACCAGGCGAGGGGTCAGGAACGAGCAAACGTCGTCGATCACCAAGACGTCATACCGATCGCTCGTGGCCTGGTCTGGACCCATGACCCGGGAGAGAACCCTGCCACCACCGTGATCCAGAAGAAAGCGGTGGAGTCTGTCGGGCCATTCACGTGCTGATGCGGCTAGGGCTATCTCCGGGCCCACAGTCAATCATCTCCAGCGGGCAGTGCACCGGCCCCGGTGGAGCGGACTACCTCGATGCTGTCATCGTTGATCGCTCTGGCCACGGCGAGCGCATCGTCGGAAGTGACGGCGACCACGACGAAGTAGGGCCCGACACCCGACAGTCCGCCCTGAGCCCGCTCGGCGATGGCGACGACTTCCAGATCGAGTGCCACAAACTCCGGCTGGTCGCCGACGATCGAGATCACGTCGACCCGGTCCCCGACCACGAGTGTGGCACCGGCGGCATGCTCGACCGCCACCGGGATGCTCATCGTGCGCAGCCCGTCGCCGGCACCGGGCCGGATGACGATCGAACGATCGATGAGCTCTCCCTCGGCGACCGACCTGCCAACGATCCATCCGTCGAGCCCGGCGATGTCCTCTTCGACGATCACATGGTCGATGCCCTCGAAGTCTGCGGGTAGTGGAACCAGACGAGCGAGAGCGGGAGTGAAGGGCGCCCCTTCGGGGATGGGGCGATCGGCGATGGCGACCAGGCTGGTCGCGTCCCGATTCTGCAATGCGAGGTAGTTGAAGGCGAAGGCGAGTAGTGCCGCCAGCCCGATGGCGAGGTGTGATAACGACGGTCGGCGTCGAGCCGGCCGAGTGGTCGGTGCCGAGGTGCCCGCTTCCCTCGTCATGACGGAGGGATTCGTCGCCACGTCCGGGGAACCTATCGTCGTGGAGTCATTTGATGTCGAGAGCGCGAAAAGGGATGGACGAACGACCGGACCCCGAGATCGAGGCACAACTTCGCCAGGGAGTGGGGCGGGAGTGGATGGAGGAGGCCGCCGAAGACGAGCAGCTCACCGAGCTGATGCGGAGACGCCGGCTCGGGCTCGGAGACAGGGCCTGGGAACTGGTCCATCGCGGCCAGCGGGTCCGAGCGGAGATCGGGTCGCAGACATTCTCCGGGCAGATCGTGTACGCCGGCTCCGACTTCGCCACGGTCGACCGGGGAGATGATCTGGTCGAAGTGGTCCTCGATGCCGCGGTGTGGACGGTGGAGCGGAGCGAGTCCGGTGGCCAGGAGCAGAGCGGTGAGCCGCTCAGCTTCCGGGCCCGTCTCGCCGAGGTGGCCGCAGCGACGGCGCCGGTCAGGGTGATCGTGGCCGACGGTCGGGTGATCATGGGCTCGGTTGAGCTCGTGGCTGCCGATCATGTCGAGATGGCCCAGGACGGGAACACGATCGTGATCCCCATCAGGCTCATCGTGGCGGTGATCCGTCCTAACGCTCGGTTCTGACATCCTCACTCTCCGCGGCGACTGGGTGGGAGCGGACGAAGTCGTAGATCTCGTCCCGGAAGAACTTGAAGGTGCGGCCACCGGGGAGCTTGTAGGCGGGCAACCGCCCCTCCCTGGCATAACGCCTGACCATTTGCACGTTCATTCCCAACAACTCCGCCACCTGCGCCGCGTCGAGGATCGGGGGGTAGTCCTCAGCCATCTGTCGTCCTCATCGTTACACGAGATGAGGGTACGGCATCTTGCGACCGGTTGGAATGGGTTCGATCGCGGCACTTCACCTCGTCCTCACCGCTGCCGATACCCGATGCCATGCTCGAGTTCTTCCTCGGATACTCCATGGGCGAGAGGACGGCGACCCGGTCGGCATCGCTGGCCCGGAGCGCCGCCGTCGCCGACGGGACACGTCACACCAACCGGATCGAAGACATCGACGAGAGGCTCGACCGGCTGGTGATGATCCTGCGCGCCATGTGGGCGCTCATGGAAGAGCAGGGGATGACTCCTGAGCAATTGATGGCCAAGATCGACGAGATCGACCTCCAGGACGGGATCGCCGACGGGCAGGTCCGCCCCGAGTTGGCCGAGTGCCCCTCCTGTCAGTCGAAGGTCGCCCCCGGACTACGTGCCTGCCAGCTGTGCGGCACCGAGGTCAGACCCGACACCGGGCACCCCCTCGGTCACGTCTGACCGAGACCTAGGCCAGCACCCCGGAGCCTGTAGCCGCCGGGCGTGGCCATCGCGCTCTCCGCGGCGCTCAAAGGGAACGGCAGGGGTATCCTGCCGCCGGTTTATTCCCGTTTTAGGGGTCGGCCGGAAATCATCGAGTGTTTGCCCGAAGAACGAAAGGAGCTCTGATCAAGTTGGCCTCGAAACGGTATCTGGTGCTGGCAGTCGCCTTGGCGGCGACCCTGGCACTGGCACCAACGGCCTTCGCCCAGACCGAGGAGGGGGAGCCTCTCCCCCCTGCCACCGCTCTGACCGTGAGCACACCGTTCCCGTCGGTTGCGGTAGAACCGGGAGACCAGGTCAGCTTCGACCTCACCGTGGCGGCCCCGGCTCAGGTGTCGGTCGACCTGACCGCAGAAGGCGTGCCCGACGGATGGACGGCAGCATTCCGTGGCGGCGGCTTCGAGGTCGACTCGGTGACGGCAGGGCCCGGTTTGGAGCCCGAGGTCAGCTTCGACGTCACGGTCCCGGCGAGCGCGGCCGAAGGCGACTACGAGATGGCCATCACCGCCAACGGAGGCGGGGAGTCGGTCCGTCTCCCGCTCGGAGTCAGGGTCTCGGCCCAGGCCGGGGGTGAGGTGACCCTGACCCCCAACTTCCCCGGGCTGAGAACTCCGGCAGGAGAAGCCGTCACCTTCGATGTGGAGCTGGCCAACGGGACGCCGGCCGACCTCGAGTTCGAGCTGGCGCCCTCCGGGCCCTCGGGATGGGACGTCTCCGCCGAGCTGTCGGGTGAGGCACAGGCGGCCACCATCCAGGTCGAGGCGGGCGGCACCGAGACGATCAACGTAGAGGTGACTCCGCCCTTCCAGGCAGAGGCGGCCCAGTACCCGATCACCCTTCAGGCCACTGCCGCCGGGACGACGGTGGAGACCGAGATGATCGTCGAAGTGGTCGGCTCGTTCGCCCTGGAGATGTCCACCCCGGACCAGCGTCTCAACGCCGAGGTGACGGTGGGCAGCTCCAACGACTTCCAGATCGTCCTCGCCAACACCGGGACGGCGCCTCTCGACAACGTGGTGGTCGGGGTGACCCCGCCCAGCGGTTGGGAGGTCACCTTCGACAACCAGGAGGTGGCCATCGGGCCCGGGGAGACGGCGGTGGTCACGGCGACCATCACGCCATCCGAGGAAGCGGTGGCGGGCGACTACCAGATCAGCTTCACCGCCACCCATGAGCAGGCGAACGACTCGATGGAGGTTCGGACCACGGTCAACCCCTCGGCGTTGTGGGGTTTCGTGGGCATCGCGGTGATCGCCCTGACCCTGGCCGGTCTCGCCTGGGTGTTCCGCCGCTTCGGCCGACGCTGAGACGATGAGCACGACCATCCGCAGCAAGGGCTTGACCAAGACCTACGGCGAGCACACGGTGGTCGACCGGCTCGATCTCGAGATCGAGGCCGGGGAGGTGTTCGGGCTGCTCGGGCCGAACGGCGCCGGGAAGACCACAACGATCCTCATGCTCCTCGGATTGGTCCAGCCGACCAAGGGGACGATCAAGGTGCTCGGACTCGACCCGCGGCGCAGGCCGCTCGAGGTGAAGCGCCATGTCGGCTATCTGCCCGACGCGGTCGGCTTCTACGACACGATGACCGGGCGACAGAACTTGCGCTTCACCGCCCGTCTCAACGGCCTCGATGACTTCGAAGGGCAGATCGAGTCGCTGCTCGACCTGGTAGGGCTCGCCGATGCCGCCGATCAGGCGGCCGGCGAGTACTCGCGCGGCATGAAGCAGCGTCTCGGTGTGGCCGATGCCCTGGTCAAGGGCCCTTCGGTGCTAATCCTCGACGAGCCGACCACCGCCATCGACCCCGAAGGCGTGATCGAGATGCTGGCCCTGATCCAGAGGTTGGCCAAGGA
This sequence comes from Acidimicrobiia bacterium, assembly GCA_035462175.1. Lineage (GTDB taxonomy): Bacteria > Actinomycetota > Acidimicrobiia > Spongiisociales > ZC4RG35 > JARDZU01. The sequence continues at coordinate 62,420 of DATHUP010000028.1, read as the reverse complement.
GGAAGGCGTCACCGTGCTCTTAGCAAGCCATCTCCTCCATCAGGTGCAAACGGTATGCGACCGGGTCGCCATCTTCGTCGACGGCAAGGTGGTCGCCCAGGGCACACCTCATGACCTGGCCGCAGTGGAGGAGACCGCCAAGGTCCGGGTGGAGTTTCGTCTCGGCGGCGACCCGTCCAAGGCACGTGAGCTTCTCAGTTCGATGCCCAACGTCAGCGATGTCGAGGCCGGCCGCATCCCCGGATCGTGGGTGGCTGGTCTGGAGGCCGGCTCTCTTCCCGCCGCGGTGAGCGAGCTGGTCTCCAAGGGCGCCGACGTGGTCGGGGTCCACCGTCTCGACGAGGACCTGGAGACCATCTACCGCCGCTACTTCGAGGTCCGGGAGGAGGTGAGCCCATGACCACGACCACTGCGGAGACCGAGCGGGCCGAGCTGCGGCGAGTCGGGGGCTGGCGGGCGGTTGCGGGCAAGGAGGTGGCCGACCATTTGCTGTCGGGGCGGTTCGTGGTCCTGATGGGTGTGCTCGGCATCGCCACCGCGGCGGCGGTCTTCGCCGCCTCGGGAGGGATCCGCGATGTCGCCCCCAACGCCCAGGGCATCACCGCCCTCTTCCTCAAGCTCTTCACCGTCACCGTCGACCCGGTCCCGTTCCCACTCATTGTGTTCGTCGGGTTCCTCGCCCCACTTCTCGGGATCATGTTCGGGTTCGACGCGGTCAGTGGCGAGCGCTCCCAGGGGACGCTGCCCCGGCTCCTCTCCCAGCCCATCCACCGCGACGAGGTGATCCTGGGCAAGTTCGTGGCCGGGCTGACCGTGGTGGCGATCATGCTCACGGCCCTGGTGCTCTTCGTGTCGGGGATCGGGATCTTCCGTCTCGGGGTAGTCCCTTCTCCGACCGAGATCTCCCGACTGGCGGTGTGGCTGGTCTTCACCATCATCTACGTGGGGTTCTGGCAGGCACTGGCCACGTTGTCCTCGGTGCTGGCCAGGCGGGCCTCGACCTCGGCCATGATCCCGATCGGGGTGTGGCTGGTCCTGACCTTGTTCGGGTCGTTCCTGTTCGGGGCCGTGGCCGGCGTGCTCAGCCCGAGGGACGGCTCGCAGGCAGCAGAGATCGCCTACCAGCGCACCAACCAGGCGGTGTCCCAGCTCTCCCCGGTGACCCTCTTCCAGCAGGGCTCCAGCGTTCTCCTCGACCCCGAGGTGCGCACGGTGGGGCTGGTCACCCTGGAGCAGGTCGATCGGGCAATCGTCTCCGAGCTCAACCTGACGCAGAGTCTGGGGGTGGTCTGGCCCCAGATCGCGATCCTGATCGCCATGACCTCGGTCATGTTCGCCCTCGCCTACATCGCCTTCATGCGCGACGAGGTGCGCGCCTGAACCCGTGTCGTGTGCGACGGGCACTAGGTGCACCGGTGCTTTAGGGTGAGAACATGGAAGAAGCGGTGAAACCGGACGCGGTCGAGGCAGTGCCCGAAGGGGAAGCGGCGGAAGAGGACCGACCCGAGCCCCCGGTCTCCGAGCCGAGCAAGCTGATCCGGATCGCTTCGATGACCAGGGCCATGCTCGAAGAGGTTCGTCAGGCTCCCCTCGACGACGGTGGGAGGCGACGGCTCGCCGACGTGCATGCCCGGTCGCTAGAAGAGCTCCGCGAGATCCTCTCCGCCGAGTTGCTCGACGAGTTCAACGAGATCATGGTGCCCCTGGACGAAGGCGTCTCCGAGGCGTCGTTGCGGATCGCCCAGGCCCAGCTGATCGGGTGGTTGGAAGGGCTGTTCCACGGGATCCAGGCCTCACTGTGGAGCCAGCAGATGGTGGCACAGTCCCAGCTGGCCGAGGTGCAGAAGCGGGCCCTTGGCCCTCCCCGCCCCCAGGGCCCGGGCGAGGACCAGACTGGTCTCTATCTGTAGTCGGTAATCAGAATTCGGTAGTCAGAACGGCCTCAGCCGACTTTGCGTTCCCGCTGCGACCGCTCGCGACGGACGCGACGTCGCTCACGTTCGCTGAGTCCACCCCAGATGCCGAACTTCTCGCCCATGTCGACCGCGTAGTCGAGGCACTCGGCGCGCACCTCGCACGCGGCGCAGATCGCCTTGGCCTTTCGGGTCGAGGCTCCACGTTCGGGGAAGAAGAGATCGGCATCGGCGCCTCGGCAGTTGGCGTAGTCCTGCCAGGAAAGCTCACCTATGGCTAGTGCTTGGATGAGCTTGCTCTGCATCAGGGTCTCCTCACAAACGTGTAATTACACGTTTGACATTACGACCCGGCGCGCGCGCCGTCAACCCCAGGGAGGCCAAAATCTTCTTGTCCTACCGTAAGATTTCGCGGGGAAGCCGGGGCCGACCGGAGCGGGGCCGGGACTTGCCATAATGGTGTCTGCGGTGTCTACGAGGACCGAACCAAGAAAGCCCCCCTGGCCGATCCGCTTCTACCAGTCCGCGGTCGGCAAGAAATGGGTCATGGCGATCACCGGAGCCGGGATCATCCTCTTCGTCCTCGCCCACATGGTGGGCAACTGGAAGATCTTCCTCCCCGATGTCGACGGCATCCCCGACATCGACATCTATGCCCATGCCCTGCGCCAACTGCTCGTCCCCTTCATCCCCGAGCACGTCACCCTTTGGATCCTGCGCACCGGGCTGATCGTCGCCTTTCTCCTCCACGTCCATGCTGCCTACTCACTGACGGTGATGAACCGGAGGGCCCGGCCCGAGGACTATGAAGGGCCTCGCAACTACATCGCCGCCAACTACGCCAGCCGGACCATGCGTTGGAGCGGTGTGATCTTCCTGGCCTTCCTCTTCTTCCACCTCGCCGACCTCACCTGGGGGGTCGAGCCGGCGGCGCCCGAGACCTGGGCCCGGGGCGAGGTGTACGCCAACTTCGTCGCCACCTTCTCCCGTGCACCCGTGACTCTGTTCTACGTGCTTTCGATGATCGTGCTCGGGCCCCACCTCTATCACGGCGCCTGGTCGATGTTCCAGAGCATCGGGGTCAACCACCCTCGCTTCAACCCCTGGCGCCGCTACTTCGCCATCGGTCTTGCCGTCCTCGTGACGGTGGGCAACTCGATCATGCCCCTCGCCGTCTGGTTCGGGCTGGTGGAGTGAGCAGGTGACGTTTCAGCTCGACAGCAAGATCCCCTCGGGGCCGATCGAGGACAAGTGGGAGAACCACAAGTTCTCGACGAGGCTGGTCAACCCGGCCAACAAGAGGAAGTTCAAGATCCTCATCGTCGGTACCGGCTTGGCCGGCGGATCGGCGGCGGCCACGCTGGCCGAGCTCGGCTACGACGTCGAGGTGTTCACCTTCCACGACTCGCCTCGCCGGGCCCATTCGATCGCGGCCCAGGGCGGCATCAACGCAGCCAAGAACTACAAGAACGACGGCGATTCCATCTACCGCCTCTTCTACGACACGGTGAAGGGCGGCGACTACCGGAGCCGTGAGGCCAACGTTTACCGCTTGGCCCACGAGTCGCTGAACATCATCGACCAGGCCACCGCCCAGGGTGTCCCCTTCGCCCGAGAGTACGGAGGGCTGCTCGACAACCGCTCCTTTGGCGGGGCGCAGGTCTCACGCACCTTCTACGCCCGGGGCCAGACCGGCCAGCAACTCCTGCTGGGCGCCTACCAGGCGCTGGCCCGCCAGGTGGCCGCCGGTCGGGTGAAGCTGCACACCCGGTCCGAGATGCTCGACGTCGTGGTGAAGGATGGACGGGCGGTGGGGATCGTGGTCCGCGACCTCGTCTCCGGGGCGGTCACCAGCCACTCGGGCCACGCCGTGGTCCTCGCCACCGGTGGCTACGCCAACGTGTTCTACCTGTCCACCAATGCAATGGCGGCCAACGCCAGCGCAATCTGGAGGGCGCATCGCAGGGGCGCCGGGATGGCCAACCCCTGCTTCACCCAGATCCATCCCACCTGCATCCCCGCCTCCGACGAGTTCCAGTCGAAGCTCACCCTGATGTCGGAGTCTTTGCGCAACGACGGGCGGATCTGGGTTCCGAAACAGCCCGACGATCAGCGCTCCCCGGGTGACATCGCCCCCAACGAGCGGGACTACTTCCTGGAGCGGATGTACCCCGCCTTCGGCAACCTCGTCCCCCGGGACGTGGCCTCGCGGGCAGTGAAGCGGATCGTGGACGAGGGCAAGGGCGTGGGGCCTCTCCAGAACGGTGTCTACCTCGACTTCGCCGACGCCATCGAAAGACAGGGCCGGCAAACCATCGCCGAGCGTTACAGCAACCTGTTCGAGATGTACGAGCGGATCACCGACGAGGACCCCTACACGGTGCCGATGCGCATCTACCCCGCCCCCCACTACACGATGGGCGGCCTCTGGGTCGACTACAACCTGATGACCACCATCCCGGGGCTATACGCCATCGGAGAGGCCAACTTCTCCGACCACGGGGCCAATCGTCTCGGGGCCTCGGCGCTGATGCAGGGCCTCGCCGACGGCTACTTCGTCCTCCCCAACACCATCGGGGACTATCTCGCCGACCTGCTCAACCAGCCAACGGTGCCGGTGGACGACCCGGTCTTCGTCGATGCCGAGTCCGGTGTGACCGACCGGGTCGACAGGTTCGTCTCGGCACGGGGGAGCCGCACCGTCGACTGGTTCCACAAGGAGCTGGGGAAGATCATGCTCGAGTACTGCGGGATGTCCCGGAGCGAGCCGGGTCTGCGCAAAGCCCTCTCCGAGATTCCCGCCCTGCACGACGAGTTCAACAAAGACGTCAAGATCCTGGGCTCGGCCGACGGCTTCAACCAGACCTTGGAGCGGGCGGGCAGGGTCGACGACTTCTTCGAGCTGGCCCAGGCCATGTGTCTCGATGCCCTCCATCGGGAGGAGTCCTGCGGCGGTCACTTCCGCGAGGAGTACCAGAGCGCAGAGGGTGAGGCGCAGCGACGTGACGACGAGTTCGCCCACGTCGCGGTTTGGGAGTGGACCGGGGACCCGGCCAAACCACAGGTCAACCTGGAACAACTCGACTTCGAGAACGTGGCGTTGACCACCAGGAGCTACAAGTGACAGACTCACTTGTAGCTCCGTACTCGGTACTCGGTACTCGGTACTCGGACCGGAGGGTGACGTGAACGTCACCCTCCAGGTCTGGCGCCAGGCGGGGCCGACCGAAGCGGGAGGTTTCCGGACCTACGAGGTGGCCGGAATCTCCGAGGAGATGTCGTTCCTGGAGATGCTCGACGTGCTCAACGAGCGTCTGGTCAACCAGGGAGAGGAGCCGGTCGCCTTCGACCACGACTGTCGGGAGGGGATCTGCGGGTCCTGTGGGGTGATGATCGATGGCCAGGCCCATGGGCCCCAGCTGGGCACCGCCACCTGTCAGCTCCACATGCGAAAGTTCCGGGACGGGGCCACCATCACGGTCGAGCCATGGCGCGCGGCCGGGTTCCCTCTGATCAAGGATCTGGTCGTCGACCGGAGCTCTTTCGACCGGATCATCGAGGCGGGCGGGTACATCACCGTCGACACCGGCTCCGCCCCTGACGCCAACATGATCCCGGTCCCCAAGCAGGCCGCCGACACCGCCTTCGACGCCGCGGCGTGCATCGGCTGCGGCGCCTGTGTCGCCGCCTGCCCCAACGGGGCGGCCAATCTGTTCACCGCGGCCAAGATCGGGCATCTCAACCTGCTGCCCCAGGGCCAGGCGGAACGCTGGGCGAGGACCGAAAACATGGTGGAGGTCATGGAGGAGTACTTCGGGTCGTGCAGCAACCACGCCGAGTGCGAGAAGGCGTGCCCCAAGTCGATCTCGATCGACTTCATCGCCATGATGAACGCCGACTATCTCAGGGCGAAGCTGAAGAACCGACGTCTCGTCGGGCAGTAGACATCTCAGTACGGGTCGCCAGACCCCCTTGTCAACATCGACGGCCGACGTAGCCTGACCACCAATCCACGAGAGCTGCGTCTATCCGGTCACTCCTAGGTGACCACTCTGGGTAGTCAACTCTCACGACAAGTGGTAGCTGGGGACCGAGAGGTATAGGGGCAGATGACAACCGAGCAGGGAGACGATCGAGGGGCCACCCTGGTCGAGGCGGCGATGGTGTACGTCTTGTTGTTCATCGCGCTCTTTGCCGTCGTCGAGTTCGGTCTCGCCTTCAAGGACTGGCTTTCGGTGAGCCACGCCGCACGGGAGGGGGCCCGCGCCGGCGCCACTTACGGCGACGACCCCACCGCCGACATCCAGATTCTGCGCGACATCGAGCGCACCCTGGCCCCGGCCGGGATCGCCGAAGGGATCGAAGTCCGCATCTTCAACGCCGAGATACCGGCGACCGGCGAGGACTACACCTACACCCCGGGCAACGACTGCAGCGACAACTCGCCGGGGACGACCCTGGTGGGGTGTTGTGATTGGACGCCATGCCCCGAACCCTTCCGCGACACCTATGTGGTGCCCGGGTGGAATCCGGCCGACCGCGACGTCGAGGCCCCTGACCTGGATCGGATCGGAGTCGAAGTCGAGTTCACCCATCAGTGGCTCACCCGCTACTTCGTTCCCAGCAGCGACTTCACCACGGTCACCGACTTCCAGATAGAGCCGCAGGTGTTCTCCTCGTGAGACGATTCCGCGACCGCGGCGCCTCTCTCGTGGAGGTGGGGCTGATCCTCCCCGTGCTGATCCTCCTCGCCATCGGCCTCTCCGAGATCGGCTTCCTGGTCGTCGACTACCTCACGGTCACCAACGTTGCCCGGGAAGGTGCCCGCACCGGTGCAGCCGCCGCCGACTACAAAGACCTGGTGACCGGGGAGGATGCAGACGACTTGATCCTGGACGCGGTCGAGGAAGCAGCCTGCAATCTGCGCTTCGGAGACCTGGAGAAGGTTCTCATCTTCAAGGCCGATGCAGCCGGCGAGCCCATCATGGGCTCGATAAACGAGTATTCCCCCAGTGGTTCCCTGGCCTGCGGCTCTTCCAGCAACGCCTTGACCTGTGACAACGGCTGCCCTTGGAAGCCGGAGAACCGTGATCGGGTGCCACCGACGTTGGACGTGCTCGGTGTGGAGATCACCTTCTCCCACACCAGCGTGACCGGGATCTTCCCCTTCCCCACCGTCGACTGGACGGAGACCGCGGTCATGCAGATCGAGCCGGACACGAGGGGGACGCAGTGAGACGGCTGTTGCAGCGGGCAAGGGAAGGCGAGGACCGGGGAGCGGCCTTGGCCCTGGTCGCCGCATCGATGGTGGTCCTGTTGGGGATGGCCGCCTTCGGCTCTGACCTCGGGTGGTTCTACCTCAACGCCAGCCGGGTGCAGCGAGCGGCCGACGCCGCCGCCCTGGGTGGGGTGATCTGGCTCCCCGCCGAGCCTGGCACGGCCGATGCCACCGCCCTCGACATCGCGCTGCGCAACGGATATGACGACACGCTGTCCGACGTCGACGTCGATCCGGCGTTGGTCGTCGGCCAGCCCAACCAACTCCAGGTCACAGTGACCGACGAGGTCCCCACCTTCTTCGCCAAGATCCTCGGCTTCGACAGCATGACCATCTCCAGGTCAGCCATCGCAGAGTTCATCCCGCCCCTGAAGCTGGGCAGCCCGGACGACCAGTTCGGCAACTCTTGTGATCCCACACAACCGGGTTGCACCGGTCAACCCAACTTCTGGGCGAACATCCACGGCAAGTGGACCGCAACCTCGATGGGGGATGCCTACTCCTCTTGGTGCACCAGCCAGACGGATGATCCCGCCTGCCCCAAGAACACCAGCCCCCCCGCCCGTACCGGGGGATACCTATACGGGATCGAGTCGCCCGGGAGCTTCACTGTCCAAGGCAACGACCTCGCCTTTCACAACACCTCAGGTGGGAACCCGACCTCCGACCTCATCCGGACGGGCGACCGCGGCTGTGAGGATTGGGGGCCGAGCGCCTCCCCCGACTGCGGTCCGACGATCATCGCCAACCTCTACGCCCCCGATCCGACCCCGCTCGATGTCTCGGACAACGCTCTTCTCTGCACCGCCGTCTTGCCCCCGCAACCCCAAGTGCCGGCGACAGACCCATACTCGTGGACCGAGCCCGACAGTGACCTCTGCTGGACCCAATCGGGCTCGGGTATCTACGTCCTCCAGATCATGATCCAGGACCCGGGCGCCACCACCGACCGGGCTGGTCTCAACCGTTACGCCGTCAGGGTCACCGGTGCCGGATCGAAACTGTTCGGGCTTGGTGACTTTGCCCTGTACAACAACGCCAGCGGGACGACCACGTCGTTCTACCTGGCCGAGGTGCCCAGCTACTACCACGGGAAGACCTTCGTGGTCGAATTGTGGGACCCGGGGGATGCCCCAGGCGGCGGCACCCTGAAGATCGTGGATCCGACGGGCACTCCCTTCGACGACGGCGAGTGCCGGGTGTACACCCGCCCAACTGTCACCGCGAACTGGACCCTGCTCAACACCATTCCCCCCGGCAACGACTGCCAGGAGGCGGTGGCTCCGCAGGAATACAACGCGGATTGGCTCAAGTTCGAGATTGACCTGCCGCCCGACTACGCGTGCACGGACTGCTGGTGGAAGGTCGACTACGACTACCCGGGCGGTGTGCAGGACACAACCACCTGGCGGGCCTACATGATCGGGAACCCGATCCACCTCGTCGACTAGCCCCGTAGTCCTCCCTCGGGGCTGGTCAGCCGGTTTGGGTCGATCGACCCGTTTGCCGCCCGGCGGCCGATTTCACCTTCAGCCACCGATGCGAAGCGCCGAAATTCAAAGAGTCGGCAGCAGTCGATGGGCAGTGCCGTGTCCAACAGATAGGTCGTGCCCGGTGGGTGGAGAGCTGGAAGTGAAGACCGCGAAACGCAACAGAGGGATCCTCGGGCGACTGAGGTCCCTTCGCGAACGCGGCGCCACTCTCGTCGAAGCCTCCCTGGTCTTCCCCATACTCATCCTGATCATCATGGGGACACTCGAGATCGGTCTTGCCTTCAAGGACTACCTCACCGTCTCCTACCTCTCCCGGGAGGGGGCCCGACTGGGAGCCCTCGCCGGCGACGACCCCGACGCAGACTGCACGATTCTCATCGGCATCGGAGGCCTGGCCACCCAAGGCGATCTGGCCCGCATCGACGAGATACAGATCTTCAAGGCCGACCCCGGCACCGGCGCCCAGGGCCTGACCAACACCGCGACGTACACCCCGGGCAAGGATCCGGAGATTTGCAATGTCCCCTCGACATCGCTCGATGGTTGGACCATCAACCCGATCAATTGGAGCCCGACCTCGAGGGAAGTCACCGTCGGCAGCGCCGACGAGCTCGACATCATCGGGGTCAGAGTGATCATGACCCGCAACTGGGTGACCGGCTTCCCCCCATTTCGCGGGTCGTCTCAGATCGACGAGATAACCCTCACCCGTCTCGAGCCGCAGGCCTTCCAATGAGCGAAATCAAGGACACCGAGATGGAGATGAACAAACCCGGCGAAACCAAAGAGACGGGTGCAGCCCTGCCCTTCGTGGCCATGCTCATGGTGGTGCTCCTGGGTGTTGCGGCCTTTGCTATCGATCTCGGCTGGCTCTATCTCAACGGTGCTCGTCTCCAACGTGCTGCGGACTCGTCTGCCCTGGCCGGTGTTGTCTACCTCCCGGCGGACATCCCCAACGTGATCGACAAGGCGATCGACGGGGCATCCGCCAACGGTTGGGATGTCGGAACGGTGAACGGGACCCCGATCGCCGGAGGTGGCCCCGACGACCTCGAATGGCAGCAGCTGGACGACAACAGACTCGAAGTGACACTCTCGACCACCATCCCGACCTTCTTCCTCCGGGTCTTGGGCTTCGACACCTTCGACATCACCCGAGTGGCGACGGCGGAGTACGTGAAGCCGGTGCCCATGGGCTCGCCGAGCGCATGCTTCGGCGTGGGCGGATTCGCCGCCTCATCGTTGCCGTCCAATCTCTCACACTGCTCCGCCTACGCCATGAACTTCTGGGCGGCGATCAATGGCCCGCACACAGCCAAAGAGCACGGTGACCCATTCGCCGTGGAGTGCATCACCGCCAATAGCAGCGGGTGCACCGGTGGGGGACCGAACACGGACGACTACCGACCGAACGGCTACTACTACGGGATCGAGGTGCCATCCGGGAAGAGCAGCTTCACCGTTCGGATCTTCGACGCAGCTTTCTATGATCGGCCCAATTTCCAGACCGAAACCGGCGACGGTGACGGACTCGGAAACTCGGCCAACGGAGGTATGACCACCCAGTACTTCCTGTACGCCCCGGACGCGACGCCGCAGAATCCTCAGGACAACTCGGTCCTGCTCTGCTCCTCGCCGTCGTACAACGCCGAGTACCAGAACGGCACGAGCTTGACCACCAAGAACAGATGGCGCGATCTGTGCACGATCAACAACCCGGCCGCCGACGCAATCTACGTGCTTCGAGTGCAGTCGACCGGGAGTACGGGCGGGAACAACAGCTACTCCATCGGGGTCGCCACCAGTCCGGACTCCGCCCCGCGAGCACGGGTCTATGCCATCAACGATATGTCGATCTTCACCAACGCAAACGCCGGCACTGCAGTGGTCTACCTGGCCGAGGTCGATGCGATCCACGCCGGCAAGATCCTCGAGCTCAGCTTCTACGACCCGGGGGAGAACCTGCAGCCTGGAGCCGATGCCTGGGTGGAGGTGAAGACGCCGAGCGGCACCACACCGCAGTGTTCGTGGGTGTCGAGAAACGACAGCGGAACGCAGACTGGGTCCGGCTCCGGGAACTGTCGGATCAAGAGCACGACTAACGCAGTACCTGCATTCAACGCCCAATGGCTGACCGCGACGATCGAGATACCGGACGACTACACCTGCTCGAGTGATTGCTTCTGGAAGATGCATCTCGACATGGCCGGCTCCCAGGACCGCACCACATGGACGGCGAGGGTCATCGGCAACCCGGTCCGTTTGGTTCCCAACCAATGAGACTACGGCGTCTTTTCCGACGGAAACAGGAAGAGCGCGGAGCCACCATGGTGGAGTTCTCGCTGATCTTCGGGTTGCTTCTCACCATTGCCTTGGGGGCTTTCGAGTACGGCATGCTGTTCCGTGACTGGCTCTCGGTCACCATCGCTGCACGTGAGGGAGGCCGTGTCGCCGCCTCCGCAGCCAACTACGGCGACGCCGACTGTGTCATTCTGGAGGCGGCCACCGGTGCGCTTCAATCACTGGAGTCGGGCGGAGTGCTCGAGGTCCATATCTACAGGTCGGACGAAACAGGCAGCTATCCGGGAACAGGGTCGTCCCTAACCCGACGTTACTCGCCTTTCCAGCCGGGAGACCCGAGTCTGGTTGCATGTTTGGGCTCCGAATGGAACGCCGAGCATCTCGGCTCGAACTGGGATCCAAACGATCGTGTCTCGGCGGCGGGGATCCATTGGATCGGAGTCCGGATCGAATTCCAACACGAATGGTTCACCAATTTTCTCTGGTGGAGTGGCACCGTAGATTTCTCCGACGAGGCAGTGTTCCGGATGGAACCTCCCGCACCGGGCAGTTCCACGCCGTAACAGGCCCCACTCGACTGACATCATCACCGCACACGCGCCCTCCTAATCTCTGCGGATGCTCCCCCCACCCGACTACATGCCCGCGCTGATAACCCCATTCACCCGCGGCGGGGAGATCGACACCCGGGCTCACACCACCAATCTTCGGACACTGGCCGATGCCGGAATCGAGGGCTTCGTGATCGGTGGCTCCAACGGCGAGGGCCCGTACCTCGAGCCCGGTGATCGCCAGCGTCTGGTCAAGGCAGGTCGACGGCGCAAAGCGCACGTCATGGTCGGGATCGCCGCCGAGTCGACGCGGGTTGCCCTCGGCCAGGTACAGGAGGCGATCGATGGCGGCGCCGACAGCGTCCTGGTGATGACCCCGACCACGCTGGCCAGGGGGCGGGACGAAGCCCAACTTCGCTTCTACCGGGCGATAGCCGATGCCTCCACAGTCCCGGTTTTCCTCTATTCGGTGCCATCGGTCACCGGTTACAGCCTCCCCCTCGAGCTGGTGTGGAGACTCTCGCGTCACGACAACATCGTGGGGATGAAGGACTCCAGTGGCGACGTGGTGCGGCTCCAATCGATCATCGATGCGGCCCCATCGGAGTTCATCCTCTACTCGGGCTCGTCGCGGGCACTGACCGCGGCAATGGCCATCGGCTGTCACGGCGCCATCACCGGGTCGGGAAACTACGTGCCTGAGCTGGTGCTCGAGACCCTGAAAGCGGCCAAGGCCGACCCGATGGGGGCACGAAAGCTGCAGAAGCGACTGAGCGCGGTGAGCGCCGATGTCGAGGCGCACGGGGTCCCCGGGGTCAAGGCCGCGGCCAAGGCGGCGGGTCTGGACCCGGGCCACCCCAGAGAGCCGCTCACCCGGCTCTCCCGTGGTGCGGAGACCTCCATCGCCAAGTTGATCTGGCCGGACCGGCCGACGACGGTCAGCTTTTGACCGTTTACTCAAAGTTGCCCGGATCAGTACCATTCCCACGACCCGTCATCAAGGAGCAAGCAAGTGTCGAAGTTTCTCAGTGAGGAGTGGGCGGCCGAGGTCACCACCGCCCTCAACAACCATCAGGGCTTCAAGAACGCCATCGGCAATGCCGACCTCACCATCCAGTTCAACACCACCGATACTCCCGATGGCGAGGTGGATTACTATCTCGAGGCCGGTGGCGGCGACGCCAGGATGGCGATCGGCGCCCTGGAGGGAGCCGACGTGACCATCAAGCAGACCTACGACACCGCAACCGCGATCTCCACCGGTGAGCTGAACACCCAGACCGCATTCATGACCGGCAAGCTCAAGGTCTCGGGCAACCTGGCCAAGCTGATGATGCATCAGAGTGCGATCCAGCAGTGGAGCTCGGCGGTCTCCCAACTCGACATCGAATACTGACCCGTTCGGCGCACCAGACGCTCGACTAGTCACATTTGGCTCTTCTGCGCCTGGTCCCCTGGCGTCTAGATGCCCGCCGTGGATAATGTGACCCGGTGGTAGCGACGGTCACTTGCGCGCCACACAGGGGCACTAATGGGCAAAAGGGGACGGCAACGCGGAGCCACGATGGTCGAGGCTGCCTTGATGCTGCCCATAATCCTCCTGCTCACGCTCAGCCTGCTCGAGCTCGGGCTCGCGTTTCGTCACTTCCTGACACTGTCGTTCACCACCCGTGAGGCGGCCCGCATCGGGGCACTCGCCGGCAACGACCTCGAAGCCGACTGTCACATAATCGATGGGATCGTCGAGGCGTTCGGGCCGGGCGATCTCACTGGGGTGAGGATCGAAATCTTCAGGGCCGAGGAAGACGACGGTGAGCCCGATCCCGGCAAGGTCAACCTATGGATGCTGAGGGTGGGCGGTGACCCCCTCGTGTGCGACACCGTCAATTGGGAGGTGACCGAGAGCTGGCCCAGCACCGATCGCAAGGTCACGGTCGGGCCCACCACCAGTCTCGACATCCTAGGCGTGACCATCTCGACCCGGCATGAATGGGTGACCGGATTCCCCCCATGGCGCGGCGACATGGAGATAAGCCGCACCGCCCTGCAGCGGCTCGAGCCCGAGGCTTTCGAATGAGACGGGGACAGAGAGAGGAAGGCCTGGCTCTGGTCTGGCTCGCCCTGACCCTGGTGCTGCTCATCGGGATGGCGGGCTTCGGGACCGATCTGGGTTGGCTCTACCTCAACACCTCGCGCGCCCAGAAGGCGGTCGACTCGGCTGCGCTCGCCGGGGTGGTCAATCTCCCCGGATTCCCGACTCTCGCGGAGAGCGATGCCAAGGATGCCGCCCGAGCCAACGGCTATGACCCCGACGGCGCCGATACGCTCATCGTGACCCCGCTCAGCGAGGACCGGCTCCACGCCGAGCTGCACACCCAGATCGACACCTTCTTCCTCAAGGTGCTCGGATTCGACCATTTCGACATCACCCGGGAGGCCACCTCCGAGTACCTGAAGCCGATCCCCTTGGGCAGCCCCAACCCGTGCTTCGGGCAGGACGGGAACGGCGAGATCTGCACGGCCAACCCCACCGACTTCTGGGCCGCAGTCTCGGCCCCGTTCACCCGCAAGGAGGACGGCGACCCGTTCTCGACCCAGTGCAATCCCAATGCCTCCGCCTCCAGCTGCGCCGGTTCCAACCCCGATTTCAACCGCGGTCCCGGGGGCTATAACGGCTACTACTACGGAGTCGAGGTCCCCGAGGGCGCAGCCAACCTGACAGTCGCTGTCTACGACGCCCGCTTCGACCAGCGGCCCGACTACCCCAACATCGAGACGGCCGACTCCCGTCTCTCCTGGCCGGGCGGTCCCAACCCCGGGGTCACCACCCACTTCCAGCTGCACGCGGTGGACACCTCGCCTTCGGACCCGACCAACAACCCTGCGATCAGCGGCTGTGCCATGGACTTGGATCCCGACACCGACCCTGGCGTCGTCTCACCCGAGACCAACCAGTGGGTCACTCTATGCTCGGTGGGGAGCCCGACCGAAGGCATCTACATGTTGCATGTCTGGTCGTCCGGGGAAGGCTCGGGGACGAACCAATTCGCCATCGGGGCCACCACGTCCACAAACCCGCAACCCCGGGTCTACGGCATCAACGACATGTCCATCTTCTCCAACCGGCTGGTCCCGGGAAGCCCCTCCCAGCTGTACCTGGCCGAGATCGAGGAAGGCCACGCCGGCAAGAAGCTGGAGCTGGAGTTCTTCGACGCCGGTGATGCCCAGGGTTTCTCCGAGATGCATGTGCGTGACCCGTTCGGGAACATCCCACCCAGCTGCACCTACGAGATCTGGAATCACGATCAGAGCTCCCTCCTCGGCAGCGGGAATGGCTGCTCTTGGGTCACCTCTGACCCCGGCGGGGCAGGCATCCAGATCTTCAACAACCAGTGGATCAAGGCGCTCATCGATCTCCCCGACGACCCCGAGGCCATGTGCAACGAGGCGTTGGGTGAAGCTCTCGAGTGCTTCTGGCACATGGAGTTGGCCTTGTCCGACCCCAACGAGCGGACCACCTGGCGGGCCCGGGTCATCGGCAACCCGGTCAGGCTCATCCCCGATCCCGAGCCGGAGCCGGCGCCATGAGAGAGCGGGGCACCGCGGCCATCGAACTGGCAATGGCCATCATGATCATGCTCATGCTGGCCATCGGCGCTTACGAGTGGGGCACCGGGTTTGCCGATCGGATCGCGATGACGTCGGCCGTGCGCGAGGCGGGCCGGGTGGGCAGCGCGGCGGGCCAACTGTCCGATGCCGATTGCCGGATCATCGAAGCTGCGGCCAGTGCCCTCAACGCCGTGGCCGGAAATCCGGTGAAGGGCTTGTGGATCTACGAGTCGGACAAGGTGGGCGTGGTCGGGCTGTCACGACAGGTGTATGTGCCCACCGACGACGAGGACGTCGACCTGGTATGCGCCGGGAACAACTGGACCCTTTCCTCCGGGGGCTGGCCCTCGTCGGCGAGGTCGAACAGCGGGGCCAACCGCGACTGGCTCGGGGTCAAGGTCATCGTCGACCACGAATGGAAGACGGGCTTCCTCTGGTGGAACGGCTCGGTGGAATGGGAAGAGGACGCCGTCTTCCGTCTCGAGCCCGCCGTCGTCGGCGGCTGATCGACGTAGCGCGACAACACCTGTCGAAGAGCCCTCTTGACCTGGTCTGGTCGGAGTGGCAGGGATGTGCCCGCCTCCGAAGCCGCCCGCCACGACCTGGACAATGGCCTGACCGAGCTGCTCGGCCCGCAACGAGCGGAGACGCTGATGGCCGCACTTCCCGCCTACGACACTTCGCAGCTGGTCACCAAGAGCGATCTCGCCCTGGTCGGCGGGTTGATCGTGATCGTCGCGCCATGATCGGCAGCGCATTCATGCCCTAGCCCCCGTGTGCCCCGCCCCACAACCTTTGCCAAGGCCATGTGACAGGGCACTAGATCAGACCAAGCTCCCGCACCGCATCACGCTCATCGATGAGCTCGGCAACGGAGGCGTCGATCTTGGCCCTCGAGTAGTCGTCGATCTCGAGACCCTGGACGATCTCCCACCGACCGTCGCGGCACACGCAGGGGAAAGAGGACATCAGCCCCTCGGGCACGCCGTAGGACCCGTCGGAGGGAACCCCCATGGAGACCCAGTCGTCATCCGGGGTCCCGTGCCACCAGTCGCGGATGTGCGAGATGGCGGCATTGGCCGCCGAGGCAGCCGACGAAGCCCCCCTTGCCTCGATGATCGCCGCTCCCCTCTTCGCCACGGTTGGGATGAACTCGTCTTCGATCCAATCCTGGTCGTCCACCACGCCCACGGCCTGCTGCCCGTCGACTTCACAATGGAAGAGATCCGGGTATTGGGTGGTCGAGTGGTTGCCCCAGATCGTCATCTTCCTGATCGAGGTCACCGGTCGGTCCACCCGCATGGCCAGCTGGGCCACGGCGCGGTTGTGGTCGAGACGGGTCATCGCGGTGAAATTGGCCGGATCGATCCCCTTGGCGTTGTTCATGGCGATCAGGGCGTTGGTGTTGGCTGGGTTGCCCACCACCAGCACTTTCACCTCGGGATTCGCCGAGGCTGCTATGGCCTTGCCTTGGGTGGTGAAGATGGCTCCGTTGGCGCTGAGGAGATCGGAGCGCTCCATGCCCGCCTTGCGGGGCATGGCCCCTACCAGCAGGGCGATGTCTGCGTCGGCGAAGGCGGTCTCCGGGTCCTCCGTCGCCACCATCCCGGCGAGGAGAGGAAAGGCGCCGTCGTCCAACTCCATCCCCACCCCCCTCATGGCGTCCATGGCGGCGGGGATCTCGAGCATCTGGAGGATCACCGGCTGTTCCGATCCGAGCATGTCGCCTGCTGCGATCCGGAACACGAGGCTGTACCCGATCTGTCCGGCAGCCCCGGTGACGGCAACACGTACTGGTGAGTGATTCATGATGCGGAAACTACGCCCTGTCCATGGTCAGGTGAAATCCAGTGCGATGTCGAGCTGGGGAGCGGAGTGAGTCAGCGATCCCACCGAGATGATGTCGACCCCGGTTTCGGCCAGGAGCCGGACGTTCTCGATGGTCACTCCCCCGGACGCCTCGGTGGTGAGACGGCCACCGACCATTTCGACCGCTTTTTGCAGGAGCTCTGGCCCCATGTTGTCGAGCAGGACTCGATCGGCATCGGTATCGAGGACTCGGGCCAGTTGATCGAGGTTCTCCACCTCGACCTCGATCATCACGCCCGGGCTCACCGCGGCCCGGGCCGCGGCCACCGCTTTGGCGATGTCGCCGACGGCCGCCAGATGATTGTCCTTGATCAGGACAGCGTCGAACAGGCCGAAACGATGGTTCATCCCGCCGCCGACCCGGACCGCGTATTTGTCGATCGCCCTCAGCCCGGGCATCGTCTTGCGCGTGTCCGAGATGCGCGCCCCGGTGCCGGACACTTTCTCGACGAGCTGGGCGGTGGCCGTGGCCACGCCCGACATCCGGCCCAGGAGGTTCAACGCCGTCCTCTCCCCGCTCAGTATCGAGCGGGAGTGGCCCGAGATCCGGGCTACCCGGTCACCAGGCGCGACCTGGTCACCATCGGCGAGCATCGGGACGACGGCCACCGACGGGTCGAGAGCCTCGAAGACATATGCAGCTACCTCCAACCCTGCGATCACTCCGGCGGCACGAGCCACGAAGACACCGCTGCTCTCCGCTGTCTGCGGGATGCAGGCGTCGGATGTGATGTCTCCCACCGCACCCAGGTCCTCGGATAGGGCACGCCCCACGATCTCTACGTAGTCCGAGCGCGGTATCAATGGCTCACCGGGGCCAACTCGGCCCTGGTCGGGTCGATCAGAGTCCGATGCTCCTGCATCGGGTCGGGCTCGGGATAATCGGCCCGGTAGTGGCCGCCCCTCGACTCGGAGCGGCGGAGTGCCGCCAGGATCACCATGAGCGACAACTCGATGGCGACCCGACCCGAGATCGTTCTGCGCAAAACCGGGTCGAGGTCGAGCAGGGCGTTCCGCGCCTCCCAGAGACCGGACCCGGTGCGGACCAGGCCGACCCGGTCCCACATGATCTGGCGGAGGGACTCGAGGGCCGGCCCCGCAACCAGGGGAAGGTCAAACGCCTCCTTCGGGGCGTGAGGCTCACCTTCGGGATCGACCTGGGCGTGAATCAGATCGGCCGCGACCCGGGCCCCGAAGACGAGACCCTCGAGCAGCGAGTTGGAGGCGAGACGGTTGGCGCCATGCGCCCCGGTCGAGCTCGCCTCCCCCACCGCCCAAAGACCGGGGACGGTCGTTCGCCCATCGGCATCGGTGTCGATCCCGCCCATGTAGTAATGCGCCGCCGGCGAGACCGGGAGCAAGTGCTGCGCCGGGTCGAGGCCCACCGAATGGGCATGAGCGTTGACCGTGGGGAATCGATCGGCGAAGTTGACGATCGAGCCGGCGTCGAGATAGGCGCCGCCGAGCCCTCGATCGTATTGCCAGAAGATGGCGCGGGCCACGATGTCACGGGGGGCGAGCTCGGCCATCGGGTGGTACTGGGGCATGAACCGGCGGCCGTGGGCGTCGACCAGTGTCGCCCCTTCCCCGCGGAGTGCCTCGGTGAGCAACGGCATCGGGTCCTTGCCCACGTGCAATGCGGTGGGGTGGAACTGGACGAACTCGAGATCTGCCAGCCTCGCCCCCACCCGGCCAGCCATTGCGATCCCGTCGCCGGTGACTCCGCTGGGGTTGGTCGTTTTCGCGAAGAGCCTGCCTGCGCCACCTGTGGCCAGCACCACGGCCGGCGCCAACAGCACCGCGCGATGCTTCCCGTCTCCGGTCACCACGCCGGCCACCCGATCGTCGGCAACGACCAGGTCGACGACCCGGCCCTGAATCATGGTGATCGTGCCACTCGCGTCGACAGCCGCCATCAGGGCGCGCATGACCTCGGCTCCAGTCGCGTCGCCGTCGGCGTGGAGGACACGTCGGGTCTGGTGCCCACCTTCTCGGGCCAGCAACAACTCGCCGTTCTCGTCCCGATCGAACTCGGCGCCGAGTGCCATGAGGTTCTGGACCGCTTGCGGCCCGCCACCCGTGAGCAGATCCACCATGCGCTCCA
The DNA here is from genome assembly GCA_035462175.1 of Acidimicrobiia bacterium. GTDB lineage: Bacteria > Actinomycetota > Acidimicrobiia > Spongiisociales > ZC4RG35 > JARDZU01. The sequence goes on along the minus strand of DATHUP010000028.1, from coordinate 43,302 downwards.
CGCCGAGGCCGCCCGACACGTTCAGAGTGTCATCGGCGTGCTGACGAGGCGAGTCGTCGGGAGAGAGCGCCACCGCAATCCCGCCCTGCGCCCACCAGGTCGAGCCCATCTCAGCCACGGTCACCACATAGGCACGGGGAAGCCCGAGGGCGACCGTGAGGCCGGCGACACCGGCGCCGACCACCAGCGGTGCGTCGAGTCGGGTGATCTCGGTCACCGGAGGGTGCCTCTAGTCCTGACGACCGACCTCGAGCATCCTCATCACCGCCACTCGGGCCCGCTTCGCGACTTCGGGGTGGATCTCCACCCGGTGGGTGAGAGTCGCCAGCGAATCGCGAATGCCCACCAGGGTGATCCGCTTCATGTAGGGACAGAGGTTGCAGGGGCGGACATATTCGGTATGAGGGGTTTGCCTGGCAACGTTGTCGGCCATGGAGCACTCGGTGATCATCATCACCCGGTCCGGCTGTCGCGTGGTAACCCAGTTGATCATCCCGTGGGTCGACCCGACATAGTCGGCTTCGGCCAGGACGTCGGGCGGGCACTCGGGATGGGCGATCACCTGGATGTCGCCGTATGCCGCCCGGTAGTCGGCGATCTCCCTACCGGTGAATCGTTCGTGAACTATGCACGAGCCCTCCCAGAGGATGATGTCCACGTCGGTCTGCGTCGCCACCCACCTCCCCAGGTACTGGTCGGGGGTGAAGATGACACGCTCGACACCTAGCGACTCCACTACCGCGACCGCGTTGCCGGATGTGCAGGTGATGTCCGACTCGGCCTTGACCTCGGCCGAGGTGTTGACGTAGCTGACGACCGGGACCCCCGGATGTCGTTCCCTCAGCCTGCGGACATCGGCACCGGTTATCCCGTCGGCAAGCGAGCATCCGGCACCCAGGTCGGGGATGAGCACGGTCTTCTCCGGGTTGATGATCTTGGCCGTCTCCGCCATGAAATGGACCCCGGCGAGCACGATGACATCGGCCTCGGTCTCCAACGCCAATTGGGCCAGGGCCAGCGAGTCGCCCCTTATGTCGGCCGCCAGGTGAAAGATGTCCGGCGTCATGTAGTTGTGGGCGGCAACGATGGCGTTGCGCTCCTCTTTGAGCCGCGCGATCTCGTCGAGGATGGGCACGAGGGCGGCCACTTCCTCCTCGGGGAGAACATCGGAGGCACGAGTCGTCTGAAGGGTGGTCATAGGCTCCCGCTGCGAACTGTCTCAGTCTAGGAACGGACCGGGATCACCAGATCCGCCACCCCTGGTCCGAGTACCGAGTACCGATTACGTGAATCGGGTGGAGGCCGATTCACATATGCCCGATGATGGCGTCGCCGAACTCGGAGGTCTTCACCTCGATGGCGTCGTCGGTGAGACGGGCGAAGTCGTAGGTGACCGTCCTCGCCGCGATCGCGCCCTCAAGCCCGCGAACGATCGAGTCGGCGGCCTCATGCCAACCCATGTAACGGAACATCATCTCACCGGACAGGATCACCGACCCCGGATTCACCTTGTCCTGACCGGCGTACTTGGGGGCGGTGCCGTGAGTGGCCTCGAAAACGGCGACACCGGTCTCGTAGTTGATGTTTCCCCCGGGGGCGATCCCGATCCCGCCCACCTGGGCAGCGAGGGCATCGGAGATGTAGTCGCCGTTGAGGTTCAGGGTGGCCAACACGTCATAGCTGGAGGGCCTGGTCAGGACCTGCTGCAACATGGCGTCGGCGATCACATCCTGGACCAGCAGCTTGTCCCCGGGCTCACCACCGCTGTCCTCCCACGACACTGCCACGTCGGAGAATTCCTCCCGCACCACCTCGTATCCCCAGTTGCGAAAAGCGCCCTCGGTGAACTTCATGATGTTTCCCTTGTGCACGAGGGTCACCGACTTGCGCCCGTTGGCCAAGGCGTATCTGATGGCGGCACGGACAAGCCGCTTGGAACCGGTGACAGAGACCGGCTTGAGCCCGAGTCCCGAGTCGGGGCGCACGTCCCATCCGTACTCCTCTTTCACGAACTCGATGAGCCTGGCGGCGTCCTCGGTGTTGGCCTCCAGCTCGAGACCGGCGTAGACGTCTTCGGTGTTCTCCCGGAAGATGACCATGTCGACCTTTCCCGGGTCTTTGACCGGGGAAGGCACCCCCTGAAACCAGCGAACCGGCCGCACACAGGCATAGAGGTCCATCATCTGGCGCAGGGCGACGTTGAGCGAGCGGATCCCCCCTCCGATCGGAGTGGTCAGGGGGCCCTTGATCCCGACGAGCTGGTCCCTGAAAGCGGCGACCGTCTCCTCGGGAAGCCAGGTCCCTGTCTCCGTGAACGCCTTCTCTCCGGCGAGGACTTCCTTCCAGGCTACGGCTCGATCGTCCCCGTAGGCGCCTTTCACCGCGGCATCGAAAACTCGGACCGAGGCGGCCCAGATGTCGGGGCCGATCCCGTCACCCTCGATGAAAGGGATGATCGGATCGGCGGGCACCACGAGGCCCTCAGGGCCCATTGTGATCGAATTCGGCATCGATTAGCTCCTGGAGAGGTGTCGGAGCTTCGAGGTTAGCCGTCAGACCCGACCCCTACTCCTGGCCGGCGGCTCCTTCGATGGGCGGCACCCGTGCCCAGCGGAGACCGGAAAAGATGGTGGCGTCTTTTCCCCGGTTGTGCCCGGCGCCATTGCTCCGGACAGGGTCGCCGCCCCGACGATGTGTCAGCGCCGACCGCGGACGACACTAGGGTCAGCCCACCCTGCCAGGAAATCTGTGGAAAAGACCCTGAGCCCAACCCGCGGCGCGCGGATGATGCGATTATTCCATCGCAACGCGGCGAGGGCCCGCGAGATCGGGATCTCGCGACAGGTCATAGAAGACGAGCTCCTGGTCGGCGATTCCATCCACATCAACGGTCGGCGCTACGCCAACTTCGGGCTGTGCTCCTATCTCGGGCTCGGAGACGACAAGCGGCTCAAGGAAGGCGCTCATCGGGCCGTGGAGCGGTTCGGCACGTCGTACTCGTCGTCGATTGCCTACACCGCGATTCCGCTCTACGAAGAGCTGAGGGAGCGTCTCGACATGATGTTCGACGCCCACACGGTCCTGGCTCCGACGACCACCCTGGCCCACTTCGCAGCCCTCCCGGTCCTGGTCCGGCCCGGCGACACCGTCCTGGTCGACTCGGCCTCGCACGCCTCGGTCCAGACCGCCACCCAGCTCCTGCAGGCGAACGGGATCGAGGTTCGCGTGGTGCCGCACAGCGATGTGGCCGCGGTTGAGGCCATCCTCCTCGAGGATGAGTCAGAGGGACGGGTCTGGCTCCTCATCGACGGCATCTACTCGATGTATGGCGACATCGCCCCTGACGCCGAGTTCGCCGGGCTCCTCGACCGGTTCCCCGACCTTCACATCTACTGCGACGATGCACACGGATTCGGCTGGGACGGTGAGAAAGGGAGGGGCTCGTATCTGGCCAGGGCCGCTTGGCACGACCGACTCGTTATCGTTGCAGGTCTCTCCAAGTCCTTCGGCGCCTCCGGTGGCGTCATCGCTACCCCCGATCCCGAGCTCGCCGAGCTCATCGAGCTGGTCGGGCCACCACTGACCTTCGGCGGCCCGATACCTCCGGGCAGCCTGGGGGCGGCGGTGGCGTCAGCGGATATTCATCTCTCCGACGAATTGCCCCCACTGCAGGCCGAGCTCAAGAGTCGCATCGAGCTGGTCAACCGGCACGCGGTCGAGATGGGCATCCCGCTCGCTGTGTTCGACCCGACGCCGATCTTCTACCTCGAGGTTGGCGACTACGACAGGTCCGCGGCGTTGTGCGTGGCGATGATGGAGGCCGGGTTCTTCCTCAACGGGTCGGCTTTCCCCGTCGTGCCGTACGGTCATGCCGGCGTCAGGTTCACGGTGACCCTCTACAACTCCCCGGATCAGATCGAGGACATGCTGACCGCCTTCCGCGAAAAGATGCTGGAGATCGTCGGGGAGACCGAGATCGTCGTGGACCTGACCGCTCAGGTCAGTGTGGCCGAGGGCAAATAGACCGGCACCATCCCTTAATAATCGCCCCGATCCTGCCGAATATACGGTGTGGGTCTTTCGCATCTGCCCTCTGTCCGGCGCTGGGGCGTACCCGGACCGGTGATAGCCGCACTCGTCGCCGCGGCCGTCGTCGCCTGGACCCGATCGTCGACCGCCGAAACCGTCGGGGTGGCCGGGATGTTGCTCGGATACCTGACCGCGGGCGTGCTGATCGTGCGTCGATCCCGCGGCCTGGAACGTCGGGAGCGGATCGCCTGGCGGTTCATGGCGGCCACCACGTTCGTGGTATCCGCCGGCGTCATCTCGGTGAGCGTTCTCACCCAGCTGGGGTATGCGATCCAGGCGTTCGGTCCCACCGACATCTTCTTCCTCGCCGGGTACGCCCTCTTGATCGTGGCCCTGAACCGTCTGGCGCGAGCCGACGTGCAGGGGAGGGATTGGCTGCTCACCATCCTCGATGCATTGGTCGGGGCAATCGCACTCTCCGCCCTGGTTTGGACCGCCTTCTATCACCAGCTGGTCGAAAGCCTCCAAGCGGCCGGAGCCTGGGAGCGCGTGATCGCAAGCGTCTACCCGGTGCTCGACGTCGCCCTGGTCATCGGTCTCATGATCCTGGTGATTCGCCGCAGCCACTTCCACATGGACCCGAGGCTTCTCTTCCTGGCCATCGGCCTGACCATCCAGGTGGGCGCCGACCTCATCTTCCTGTACAGCGGCGCCGGACGCTCTTTCGTCGACGCCGAGCCGAGTTACGGCCTTCTCCTCCTCGCCTTGGCCGGGTACCTGGCGGCGGCGGCCGTCGTGGACAAGACGCCGCGCCGACGTGAGTTCCCGGAACGGGATGCTCCCCTATTGGCCCTCATCTGGCCCTACCTGCTGGTGGTCGGGCTGCTCGCCACACATGTGGTGCGCTACCACTCGGTGAACACGAGCACCGACGGCGTCCTCCTCCTCGACGCCCTGATCATCATCGGCGCGGTCATCTTCTTGCGCCAGATGCTGATGATCCATCGAAACCGCACCAGAGTCGAGAACCAGCGCTCCGAGCTCGTGGCGTCGGTGAGTCACGAGCTGAGAACCCCCCTGACCGCCATGGTCGGCTACCTGAGCCTCCTCGACGAGAGCGGCGAAGACTTCCCGGCCGAGGCGCGAGTCGAGATGCTCTCGGAGGCGAACCGGCAAGCCAAACACATGGCCAGGCTGGTCTCGGACCTCGTGCTGCTGGCCCGGGGCGATCACCGTCAAATGGCGCTCGAGATCGACGAGACCAGGGTGTCCGCGCTGATCACCGCCGCCCTGCGCTCGGTCAAACCCGGTCGAACCCGTGTCGAGGAAACCTTCGAAGGCGACGGGGTGGTCAGGGTCGATTCCGATCGACTCCGCCAAGCCCTGGTCAACCTGATGAGCAATGCGATGCGGTACGGGGGTGACCGTGTACTGGTCACGGGAAAGATCCGAGGACTCGATCTCGCCATCGAGATCCACGACAACGGCAAAGGGGTCCCCACCCGCTACGAGACGGCGATCTGGGAACGATTCGAGCGGGGGGCACAACGTCTCAATGCGGTCACACCCGGATTGGGAATCGGGCTGGCGATCGTGCGCGCCATCGCAGAGTCCCACGGGGGGAGAGCGGAGTACCGCCGGTCCGAGCGACTGGGTGGAGCCTGCTTCTCGCTCATCATCCCGGGATGCGTCGTCGCCACGGTCGATACCGTGGGGAGGGAAAGGTCAGAGCCCGACCCTGCGAGGGCCCAGGCGTTGCGAAGCTGAGCAGCCCGAAGCGCGGGATGCGTCCTTGGAGCCAAAAGGCATCGTCATCCCCTCCGGGAGCGGGCGGCGAGCAAGGTGTTGGAGAGCAGCATCGCCCGGGTCATCGGTCCCACGCCACCGGGCACCGGAGTCAGGGCACCGGCGATCTCGTTGACCGAGCCGAACTCGACATCACCGACCAGGCCCTGCTCGGTGCGGCTTATGCCGACATCGACGACGACCGCGCCCGGTGCGACGAAGTCGGCATCGACCAGACCGGGGACTCCCGCGGCCGCCACCAGGATGTCGGCTTCCCTGGATATCCCCGCGAGATCTCTGGTCCGGGAGTGGGCCATGGTCACCGTGGCGTCGACTCCTTTCGAAGAGAGCATAAGAGCCAGCGGCCTTCCCACGAGGAGTGATCTTCCGATGATCACAGCCCTCTTCCCGGATATGGGGATGTCGTAATCCTCCAAAATCCGCAGGATCCCGTTCGGAGTGCACGGTCGAAGCCCGGGCCGGTCCAGCACCAGGAGACCCAGATTGTGGGGGTGGAGGCCATCGACGTCCTTGGACGGGTCGATCGAGGAAACGACCCGCTCCGAGTCGAGGCCCTCCGGCAGCGGAAACTGGACCAGAACACCGTCGACATCCCGGTCATGATTGAGGGACCCGATCAGGTCGTCCAGCTCGCCCTGGGCCACGGTGGCCGGAAGCTCGTGATGGAACGAAGCGATCCCGACTTCCTCGGCGTCGCCCCGCTTGCCTCTCACATAGGCGTGTGAAGCCGGATCGTCGCCGACCAGCACCGTGGCCAGACCCGGCTGGTAGTCGAGCCCGGCGACAGTCGCCGCCACCTCTGACTTCACCATCCGGGCCGACTCCTTTCCGTCGAGGATCCGGGCAGCCATCAGTGCTTGAAGTGCCTGCGATGGGTGAAGACCAATGCCACACCATGTTCGTTGGCGGCGTCGATCAACTCCCGGTCGTTGCGGGAGCCTCCGGGCTCGACGACCGCGGTTACCCCGGCCCCGGCCAGGACGTCGAGACCGTCACGGAACGGGAAGAACGCATCGGATGCGGCCACCCCTCCCGCGGTGCGGTCCCCGGCCCGGATCACCGCCCGTTCCGCCGCCCCCACCCGGGACTGGTCACCGGCGCCCACTCCCACCGCGGCTCCGTCTTTGACCACCACGACCGCATTCGACTTGGTGTGCATGGCCACGCTCCAGGCGAATCCGAGCTCCTCTCGCTCCTGCTTGCCGGGCTGTCGTTCCGAGACGACCTCCCACTCCTCCCCTTCGCTCCAATCGCGGGTCTGGATGAGGAGACCCGACTCGACCCGGCGCAGGTCCGGGTCGTCCTGCCCTGGCGGCGTCGCCTCGAGGAGACGAAGACCGGTTCTCGTGGCAAGGATCTCTCTTGCCGTTTCGGTGACCCCGGCACAAACCACCACTTCGACGAAGCGGGAGGAGATCGAACTGGCCATCGTCTCGTCGACCGTCCCGTTGACCCCGATGACACTGCCGAAAGCGGAGAGCGGGTCACACGCCCAGGCTCGCTCGAAGCTCTCCGCCGGGTCTTTTCCATATGCGGCGCCGCAGGCGTTGGTGTGCTTGACGATGGCGACACAACCGGGGTGGCCGCAGGCGAGTCTCCATGCCGCTTCGGCGTCGACGTAGTTGTTGAACGACATCTCCTTGCCCTGATGCTGGATCGCACCCATCCACCAGGGCTCTGCGCCGTCCTCTACGTAGATCGACGCCGGTTGATGAGGGTTCTCCCCGTATCTCAACTCGGAGACGCGGCGCAGCGGGATGACCCTGTTCTCACCGATCCATCCCACGATGGCTGCGTCGTAGGAGGCGGTGTGGAAGAAGGCCTCTGCCGCCAGCTCACGTCTCAGATCGTCATCGAGGCCACCGGTCTCCACGGCTTCGGCCACCGCGTCGTACTGCCGAGACGATGTGACCACTCCGACGTAGCGATGATTCTTGGCCGCGGCCCTGACCATGGCCGGCCCCCCGATGTCGATCTTCTCGATGACCTCGGTCTCGGTGACCCCCGGTGTTGCCAGCGTCTCCCTGAACGGGTAGAGACTGACGACCACGAGCTGGAACGGGGCGATGTCGTTCGCCTCCAGATCGGCGAGGTCGCCGTCGTAGTCGGTGCGGGCCAGGATCCCGCCGTGGATCTTCGGATGCAGGGTCTTCACCCGGCCCCCCAGGATCTCGGGGGCACCTGTCACCTCGGAGACGGGTACGACCGGGACGCCGGCCACGGTCAGGGCCACCGCGGTCCCTCCCGAGGAGACGATCTCGACCTCTGCTGCAATCAGACGCTGGGCGAAGGCGACTAGACCCGTCTTGTCGTAGACGCTGATCAGGGCGCGCCGCACCGGAACCCGGCTCACTCCCACCTCACCTTCCGCCCCTCGACATGGATCTGGCCGCGGCCGAATGCGCCGACCACCTTCGGATAGAGGTCGTGTTCCTCCACCTGGATGCGAGCGTGGAGACTGGCCAGGTCGTCGTCGGGGAGAACCGGCACCGCACGCTGGGCGATGATCGGCCCGTGATCGACCTCCTCATCCACGAAGTGGACGGTGACACCTGTCACCTTGACCCCATGGTCGAGGGCATGCTGAACGGCATGGGCGCCCGGGAAGGCGGGGAGAAGCGACGGGTGGATGTTCAGCACCCGATTCCGATATGCGGCGATCAGCTCGTCGCTGAGGACGCGCATGAACCCGGCCAAGACAACCGCCTCGGCGCCCGAGCTCTCGATCTCTGCGAGTATCGCCTTGGTGAATTCGGTTCGCGAGCCGAAGTCCCCCCAGGGCACGACCCGGCTCGGGATCCCCGCGGCCTCAGCCCGTCCCAATGCCCCCGCATCCGGCCGATCGGAGACGACGAGGCGCACCTCGGCACCCAGATCGGATGCGTCGATGAGAGCCTGGAGATTGGTTCCGGAGCCCGAGGCGAGGACTGCGATTTTGATGACGACCTCCACTCGAGCCGATCGCGCCGGGAGTGTAGAGGTTGCCGGGACCGGATCAGAGACCGGGACGCCCCCGCATCGTCTGGCGAGCGCGATAGAGGACCGACCGCGCCGACGAGGGACTCGTCCCCATCACCCGGGCCACCTCTCCGACCGTAAGGCCTGCGCCGTCCTTGAGGAGGAGTGCACACCGGTAGTTGTCGGGCAGCGCGGCGAGAGCTTCGAGGAGAGCGATCCGGACCTCGATGCCCCTGACCAGGTCGTAGGGAGGGGGGCGGTGACGATCGAAGTCGCCGGCGGCGACCGAGTCGAGGTATGTGTCGGCGACGCCGGCGCCCCGTGGCTGCAAACGACGAGCCTCTTTAGAAGCGGTCCGATGCAGCCACAAACGCAGCGTCCCCACCCAGGGGGACGGCACGACCGTCCTCATGACCTTCTCCAGCATCCCGGGCCCGGTGCCGGCTCCGATCTCGGGTTCCCGAAGCAGATGGCCGGCCAGACTCTCCAACTCGAGGCGATACTCCCGAAGATGTCCGTCGATCGGCTTGAATCTCGTGGAAGCGTGACCGATTGAGGGATGCCGCATCTCTCATGTCTATTCCGATTGGAGCCGGTTGATGTCAATGGTCGAGAGCGTCGATGCGCCCGACTGGGAACCGTGGATTGCAGAAACGGGTGGGCGGATCCTCGATATCCGCGAGCCTTGGGAGTGGGAGAAGGGAACCCTTCCCGACGCCACCCTCATCCCCATGGGCGAGATTCCCGGCAGGTTGGGCGAGCTCGACACCGACCAGGCGCTACTCGTCGTCTGCCGCTCCGGTGGACGGAGCCAACAGGTCGCCCTCTATCTGGCGATGAACGGGTTCACCAAAGTGGCCAACATGGCGGGAGGGATGAAGGCACTCGGTCTCCAGGAGTGACCCCCCGCTCTGCGAGAATGAACGCCAATGGAGAAAGACCGCAGGACGCCCGCCTGGCTATGGCCGGCGACCGGGATCGCAGCCGTGGTCACACTGGTGCTGATCGGCCTCAACCGCGAGCCGGTCGAGTTCGATCCAGACACGCCGGAAGGCACGGTTCAGGTCTACATCGGAGCCCTTGTGGAGGGCGACTTCGAGACAGCCGCGTCCTATTGGGCCGACGAAGGGTGCACTCCGATTTCGAACATCCCAACCCGGGGCGCTCCCCAGGTGTCGGTCTCACTGGTGAGCGTGGACGGCAACGACGTCCAGGCCAACGTGGTGGTGAGAATCACCGAGAATTCCGAAGATCCGCTCGGCGGGCTCGTCGAATACCAGGAGTGGTTCACCCTGACACGTCAAGACGGGTCGTGGAAGGTACGACAGCCGTCCTGGCCCTACTACGACCTCGTATGTGAGGAGCAGTCATGATCGTTCTCGGGCCTCTCTTGTTCCTTCTTGTGGTGGGCGGTCTCATCGCCCTCGGGATCCGTACCTGGCGGCAACGGGAGGAGTCGGGGCGCGAGGGCGGCCTCGACCTGATCCCGTATCTCCTGATGGCGCTGGCGGTGGGCGTCGCCGGCTTTTCGATCGCCCGCCTCGCCCGTGCCAGCCTCACTCCCGATCGGATCGCGGGGAGGCCGATCGGCGAGCTGGCCGGCGCACTGGCCGGGCTGGTGGTGGCCGGGCCTACCGCGTACCTGCTCTGGCAGTTCCTGGCCAAACGGCGGAAGACGTTCCTGCGCAATCCAGGATGGCCGATCTACCTCTCGATCATCGAAGTGGTGTTCCTCACCGCCTTTTTCGTGGCTGTCGGTCAGTTCGCAGATGCGCTGACCGACAGCGCTCTCGCCCCCCGATGGACCGACCTGATCGTCTATGGCGGGATCGTGGCTTTCCACTGGTGGGCGGAGAGCCGGGAGCCAGCAACTGAAGAGGTTGGAGAGTTGCCGAGGCTGGTGGGTTCCGCCGTTTCGGTGGTCGCTCTCGCCGCAGGCGCCATCGGCTCGCTCAGCTGGCTGTTCTCGGAGGCCTACGAAAGCCTGGGAGGGGCGGTGACCGTGCCTCCCCAACCGGCGATTCCCCTCGCCCTCACCTTGGCGGCAGCCCCGATGTGGGCGTGGAGATGGCTGCCGGCATGGGAAGAGGAGTCGACTCCTTTTCGCAGTCTCTATCTCTCCTTCCTGACCGCGCTCTCCCTCATCGTCACCACGGGGGCGGCGGTGACAATCGTCGCGGTGCTGCTCTCCTTCCTGTTCGGCCAAGCGGGCCCGACCGAAGACCACTTCGGCACCTACCCGACTGCGGTCTCGTTTGCCCTGGTCGGCGGTGCGCTTTGGATCCACCACCGCCGGCGCATCGGAGTGGCCCGGGGCGGGGCGATGCGGGGCTATCAGTACGGTATGGCGGCGGCGGGACTGGCCGGACTGGTCGGTTTCACCGTGGCCCTGGTCGACCTCGCATTCGAACCACGGCTCGCCGGAGGCGACACCGGCGAGGCTCTGATCCTGCTCGGGTGCTCGGTCGTCGCGTCCGGGCTGGCTTGGTTCTGGTTCTGGCGCAAAGTCGAGGACGCTCCCCGCGCGGAGGAGATCCGCGCCCTCCAGCGTCGGATGTATCTGCTCGGCATGGCGGTGATAACTGGGCTCACCGCCGCCGGCTCATTGATCGCCTCTCTGGTCGTGGTGTTCCGGGCCCTCCTCGGTGAGGGCGGCGACATTTCCGAATCGCTTCGAATCCCCCTGAGTCTGACCGTGGTGTCCGGGCTCGCCGCCTGGCATCTCTACAGCCACGTTCGCACCGACGGTGCCGCGCTGAGGAAGACCGAAGCCAGACCGTTCACGGTGACCATCGTCTGCTCGCATCCAGGCCAGATCTCCACTCTGTTCCCGAAGGAGGCAACCCTCCGTGTTCTCTACCGCGCCGACGAGCTCGGTGTCATCGACGAGGCAATGGCCGAAGCCATCGTCTCGGAGGTGGGGGGCCGCCCCTCGCTGGTATGGGTCGACGACAGCGGTTTCCGTGTGGCGGCGGCGAAAGAGCCTTGAGCAAGACGAGCTTGCGGTAACCCGATGACCTGGCTCGCCGAGAAGTGGTTGAAATGGCGCGGCTGGCGCTTCGTCGGCAACCTGCCCGACCTGGACAGGATGATCATCATCGGGGCGCCCCACACCAGCAACTGGGACTTCATCGTCTACCTTGCTGCGATCTCCCATTGGCGGATGTCACCCCGCTATGTCGGCAAGCACACCCTGTTCCGATGGCCGTTCGGCTACTTCTTCCGCAGGTTCGGGGGGATCGCGGTCGATCGTTCCCGCCCCGGTGGGATGGTGGGCCAGGTCACAGAGGAATTCGAGAAGTCGGGACGGATGATCCTGGTCATGGCCCCCGAGGGCACACGTAGGGCGGCACCGCATTGGAAGTCGGGATTCCTCCGGATCGCCGCCGAGGCCAACGTCCCCGTCGTGCCCGCCTACATCCACTTCCCGAACAAGGAGGTGGTACTCGGCGCGCCGATCGCCTTCGACGGCGACGAGAAGAAGATGATGGACCGACTACGCCAGATCTACGCGGCGGGCGAGGGCAAAGACGGTCAGGGCAAAGGGCCGGTTCGCCTCAAAGAGGAGCGCTCAGTCTGAGTGCTCCGCCAATTGCCTGAACTCCTCGGGTGTGACCCCCCGATCGGGCGCCGACCCCAGCTTGAGCAGACTCCGGCCGAAGCGCTCCCTGATCACATCTACCGATGCATCGAGGGCGCGCCGTTTGAGATCGATCCCGCTCCCTGCCCGCAGAACGTCGCCGGGATCGACCTCCAACTCGAGCTGGAGGTAGTCGTCGGTGGTGAGATTCGACAGCGACATCCCGATCAGGGTGATCGGCTCCTCCTCGCCGGCGATGGCCCTACGAAGAAGGACACCGCCCAGCTCGGCGAGAGCAGCTGTCGAGGCTGTCGGCGAGGGCAGGGTATGGCTTCGTGACACGAGGCGGGGGCCCGGGAATCTGACCCGAAGAGTCAAGGTGGACCCGGCCCTCTCCTTCTTGCGCACCCGTCGCCCGATCCGGTCGGCCAGTCCGAGGACCACGACCGCCAGGTCTTCGGGGTCGGTCAAGCCACGGCCCAGCGCCTGCTGGCTGCCGACGCTGCCCGCCCGCCGCCCTCCACGTACGCGACGCGGGTCCCGGTTCCAGGCCAGGGCGTGAAGGGCGCCGGAGGCCCCCGGTCCCAGCGAGGCGCCGAGGGCGCCGGCGGGCACGGCGGCCAGATCACCGATGGTGCAGATCCCGAAGCGATGGAGATGGGCCGCTGTCACCCGCCCCACACCCCACATGGCCTCTACCGGCAACGGATGGAGAAACTCGAGCTCGGTGCCGATCGGCACCACCACCAGCCCGTTCGGCTTGGCCCTGGCCGAGGCGATCTTGGCCAGGAACTTGGTCGAGGCGACTCCGACCGAGATGGGCAGGCCGATCTCGTCGGCGACCCGCGCCCGGATTCGCCGAGCGATCGCCGAAGGCTTGCCCAGGATGTGCGTCGAGCCGCGCACGTCGAGAAAGGCCTCGTCGATGGAGATCTGCTCGATGACCGGGGAGGCGTCCTCGAGGATGGACATCACCTGGGAGGAGAAGTCGAGATAACGCTCGAAGTGCCCGTCGACCACGACCGCCTCGGGGCAGAGACGCTTTGCATCGCGGGCCGGCATCGGGGCCCTGATCCCGTAAGCCCGCGCCTCATACGACGCGGCGAGGACGATCCCGCCGCCCACCAGGACAGGCCGGCCCCTCAGCGAGGGGTCGAGCAGCTGCTCCACCGAGGCGTAGAAAGCGTCGAGGTCGGCATGGAGGATGGTCGGTTCCATGCCCCGAATATGGCACACGTCTGGGACAGAACCTCCCGCCCGGGCAACGACGGGCGAGGCAGACGACGGAGAGTCAGGCCTGCCGCTTCAGGGCACCGCGGTCGACCTTGCCCAGGTGAGTGGTGGGGAGGCGGTCGAGGAAGTGGATGCGACGGGGGTGTTTGTAGGGCTCGAGGTGGCCAAGCACCCAGTCGGTGAGCTCTTGCTCGGTCGTCTCATCGGCAACGACGAAGGCGACCGGCCTGGCCAGACCGGAGGGGTCGGTCGCCGCCACTACGGCGCATTCCCTGACCGCCGGATGATCGAGGAGCACGGACTCCACCTCCTGGGGGCGGAACCACCGGCCCTTGACCTTGATGGCGTCGTCGGCGCGGCCACGATGGGTGACGTAGCCATCCCCGTCGATCGAGACCAGGTCACCACCGGCGAACCACTCGCCGCGAAATGCCTCGGCCGTGGCCTCCGGGTTCTCGAAGTAGCCGAGCCCGAGTGAGTCGCCCTTGACCCAGAGTCGCCCTACCTCGCCGGTGGGGACCTCCTCCCCGTCGTCGTCGCATGCCTTGATCTCGAATCCGGGCACGACAGTCCCCAGTGTCCCCGGTCTGACCGCACCAATCCGGTTGGACACGAAGATGTGCCACATCTCGGCCGTCCCCAGACCGTCGAGCAACTCGACCCTGAACCGATCGCGCCACTGGTGGTAGAGGACGTCGGGCAGCGCCTCCCCCGCCGAGGTGGCCACCCGCAACGACGAGAGGTCCCAGCTCGAGGCGTCGGGATGGGACAGCATCTGATTCATCGCCGACGGGACGTTGACCAACACCGTGGCGCGATGTCGTTGGACCCTGCTCAATACCGCTTCTGGCGTTGGATGTTCCTCGAACAGCACCGCAGAGGCACCCACCGAGAACGGAAAGAAGAGATTCGACCCCATGGCATAGCCGAAGTAGAGCTTGGGGACGGCGATGGTCACATCCTCCTCGCTCAACCCGAGGACCCCCTTTCCGTAGAGCTCGGTGGTGTTGGCGAAGGAGCGGTGGGTCTGCACCACCGCCTTGGGGACACCGGTGGTACCGCCGGAGAAGATCCACATCGCGGGATCGAGGGCGGCGGTGTCGAAGCCGGCGACGTCGGTGTCGGGAACGGTCGAACTGTCCTCCACCGCGAGCACGGGCGGCAGGCCCAAACCGGCGGCGCCGAGCCCCTCCTCGAACCAACGCCGATGGCGTTGGTGTACCACGGCCGCTGTTGGTCGGGCCAGGCTGGCGATCCCGCCCAGATCGGCCGGGGTCAGCCCCGGGCTGAGCAGGAGGGCAACGGCACCGAGGCGAAGCGTCCCGAACAGTGCGGCGACGTGATCCAAGCTGTCGGGCATGACGATGAGCACCGGGTCCCCGGGAGCGACACCCCGATCGGCGAGAAGCGAGGCGTAGCCAGATGCCGTCCTGTCGACCTCGGCATAGGTGACATCGCGGGTGTCGAGGCGGAGTGCGACACCGTCACCGATGCCTTCGGCGATCCGCCGTCGGAGGAGGTGCTCGTCGATATTGAGTCGCTCGGGCCACATCGCCACCTGGTGACGCTACTTACCCGGACCGGGTCAGGAGCCGAGCTCTCTCGGGTCGAACCGGTAGGGCAGCTCGAGACGATGTATCTTCATCAGCGCCTCGTCGGACAGGATCTCGACGGTGGCGTCCCCGGCGACGATCCGGCCCTCGTCCATCACCAGGGCTCGGGGACAGAGCTCGAGGGCGAAGGGAAGATCGTGGGTGACCAGGAGTTGGGTGATGGGTAGTCCACGAAGCACGTCGATGAGCTCGCGTCGCGACGCCGGGTCGAGATTGGAAGTCGGCTCGTCGAGCACCAGGATCTCCGGGCGCATCGCCAGAACGGTGGCGATCGCCACCCGGCGACGCTCTCCGTAGCTGAGGTGATGTGGTGCCCGATCCAAAGCATCGAGCATCGAAACGGCCCCGAGCGCTTCGGTCACCCGGCGGTCCAACTCGTCACCTTCGACCCCGAAGTTGGCCGGGCCGAAAGCCACGTCCTGACCCACGGTGGGCATGAACAGTTGGTCGTCGGGATCCTGGAAGACGAGCCCGACACGACGCCGCACCTCCATGAGCGACTCGTCGGTGATGTCGAGCCCGGCCACCCGCACCGTGCCCGAGGCAGGGCGGAAGATGCCGTTGAGATGGAGGAGCAACGTGGTCTTGCCTGCTCCGTTCGGGCCGAGCAGGGCGACGCGTTCACCATGGTGAACGTGGAGATCGACATCATGTAGAGCCTGATGCCCGTCCGGGTAGACGTAGCTCAGACCGAGGACTTCGAGCGACGGCTCGCTCACGACTAGAGCACCGTGACCGCGAGCAGGGCCAGGATCACCGTGGCACCGGGCACAATCATCCCGACCAGCCACTGACGGGGGGTCGCCTCCTCGTCTCCGTAGACGGGGATCCTGCCGGCGAAGCCACGGGCCACCATCGCTTGGTGGACTCGCTCCCCGCGCTCGAAGGATCGGATGAACAGCGAGCCGGCCGACTGGGCGAGCGGGCCGCCCTGCCAGAGCCAGCGAGGCTCGTAGCCGCGCGATGCCATGGCCACCCGTCTCCGGGAGAACTCCCCGGCCACTATGTCCAGGTAACGCACCATGAACCCGGCGATGGCGGTGATCACCCGGGGCACGTGGAGACGGCCGAGGGCGCGGATGAGGTCGGGCACGGTGCTGGTCGCGGAGACGACGATCGAGGCCCCCACTCCCAACGTTGCCTTGGCCAGGATGGTCCATGCCCCCCACAGACCTTCCACCGACAGGTCGACGCCCAGGACCTCGGTGGTCTCCCCCCTACCGAAGAACGGGAGGAGCAGGGCGAAGATCAGGATCGGGACTTCGACGATCATGCGTCTGGCGACGAAACCGGCGGGCAGCTCGGCGAGCAAGATCACCCCGAGCAGGAGCGAGCCGGCCAGGGCGTGCGCCCAAAAGGCTTCACGGGGGATGGCAACCGCCGCCAGCACGAACGCCAAGAGGGCGACGATCTTCACCTGGGCCGGGAGGAGGTGGACCGGCGTCCTCCCGTGCCGGTAGAGAGTGTGGGCGTGGGCTGTTCCGCTCAGACGGGTGTCGCGCTCCTCTTCCTGATCACGACGAAGCCGCCGACTATCGCGGCGCCGATCCCGAACGTGACCAGCACGCCGACCACCCCGGCGACCCGCGTCCCGGTGGCTTCGTCCTCCACTCCACCCACGTCGTAATCGGCCAGCGGCGACTCGGACAGAGCGTGATTCTCGGCCGACTCGACGAAGCCTTGGTCGATGGCGACGCGTTCCAGACCGTCGGGCGCGCTCGACGCCAGAGGCGCCGCCACCAGCACGAGCAGGGCGGCCACGACCAGCCCGGAGGCGGCGAATCCCCAGATCCCGGAGCGAATCGGCCTCGTTTCCCGGCTGCTGAGAGCGGTGCGTTCCAGCCCGGCGATCAGCTCGGGGCGAGCCGCTCCGACCGCGGCAACCGTCGCCGCCGAGATCAGACCCTCCCCGATGCCGATGACGAAGTGAACTCCGACCATTGCGGTGAAGACCGTGCCGATCTCGACGCCGCCCCGACCGCCGACGCCGTACTCGATGACGAAGGCGACCGAGCTGGCGACCATCGAAACCAGGCCGGCGGTGAAGGTCGCGACCATCACCGAGACCCAGCTCTTGGGCAGCAGACGTGTCATGACGCGGAACACAGACCAGCCCACCAAGCCGGTGATCACGGCGATGTTGAGGATGTTGGAGCCGAGGGCGGTGATTCCACCATCGGCGAAGAGGAGCGCCTGGATGATCACCACCACGCCCACCGCGGTGATCCCGAGCCATGGGCCAACCAGGATCACGGCCAGTGCCCCGCCGAGGAGATGACCCGAGGTCCCAGCCCCGACCGGAAAGTTCAACATCTGGAGGGCGAAGGCGAAAGCGGCGACCAGGCCGGTGAGGGCGATCCTGCTGTCCTGGAGATAGGCGCCGGCCCTCTTGATCGACAGCCCGAGACCTCCCGCAGCCATGACGGCGGTGCCGGCCGAGGTGGCGCCGTTGAGGAATCCGTCGGGGATGTGCACATCAGCCTCTCTTGCAAACGTGTCGCAACAAGAGTAGCCGATCAGGTCAGGTGCTGCTCCCGTCGGCACAGATCGGACAGAGACCGGAGAGGGCGAAGTGGTTCACATCGGCAACGAATCCGGTGGCGACCGTGATGGCATCGACAAGACGTCGTGTCTCCTCCTCGGGGAGGGTGGAAGTGCGCCCGCACTGGCGACAGATCAGGTGTTGATGACCGGCGTCCTCGGCCAGGTGGTAGACCGATGGGCCGTGCCCGAGATGGGAGTGGGCGAGCAGCCCCGACTCCTCCAGGGCCTCGAGGGTCCGGTACACCGTGGAGCGGTCGAGTCGGGTCCCGCTCTTCTCCCGGGCCCGGTCGTACATGTCGGCTGCGCTGAGATGCTCGTCGTGGGCGGCCGCCACAACCTCGCAGACGGCACGACGTGCCTTGGTGATCCGATAGCCCTTCTCGCTCAAGGCATCGATCAGCGCGTCGGCCGTTATGTGCATCGGAACAGGGTAAGCGCGGCCCGGAGATGCCCTCTCGCCCCGCTAGCTTTCCTCGCCGATGCCCACGGCTCTCATCACCGGACCCTCCTCCGGCATCGGCATGGCGACCGCCCTCGAGTTGGGACGCCGCGGGAGTCATGTCATCGCCGCAGGCCGATCGGCTGAGAGAGCCGAACCGGTTCTCGCCTCGATCCGGGCCGGCGGCGGCTCGGGCGAGTTCGTCGAGCTGGACCTCGCCTCCATGGCCTCGGTGCGCGGAGCGGCCGAGAGGGTGGTCGAGACGGGGCATCTCCTCGACATCCTGGTCAACAATGCCGGGATCGGGATCAACCGACGCGGGCTGACCGAGGACGGCTTCGAGGTCCATTTCGGGATCAACCACCTCGGTCACTTCCTGCTCACCCGGGAGCTGTTGACCCGGTTCCGGCCGGGGTCCCGGATAGTGACGCTGGCCAGCGCCGTGCACTTCCGGGCCGAAGGCATCGACTTCGCCCGGATGCGTAGTCCGACTCGAGGGCTGGGGCTGGCCGAGTACGCCGTTTCCAAGCTGGCCAATGTGCTCTTCATCAGGGAGCTGGCCAGACGACACCCCGACCTGAGGAGCTACGCGGTCCACCCCGGTCTGGTTCGCACCCGGATCATCCCCGCCCCGATCCGCCTCCTCAGCGGCAAGAGGATGCGAGCCCCGCAACAGGGTGCGGACACCGTCGTCTGGTGCGCCACCTCGCCAAAGGTCGCCGATGACAGCGGTCACTACTTCCAGGACCGAAGCGTCGCAACCCCCTCGGTCCCGGCACAGGACGACGAGCTGGCCGCCGAGCTGTGGGAGCGATCCGAGGAATGGTGCAGCTGAATCGCGTGTCGTGTGCAGGCGGCCGGCAACCGGGTCCACATGCAGACACGGAGTACCGTCGGTGGTGATGGCGCAGGACCTTTACTACGGGAGATATCTCCGTCTCGACAAGCTTCTCGGTGCTCAGGAGTTGGAGAGCGAGAAGGCCGGGGACACGGTCCACGACGAGATGCTGTTCATCGTGGTGCATCAGGCCTACGAGCTTTGGTTCAAGCAGATCCTGTGGGAGTTGGACGAGGTCGGACGCATCTTCGGACAGGAGATCGTCGACGAGGCGGACATGGGCACAGCGGTTTCCCTCCTCCGCCGCATCTCCGTGATCCAGGAACTACTCATCCAGCAGGTCTCGGTCCTGGAGACGATGACTCCGCTCGATTTCCTCGACTTCAGGGACCATCTGTTCCCGGCCTCGGGGTTCCAATCCGCCCAGTTCAGGGTGGTGGAGAACAGACTGGGTCTCCGACCCGGCGACCGTCTCAAGCTGAGTGGCGCTCCCTACACCTCCCGGTTCACCGAAGAGGATCTGGCGGTGGTCGCAGCCAGCGAGTCCGAACCTTCGCTATTCGACCTGGTCGAGCGATGGCTGGAGCGGACACCTTTCCTCGATCACGGCGACTTCAGCTTCTGGGACTCGTTTCAGTTGGCTGTCAGAAGCCGTCTCGAGGCGGACCGGGACGTGGTCGAGTCGAACCCCAGATTGTCCGAGGACGAGAAGACGACACAGCTCGCGGAGTTCGAATCCACCATGGATCAGTACGAGGCGTTGTTCGACCCGGCGAAACACGCCGAGCAGCAGGCGGCCGGCAAGCGGCGTCTCTCCCATCGCGCCTTCCAGGCGGCGCTGTTCATCACGCTCTACCGGGACCAGCCGGCGCTTCAGGAGCCCCACCGTCTGCTCGAGTTGCTCATGGACATCGACGAAGGCTTTACGACGTGGCGCTACCGGCACGCACAGATGGTGCTCCGCATGATCGGGCGACGGATCGGGACAGGGGGCTCGGCCGGGGCCAAGTACCTGGAGCGGTCGGCGGAGCGGAGCCGGATCTTCTCCGACCTCTACGACCTGTCCACTTTCCTCATCCCAAGGGCCAACAGACCTCCGCTGCCCCCCGGGATCGTGGAATCGATGCGGTTCAAGTTCGAGGGATGAACCTCAAGCACGGATTCTCCCGATTTCTCGAGGCCGAGCCGGAGCGTCTCCATTTCGCGGCGCACTCCCATCATCCCTGGCCCGACGTCTCCTTCGAGGCCCAGCAGCAGGCCTGGCAGGACGCGGCGGCGATGATGGACGACAAGTGGGAGCACGTGCTCGGCGTCGTGATCCCGAAGGTGAGTTCCCGTCTGGCCGATCTCATCGGGCTCGCCGATCCGACCACTCTCACCTTCGGCCCCAACACCCATTCGTTCCTCCTCCGCATCTTCTCCTGTCTCGAGCCACCGGTCCGGGTCCTCTCCACCGACGCCGAGTTCCACTCCTTCACCAGGCAGTCGAGACGCTGGGAGGAAGCCGGGCTGGCCATCGTCGACCGTGTCCCCTCTGAGCCTTTCGACACATTCTCCGATCGTTTCACCCGCGAGGCGCGGGCCGGTGCCCATGATCTGATCTATCTGAGCCAGGTGCTCTTCGACTCGGGGCTATTGGTTTCCGGCCTCGACCAAACCGTGTCCTCGGTCCCCGAGAACCGGACCTTCTTCGTCGTCGACGGTTACCACGCCTTCATGGCCCTCCCGGTCGATCTGGGCGCCATCCAGGACCGGGTCTTCTATCTGGCCGGAGGCTACAAATACGCCATGGCAGGTGAAGGGGCATGTTTTCTCCATGTCCCCCCCGGCTACGGGCCCCGACCCGTCGACACCGGCTGGTACGCCGGCTTCGGACAACTCGAAACCGGGGTCGGCGACCGGATCGTCTACGCCGACGACGGCAGCAGATTCGCAGGGGCGACCTACGACCCCTCCGGGATCTATCGGCTGGACGCGGTCCTCGCCTGGCTGGAGGAGGAGGGCATGGCCCCCGCCGACATCCACACCCATGTCGTCGGCCTCCAAGACCGGTTCCTGGGACAGGCTCAGGAGTTCGCCGAGCTCGTCCCTCGCCGGGACCGAGAGCGGGGGAACTTCCTCACCTTCCGTACCGAAGCCGCCGGTGAGATCTACCGCTCCCTGCACGACCGGAACGTGATCACCGACCATCGTGGCGATCGACTCCGCATCGGGTTCGGGATCTATCACGACGAGGAGGACGTCGACCGTCTCCTCGTCCATTTGACCGAGACTCTCAGCGGTCGGATGCGTATCTGATCGGCGCTAGCGGGACGACCCGGGGACTACCGCCATGCCGACCAACTCGACCAACGCCTCGGGATCGAACAGCTCGGCCACTCCGATCAGGGCCATCGGGGGGTAGTGCTTGCCGAAGACCTCCCGATAGGCGTCGCCGATCGGGCCCAGATTGTCCCGATAGCCCTGGATATCGGTGGTGTATATGGTCAGCGACACCAGGTCCGTCGGCTCCCCGCCTGCCGCTGCGATGACTGCCGCCACCGAGCGACTGGCCTGGGCGAACTGATCGACCAGCCCGGGATCGATGGTCGAGTCGTGATGGTGACCGGTCTGCCCGGCGATATAGAGCGTGTTGTCCCGGGTCGGGAGTGCACCGTGCGAGAAGCCGCGGGCGGGGGGCATGCCCTCGGGATTCAGGAACCGGTGATCGCTCATCGCCCCTTCCAGTTGGGCGGGCGTTTCCCGGTGAATGCCCGGTAGAACTCGACGTGATCCTCGGTGGTCATGAGCAGGGCCTGGGTGAACGCCTCCATCTCGATGGCCGACCCGAGGTCCATGTCCAGCTCCCGGCCGATCAGCATCTTGGTGGCGCCGTAGGCGAGAGTGGGGCCTGAGGCCAGATCGCGCGCCAACTGTCTGGCTGCGTCGGCCAGTTCTGCGTCCGCCACCAGGCGCGATGCGAGACCGATCGACACCGCCCGCTCGGCATCGACCTTCTCGCCGAGAAGCAGCAGCTCGGTCGCCCTTCCCAGGCCGATAACCCGGGGCAACAGGTAGGCAGATCCCATGTCAGCCCCGGCCAAACCGACCCTGGTGAACAGGAAGTGAAAGGAAGCCGACTCGGCGAGAACCCTCAAGTCGGCGGCCAGGGCTATCACTGCGCCGGCGCCGGCGGCCACCCCGTTGACCGCGGCGATCACGGGCATCGGCAGCCGTCGGATTCGCTCCACCACCGAGCCGGTCATCCGGGTGAACTCGAGCAGCCCCTTGCTGTCCATCTCGATCAGCCGGCCAATGATCTCGTGCACGTCCCCGCCTGAGCAGAAGCCCCGCCCGGCGCCGGTGAGCACCAGGACGCTGATGTCCTCCCTGTGCTCGATCTCGGCGAGGAGGTCCCTCAGGTCGGCGTAGACATCGAAGGTCAGCGCGTTGAGCTTCTCAGGTCGATCGAAGGTGACGGTCCCCACCCCCCCGTCGATCTCGAACCTGAAATTGTCCCAGCGGTCGGTGAAACCTGCCGAGGCGCGAAATGGGCTCACTGGGGACGAGGCTAACCACGAGGCCTCGATCGGGGCCTATACCGGTGCCACCTCTCGAACGTCCGACTCCCTGGCCGTTAGGTAGGTGTAGATCCCGTAGAGGAGAGCGAGACCGAGGATGGGGGTGAAGATCCGCTTCAGCGTCGAGTTCTCGGTGAAAATGCCCACCGCGAAACCGAGCACCCCGATGTTGGCGCCCCAGTAGATGACCCGGTTGGCCGCCTCGGTAACCACCGAAGCGACCGCCATCATGGCGAAGATCAGGTTGGTCATGACCATGATGAAGTTGATGTGGTCCACCGCGACCAGCCAAGGGGAGATCTCCTCGAACTCCGCTCCCGACACGAACAGCGAGACCACGTAGGCGAACAGGGCGATCCCGATGATAAGACCGAGGACCGCGGTACGAGCCATCGTTCCCGGGACCGATCCACCCCATTGCGAGGGAGCCAGGTAGGTCCTCAGCCTCCAGACGAGGATGAGCAGACCTACGACTTCCAACGGGACGTTGGCCTGGAGCATCGCCTCGTTGTCGAGGAGGACGCCGAGCATCGCCAGCACACCGGCGAGGAAGATCAGTGACATCTGCACCATCCCGGCTCTCGAAGCGGAGAGCGTGGGTGTGTCCTCCCGGCGTAGCAACCACTCGATCAGTGCGGTCCCGGCCAGGATCACATACCCGACGACCATGGCGGCGGGATGCGCCCCGCCGAGCTGTTCGGCATTCTCCGGTGCCACGATCTCCACCTCGGCGAGTTGCAGACCGAGGGCGACACCGAGCACGGCGCCGATCACCAGGAAGAAGAGGGAGAGAGCCATCCCATACTCGGCCACGTTCCAGGTCCTGTCGCGATGGGCCCGTAGCACCCACGCGAACATCCAGACGATGGCGATGAAGGCCAGGCCGCCGCCGATCGGTCGCTGAATGCTCGACGTGGTCAGGTCGACTGACCAGAAGGCGAGCACATAGAGGGCAAGGGCCACGATCGAGAAGTTGGCCAGGTTCTTGCTCGACCGGTCGTCGGCCGCGCCGAACATCCACATCGCACCGCCGAAGATGGAGAGCGTGATCCAGCCCAGGGTTCCGGCGTGGACGTGAGTGAGAAGTGTGTTCCGGGGCGGATCCCAGACGTCGGTGCCGTTGAGGATCCCGATGACGACGGTGATGACGAAGATCACCAAAGCGGCACGGAACAGGTTGCGCACACCAGAGGGCATCGCGCCCATCTCAGAACCCCTCTCTCGTAGGTTCGGCGGATTATGTCAGGGGATCACGGCGCTGGCGGGGAAAACCGCAGGATTTCGGGGACGGACATAAGGTGGTGCTCCCATGATCAGGTCCCTCGTCGAAGAGTGCGAGCGCACCGGCCATGCCCTGATCGAGGTTGCCGAGGGCGGGGCGAGAGGTCGGGTGAACCGGGAGCTGGTGCGAGCTATCGCCGGGCATGGGCTCTTTGATCGGCTCTTCGATGAGAGCGGGGTGACCGCCACCGACCTGTGCGCCATCAGACAGGGACTGGCCCGGGTGTGCACCGAAGCCGAGACCGCATTCGCGGTCCAAGGTCTGGGTGCGATTCCGATCCACCTCCATGCGTCGCCGGAGCTCCGGGATCGAGTGATGCCCGGAATTCGCCGGGGCGAGAGTGTCGCCGCCTTCGCCCTGACCGAGCCCGCAGCCGGCTCCGATGCCGCATCACTGTCGACGTTTGCCGAGAGGGACGGGGACGGGTTCAGGATCACGGGCGAGAAGACCTTCATTTCCAATGCTCCCGATGCCGACGTCTACACCCTGTTCGCCCGAACCACCGAAAGCGCGGGGGCGCGGGGGGTCACCGCATTCGTGGTGACGAGCGACCTCGATGGTCTCGTCGGCGAGCCGATAGAGATGCTCTCGCCCCATCCCCTCGGTCGCATCCATCTCGATGGGGTCCATGTGCCCGAGGGGAATGTTCTCGGCGACGTCGACCACGGCTTCCGGGTGGCCATGCAGACTCTCGACCTGTTCCGGCCCAGTGTCGGCGCCTTCGCCCTCGGGATGGCGGAAGCGGCGCTACGAGTGGCCACCGGCCATGCCACGACCCGCACCGCCTTTGGCACGCCGATCGCGGACTTCCAGGGGATCTCCCACCAGCTGGCCAACGTCCGACTCGACATCGAGGCTGCCGAGCTTCTCGTCTACTCGGCAGCCGCAGCCCACGACGAAGGTGATGGGGAGAGCCTCACCGGGAAGGCGGCCATGGCCAAACTGCACGCCACGGAGACGGCACAACGAGCGGTCGACACAGCCATCCAGGTCCTGGGAGCGAGAGGTCTTCAGGCCGACTCGACCCTGGCCCACCTCTACCTGGAGGTGAGGGCTCCGCGGATATATGAAGGCACCTCCGAGATCCAGCGCAACATCATCGCCCGGGAGCTGTTCAACGGGCGGCTGTAGCCTCAGCCGGCGGCCAGGCTGGCCCGGACCATGATGCAGGCGTGGGCAAGCCAGGTGAAGGGTCCCGACTCCAGCTTCTCGATGAGCTCGGCTGACTCGGCGCCGGGCTGGAGCCAGATATTGAGGACCCCGGCCTGCTCGCACTCGTCGAGGACCTGGAGACCGCGTTTGGCCGGGATCACGAAGTCGGCGATGGTCGGAGTCTCAGGGAGGTCCTTCACCGACTTCCAACACGGGTCGCCGTCCACGGTCTCCCGGTAGGGATTGACCGCGTACACCTTGAACCCCTTCCGCTTCAAGTCGCGGTAGATGATCCCGCCGTACTTGGCGGGACGATCGGTGGCGCCGATCACCGCGATCGAGGCGCCCGGCTCGGAGAGAAGTGGAGTGAGGTCGGTCATATCTGGCCTGAACGGTATCGCCGATCGCGTCTTGCCTTCAATCGACTCGGTACCGTGACCGTCGTGACCGACATAATCGTCGACGGCGGCCCTATCACCCCGGCACAGGTGGTCGCCGTTGCCCAACGCCGGGCGAGAGCGATCCCAAGCCCTGGCCTCGCCGAGCGCATGGAGCCGGCGCGTGCTGTCGTGGATGCCGCCGTCGACTCGGATGAGGTCGTCTACGGGATCACCACCGGGTTCGGGGCCCTCGCCTCGACCCACATCGGACGTGACGAATCGGAGGCCCTCCAGTACAACCTGATCCGGTCGCACGCCTCCGGTGTCGGCGATCCCGTGCCCGACGAGCTGGTGCGGGCCATCCTCCTCCTCCGGGCCAGGACCCTGGCCCAGGGGCACTCCGGAGTCCGGCCGGTGATCGTCGAGCGACTTCTGGAGATGCTGGACCGGGACATCCTCCCGGTGATCCCGTCCCAGGGCTCGGTAGGGGCATCGGGTGATCTGGCCCCTTTCGCCCACATGGCCCTGCCCTTCATCGGCGAGGGGAAGGTGAAGGTCGATGGAAAGGTAGTGCCCACAGCGGAGACCGATCTGGAGCCGATAGAACTTCAGGCCAAGGAGGGACTCTCCCTGCTCAACGGGACCGAAGGCATGTCGGCGATGGGGGCTCTGGGTCTGGACGAGGCACGCCGGCTCCTCATCGCCTGCGACGTGGCGTGCGCCATGACCATCGAGGCGATGATGGGCAGCGCCCGACCCTTCCGCGCCGACATCCACCACCTCCGTCCTCACCCGGGCCAGATCGCCTCGGCGCGCCGTATTGCCGCCCTCATCGAGGGGAGCGAGATCGGGGCCAGTCATCAGGACGACTTCGACCACGCCGTCCAGGACGCTTACTCGTTGCGCTGCGCACCTCAGGTCCATGGTGCGGTCGCCGACACTCTCGACCACATGCAGGATGTGTTGAGCCGGGAGATGGGGTCGGTGGTGGACAACCCGATCGTCTTCCCGGAGACAGGCGAGGTGGTGTCGGCTGGGAACTTCCACGGGCAGGCTCTCGCCTTCGTCCTCGACTTTGCCACCATCGCCGTGTCCGAGCTGGGATCGATCTCGGAGCGGCGAACCGACCGGCTCCTCGACCCGGCCCGCTCCCGAGGTCTTCCCGCCTTTCTCGCAGGCGACCCTGGCGTCCAGTCCGGGTACATGATCACCCAGTACGTGCAGGCCGCACTGGTCGCCGAGAACAAGGTTCTCTCCCATCCGGCGTCGGTGGACACCATCCCCACCTCGGGGAACCAAGAGGACCATGTCTCGATGGGCTGGGGGGCGGGAAGGAAGCTCGCCCAGGTCATCGACAACGCCCGTAGGGTCATCGCCATCGAGATCCTGTGCGCCACCCAGGGGATCGAGTATCGACGCCCCCTTTCGCCCGGCGCAGGAGCCGGCGCGGTGGTGGACCTGATACGGGAGCACGTCCCCGCCCTCGACGAGGATCGGCCCCTCTCCGAGGAGATCGAGACGGTGGCCGCGCTCGTCGGCGACGGTTCGGTGGCGTCGGCCGCAGATTTGTGAGCGACCTGCTCCTCACCGGAATCGGGGAGCTGACCACCAACACCGGCGCCCCCATCCCCGATGCCGCGGTAAAGGTGACGGATGGAACGGTGGTGTTCGCCGGGTCGGAAACGGACGCCCCGCAACAGGGCGGTGCGAACCACATCGATTGTCAGGGGCGGGCCGTCATCCCCGGGATGGTCGACGCCCACACCCATCTCGTGTTCGAGGGCGACCGTGCCGACGAGTTCGCCATGAAGATGGGGGGCGCCGGTTACCAGGAGATCGCTGCCTCGGGGGGAGGAATCCTCTCCACGGTTCGAGCCACCCGAACCGCCACGGAAGAACAGCTCTTCGAGACCGCGGCGCGACGGGTGCGAACGATGATCGCGTCGGGCACGACAACTGTGGAGATCAAGTCCGGCTACGGGCTCGACACCGCAACGGAGATCCTCCTGCTCCGGGTGGCGAAGAGGATCGGGGAGGAGCTGCCGGTGACCGTGAAGACCACCTTTCTCGGCGCCCACACCCTGCCGCCGGAGTATGCGGGCGACCGGGCCGGATACGTCGACCTGGTCATCGAGGAGATGCTCCCCGCCGCTGCTCCCCTGGCCGACTACTGCGATGTCTTCGTAGAGGAAGGCGCCTTCTCCGTAGACGAGGCCCGTCGCATCTTCGAGGCGGCGGAGAAGCACGGTCTGGCTGCCCGGGTCCACGCCGATCAGCTGACCCGTTCCGGCGGGGCCGCTCTGGCGGCAGACATCGGCGCCGCCAGCGCCGACCATCTCGACCATGCCACCGAAGCTGATGCCGACTCCCTGGCCCGGGCGGGAGTGGTGGCGGTGCTGGTGCCCGGCGCCTCGTACACCCTTCGCTCGTCGCAAGCGCCAGGGCCGATGCTGCTCGATCATGAGGTCACCATCGCCCTGGCCACCGACTGCAACCCCGGGACCTCCTACTTCGAGTCGATGGGGCTCGTGATCAGCCTGGCCGTGGTCCAGATGGGCCTCACCACCGAGCAGGCCAACTTCGCCGCCACCCGCGGCGGCGCCCTATCGCTCGGCCTCGATGATCACGGGATCATCGCACCGGGCTCGGCCGGGGATCTCGTCGTCCTCGACGCCCCGTCGTCGGCCCATATCCCCTACCGCCCCGGGACCAACCTGGTATGGAAGACGGTGAAGGAGGGCGTGGTCGTGGCCAGCCGAGCAGCTAGCTTCGGGCGCTGATTCAGAAAGGACCGGCATGCGCAACTTCCTCCTCTTCCTCCACATCATCGGCGCCGCCGGATGGCTGGGCGGCGGCCTCTACAGCTTCCAGACCTATACCCAGATCGCCCGGATCGGGCCCCCGGTCGGAGGAGATGCGCTCAAGGAGGCGGAGAAGCGGGGCAGGATGTATTTCGGGGTCACCTCGGGACTGGTGTTCCTCTCCGGCGTCGGTCTCGTCCTCACCTCGGATGCATTCGGCTGGACCGACGGCTTCGTCCTTATCGGACTGGGGGCATTCATCCTCTCCGGTGTCATCCAGTCCCTGGTCGGAAAGAAGGCGAACGAGCGCCTGACCGAGGCTGCCACCACCGGCTCCGGGATCGAGCCTGCGGTCAGGTCCTGGCAGTTCGGCTCGGTCTGGGACCTGGTCATCCTCGTCGTGGTGGTCTGGGCGATGGTCAACAAGATCGGGGCCTGAGCGGTGGACCGGTCCAGGATCGAGGCTTTCCTCGATCTGTTCGTCGACCTCGCCTCGGGGGCGACGACGATCGGGCTTCTCGCCGTCGCCGACAGGAGCGGATTGGCCCGGCATCTCGGCGAGAGAGGGGGCGGAACCGCCGAGGAGATCGCGACCGGCGCAGGACTCGAGGCCCGGTACGTGACCGAGATCCTGTCCGGCCTCGCCGCGGCCGGGGTGGTCGAGTACGACCCGGAATCAGGGAGATTCGAGCTCCCACCCGAGCACGCTCTCTTCCTCGCCGACGAGACCAGCCCGTATTTCATGGGGGGATTCCTCGACATGCTCCCCACCATCCTCGGCCATGTCGACGGAGTGGCGGAAGCCACCATGCATGGTGGGGGAGTCCCGTTCGAGGACTTCGGCCACCGGATGGTGCGAGGCATCGACCGCGGAAACGCACCGTCGCAGCGCACCTTCCTGATCACCAGATGGCTGCCCGGCGTGCCCGGTCTCGTCCCACGTCTCGAGAAGGGAATGCGCGTGGCCGACGTCGGCTGCGGTGCGGGGGCGGTCGCCATCCTCCTAGCCCAGGGTTACCCCAACTGCGAGGTGGTGGGCTACGACGTCTCCGCCCACGGCATCGCCGAGGCAAGGAGCCGAGCTGCCGGGATCGCAAACGTCGACTTCCTCGAGCACCCAGTCGAGCAGATCCCGACCGACCCGCCCTTCGGCCTGATCACCAGCTTCGACGTGATTCACGACCTGGCCGACCCCCTCGCCGGGCTGCGCCGCATTCGTGAGGCGCTAGCCGACGACGGGCTCTTTCTGATGATGGAGCCCAAAGCGAGCTCCGATCTGGAGGCCAACCTGAGCCCCTACGGGGCGATGCTGTACGGGATGTCGGCCCTGCACTGCATGACCCAGTCACTGGCATCGGGCGGCGCCGGCCTCGGATCGGCATGGGGCAGGGAGCGAGCAGAGAAGCTTGCGGGGGAAGCCGGGTTCACTTCGTTCCGGCCGCTGGAGGACATCTCCAACCGGTTCTCCGCCTTCTACCTGCTACAGGGATAGGGACGGTGTCTGACGCCTGACCAATCTCAGTTGTGGGCGATTCCAGAGTTGTTGATCGGGGCCATCACTTGTGACTTCGGCTTCGCGGCTTGAAGAACTCAATCTCGCTCGTTGGTCCGATCAACCCTGCAGATTCTGGATGACGATGCCCGCGATACCAGAAAGCAACGCCGCCAGAAGGACGCGGCGTGCAAGCCGAGCGGGATGAGGTCCGAGACGGAACGCCGCCAGCACACCACCTGCCGAAGCGAATTCGGCCACGACGACCAGCGAACCCGCACCGACGAAGACTCCTGTCATCTCGATCGCAGTCCAGAGATAGACCACTCCCATCAAGGACAACACCACACCCGACAAGGCACCAACGATGACTCCTTGACGCACCTATCGATCTTGTCGATCAACCACCCGAGAGCGGCCACACCTCCCAGAAGGGCCAGGTAAGCCACGGGAATGCGTCGGAACAGCAGTTCGTCGGGTAGGAGACTCGGCTCGCGCTCCTGGTCGAAGAGCGGCATGAACACGCCGGCATTGAAGAAGAGATCAACTCCTACGGTCAACACCCAGGCGGTTAACACAGGGCGAATGGCGAATGCCCGGTTGGCCGTCTCGCTTACCTCCTGTTGCCCCATGACCATCAGCAGTTGCCTGGCGAAGAACGGATCAGCTGCTTCATGTCGCTCACCAACCATGGACGATAGAACAAGCCCCTCGAGGAGCCCAGAGTAGAAAGCCCCGGGCGTATGACCAGCACACGGAAGTGCCAACGGGTGCGGGTTCAGATATGGCGGCTCCGCCATCTAACGCCGACATCGAGTAGCTCGTTCAGTCCAATGTACGCTCCCGCCAGATGACGTTCATCACGGGATTTGTCAGGTCCTCTACCGTGCGGATCTCCTTGAAACCTTCTCTCTCATAGAAGGCGCCGGCCCTTAGATTCACAGCGAAGTGCTCAACCTGGATGTGGTCCGCCTCGTCCTGGAGACCTTCGATGATTGCGTCCATCAACCGTGGGCCGATCCCTTCGCCACGATGCAATGGATGGACGTAGAGCTTCCAGATGACCGGGGCTCCTTCAAAGAGGCTCCACTCGCCGACCCCGATGACGCCCTCTTCATCCTCGGCTAGGACGACCCGACCCTCGCCAACGGCCTGCGACATACGGTCCCGGTTCCACCAAATGTCGACCTGAGCCTGGGCTGCCTCGGCTCCCAGCAATGGGCCATAGTGTTGCGGGATGTACGTCGCGCCGAATTCGCAAATCCCTTCCAGGTCGGCAGGCAAGGCGACTCGCACCTCCACGGAGGGAGCGTAACCCTGCCGTCAGCGTCGTCTGAGACCTGGGCTACCGCCCGCCGAGAGGAAGGTCTTCGACGGCCCACCCCCACATCGCCCAGCCCACTTCCACATAGGCCCACAAGACGGCAAGTGCGACCAGGGCCGCTGCGACCACCCAGCTCGACCGTCTCAGCATGAGCCGGTAAGCGACCCACAAGCCCACGAGCCAACCTCCCCACAGAGGCACCAACCAGAGCCCCGGTACGAAGAGGAGCCCGCCAACCAGGTAGGCGAATCCCACGGCCACGTAGACGAGGAACCCGATGTACGCCAATACCCGCTTCGAGGGTCCAGTCTTCTCGGTCCGATCAACGTGAGAATGTATGAGGCCGCCCTCTTTTCATCGGATCGTGCAATTCCAAGATCGGATCCGGGAGACGTCCGCGCCAGGGCCGAACGTCACAACCGCGTAGGCGAGGCTGACATCACCGTTCTTCTTGCATCGGACGTCGGGGACATCGATGGTCTGAGTGGGAAGGACCTGTCCTGAGTATCACTCGGTTGCCCCCCGACACTCGCACCGCGGCCGGGAACGGCCCTCACGACCGGCGAGGTAGGTGGCAACGATCGATGTGGCGTTGCGGTCGAGGGATCTTCGTGCCCGGTCGTATCGGATCGCCGTCCTGGAGTCGGGGTGCTCCCGTACAGCCCTAGCGACGCGTATCGAGGGGTCCGGCTACGGTCGGGAGGGGCTGGACCGAGTTAGGAAGGGAGCTTCGCCGTGACCGAGCCCACCACCCGCACCCTCGACGTGCCCGGGGCCGTGCTGACCTACGACGTCCACGAGCCGGAGATGACCGCCGACCACAGACCACTGCTCATCATCGGGTCGCCGATGGGGGCCTCAGGCTTCGCCCAGCTCCTTCCCCACTTCACCGACAGGAAGGTCATCACCTACGACCCACGTGGCATGGAGCGCAGCGATCTTCTCGACGGCGGGGAGGTCACCGTGGAGATCCACGGCGACGATGCCCACCGGGTCGTTGAAGCGTCCGGCCTTGCACCGGTGGACGTCTTCGGGTCCAGCGGTGGTGGCATGGTGGCGTTGCCCTGGATCATTGCCCATCCCGACGAGGTGGGCACCCTGGTAGCCCACGAACCACCACTCGTCGCTCTGCTCGAGGACTTCGAGATGGCCATCAGGGTGAATGCCGACATCGTCGACACCTACCAGCGCGATGGATACGGGCCTGCGATGGCCAAATTCATCCAACTCGTCATGCAGGTGGGGCCGCTGCCCGACGACTACCTCGACCAGCCCGCGCCCGATCCTGCCCAGTTCGGCCTCCCCACCGAGGACGATGGCTCCCGGAACGACCCGCTACTGGCCCACAACCTCGCCATGCCGCCCTACCGACCCGATGCCGACGCCCTGCGTGCCACGGGGGTGCGGATCGTTCCTGCGATCGGAGCCGTGGGCGAAGGAACCATGGCCAGTCGCGGCGGCGAGGCGTTGGCGGACCTGCTCGGCGTCGAGCCGGTCATCTTTCCTGGCGACCATGGTGGATTCGCCGCCAGCGACTGGTCACCGGGCAACGACCCGGCTGCGTTCGCCAGAAAGCTGCGCGGGGTGTTGGACGCCTAGTCGATCTAGCCGCGGGTTCCCAGGCCAGCGCAGAATTCCTCGACCCCTGCTGCCCGGGGGCTCTTCAATGCACGAGACGGCGCGCCAGCCACGACGGAAATGCGGCGGTTGGATCCTCGGCGGTCGATCCGGGACAGCGAGCCACCTCGGCGGCGATGGCGGCGGTGGGATCTCCTCGAGGCACCACAACCTCCACGGGGAGACCACATCGGATCAGATCCACCCCCACCCAGACGAACTCCCACGGTTCCGGGTTGGGGCCCTGGTCGGCAACGTCGTCGGGATAGGAGGGGATGAAGCCGAACCGCTTGGCGTTGTAGAAATTGTCCGCCGCCAGCCAGGCGTAGTCCGGGGTGACCCGGAACTCGCCGAACGTCCCGTCGGCATAGCGGAAGTCGAGGGCATAACCGCCATGGTGTTTCGATGTGCCCGGGATGGAATACCAGGTGAGGGCAGCGTCTATCGCCTCGTCCGATGTGCCCCTCAGCTTTGAGTTGAACTGGGTGCGCTGGCTGGCCGGGGACCGGTAGGCAGAAGAGACGATGAACCGGTGGCCCGCTTCCCGGGCTGCCGCCTTCAGCTCGAGCCAAGCCTCCGCCGCTTCGGGCTGCATCGCCACCCCGTCGGCGCTGCCGAGATCGGGGCCGGCTTCGGGTCGCAACAGATAGCCGCGGGCAAAGGCGATGTCCCAGATCCGCGCGTCGAGATCATCGTCGCCAGTGACCGGGCGAAGCTCGCCGGGTGGCACCAGATTGCCCAGAACGTGTGTGACGGCATAGTCGTACAAAGCGTTGAACTGGTCACCGGTGTAGGTGGGGAAATCCTCGTCGACGCCATCAGTCGATGCGGCGGCCACCATGATGGCGAAAGTCAGGCTGAGAGAGAAGAGGGATCGCATCGACCCCTCCAAGGTACCGGAGCACGACGAATTCGAACGGATCGGGCCGTCCCAGCCACCAGGCCTACCAGGCACCTCCGCCGCCGCCACCACCACCACCGCCACCGCCGCCGCCGCCGGAGAAGCCACCGCCCCCGCCACTGGCCGAGGGTGGGGTGAAGGCGCCGGACAGGGCGCTGTTGAGACCGGCGAAGGCGTTCTCGCTGGCGCCTCCCGAATACCCGTAGTGGCCGTACCAGTAGATCGAGGAGGACGACTCCAGCTCCGGGGGCGCATGGAGACGCGCCTGCTCCAAGACTTCCTGGGCCACCCCGAAGACGATTGCGTAGATCAGGAAGCGATCCCAGAGGTCGAGGGAGATGGGCGGAGCCTCCTCGAGACGGGAGAAGTCGTTGAGGTACCTGCGAAAGGCTTCCCACCGCTCCGCTTCGACCGCACCCTCCTTGGTCCGCCGCACCCGCACCCGACGGAAGAGTAGGAAGACGAACAGGGCGACCGCCCCGACGATCATCCCGACGATGGTGAGGACCACGATCGTGTCCCCACCCGGCCGCCCGCGCATGATCCTGGGCAGGAGGAAGAGAGCCCCGAAGATGAGGAGGACGACGACGATGGCGGCCAGCCAAGCTACACCGTTGCCCCTGACGTCGAGCAAACCGCCGCGCTTGATCGAACCGAGGACACGATCCCGGAAGGTCTGATACGACTTGGCGTTGGCGCTCGCGTCGTCCCGAATCGCCTCCTTGAGCTCGTGGAGCGGCCGGGGGCCGTCCTCGAGTACCCGACGCATCACTGTCAGCACCGACTGCTCGTAGTCCCTGTACCCGGTGTCCTTGTCGGTGAGCTCGAGCAGCAAGTCGGTAATGGTCTCGGTGCGCAGTCCGGCCCATGTGGTCCGCTCCACCTGGGTCGGTGTGGCTTTGATCGCCCCCTGTCGAATCAGATCGAACAGGGTCGCGGTGAACTCCCGCTCGCTCACCGACCCCTGAGTGAGCAGAGCACCCACCTCGGCAGGTGGCATCTCCGTGGGTGGCTCCTGCTCGTATTCCCGGTCGTAGTCGACTCGAGGCTCCCGACCGTAGCCGAGATAGACCAGCCCGCCCACGCCGAGAGAGATGGCTGCCGCGAATGCCGACCCCCAAGCCAACCCGGTTCGGGCGGCGACCGAAGCCTCGGACGCCTCTTCCTCGAACGCCTGCTCCTCGGCCAGGATCCGGTCGCGCCCGTTACCCGCCACGGTCGTGGCCCCGTCGGACGAGGAGAGGAGTGCGGCGGGGATGACCACTCTCATCTCGACGAACTGATATTCGGGGATATTTCTCGCCTCCAACGACGGCGAGACCTGGTCGTCGCCCAGGGAGGTCGAGCCGTCGACGGAATAGGGATGCCCGAAGACGAGGACCTCCCCCGCCACCGCCCCTGCCGGTAACACCATCCTGGCCTGGAGCCGATCGAGCCCTACCGACCACTGGTCTCCCCACACCTCGAGATTGACGTCGACCACGTCGTCGTAGGCGGTGGCGACTCCTGACATCACGTAGTCGATCTGGAATGTTCGCTGCTCGTCCTGGGAGTCGTGATGCCAGACGATCCGGATGAAGTCGCCTCGCTGCTCCACGCCGTAACTGCCGGCCGGCGAGGAGCACCCCAGCTCGGTACATGCCCCCGGCTGATAGGCAACCGACTCGTCACTCACCGTGATCCGGTCGATGCTCTCCCCCGGCCCGAGCGGTATCTCGCGATAGGCGCCGGAGAAGTCGCCGGAGAAATCGAAGGTGATGCGTTCGGTGATGGAGAGGGACCCGTCCGAGTTGACCACGATGTCGATGTCGGCCTCAGAGAGCCAGTACGACTTGGCCCATGCCGCTGTCGCCGGAGCGACGACCAGCAGGATGACGAACAGAGCTCTGGCGAGCCGGCCCAACTCAGAAATCGACGGTCGGGGCCTCGACGGCCTCGGGCCCGGCCTCGAAGAACTCCCTGGTCCGGAACCCGGTCATCGCGGCCACGATATTGGTCGGTATCTGCTGCACCCGGTTGTTGTAGGTGAGCACGGTGTCGTTGTAGATCTGACGGGAGACGGCGATCCTGTTCTCGGTCTCGGCCAGCTCGTTCTGCAGGTTCTGGAAGTTCTCCGAGGCCCGAAGCTCGGGATAGGCCTCGGCCACGGCGAATAGCTGGCGAAGGGCCTGGGTGAGGAAATTCTCGGCCTGAGCCTGCTCTGCGGGGCCTGTGGCCGACTGAGCGGCGCTCCTCGCCTGGGTGACCCGTTCGAAGGTCTCTCGTTCGTGGGAGGCGTAGCCTTTCACCGTCTCCACCAGATTGGGCACCAGGTCGTAGCGACGCTTCAGTTGGACGTCGATCTGGGCCCAGGAGTTGTCGACGCGATTGCGTGCCTGGACCAGACTGTTGTAGATGAATACGAAGATGACGACCAGAACGGCCAGCACGATGAAGACGATTTCCATGGCCGGGGAGTCTAGGGCGGGCAATCCCCCGGCCGCAGACGGCGTCCGTGTGATGGGAGGTGGCTGACATGACCTCGGAGGGCCGCTTCGGTGCCGTCATCTCATGCATGGACGGTCGGATCCAGACCCGGGTCCTCGACCAGGTGATGACCCGGTTCGGTGTCCGATTCGTCGACAACATCACCTCCACGGGAGCGGTGCAACATCTAGACGGGGCGGTGACCGCCACGGGTGAGGGTCTGCTTCGCAGCTTGGCCGTGTCCGTGGAGGCGCACGGGACCACCCAGGTGGCAGTAGTGGCCCACACCCAGTGCGCCGGCAACCCGGTGCCCGACAGCAAGCAGAAGGACCAGTTGGGCAAGGCAGTGGTGACGATCTCGGAGCGATTCCCCGATCTCGAAGTGATCGCCCTCTTCTTCGACCCGAATATCGGTTTCGAGCGAATCGGCTAACCGAAGGGCGGACTAGGTTGCGGGGACAAGCCCCCGAAAGGACCTTCCCTTGACTCACAACGCCCTCTCCGCCTCGCTGACCGACCTCCTCGGTCTCGAGCATGCCCCCATCGCCATCTCCTTCTTCGAAGAGTTGCCCGACGACGGCGTGCCCCGATTCGATGCGCCCATGTCGGAGCCGACCGAGGACGGGCGGTCCGGTCGAGCGGCAGCACCTTGCGTGTTCTGGATGCATGCCCACCAGCGGACCTTCGACACCCTGGCCGAGGACCACGGCAACTGCTCGGTCGGCCGCTTCACCCACGGGTTCGCCGACGCTGCCGACATCCTGGACAAGAGCGATGTCGCCGCCCTGCTCGACGTGGGATGGGTGACCATGGAGGCGTTCGGTGGAGTGGCCGCCATGGCCCGGCGCCCCAAGGGTGTGCGTTACGGCCCGCTCTCCCAGGCCACCTCCGACCCCGATGTCGTTCTGCTCCGGGTCAGTCCCCGGCAGATGATGGAGATCAACGACTCGGTCCAAGTGGACTGGTCGGGCAAACCGCAATGCCAGATCCTGCCCAAGGCGGCAGAGCAGGGCGTGATCGCAGTCTCGATGGGCTGTGCCCTCTCTCGGGCCCGCACCGGGATGGATGACGACGAGCTGACGGTGGCGATTCCCGGACATCGCGTCGCCGAGTTGGTGGCAGCTCTGCAGCCAGTGACCACCGCAGACGCCGCAGTGGTCGGCTATGCCACCGCGGACCTGGCCCGGTTCTGATTGACGCAACCGTTCGTCTACGACCCGGCCATCACCGAGCGTTTCCCTGCGATCCGTGCCGGTGTGGTCACCGCATCCGGACTGGACAACGGCGCCAGCCCGGAGGAGCTCGTCGACCGATTCCGGGCGGAGCAAGTCGACGCCCTGGAACGACTCGCCACGACCCAGATCTCCGAGATCCCCTCGATAAGGGCGTGGCGACGGGCGTTCAGCGCCTTCGGGGTGAAGCCGACCCAATATCGATCAGCGGTCGAGGCGCTGCTGCGACGGCTCGACAAGAGCGGCGATATCCCCTCGATCAACACCTTGGTCGACATCGGGAACCTGATCTCGATCAGGTACGCATTGCCCGTCGCCGTCCTCGACCGTTCGAGCTTGACCGGCACTCTGACCGTCCGATTCGCCACCGGGACCGAGCAGTTCGTCGATCTCGGATCGGGTGAGGAGCAGCACCCGGAACCAGGCGAGGTGGTATTCGTCGATGAGGCCGATCACGTGTGTGCCAGACGCTGGTGCTGGCGTCAGAGCGCCCCGAGTGCGACCGGGGCCCGAACCACCGCGGCGTTGTTCACAATCGAGGCCCAGCACGAGGATGCCGGAGACGACGTCGGCTCGGCCACCGACGATCTGGTTTCACTGCTGAATATCCATCAACCCCAGTCTCAGATATCGGCCTATCTGCTCCGGAACTGAGCCTCCCGGCCGGATCAGCGCGGTGGTGGCTCCAGGGCATCGACGGCTGCCGCCCATTCCTGAGGCAACTCCACGGCCGAGGCCCGGGCCATGAGTCGCAGATAGAGGTCTGACGCGGTTCCACTCACGCTGGCCTCGGGGGTGCCGGTTCCGAGCAACCAATCGCGCCCCAAATCCAAGGCCTTGACCTCGAGTGCGGGCACCTCGCCCATCCGGGGCACCCACATGTCGGTGAACTCATCGAGGCCGGAAACCGCCACCAGGTCGAGCAGCGGCTCCGGTTCGCCAAACGCCTGCTCGGCGTCCCAGCGATGAACCCCTGCCTCGATCACCATCCGCCGCTCCCACAGCCCGATGCAGGGGCCGGGCCAGAAGCCCCAGACCGGGGTGTCGGGGTCAGACTCCTCCAGGGTGGTGAGCATCTCGGCCAGGATGGCCTCGTACCAGTCGAGCACATCGGCGCCCTCGGACGGTCTGGGAGCTGAGATGCGCTCGGTGGGAAGCTCCCGACAGATCAGCGTTGTGCGACCGAGTATCCCTCCGATATGGGACAGGAGACCTGCCATGGTCCAATCCGGGTACTGAGGGACGACACGGTCGGGATCCCGTCGCGCCAACTCCAGGATCCTCCCACCTTCGGAGCGGATTACGTCCAGGTTCTCAATCGAGTGCACGTGCCATCGCCTCCCCCATATCGGTCGGGGTCTCCGCGATGACTATGCCGGCGGCTTTCATCGCCTCTATCTTCGCCGCCGCCGTCCCCTTACCTCCGGACACGATGGCACCTGCATGTCCCATCCGCTTCCCCGGCGGCGCCGTGGTCCCGGCGATGAACCCGGCCACCGGTTTGGTCATCTCGGAGGCCACGAACTCGGCCGCCTCCTCTTCGGCGGTACCGCCGATCTCACCGATCATGATCACCCCTTCGGTCTCGGGATCGTCCTCGAACATCCGCAGCATGTCGACGAAGCTGGTCCCGTTGACCGGGTCTCCCCCGATCCCGACCGCGGTGGTCTGGCCGAGGCCGTTCAGGGTCAGCTGATACACCGCCTCATAGGTCAGGGTCCCGGAGCGGGAGATGACCCCGATCCTCCCCCTCTCGTGTATGTACCCGGGCATGATCCCGATCTTGCATTCCCCGGGCGTGATCACACCGGGGCAGTTGGGGCCGATCAGCCGGGTCGGCTTGTCCGCCAGGTAGCGCTTCGCCTTGATCATGTCGGCAACGGGGACACCTTCGGTGATGGCCACCACCAGGTCGAGACCGGAGGCGGCGGCCTCCATGATGGCGTCGGCGGCGAAGGGCGGGGGCACATAGACCACCGAGGCATTGGCCCCGGTCTCGGCCACAGCCTGCTTGACGGTGGCGAACACCGGCAGATCCGCCGAATAGGTGTCATCCCGCCCCGGCACGCCGGAGTGATCGGTCTCGCCTTCGAAATGGGCCACGGCGCCGCGGCGTGAGGGATGGACAGCGCCCACCATCTGGGTGCCGTAGGCGATCGCCTTGTCGGTGTGGAACTGACCGGTCTTGCCCAACCCTTGGATCAGGACCCGGGTGTCCTTTCCTACCAGGATGCTCATCAGACCAGCTCCACGATCTTCTCGGCGCCGTCGAGGAGACTGTCTGCTGCCACCACGTCGAGACCCGATTCCCGGATGATCTCTTTGCCCTTCTCGACGTTGGTGCCCTCGAGACGGACCACCAGCGGAACGCTCAGTCCCACGTTCTTGACCGCGGCCACGATCCCGGTGGCGATGACATCACACCGCATGATCCCACCGAAGATGTTGACGAAGATCCCCTCGACCGCGGGATCCTTGGTGATTATCTGAAACGCCGTGGTGACCTGACCCTCGTCTGCTCCTCCCCCGACGTCGAGGAAGTTGGCCGGCTCCCCGCCGACGTGCTTGATCGTGTCCATGGTGGCCATGGCCAGCCCCGCCCCGTTGACCAGGCAGCCGATGGTCCCGTCGAGCTTGATGTAGTTGAGCCCGGCCTCCTTGGCCGCCAGCTCGGCGGGGTCCTCTTCGCTCTCGTCGCGCATGGCGGCCA
Organism: Acidimicrobiia bacterium; assembly: GCA_035462175.1. Lineage (GTDB taxonomy): Bacteria > Actinomycetota > Acidimicrobiia > Spongiisociales > ZC4RG35 > JARDZU01. The sequence continues at coordinate 3,345 of DATHUP010000028.1, read as the reverse complement.
CGTCGGGATGACGGAACAGAGCGTTGTCGTCGAAAGCCATCTTCCCGTCGAGCGCCATCACCAGGCCGCTGGAGGTGACCACCAGCGGGTTGATCTCGATCAGATCGGTGTCGAGGTCGGTGGCGGCCCGGTCGAGCGCTTTGACGAACCTGATGAAGTTCTTGGCGGTGTCGCCCTCCATCCCCAGGCCGACGGCCAGCTCATGGGCCTGGAAGTCGGCCAGGCCGATGGCCGGGTCGATCTCCTGTCTCAGGATTTTCTCCGGCGTCTCCTCCGCCACCTTCTCGATCTCCATCCCGCCTTCGGTCGAGGCCATGACGATGTTCCGGCTGACAGCTCGGTCGAGGAGAACGGACACATAGAGCTCGCGGCCGATATCGACGCCCTGTTCGACATAGACCCGGTTGACCACCTTGCCTTCGGGCCCGGTCTGGACAGTGACGAGGGTGGAGCCGAGCATCTTGGCGGCGAGGTCGGCCACCTTCGTCTCCGCCGCCTCGGGCCCGCCCTCGATACCTTCGGCGATCACGTTCACCCCCCGTAGGCCGGGATGCTCCTCGAAGGTCCCCATGCCTCGACCTCCGGCGTGGATCTGTGCCTTGAGTACAACCACCGGGTTGCCCGATTCCTCGATCAGTGGACGCACCGCGGCGACCGCCTCGTCGGCCGTGGCGGCCATCCGGCCCAGGGGCACCGGGATCGCCCTGGCCGCCATCAGCTCCTTGGCCTGATACTCGTGAATCTTCAACTGGTTCCCTTCTTCCGGTGCACAGGCACTAAACCCTGGTGGGGACGTTGGCCTCGGCCCAGGCGGTGATCTCGTCCAGGGGGGCGCCGGGGGTGAAGATGGTGGCGAGACCGGCGTCGAGAAGACCTTGGAAATCGGCTTCGGGGATCACACCACCACCGAACACCATCACGTCGGGGGCGTCGCGGGCGGCCAGTTCCTCCACCACCTGGGGGAACAACGTCTTGTGGGCGCCGGAGAGGGAGGAGAGACCGACCGCGTCCACGTCCTCCTGGACTGCCGTCTCTGCGATCTGCGCCGGTGTCTGATGAAGACCGGAGTAGATCACCTCGAAACCTGCGTCCCGCAGGGCACGGGCGATCACCTTTGCGCCTCGGTCGTGGCCGTCGAGGCCGGGTTTGGCGATGAGGATGCGTCTCGGCATGCCGACCGGGAAGGCTAGTGGGGATCAGCCATGCTCTATCCGGTGCCAGGAAGCCCAGTCCTCGAGGTGAGCGAGCTTGAACTCGGCGCAACTCGGTCGCTGGTAATTGGGCTCCTCGAGGCAGGCAGCCTGGTAATCCGTGAGAAAGAGGAGTGTTGCGAAGTACCTGAAACTGTCCGTGAGCAACTCGTCCTCGAGATAGGGACCGCCGACAAAGAGCAGATATCCATCCAAGATCCCGTATTGCTGGGTGACAACAGCTGGTTCCTTGCCCACTGCCTGGTTGAGGCTGTTCGAATAGGACACATCGCATCGCATCGTGGCCGGTGGGAGTAACTCACATCCGAGCAATTCCACTTCTGCTCCGAGCATGGCTTGGTACTCCACCTCGCTGCGAGCTCGCTCCTCAGACGGGCCGGTTCGGATCTGCTCCGGAGCCCTCAAGCTGCTGGCGGTATCGAAATCACCGCCAAACCATGCTTCGAGGTGTGCTTCGATGAGACGGCGTTCGCCGGGATGGGAGAGGCTGATGCCACCGAGCTCTCCGATGGCAAGAGCGGCCGCGGCGAGCACGCCGACAATGGTTGCGAAGACCCAGTGCCGGGGCCGGGGCGAGCCACGGGCCGGCATCGAGTCGGAGACTGTCTCCCCTTCCGGCATCACCAGGACCGGGCTCACGTCCGTGAGGTTATCGGGGCGCATCTCCAAGACTCCCCTACGCTTTGGCCATGAGCCGATCCAACCTCCACGGGCTGGCCGCAGCCGGTGTCTCCATCTGGTCAGACCAGATCTCCAAGGCAATGCTCGATTCGGGCGAACTGGCGCGGAGGATCGAAAAAGACGCCGTGACCGGGGTCACTTCCAACCCGACGATCTTTGCCGGCGCCATCGTCGGCTCCACCGAGTACGAGGACCAGCTTCGCGATCTCAAGTCGGCCGACGCGCCGGCTGAGGAGATCGTCAAGACCCTCATGGCCTCCGACCTGCAACGCGCCTGCGACGAGCTGCTCGGCGTCTTCGAGGACACCGGTGGCCGGGACGGATTCGTGTCGGTGGAGGTGTCACCGACTCTTGCCGGTGATACCGAGGCCAGCGTCGCCGAGGCGAGGGATTGGATCAAGCAGATCGACCGGCCCAACCTGCTGGTCAAGATCCCGGCAACACCCGAGGGCATTCCCGCCATCCGTCGTCTCATCGCCGAGGGAATCTCGGTGAACGTCACCCTGATCTTCTCCCTGGAGCGCTACAAGCAGGTGATGGATGCCTATCTCGGGGGCCTGGAAGAGCTGCATGCCTCGGGTGGGGATCTGAGCAAAGTGGCGTCGGGCGCCTCCTTCTTCGTCTCTCGCTTCGACACCGAGGTGGACCGCAGGCTCGAGGAGATCGACACCCCTGAGGCCCTCTCGTTGCAAGGGGTCACCGCCAACGCCAATGCCAGGGTCGCCTACGGTCTCTTCCTCGAGCAGTTCGGGTCGGACCGTTACAAGGCACTGGCCGATCATGGCGCCAGGGTGCAGAAACCGCTCTGGGCCTCGACCTCGACCAAGAATCCCGACTATCCGGACTTGCTCTACGTGGAGAACCTGGTCGCCCCCGACACGATCAACACCATGCCCCTCGACACCATCGACGCATATCAGGATCACGGCAACCCGTCGCCCGCGCCCTTCACCGATTTCGACATCCAACAGGCCAAGCTCGACCTGGCCCGGCTGGCGGACCACGGAATCGACTACCAGGACGTGGTCCAGGTGCTCGAGGACGAGGGTGTGGACAAGTTCACCAAGAGCTGGCAGGAGCTGCTCGACGACGTGGAGAAGGCGTAAGGGGCGGCTCGGGCGATAAGCCCGGTCGACAACTCCCGGAATTCTTCTCGAATCCACCGTCAAACTTCTTGAATCTGTCCCAAAGCGAACGTATGTTCGAAGGTATGGGTTACGGGGAGTGGACCACCGACCGGCTGGAACAAGAGCTGATCGCCGACGAGGCGGAACGTTCCCGATTGGCCGGCAAAGACCTGGCCATTCTCGAAGAGTTGGATTCTCGTCAGGTGGCCACCGGCGACGGCTGTCGTTCCCTTTCGGAGTGGACCGCATCCCGGCTCGATGTCAGCCCCGACACTGCCAAGAGTCTGGTCCGGACCATGCGTCGGACCAGCCACCGACCCGAGCTG
>DATHUP010000027.1:0-42084 GCA_035462175.1 Acidimicrobiia bacterium | reverse complement strand
CGTCAACGTATTCGAACCACCAACCCGCTCCGCCAACACCCGCGTAATCGCCGCCGTCAACGTCGTCTTCCCATGATCAATATGACCCATCGTCCCCACATTCACATGCGGCTTCGTACGCTCAAACTTCGCCTTCGCCATCGTCTGGCTCCTGTTCCTTTCTCGGTTTCGGCCGCCGCAGCCTACGCAACGGTCTTCATGTAGCGGCGGGCAGACTCGAACTGCCGACCTCTCGATTATGAGTCGAGCGCTCTCACCTACTGAGCTACGCCGCCTCTGTGCGGCCGACTCCGTCGGCCGCTGTACTCAGTACCCGGTACTCAGTACCGGCTTCGAGCAAAGCTCGAAGCCTTCAGAGCCCCCTTCCGGATTCGAACCGAAGACCTCTTCCTTACCATGGAAGCGCTCTACCGACTGAGCTAAGGGGGCTGGTCTTGTCAGGTGCCGGGCACCCGTGCCGGGAGAAGGATTCGAACCTCCGTAGGCGTAAGCCGGCAGATTTACAGTCTGCTCCCTTTGGCCGCTCGGGCATCCCGGCATGCCAAACCGCACGCCAAAGACGCTCGGTCCGGACAGTGAATGTTAGAGATCGCCCGCCTGCTGTACCAAGCCCCGCAGGTCGTCGCGACGAGTCAGCGAATGCCTTGCGCCATCCGGGTGAGACGCTCGATGCGCTCCTCCGTGGGCGGGTGGGTGCTGAGCAACTTCATCATGCCGCCCCCTCGAGCCGCCTTCATCGGATTGTCGATGAAGAGCTGGGCTGTCGCCGGGTTGACGTTCATCGGAATCCGGGCGGTGCCGGCTGCGATCTTCTCCAGTGCGCTGGCCAGGAGCAGGGGACGACCGGTCGTCTCCGCTCCGGTGGCGTCGGCATGGAACTCCCTGGTCCTGGAGATGGCGAGACGGATCAACATCGCCGCGATCGGGGCCACGATCAGGGACAGGATGAACCCGATGGCGCCGAGCGGGTTCTCCCGGTTGTTCCCGCCACCGCCGAACCAGAACGCCATACGGGCCAGCATGGTCAGGGCGGCAGCGATCATGGCCGCAACCGAGCTGATCAGGATGTCACGGTTGCTGACGTGGGCCAGCTCGTGGGCGAGCACTCCCTCGAGCTCGTCGACGGTGAGCACCTGGAGGATCCCCGTGGTGACTGCCACTGCCGCCTTCTTCGGCGAACGGCCGGTGGCGAAGGCGTTGGGCTGTGGTGAGTCGATCAAATAGATGCGCGGCTCGGGCATGTTCTTCTGCAGGGCGAGACGGCGCACGATGGCATACACCTGGGGCAGCTCCGCCTCGGTTACGGGCTGAGCTCGGCTTGCGGCCAGGGCCAGCTTGTCGGAGAAGAAGTAGGCGACCAGGTTGAAGCCGACCGCGATGACCAGCCCGATCACGAATCCGCCGTCGGGGAACAAAGACACCGCGACCAGCCACAACAGGGTGGTCATGAAGGCGAGCAGGGCAACCGTCTTCAGGTTGTTCATGGGCGGAATTGTATCGGCGACGTCTGGTTAATTCCGACGTGAACGAATGCACTGCGTCACGTATCCGTGACGCCCTGCATTAGGAATCGGGTGCACCCTGCACACTCCCCGGCTCGTCGTGTATGGTCCCGCACCGTGTGGAGGACCGCCCTTTCCGGCGGGTCCGATCAGGGAGACAACTCAACTCAAGGAGGCGCGTCTTGAGAAGGAAGCTCCTGATCGTCGTCGCGGTATTGGCGACGGCAGTCGCCACGACCATACCGGCGGGGGCGGGACCGCTCTCGTCCGGTGCAAACCAAGTCTCGGCCGATCGGGCCCCTTACATCGTGCTCATGGCGGGAGATCCGATCATCGCTTACGAGGGCGGAGTCCCTGGACTCGCTGCCACGGCGCCCCCCGCAGGGGAGAAGGTCGATCGAAACTCCTCGGCCGTCAGGGCGTATCAAGGTCACCTGCACAGCCAGCATGCCGATGCGGTTTCCGCCGCCGGGCTGCCTTCATCCGCCATCCTCCTCGACTATGCGTTCGCTCTGAACGGGTTCGCCGCAGCGCTCACACCGGCCGAAGCGGAGACGCTCGCAGCACAGAAGGACGTGATCTCTGTCGTCCCCGATGAGCTTCGTCAGCTGCACACCGACACATCACCAGACTTCCTCGGCCTCACCGACGCCGGCGGAGCCTGGGACTCTGGTTTCACAGGCGAGGGCGTGGTGATCGGTGTCATCGACACCGGAATCTGGCCCGAGCACCCCTCCTTTGCCGACGACGGTTCCTATCCCGAGCCGCCGATTGCGATCGAGGACATCGATACCGACCCCGATCCGGAAGACGAGGTCATCCTTCCCGGGTGCGACTTCGGAAACACCGCCCACAATCCCGAAGACGTCGCTTTCGAGTGCAACAACAAGTTGATCGGCGCCCGCGACATGCGCACCTTGTACAACATGTTCATAGGGCCCGAGCTCTATGACTCGGCGCGTGACTTCGACGGGCATGGAACCCACACCACCAGCACCGCCGGTGGGAACGCCGACGTCCCCGCTCAGATCTTCGGCATCGACCGGGGCACGGTCACCGGGCTCGCCCACCGAGCCCACGTCGCCATGTACAAGGGATGTGGTGATCTCGGTTGCTTTGGCGGCGACCTGGCCGACGCCATCGACCAGGCGGTGGCTGACGGTGTCGACGTGATCAACTACTCGATCGGAAGCACCTCTCCCAGTCTGGACGGGCCGGACGACATCGCTTTCCTGTTCGCCGCTGCCGCCGGGGTCTACGTTGCCACCTCCAATGGCAACAGCGGGCCCGGCGCACAGACTGTTGGTAGCCCTGCTTCGGTGCCTTGGGTCACCTCCGTCGGCGCCAGCCACCACGATCGGACCTTCCAGGGCTCTGTGGTGCTGGGTAATGGCTCGGAGTACTTCGGTAGCTCGGTGACCCATGGGGTCGGCACTGCCCAGCTGGTAGACGCCGCAGACCTCCGCAACGAGTCATGCGATCCCGATGTCTCCTTCAGACCTGCGCCCACCGGGAAGATCGTCCTGTGCAAGGGTGCGGTCGGTCGGGCGGCGAAGAGCCGAGCGGTGCTGGAACAGGGCGGTGTCGGGATGGTCCTTTACAACGACTTCCCCAACCAGACCCTGCCCTCCGACAACCACTTCCTGCCCACGGTGCATGTCAGCAACGCCGACGGTCTCGTCATCAAGGCGTACATCGACTCGGTTCCGCCTCCCCAGTCACAGGCTGAGATCATCGGTGGCACCGCCCAGCCGAGGCAGGGATCGGTGATGGCGTACTTCTCCTCGCGAGGTCCCGTCGGGCTCCCCGCCTCATCCGACATCATCAAGCCGGATGTGACCGCTCCGGGGGTTCAGATCCTGGCCGGTAACTCACCGGCCGCCGGGTTCGACGCACCCGGTGAGCTGTTCCAGGCGATCCAGGGCACTTCGATGTCGAGCCCCCACGGGGCCGGTCTGTTCGCTCTGCTCAAGCACGCCCATCCCGACTGGTCGCCTGCTGCGGCCAAGTCGGCGATGATGACCACGGCGAGACAGGACGTCACCAAGGAGGACGCAACCACCCCTGCCGACCCGTTCGACATGGGAGCGGGTCACGTCGATCCCAGTGGCCCCGCGGGCGCAGCCAACTCGATGTTCAACCCTGGCATCGTCTACGAGGCAGGGTTCAACCAGTACCTCGGGTTCCTCTGTGACGCCGCGCCGCAGGTCTTTGGCAACCCGGCTGCCACCTGCGCCTCACTCGAGGCAGCCGGTATCCCGACCGAGTCAGAGAACCTCAACTACCCGTCGATCGGGGCTTCTGGAGTCCCAGGAACCCTCATCGTGCAGCGCACCGTCACCAATGTGTCGGGCGGGACACTGAGGCTGAACGCCCTCGTCGAGGAGCCGAGCGGCTACGACGTAACCGTAAGCCCTACACGACTGGTCATCCCCAAGGGGCAGAGCCGCACGTTCGAGGTCACATTCGACAACCTCAGCGGCCCGATCGGTGAATGGAGGTTCGGATCCCTGACCTGGGAAGGGGGCGGCTACTCGGCCCGAAGCCCAATAGCGGTGGCCGCAGCAAAGCTGGATGCCCCAGAGGTCGCGACCGGGACCGGTGTCGAAGGCACGACGTCGTTCGACATCACGTTCGGTTACAGCGGCGGGTACGACGCCACCGCCCATGGGCTGGTGCCCGACGTGCCGATCGCTGGATCGGTCGCGCAGGACCCTGATCAGACCTTCGACCCGTCCGACCCGAGCGGGACGACAGCGCACGAGATCACGCTGAGCAACACAGCGTTCTTCCGGCTGACGCTGGACACCGCCGACCTGACACCGCCAGACCCGGCGATCGACATCGACCTGTACCTGTACAAGGACGGTGAAGAGGTGGCCAGCTCGACTTCGGGCGGCACGGTCGAGCAGATCGAGCTGACGACACCGGAAGACGGCACCTACACCCTTTACGTGCATGGATGGCAAACGATCAACTTGACCGTGGGCTATTCGATGCACACATGGGATGTGCCGTTGACCGCCGACGCCGGCTCGCTCACCATCGTGAGTGAGCCGACAGACGCGGTGCTCGGATCCACCGAGACGATCGTGGTCGGGTGGTCCGGGCTGGATGCCGGGATCGAGTACCTGGGTGCCGTCGGACACAACGACGATGATGGGCTCTTCGATCTGACCCTGGTCGAGGTCAGCACCGATTAGCAGGCGGACGAGTGGAGGGGGCGCCGAATCGGTGCCCCCTCCACTACTCGTTGAATCCCGGAGGAGGAACGAAATCGTGACCGCCGTCCTTGTCCTCGGACGGGCACAGGAACGGCTGGTCATCAGCGCCGGCGTGATAGACGTAGACACGATCGTCGTGTCCCAGAATCACTTTCGAACCCTCGACGAGGGCTTGGGTGTACGACATCCCGGGCTCGGGACAGCCGAGACTCCCGTCAGGCCAGGTCACCTGTTCCGCGGTCACGACTTCGATCTCCTCGGGCGGCACTCGGAGACGCTCGGCGAGATCGGCTCGCGCCGGCGCCACTATGGGGAGCTGTCCTGGTTCGGTAGTCGGCATGGTTGTGACCTCGGTGTCGGTGGTCGAAGAAACGTTCGCAGCCGTCGCTGTCGTCTCGGCATCGGCTCCACATGCGGCCGCGGCGACCGCAAACACTACGAGAAGCAACGTGGTCCGGATCATTTTGGTCACCAAGATTAAGACGCCCCGCCGACGGCATCGGTTCCCGAGATTGGAGGGCTGACAGGCCGGGGACAGTCGTGTATGGTCCCATGCCGGGTTGGCACAGGGTCGCTATCAGTGTGGAGGACCGACTCCCTGGGGGAAGGTCAAAGTCGGATAACACAGGGAGAGCGCGTGAGACGAAAGTCGCTGATCGCCCTGGCCGTTCTGGCCACGGCGTTTGCCACCGCGGTACCGGCCGCAGCCGGTCCAGTTATCGCCCAGGTCGAAGGCACCGAGGCCCCCTACGTAGTGGTCATGGATTCCAAACCCGTGCTGGGCAACGAAGAGATCGCCCCCGAAGGGGAGGAACCGCCTGATCCGGAGAGCTCCGAAGTGGAGGCATATGTCGCCGAGCTGGAGCAGGAGAAGGCCGAGGCCCTCGACGGGGCCGGCGTCGACCAGAGCGCCCGCCTGGCCAGCTACGAATACGCGGCCAACGGATTCAGCGCGGTCCTCACCCCGGCCGAGGCCGAAGCACTGGCCACACAGAAGGGCGTCTTCTCCGTCCAGCGTGACGAGCTGCGCCAGCTTCATACCTCCGACTCCCCGCACTTCCTCGGGCTCGACGACCGGCGCGGAGCCTGGGACAGCGGCTACACCGGGGCCGGCGTGATCGTCGGGGTCATCGACACCGGGATCTGGCCGGAACATCCCTCCTTCGCCGACACCGGTCTCGGCGCCCCCCCAGCCGGCTGGATGGGAGGCGCTCCCATCTGCGAGTTCGGTGATACCACCTACAACCCGGACGATGCACCCTTCGACTGCAACAACAAGCTCATCGGTGCCCGCGACATGCGGACTCTCTACGAGTTCTTCATCGGCTCCGAGACATATTCCACCGCCCGTGACTACGACGGGCACGGGACTCACACCGCCAGCACCGCCACCGGAAACCGCGATGTCGAGGCGTCGATCTTCGGTCGTGACTTCGGTGAGGTGACAGGGATCGCCCCCGATGCCTGGGTGGCGGCGTACAGCGCGTGTGGCTCCCTGGGGTGCTTCGGAGGGGATCTGGCCGATGCGATCGACCAGGCCGTGGCCGACGGGGTGGACGTGATCAACTACTCGATCGGCAGCGCAGCCCCGGGTCTCACCGGTCCCGACGACATCGCCTTCCTATTCGCGGCGAACGCCGGCGTCTTCGTCGCCACCTCGAACGGCAATGCCGGGCCGGGCGCATCCACCATCGGCAGCCCGGCCACGGTGCCGTGGGTCACCTCCGTCGGCGCCAGCGAGCAGAAGAAGACCTACATCGCCGAGATCCTGACCGGGGACTCGACCGACTGGAAGAGCCGCTGGGCCCGCTGGTTCAAAAAGGACCAGGGCAAGTACGAGGGTGCCTCGATTACTCCTGGCACCGGAGGTCAGTTGCCATTCGTCGATGCCGCCGACCACGGCAACGAGTTGTGCGATCCCGCGGTCACATTCACCCCCGAGATAACCGGTGCCGTCGTCCTCTGCCTGCGTGGAGTTCAGGCACGCGTGGAGAAGAGCCGAGCGGTGTTCGAGCAGGGTGGCGCGGGGATGGTCCTCTACAACCCGAACGACGTCCAGGATCTGGTCACCGACAACCATTGGGTGCCTTCGGTCCACGTCAACTTCACCGACGGCAGCGCCCTCAAGCAGTACATCGCCGACAATGGCGCCGACGCCACGGTCGAGCTCACCGACGGTGAGCGACAGAGACAGCGGGGCAACACGATGGCAGCCTTCTCGTCGAGGGGGCCGGTCGGCGTCCCGGCGTCGGAAGACATCATCAAGCCGGACGTGACCGCGCCGGGGGTGAACATCCTGGCCGGCGCCTCTCCGACCCCGACCCTGGGTGCTCCGGGGCAACTGTTCCAGTCGATCTCGGGCACGTCGATGTCCAGCCCGCATGTGGCCGGGCTCTTCGCCCTGCTCAAGCAGGCCCACCCCGAGTGGACCCCGGCCATGGCCAAGTCGGCCTTGATGACCACCGCCCGTCAGGACGTCAGAAAGGAGGACGGGAAGACCAAGGCCGACCCGTTCGACTTCGGCGCCGGGCATGTCGACCCCGAGGGCAATGCCTCACGACCAGGGTCGATATTCAATCCGGGGCTGGTCTACGACGCCAACGCGTTCGACTACGTCGCATTCCTCTGTGACACGAGCGGGGCGGCGTTCGTCCCGCTGCTCGTCGGACTCACCTGCGACGAGTTGGCCGCAGCCGGGCTGAAGACACTCGCCACCAACCTCAACTATCCGTCGATTGCGGCGAGTGAGGTCCCAGGGGCGAAGACGGTGGTTCGCACAGTGACCAATGTCTCGGACAAGACCGAGACCTATCGGGCTCGCGTCCACGAGCCTCGGGGCTACGAGGTGACGGTCACCCCGGACCGGATCAGGCTTGCCCCCGGTGAGTCGGCCACGTTCGAGATCGCCTTCGTCAACGAGGGTGCGCCTATCGGTGAGTGGCGCTTCGGGTCCCTCTCCTGGGTTTCCGGGCACAACCGGGTGCGTAGCCCGATCGCGGTGAAGGCTGCCGCCATCGAGTTCGCAGATTCGGTCAGCGGCTCAGGCGAATCGGGCACGGCGAGCATTCCGGTGGCCTTCGGCTACACCGGCCCGTACACGGCGACGCCGCACGGGCTATCGGCGAACGTGCCGATCGCCGGTACCGTCACACAAGACCCGGATCAAACATTCGACCCGGCTGACGTCGGCAACGGAGCCACCGCCCACGAGATAGCGGTGGCCGGGGCGGCCCACCTGCGGATCTCTCTCACAACGGCGGATCTGACACCGCAGGACCCGGCGATCGACATCGACCTGTTCCTGTACAACTCGGCAGGAGAGGAGGTTGCCTCCTCCGGGGCCGGTGGCACCGACGAGCTGATCGAGTTCGAGCTGCCCGGTGACGACACCTACACCTTGTACGTGCACGGCTGGCAGACCACCGGGATCGAAGTCGGGTACAACGTGAACACATGGCAGGTCCCCCTTGCCGGTGGAGGGGGATCCCTCGTCATCGACGCCGCGCCCCCGTCGGCCACACAGGGGGCGGTCGGCACGGTCGACGTGAGTTGGGCGGGTGTGGCCGCCGGCGACCACCTGGGCGCCGTCTCCCACTCCGACGGCACGACCACCTTCGGCTACACCCTGGTGGAGGTGGACAACACGCCGTAGCCGACCGCGTTCCTAATGCAGGGCGTCACGTATATGTGACGCCCTGCATAAAGAAGCGGAGTCTTCCCGACTCCGCTTCTTCTATTTGCGGGCCACCAATACCCGGAAGTCACCCAGGCCGCGGGGGTGGAGCAGCGTCTCGGCCTCGGTTTTCCGCGTCCGAAGCCGGAGACGCTCCAGGTCATTTCCCGATCGGGCCGCCTCCAACTCGAGATGGCGCAACTCGGAGAGGCGGTCCCCGAGACCGAGATCGACGAGGAAGTCGTCCTGGCGCCAGAGCACGACATCGGCACCGGCACCATCGGCAGCGTCGATCAGGGCGGTGAAGTTGACGTCGGCAGTGATGTCGGTCTCGCCCGGCTCTTCGAGAGGATGTGGACCGAGATGATGCGCTCGGTAGGTGCGAAGCGTCCCGTCCTGGCGTCGGGGCAACAGATTCTCCGCGGTGTCTCCGTAGTCGAGCAGCACGACCGACCCGGCGTCGAGCCGGCGCAGGGCGTCGAGCAGCCAGTCCCGGGCGGCCAACTGCACTTCGACCCAGCCTCCGTCTGGCACGTCACCGGCGTAATCGCTCAGCCATTCCAAGACCTCGGCCCGTGGGTCGGCGTCGACGAAACCGAGTCCGACGCCGTCGAGACCCACCCATCGCTCCCGCCATTCGTCGTCGACCCGTTGCGCCAGAGCCATCGGCAAGTTGTCGATGAGCTCGTTGGCGAAGAGGACTCCTCTGAACCGGTCGGGGAGATCGGTGCGGATACGGTCGGGTGAGATGACAGATTCGAGGGCGCGACGGGCCGCCGGCGATGCCTCCACCACCAACGCCTCGACGTCCACCCCGTTCAGCAGAGGGCCGATCAACGACCCCGAGCCCGCCCCCGCCTCGACCAACTGGAACGGTTCACCGACCCGCTCCCGCTCCAGCTCGACGTACCGGCCCAGAGTCTCACCGAACAGCGGGCTGACCTCGGGAGAGGTGAGGAAGTCGCCCCCTTTCTCCGAGCGCAGTCTGCCGGCGCCGAAGAAGCCGCCTTCGCGGTCGTAGAGAGCGAAACCCATGAACTCCTCAAACGGGATGGGTCCCTTCGTCTCGATTTGTTGCCGGATTCGTTCTACGAGTGTTGCCATTAGCTTCGGAGAGATGAGATTCGGAGTGTCCATCTTTCCCACCGATACGGCAATTCGCCCCGACCATGTGGCCAAGGAGGTCGAGGACCGGGGATTCGACTCCCTTTGGCTCCCTGAGCACTCGCACATCCCGTCGTCCCGGATCACACCTTGGGGCGGCCAGGACGGGGCGCCGCCGCTGCCGGACTACTACTGGCGCGCACACGACGCCTTCGTGGCTCTCTCCTTTGCCGCGGCGGCGACCACCACCTTGAGGCTGGGGACCGGGGTCACGCTGGTGGCTCAACGCGACCCGATCTGGACCGCCAAGGAGGTGGCCTCCCTCGATGTGCTCTCCGGGGGGCGTCTCGATTTCGGGATCGGGTACGGATGGAACAAAGAGGAATTGGCGAGCCATGGCGTCGAGTACTCCCGGCGCAGGGCGTTGCTCCGGGAGAAGGTGATGATGATGAAGGCGCTCTGGACCGAGGATGAGGCTTCGTTCGCCGGGGAACTGCTCCACCTCGAGCCGTCGTGGGCTTGGCCCAAGCCGGCACAGAAACCGCATCCCCCGATAATCATGGGGGCCGCCGCCGGGCCGAGGACGCTCGCGGACATGGTCGAGCTCTGCGATGGTTGGATGCCGTTGGCGACCCGGATGGACATCGCCGGCGAGGTGGGAAGGGTGCGCCAGGCAGTTGCCGACGCAGGGCGCGATCCGATGTCCTTCCAGATCATCGCCAGCGGAGCCCGGGTCGACGACATCGACGGCCTCGCCGAAGCCGGGGTCGATCACGCCATCTTCAATCTCCGCTCCCTCCCCGCCGACCAGACCATTCCCTACCTCGACCGGCTGGCGGGGCAACTACCCGCTTCCTAATGCAGGGCGTCACGGATATGTGACGCGGTGCATAACGTTTGCGATGACTGGCACGTGGTTAGACGTCCCCCTTCCAATGACGGGCCGAATCGTCCATCGTCAAGCCATGGGGATCTCGAATCGTGTCATCTCGCAGGCCATGAGCAACGGCGGGAGCATCACTTCCGCAGAGATTCAGGCGCTGGGCGGGTCTCGGGAGTGGCTCTCGCGACGGGAGCGGGAAGGATGGTTGGAACGGTGCGGCCCCAGCACCTACCGGCTGCCGGGCGCGACGTCGGAATGGCACGCGACCCTCGCGGCAGCATGCCATCGGCTCGGAGCCGTGGTGTCGCACGAGTCGGCGGCTCAGCTGCATGGCATGCCACGCCTGAAGAGAGGATTGCTTGTCGTGACTGTGCCGGTGCGACGCTCCAACAGGTATCCCGGCGTCGACGTGCGCCAGAAGACCGACCTGACCCCGGAGCAGGTGGTGTGGAAGGCGGGGCTGCCCGTGACGACCCCGGCACGGACCATCATCGACCTTGCCGCCCAGCTCGGAGTGAAGCGTCTCGCCCGGCTCGTTGACTGGACGGTGGCACAGGGTCTCACTTCCCACGAGAACCTGCTCGGGCTCTTTGCCGACCTGGGCCGAAGGGGAAAGCCCGGGACTCAGAAGCTGAGAAGGGTGATGGAGGATCGGGGCGGTACACCCGACCGCGATCCAAGCGAGCTCGAGTCGCGGCTCCTCGACTTGATCGAACGGGCCAGCCTCCCCCCGCCGACGAGGGAGTTCAAGGCCCCCTGGCTTGTCCCCACCAATGGGCGGGTCGACCTTGCGTACCGGGAACAACTCCTCGTCATCGAGGCGGACAGCCGCCGATGGCACACGCAGGCGGATGCCTTCCTCACCGATCGCGAACGGGACAACCTGGCCCAACTGGCCGGCTGGCGGGTGCTTCGGTTCACCTGGTGGGACATCGAGCAGCGACCCGAGTACGTCGTGTTGACAATTCGCCGGGCCTTGTCCCTGTGAACGCAATGCAGGGCGTCACGTATATGTGACGCCCTGCATTAGGAACGCGGGTTGTTGCCCTAGAAGTCCATCCCGCCGCCGCCGTGGCCGTGGTCGCCGCCCGCCATGGCGGGAGCGTCCTCCTTCTCCTCGGCCACCAGAGCCTCGGTGGTGAGGAGGAGGGCCGCGATCGACGCTGCGTTCTGCAGAGTGGAACGGGTCACCTTGGCCGGGTCAATGACACCGTCGGCGACCAGGTCGGCGTACTCACCCGTCGCTGCGTTGAAGCCAGTGTTGCCTTCGGCAGCCCGGACATGCTCGACGACGACCCCGCCTTCGAACCCGGCGTTGATCGCGATCTGACGGAGCGGCTCCTCCATCGCCTTGCGGACGATGGACCGGCCCGCCTTTTCGTCATCGGTCCCACCGCGGATCTTGTCGAGGGCATTCTGGGCACGGAGCAGGGCGACGCCCCCACCGGGGACCACACCCTCTTCGACCGCGGCACGTGAGGCCTGGACGGCATCCTCGATGCGGTGCTTCTTCTCCTTCAGCTCCACCTCGGTGGCGGCTCCGGCTTTGATCACGACGACCCCGCCGGACAGCTTTGCGAGACGCTCTTGGAGCTTCTCTTTGTCCCAGTCGGAGTCGGTGTTCTCGATTTCACGCTCGATCTGCTTGATCCGCGCTTTGACATCGGCCTCGCTGCCGGATCCGTCGATGACGGTGGTGTTGTCCTTGGCCACCACGACCTTGCGGGCACGGCCCAGCATGTCGAGTGTGACATTCTCCAACTTGAGCCCGACCTCCTCGGAGATGACGGTGCCACCGGTGAGGATGGCGATGTCCTGGAGCATGGCCTTACGCCGCTCCCCGAATCCGGGAGCCTTGACCGCAACCGATGAGAACGTGCCACGGATCTTGTTCACGACGAGAGTGGCGAGAGCCTCACCCTCGACGTCCTCGGCGATGATCAAAACGCTCTTGCCCGACTGCATCACCTTCTCCAGCACGGGCACGAGATCGTTCACCGAGCTGATTTTCTGGTTGGCGATGAGGATGTAGGGGTCCTCGAGCACCGCCTCCTGCCGATCGGCATCGGTGATGAAGTAGAAGTTGATGAAGCCCTTGTCGAACTGCATCCCCTCGGTGAACTCGAGCTCGAGACCGAACGTCTGGCCTTCCTCGACGGTAATGACACCATCCTTGCCGACCCGGTCCATCGCATCCGCGATGACCTGACCGATCGAGGTGTCGTTGTTGGCCGAGATCGAAGCCACGTGGGCGATCTCTTCGCTGGTCTCGATGTCACGGGCCATGTCGCCGATCGACTTGACCGCAACCTCTACCGCCTGCTCGATGCCACGCTTGAGCTCCATCGGGTTGGCCCCGGCGGCCACCTGACGGAGGCCTTCCTTGACCATGGCCTGAGCCAGGACCGTGGCGGTGGTGGTCCCGTCGCCGGCGACATTGTCGGTCTTGTTGGCGACCTCGTAGGCGAGCTTGGCCCCCATGTTCTCATAGGGGTCGTCCAGCTCGATCTCCTTGGCGATGGTCACGCCGTCGTTGGTGATGGTGGGCGAGCCCCACTTCTTCTCCAGGACGACGTTCCGGCCCTTCGGGCCAAGAGTCACCTTTACGGTGTCGGCGAGCTTGTCTACGCCCGCCTGGAGACCCTTGCGGGCCTCCTCGTTGAAGCGAAGTTCCTTCGCTGCCATTTTCTATCAGCTCCTCAGTTGACGACGGCCAGAAGGTCACGCTCGGAGAGGACGAGATACTCGTCCGAGTCGAGCTTGACCTCGGTTCCTGCGAATTTCGAGTAGAGAACCTTGTCGCCGACGGAGACATCCATCGGGATCCGATCGCCGTCCTCGTCGCGGGCTCCCGGCCCGACGGCGATGACCTCGCCGATCTGCGGCTTCTCCTTGGCGGTGTCGGGGATGACAAGACCGGAGGGAGTGCGTGACTCCACATCCTCGGTAGGCCTTACCACCACTCGATCACCGAGCGGCTGAAGCTTCATACTGTGGCTCCTCCTTGAACCTCGGGTTTGGTGCTTGCTTGCTGGGTGCGAGTCTGGAAGCCCGTCACCCGGCTGGCACTCGGATACAACGAGTGCCAACTGAACATTAGCACTCGGCGGTTACGAGTGCTAATCCTGATCTGAGTCTTGTCGACTCAGATCTCCCCCGACTTCCCGCCAGGCGTGGCGCCGTTGAAAGCCAGGCGATTCTCAGGCCAACGGCGCCCCGAGGACCAGGCCGGGGTCGACGTTCTCGGCCCAGTCGGTGATGCGGCCCTCGGAGAGCCAGTGGGCGCCGGCGACGCCGATCATCGCTGCGTTGTCGGTGCAGAGGAGCGGGTCCGGGATGGCCAGGGTGACTCCCCGCTTGTCGGCCTCCTCGGCGAAGCGAATACGGAGGCGACGGTTCGCCAGAACCCCCCCTCCACCGCCAACGATCCGGGCCCCTGTCTGGTCGAGCGCGTTGAACGTCTTGTCGACCAGGACGTCGACGATCGCCTCCTGGAGAGAGGCGGCCACATCGGCCAGCGGTGGGAGGTTCCCGCTTCTCTCCGCCTTCTCGATGAAGGTCACCACCGACGTCTTCAGCCCGGAGAAGGAGAAGTCGAAAGGACGGTCTGCCAGGGCACGGGGAAACTCGACCGCCTTGGGGTCCCCGCCGTTCGAAGCAATGTCGATGGCCGGCCCGCCGGGAAAGCCCAGGCCCATGACGCGGGCCAGTTTGTCGAAGGCCTCTCCCGCCGCGTCGTCGATGGTCCCCCCCAGTGTTTCATACTCGCCCCACTCGGACACATGCACGATCTGGGAGTGGCCGCCGGAGGCGAGCAGAGAGACCACCGGGGGCTTGAATCCCTCGAATTCGAGCCGCGGTGCCATCAGGTGGCCCTCCATGTGGTCGATCCCGACGAAAGGAAGCTGACGGGCCCAAGCAGTCGCCTTGGCGAAGGAGTGACCGACCAGCAGCGCCCCGACCAGACCGGGGCCGGCGGTGGCGGCGACCCCGTCGAGGTCGGCGGGATGGATCCCGGCCTCGTTCAGGGCATGGTGGGTGAGGGCACGGATCGACTCGACATGGGCCCTTGCCGCCACCTCGGGCACCACGCCCCCGAAGCGGGCATGGAGGTCTACCTGCGAGGAGAGGACGTTGGAGAGCGGCTTGGTTCCCTGAACGACCGCCACAGCCGTCTCGTCACAGGAGGTCTCGAAGGCGAGGACGAGAGGGTTCATCGCAGGTCCTTCAGGCGTTGTCGGTAGGAGTCTGCGTCGATGTCGTGGGCCCAGAGGATGAGGGCGTCGTCGTCGCCGTAGTAATCGCGCCTGATCCCGATCGGGGCCAGACCGAGCCGGGAGTACATCGCCTGGGCAGCCTGGTTCTTCGACCTCACTTCCAGGGTGAGATGACGGGCCCCCGCGGCGACCGCAGCCTCGATGAGGGCGATCATCAGCCGGAGCCCGATGCCCTGCCGCCTCCACCCGGGATCCACGAGCAGATTGGTGACATGGGCCTCCTCCCCTACCACCATCACCCCGCCGAAGCCGACCACGTCGTCCTCCTCGGCGGCCATGTAGATCCGATTGCCGGCGGCCAACTCTTCAGTGAAGACGCGCTCCGACCAAGGCGCCGGCTGGTTGGCCTGCTCCAAGGCCACCACCCGGTCGAGGTCGTCGCTGATCAGGGGACGGATCACGGGCCCATTCTCAATGCACCGCGTCACATATACGTGACGCCCTGCATTAGGAAGCAGGATCAGGCCGTTCCCCATGGCCCCTCCGATCGCAGCTTGGCCCAGTTGATGGTGATGTCGGGCTCACGTAGGTACATGGGCCGAATCTCGCTCGGCGGGGGGAACTCGTCCCTGTCGTACTTGCCCCGAGCCACCTCGGCGAGGGCCACTGCATAGGGATAGCGGGGCTTACCGATCTTGACCCGGTGCAGACCCCGGAGCAGGGCTTCGGGAAATGACCCGGTGTCGCCCACTACCAGGCTCTCCTCAGGGGCGGAGTCGAGCTGCGCTCTGAGCACCTCGGTCCGGACCAGCTCGGGAGGGCTGTCCCTGACCACCCCGCCCGGCACCGGGCGGTAGCGGGCCACCGCATACTCGCCGCGCCGCACATCGACGACGGCCCAGATGAGCCGATGACCGGTGCGGGCCTCGAGGGCGATGGCATCGACAGAGACGGCAGGGATGATCGGGATGCCGAAGGCGGCGGCCAGACCCTGGGCGGTAGCCACCCCGACCCGGATCCCGGTGTAGAGCCCGGGGCCGATGTCGACCGCCACCGCGTCGAGGGCCGACGGGGACCAGCCCACCTGGTCGAAGCAGAAGTCGATGGCGGGAACGAGGAAGGTGGCATGACCCATGGGGTCGATGCGGGAGGCGGCGGCCAGAGTGGTGTCGTCCTCGACCAACGCCACCGAGGCGCCCGGGGTCGAGGTCTCGATGGCGAGCAGCTTCATGCCACCAGCCCGAGGTCGCGCTCGGCCCAGACCCCGCCGGGGAGCATCCTCAGGACTCTGGTCCCGTCGGGCTCCACGACGAAGTCGATCCGGAGATGATCCTCGGGTATTGCACCCTCCAACGCGTCGCCCCATTCGATGACGACCGCACCGTCGGCGCCCAGCTCGAAAACCTCGAGGTCATCGAACTCGTTCAAGGAGCCCAACCGGTAGACGTCGACATGGACCAGAGGAAGGAAGCCGCTCCGATACTGCCGGACCAGGACGAACGAGGGGCTGACCAGTTGTTCCTCGACACCTAGCCCGGCGGCGATGCCACTGGTGAACAAGGTCTTGCCCACGCCGAGCCCGCCGGCGAGCACCACGACGTCGCCGGGCCGCAGCGTTGCGGCCAGCTTGCGGCCGACGGCGCGGGTTTCTTCCTCGGTGAGGCAGCGAATCTCGATCATCCGAACAGTTCCATTTGAGCATGCTCGGACGGTTCCTCAGCCGGGGTCGGCTCTGCCTCCTCGGGGAGGTCGAGGATCGAACGCACCAGGTCGAAATCCTCGCGCATCTGATTGGTCACCCGGTCCCCACCGCGGAGGGCGGCCGCAGGATGGAACGTGGGAACGAGGAGAGCGCCCAACCACCACTGATGCGGTCGCCCACGAAGCCGGGTGATACCCACTTCCGTCTTGAGCAGCAGCTTGGTGGCGAAGTTGCCCAGGGTCATCACCACCTCGGGGGCGATCAGCCTGATCTGCTCGCGCAGATACCCCTTGCAAGCATCGATCTCCTCGGGACGGGGGTCACGATTCCCGGGAGGCCGGCACTTGAGCACGTTGGCGATGTAGACCTCGGAGCGGGCTATTCCGATCTCCCCGAGCAGGGTGTCGAGCAGTTTGCCGGCGGCACCGACGAACGGCTCGCCCTGGAGGTCCTCGTTCTTGCCCGGCGCCTCACCGACGAACATGAGCCGGGCCTGGGGATTGCCGACCCCGAACACGACCTGGGTCCTGGTCTCGGCCAGCCCACACCGGGTGCAGACGAGGGCGCGCTCTCGCAGGTCTTCGAGGATCTGGATGCTGTCGGTCACCGCGACCCATTGTGGCAAAGCGATCGGCCGGCGGCGCTCAACCCGGGAGGGAATTCGCATTCTTTATGCAGTCCGTCACGTATATGTGACGCCCTGCATTAGGAACCCGGCTATTCACCCCTGGCGGCGCGAACCGCCCTTTCCACCGCGGCGGCCGTCGCCCCGAAGGCGGCCTCGGCCAGGGTCTCGACGTCCTCGTCGATCGGACCGCAGGAGACGGCGAACACGATGTCGCCGTCGAACCGGGTGTGCGCCGGTCGGACACACACGGCGACGGCATCCTGAGACCGAACCGCTAACCGGCTGAGGGCGGAACGGGACAAGGCTGCGTCGGTGGCGATGACCACCAGGGTGGTATTGGACATGGGCTCGGGGAATGGAGCGGGCGGACCGGGCTCGTGCTCCCCCCCGGTGAGCGGCTCGCCGGTGACGCCGAACACGTCGCCGACAGAGTTGAGAACGACCAGGGCGCCAACCGTCGACTCTCCAGCGATCCTGATCGCCGACCCCAGCCCGCCTGGCTGCATGTGCTCGAACCCACGCCACTTGGCCACCGTGGTGCCGGTCCCGGCCCCGACCCGGCCCGAGACCACCGGGTCGGCGTTGGCGGCCCGGTAGGCGGCCTCCCCCTGGTCGGGTCCGGGACGGATCCCGCCGCCTTCGGGATTGAGATCGAACACCACGGCCGCAGGCACGATCGGCACCCGGGCCGCCGACGTGGGGTGGCCTCTCCCGTCTGCTTCCAGTGCCCGGACCACGCCATCGGCGGCGGCCAGGCCGAAGGCGCTCCCCCCGGTGAGGAGGATCGCCTGGATCTGCTCGATACGCATCCCGTGCTCGAGCAGGGCGGTCTCCCGCGAGCCGGGAGCGGCGCCCCTGATCTCGGCCGCGGCGACATTGGGCTCGGGGAAGACCACGACGGTGCATCCGGTCTCCGCCTCGGCGTCGGACCAGTGCCCCACCTCGACACCGAGGACGGCGGTGATCGTGTCGTTCACTCCAGATACCTCCTCGGCACCCTGGGACCGATCCCGCAAACCACCTCGTAGCTGATGGTGCCGAGCAGATCGGCCCACTCGTCGGCGCTGATCTCTTCACCGCCCTGAGAGCCGAGCAGCACGACCTCGTCACCGATCCCCACGTCGGCGTCACCGACGTCGATCACGATCTGGTCCATCGTCACCGTGCCGGCCAGGGGATGACGCTCCCCACCGATCAAGGCGGACCCCATCTGGGAAAGGCGACGGGGGTAGCCGTCGGCGTAGCCGATGGGGACCGTGGCCACGGTTGCGTCATCAGGCAGCGGCCTCACCCGCCCATAGCTGGGACGGGCCCCGGCTTCGAGACGCTGGATGTGGGATATGTGGCTGACGATGCGCATGGCAGGGCGCAAGTCGACCAGCTCCCGCGTCTCCTCGCAGGGATGCAGCCCATAGGTGCCCAGCCCGATGCGAGACAGCGAGCGACGAGCCGCGGGAAAGAGGGTGGCGCCGGCCGTGTTGGCCATGTGGACCATCGGCACGTCGTAACGACTCACCGCTTCGGTGAATATCTCGATCTGAGCACGGGTGTACGCGGGGTCCTCGTCCGCGACGGGGAAGTGGGTCCACAGGGCCGCCACACGCAACGACGGTCTGGTGGCGATGGAGTCCATGAGATCGTGGAGCACTCTGGGGGCGACACCGACCCGGTGCATCCCGGTGTCGACCTTGACGTGTACGTCGAAGTCGGTTCCCGTGTCGGCCAGAGCCTCCACGAACGCATGTGAGTACACGGTGGGGGTGAGACCCCATTTGGCCACTGCGGTGGCGTCACGGGGGTGTGGTTCGGAGAGCACCATGATCTGGGTCTCGATCCCGGCTTCGCGTAGCCTGATCCCCTCCTCGACCAGGGCCACCGCCAGCCACGTCGCCCCCGCCTCCATTGCCGCCTCGGCGACCGGGGCGTCCCCGTGGCCGTAACCATCCGCCTTGACCACGACGCAGACTTCAGAGGGCGCCAGCAGGTCGCGGAAGTTGGTCACATTGTGGCGGATCGCCCCGAGGTCGATCTCGGCGTAGGTGGGTCTCATACCGCGTTCCTAATGCAGGGCGTCACGTATATGTGACGCACTGCATTCGGTATGCCCGATCGGGGGCGAAACGACGCCGTCACCAGGCGAACCTGCCGACGTGACGGGCGAGGGCGTCTGCGGTGACGGTCCTGGTGCGAGCCAGGTCGGCGCCGGCGATGCCGTGCCAGTAGGCGGCGGAGATGGCGGCGGTGCGAGGGTCGAGCCCCCGGGCCCAGAGCGCGCCGATCATCCCGGCCAAGACGTCCCCGGTTCCGATGCTTGCCAGCTCGGAGCCACCGGTGGTGACCAGCACCGGTTCCGCGCCATCCGAGATAAGCGTCGGGTTGCCCTTGAGCAGCACGGTGATGCCCTTCTTCTCGGCGTAGGCCCGAGCCGCAAACGCCCCTCCTTCCACACCGGCGACACGCTCGAACTCTCGGGCATGCGGGGTGATCACAACTTCGGCGCCGCCTACGCCGGCGGCGTCGATCAGGGATGACTCCAGACCCCCGGCATCGAGCACGACACGCGATGCCTTGCCCAGGATGGCAAGCACCGAGTCTCGATCCGAAGGGGCCAGCCCCGGTCCGACGATGACCACGCCGAAACGATCCAGCCCTTCCTCGGCTTCCTCCAACGAGAGACTGAGCAGTTCGGGAGCCGCTGCAGTGACCAAATCGGTGCGGGGAGAGCCGACGGCAACCGAGCCCGCTCCGAAGTGAAGCGCCGACCGGGCCGCGAAGACCGAGGCCCCGACCAGTCCGGTCGAGCCTCCGATGACCAGGATGGCGCCGGCCGACCACTTGTGCGCGCTTCGGGCCCGCGGCGGGCGGGGCGCGTCGCTCTCCTCCGCCAGCCACATGGCGGGCTCACCCCCCTCGATCCCGATGTCGGCCACGGTGACAACACCACAGTGATCGGGCCCACGACCACGGACGTGACCTGTCTTCAGCGTCCCGAATGTGACCGTCTCGACAGCCGTGAAGGCCTGCTCCTCGACCTTGCCGGTGTTGGGGTCGAGACCGGTCGGATAGTCCACCGCCACCACCGGGGCCGGGGTGGCCATCCAGAAGACGACCTCTGTGGGCAGACCGCCTCGCACCCCGCCACCGAACAAGGCGTCGATGACGACATCGGCCTCCGAAACCTCACCCAAAGCGCGAATCGGAATCCCGCTGTCCCGAGCTCGTGAAGCCGCTCGGATCGCCTCGGGTGCTCGTGGCTCGGCCAGAGATTGGATCTCAACGCTCACCCCCCGCCGTTTCAGATAGCGGGCGGCGACATACCCGTCGCCACCGTTGTTCCCCGGCCCGGCCAGCACCACGACCCGCTTGCCATAGCCGGCACCATGACGGGCTGCGGCGAGAGCAACCGCGTATCCCGCTCGATCCATCGCCTGGTCGAGATCGCCCGTATAGGCCTTGTCGACCCTTTGATATTCATCGGCGGTAAGGACCGGCTTCACCTCGATGAGGCTACATACGCCTAGGCCGTGCCTCTCGCCGCCCAGGCCACGACGGTCAGAGCGAATGGAGCCGGGAGCTCTTCTCGCAAGTGCTCACGTAGCTCGACCTGGCGTTCCGGGTCGAGCGACGTCACGTAACTGCCTGCCGGCCCCACGCCGAGCTCGAACGGCTCCCACCAGTCCTCGAAGGTGTCGTGCTCGACTGCCACCGTGAGACTGGTCTCCTCGACCTGGTGCAGACCTGCCTCCCGAAACAGCTCGCCGAGGTGACCCTGCCGCACACCGGGAAGATCCGACTCGTCTTCGACCTCGGTGTCGAGCCGGCGCGCCGCAGACCAGAACGTGCTCAGCGGGCCTTGATCGCCGGCGTGATCCCATACGCAGGCGGCCACCACCCCTTCCGGCCGGGTCACCCGCCGCATCTCCCCCAGCCCCACAACCGGGTCCTTCATGAAGTGAACGACAAGCTGGGCCAGCGTGGCATCGAAAGTGAGGTCGGAGAAGGGCAGATCTTCGGCCGCGGCACGCTGGGTCTGGACACCGGGATGACGCTGGGACACCGTTGCCACGAACGGCTCCGAGGGGTCGACCGCCGCCACCGACTCCGATCACAGTCGTCTGACCAGCTCCGCGGTGAGGGCGCCGGGGCCACAACCAACGTCGAGGGCTCGCTGACCGGCTCGCACCGCGGCCAGATCGGCCAGCTGCGGGGCAAGCAACGTCGAATATCTCCCCATGAACCGGTCGTAGGCGGCGGGGGCAGTAAAGCTCATTCGTGCTCCCCCACCGCGACCGCCATCACCAAGGCGGTGGTGTCGGTATGTGTGATTGTGATCATGACCTCGGACACTCCCAGCCTCTCCGCCCGGCGCTGGGCGTTTCCCGACAACCGGACTGTGGGCTTGCCTCCACCGGTGATCTCGATCTCGGTCCAGCCGATGCGACGCCAGCCAGTGCCCATCGATTTCATCACGGCTTCCTTGCCGGCGAAACGGGCGGCGAGACGGCGGGCGGGATGGGCGTAGCGATAGGCGTACTCCCGTTCGTGATCGGTGAAGCAGCGCTCGGCGAACCTGGGGTACTTGTCGAGGACACGCCCGACGCGGTCGACATCGGCAAGGTCGACCCCGAGACCGATGATGCGCACCTCAGCTTCTTCCGAAGACTGCCCTGATCGCGCCGACCACCTGATCACGCTGGGAGTCGGTAAGCGAAGAACCGCTGGGTATGCAAAGACCGATCTCGAAGAGTCTCTCCGAGACCCCACCCCCGAAGACCTCACTGTCGGAGAACACCGGTTGGAGGTGCATCGGCTTCCAAACCGGGCGGGCTTCGATGTCGAGCGTCTCCAGGTGGAGCCGCACCTGTTCCCGGTCGACTCCGGCGAGCGCAGGGTCGATGGTGAGCGTGGTGAGCCAGAAGGTCGAGCGGTTGCCGGGCGCCTCGGGCATGAACTCGACCCCGGGCAGGTCGCCGAGGGCTTCCCGGTAGAAGACATTGTGGGCCCGTCTGATGTCGACCCGCCGCTTCAGGTCGGAGAGCTGAGATCTGCCCAGGGCGGCGAGGAGGTTGGAGAGCCGGTAGTTGTAGCCGACGGTGCTGTGTTGATAGTGGGGAGCAGGGTCGCGGGCCTGGGTGGAGAGCCAGCGGGCTCGAGACGCCCAATCCGCGTTGTCGGTGACCAGGGCCCCGCCCCCGCTGGTGGTGATGATCTTGTTCCCGTTGAAGGAGAGGGCGGCCATGTCCCCGAAGCTCCCGGCGGGACTGCCCCCGTGGGTGGCGCCGAGGGCCTCGGCGGCGTCGGCGATCAGGGGGACGTCATGATCGGCGAGGAGGGGAGCGATCCGGCTGTAGTCGGCGCACTGGCCGTAGATGTCGACGGGGATGCAGGCCCCGTATCGACCCGATTCGAGGGCCTCGGCGAGGAGCTCGGGATCCATGTTCCAACTCCCCGGCTCGCTGTCGATCAGGACCGGCCGTGCCCCCACGTATCGGATGGCGTTGGCGGTGGCGGAGAAGGTGAGACTCGAGACGAGGACCCGATCCTCGGGCTCCACCCCGAGCAAGAGCAAGGCGAGATGCAGCGCCGCCGTCCCGCTGGAGAGTGCAACGCCATGGGCCCGGTCGGTCACCGAGGCCAGCTCCATTTCGAAGGCATCGACCTCGGGCCCGAGTGGGGCGATCCAGCCACCCTCGAAGGCCCGGTTGATTGCGGCCTGGTCGGCGATCCCGGTGTCGGGTGGTGACAGGTAGATGCGGCTCATGGCGTGGGGCTGAGGCTAACGACGGTTGTCCTGGGCACAACCGCCTCGACACGCCCTATTGACAGGTCCCGGTCCCGGGGTCGTTGAAATCGGATCCGGCAACCGACATGAAAGACCACTCGTACCCATCGGGGAGGAGGGTCAGCGCCAGGACACCGAAAGCCTGGTTGAAGCGAACATCACTGTTGGTCGCGATTGCCCCGAAGCCACTCAGGGAGCTGCCGCCGGTGCCGACTATGAACTGGCGGATGCCTTCATCCTCCTCCTCGCCGGCGGGGTCCTGCGGTGCGAAGCGCTCGTAGAAGTGGTCGTCTCCGTTGATCACCACCTCGGCGTCGGCGTCGTACAACGCCTGGAACAGGGGCAGCACATCAGGGACACCACCATCGCTCCCGGAGCTGAAGAGAGGGTGATGCCAGTAGGCGAGGGTGCACACTGCGCTGCTGGCGGCGAGGTCCTCGCGTAGCCAGATCTCCTGGGCCGACCCTGCCTCGCATCCTCCGATCTGGTCACAATTCGAGTTGAGGACCACGATGTGCCAACCGGCGAGGTCGTAGCTGTAGTAGCCCTTGTCACGCTCGCCTGGGGGGACACCGAAGTAGTCGAAGTGCCCGCCGGCACCCGCGGTCCGATACTCTCTGGATCCGAGGGCGGGACGGGTGATGTCCTTGAAGGCACCCCACGAAGGGTCGTAGCAGTCGAAGAAGTTCCGTTCCGACCCGCTGGGATACGCGTTGTCGCCGGCAGTGAAAACCACGGCCTGCTGAGCTCCCGAGACGACTTCGTCGAGGACGTCGGCGGTGGCCTCGTCGCCCTGGCTGTTGCAGTCGGCAATGTCACCGGCGCCAACGAGCACGGTGCCCTCGGCCTCGCTCGAGTCGCCCTGGTCCCCGAGCATGAGCACCAGCGTCGGGCCACCGACCGGGGCCTCCCTCGCCGCGAAGTCCATCCCGTCGGACGACGAGGTCGTGAGATAGAAGTCGAAAACCCCGGGGCCGGTCACCACCGAAGTGACGTCGATGTCGAGCACCGCCCCTTCCATTCCCCCGGGAAGAGGTGAGATGGGGGCGCCGATCGGGGGCGCCGTCTCCCACGTCGTCTCCGCCTCGGTCCACGTCCCGCCGACCCGGCTGACTTCTCCCGGCACCGTCGATTCGTCGAGGACGGTGAGACGGAGCAAAGCGGTGGTGATGACCGCGTCGTCGGGGAGGCCGTCGACCTCGAACCTGACCAGCGCGTGGATGATGTCGTCTTCCTCCTGCTCGATCAGGAGCAGCTCGCCACCGCCAAGGGCGTCGTTTGGTGTGCTGCTGTCCACTGTCGTGTCCTCGGATGCGGGGAACTCGAACTCGGTCGGCGCCGGGACGGTGGTGGTGGTCGTCGGCGCGGCAGTGGTGGTTGTCACCACGGTGGTGGTCGTGGCGGTGGAAGGAGTTGTCGTGCTCGTCGGCGCAAGGGTGGGGTCCGGCGACTGCCCGCCGCCGATGAGGAATCCGACCACTGAGCCGATGAGGAGAACTGCGGCCAGACCGAGGACGATGAGAGCCGTGTTGGTTCGGCCTGCGGGCTCCGGACTCTCGGTGGTCATCCATCCTCCCCTGACAACTGCTCGGGCCGCATTCTCGCCGCCCGACGCCGGCGAATCGAAGGTTCTACCGCGGTGATCAGGCTAGGTCATTGGGACCTGAAACCAGGCATCGCCATCACGTGCTCTTGACCCCTTTTACACCCTGACTTCGACCGCTTAGCATTGGAAGATGGGAGCAATTGGGGGTTGGTGGGGCCGCCGCACGCGCTGGCAGCAGTTCTTGGTTCTCGTGATGGTCTCCGGGGTGATCTACCTCGCCTATGACCGGTTGCGGGGGCCTGGCGACGTGAGCATGTCGGTGTTCGTCGTCTCGTCGGCGGGCGACGGCGGCGAGCAGATGATCACCGAAGGACGGGATCCGGCATGGTCGCCCGACGGCAACTTCCTCGCCGTCACTCTCGACGGCGACAACGGCGACGAGATCAACACCGTCGACATCACCGGTTCCGATCCCTCTAGTGTCGCCGCCGGCTCAGAGGCCGCCTGGTCGCCGGACGGATCGAGCCTTGCCTTCGCCGCCGAAGACGGCGATGGCATCACAGGCATCTACGTGCTGGCCGTCGACGGGGGTGAGCCTTCGTTCGTCACCGAGGGCAACCACCCGGCCTGGTCACCGGACGGCACCACTCTCGCCTTCGACGTTGCCGATGCCGACGGCGTCGTCGGCGTCAACTTGATCGAGCTGGAAACTTCGACCATCACCTTCGTCACGGAGGGGGAAGAGGCGACTTGGGCGCCCGATGGCGACGGGCTGGCATTCGTAGTCGAGAACGCCGACGGCGACGACGAGATCTACACCGTCGACCTGGCCGGTGGCGACCCGGTTCTGGTGGCCCAAGGAGACGACCCGACCTGGTCCACGGGCGGGGTCCTCGCCTTCACCGGTGAGGGCTCCGACAGTCCGGCGGTGTTCACCATCGAGCCCGGCGCCGACCCGGTCGAGATCGCCGACGGCGAGGCGCCCACCTGGTCACCGGACGGCGGCCAGATCGCCTTCGCCAGGGAGGATTAGAGGCGCCCCCATGGGGAACACCTTGCACTAGTGCGGCACTTGGAGCAGCACAAGAGTCGGCGACTCGTAGATCAACTCGAGCTCGGCAGCAAGCCGGCTCTCGAGCCAACCTGCATCGGGTCCACGGCGATCGACGACTACAAAGTCGGCGCCGATCGTTCTCAACAACTCTCGAGACTCGGCTTCGGTTGAGTCCAGGTCAAAGAAGTCGTTTGCAATCTGTGACTGTTCCCGCTCTTCGGGGAAGGTGAGGAATCTGAGGTCGACGCCCGTATAGGTCGGGATACCGGCGTAACCCTGCACCCACCATCCGATTTGGTTCCCATGGTGGCCTTCGGAGGCCACAACGAGGTCTCCGGCCTTCGCAGTGTCTTTCAGGAAATCGAGAGCTCGAATCTCGGGATAATCCACTACCCGATACCAGTCCGTGGCCTTTGCGTACGAATCCACACCGCCAACCACGAGGGCGGATGCGGTCGCCACGGCTAGGACCACAATCACTCTCATCGCCACCGAAGATGCCCCACGCCACCTCTTCGGCTTGGTCGACCTCGTGATGTCGACCAGCCGCTGAAGGAACAGCAACGCAAGGACGATGAGCCCGAACTGCGTGAGCAGCAGGGCTCTTGGCTCCCCAACGAGGAGGAAGAACAGGACTCCGACTACAGCCCAGGCACTGGCAGTCGCAGCGGTAACCGACCGATCGCCCTCCCACCGCTTGATCAACAACGACGCGACACCGAAGACGGCGACTACCACCCAGGGAAGCGGTGCATCTGAGATGGTCTGCATGAGTGATTCCGCCTTGTCCAGCGAGAGGGGGTTCAAAACCGGTTGAACGCCAGGCTGACGATTGAGCACCTGATTGTTTACAGCGAGCAATGCCCCCGGCACCGCCAGCGCAGCCGCCACCCGAATCCCCAACAGGCGATCATCTCGGTTTGACCGCGCAAGCCAAAGTTGATGAACGATGGCGATCGGCCCGGCGAATACAAGAAGTCCACCGATGAGCGTATGTGTGGCGTAGGTGAGGATTGCGAGGACCCCAGCCCCTATCAAGTAGGCCATTTCCCTCGAAGCCAGGAATCGAACGGCGCAGAACACGGACATAATTCCGAAGGCAGTGCCGAGAAGTTGCGGATAGGCGCCCCACGAGTATGCCTCGAGCTGAGCTCCTGCGACGCCGACGAGTACGGCCGCTGCGGCGGCATACGAGCGACCCATCGACCGCGCGCACACATACACCGCAATCACGAGCAGGCACTTGGAAAGGAGTGCCATCGTCACCAGTGCGGACAACGGCTCCATCACCAGGAGCAACGCCGCCAAAGCCAAAGGCAATAACGGGGGGTAGGTGACCGCGGCAGCCATGACGTCCAGTCCGAGGAACCGATCCTGAGCCATCGCAAGCCAGTTGCCGCCATCGGGGCCGCTCGGGACTATGCCCGGGATGAAGAGGTGCAGCCAAATGGTCGCTCCTACCACCAGAAACACGACTGCGAGCTCAGCTGGGGTGGTGCCGGCCATCAACCGCTTCGAGACGCGAGCAACCATGGGCGCTGGAGCGGATCGTGGGGCCTGTACGGACGGCCTATCGGCTGACTCGGTCACGGATGCCTCCGTCGTCCCCGCTGCATCGATTCCTGTGCCCTATGAACCTGTTTCCGGCTTCGGCCATCCTGGCCAGTGGTAGAATTCGAGTCGAGGTGGATGAAGTCGGAGCGAGGGAGAGGCTCTTGAAGAGTAAGGCGACTCGTCGTGCTCAAAGACTCGCAGTCGTTCTCATAGCCGCAGCTGCGATTGTTGCGATTTGGATGGGTTTGACGGGCGGTGGAGGAAGCACATCGACAACGATTCTGGCAGGCGGCTCTGCTACCACGACTGAAGCCGTCCAGTCGACCAGTACAAGCGCTCCGGTCCAAGCTAGCTCGACCGTCGGAACCACTACGTCGACCACGGGCCCAATAGACACTCCACAAGGTCCCCTTGGCATCTACCTTCTGCCGGTCGCGGGCGGAGACGCAACCTGGGTCGCCAACGGAACCGGACCAGCCTGGTCCCCCGGAGGAGACCAAATCGCCTTCGAAGCACCCGACGGGATCTACCTGGTCGCCACCGCCGGCGGAGACGCAACCTGGGTCGCAAACGGAACCGGACCAACCTGGTCCCCCGGAGGAGACCAAATCGCCTTCGAAGGACCCGACGGGATCTACCTCCTGCCGATCGCGGGCGGAGACGCAACCTGGGTCGCCAACGGAACCGGACCAGCCTGGTCCCCCGGAGGAGACCAAATCGCCTTCGAAGGACAGGTCTAGACCTAGTGCGAGGTTGCTGGGCTGCTCGATGGCAAAGCGTCCTACCCGAACTGAGAAGTCAGACATGCAACCGACGTGTCAGCCCGTGGCACTCGGCTTGGCCCGAAGGACTCTCGAACCCGTCATGCCCTCGTTGTAGATGCGCTCGGTCAACACGACTATCCGAGTCCAGTCGTACGTTTCGGCCCGTCTTTGAGCCTCCAATCCCATTCTGTCGCGAAGCTGCTGGTCGACTAGGAGCTGTCTTATGGCCTCGGCGAAATCCACCGAATCCCTTGTTGACACGAGGCCACTCACTCCATCGTCGATCAACTCGGTCGCGGCATTGTCTGCATGGGCTACTGACACAACCGGTACGCCGCATGCACTGGCCTCGAGGGGCGCCAAACCAAACCCCTCACGAAGAGACGGGAAGGCGAACACACGGGCGGACTTCATCAGCGATATCACGCTTTCGTGAGACTCCACCAGGCCCATGAAACGGACATTGTCCAGACCCAAGCCTCTGGCTTGACGCTCGAGCGCTTTCCGCTCCGGACCGTCACCTACGATCAGCACATTCGGCTCCAATCCCTGCAGCTTCAGCAGGGAGACAGAATCGATCAGGAGCCCAACATTCTTGTGGCGGGCTAGTCGGCCAACGTATAGGACGTCGGGCCCACGTCTATCTGTGGGCACTCTCTGGATCCCGTAGTAGTCGATCCCGATCGGTACGAGGGGTACCCGATCAACCCCCCATTCCTGGAGTCGTGATGAAGCTAAGCGAGACACCGCTACGTTGACCGGCGCGACTCTTACCACGAGCCACTCGATCAGCCTTCCGAGATAGCCGAGGCGGCCGAGATATGCGTTCCAGTATTGCCGCCAGACTTCGTACCAAATGACGATCGGTGTGGTCCTCTTGAACCGGCAAACTGCCAGGGAGACGAGGCACGACAAAGGAGCCATGCCTTGGAGCTCGACTATGTCATGATTTGAGCCGGCCAGAGCGCGGCCGGCCGAGAACGCGAATTTGACCGCTTGCCAGATCGACCGCCTCCCCCCTTTGGCGTGAATGTCTTGAGGCTTCCCCACCCCGTGGTACTGGATCCCGTCCATCTCGAGATCGAAGTCCCCATCCCAACAGTGCGTCCCCAGGACTTGGACCTCGTGGCCTCTCGCGGAGAGGAGGTGAGCGAGGTCCCAGATCCTCTTCTCTACTCCGCCCTTTGAATACGGATAAACGAGATCGTAGACAAAGGCAATCCTCACGGGCTCGATTCAGAAGGAGCAGGGGTCACGGCGGCAATCGTTGATGAAGACGCCATGAGCGGCTTTACCGCAATGGGCCTCGTCTGCGAAACCACGAAACGAAGACTCCGCCACCCGTCACGCCATGTCCTCAATTTGGGGGTTCCGCCCAAGCGGCGGCGATATCTGATCGGGATCTCACCTATGCGAATGCCGGACCGTTCAGCCTCGATCAGCATCTCGAGGGCGAACTCCATTCCGGGAGCGGCAAGATTCAGCTGGGACAGGGCTTCCCGCTTGATCGATCTCATGCCGCAATAGACGTCCGAGAACCTCGTGGAGTGGAGGAGATTCATGGCCCTCGTTAGTAGCGGATTCCCGACGTACCTATGAAGCCAGGGCATCGCACCGTCATCGATGCTGCCCCGCAACCGAGTTCCTACCACAAGATCCGTGCCATTCGTGAGTGGCTCGACGAACCTACCGACGGCGGTGAAGTCGTATGTGCCATCGGAATCGGCCAGCACGATGAACCGACCGCGAGCCTCCGCTAGACCCGTCAAATATGCACGGCCATAACCACGCACCGGCTCCCGGACGACCCGGGCCCCAGCCGCAATAGCCAGCCCGGCCGAGTCATCGGATGAGTCGTTGTCCACCACCACGACCTCGCCAGTCATGCCGGTCGCCGCAATCGAGGCGAGCGCAGTTTGCACGCACTTCTCGATTGCTGCTTCCTCATTGAGGCAAGGCATCACGACAGAGATGTCGAGATTGGGGTCGAACCGCTGCTTCGGGGCCAGGGCCCCGTTGTAGGTCTGCGGAGCCTGTCGTGCTTCCCTCCGGGGCTCCGGATGAATACCAAGATCGGTCATGGCCGCGAACCACCGTTCCTCTCCGTTGGATCCTCTCCCAGATTCCAAACCCATTTGAAGACCAGGGGCAAGACAAAGAACAATCCCGCTACTCCTGCCGAAAGGACCGCGGCCTGACCCCACAGGGGGAGTCGGGCGAGTGGCTCTAGCGGCTCGAGCCAGTCGGGCACCTCCACCGCGTTGATCTCGGGTGGGGTGTATGGCGCCTCCTCCTGGGCCACGACCACCCGGTCGTCGCCGGCGACGCCGTCGTCGGCGGAGACAAACAGCGCCGGCCCCAGCAACAAGAACGCGATAAGGGCCAAGCCCATCAATAGTCGAACGATTCGGAACCTCATGATCTCCCCTGCACCTTCTGCATGCCCTGTGTGGCTCATCGCGGGTGCTCGTAGCTCTTGACGAGTGCGCGAGCCCTCTCCTCCAGCCGCATCCCACGCTGGACTTTACGGGCAAAGAAGAATTGTCGGTCCGCCTTTTGTACCGGCACGCGGTGCACTCGATGAGGGTCTGTCTCCCCGGTCACCGGCGGGCCTGCACCCAGCACCGCCGTGTCGTAGTGGCGGCGCACCACGGTCTCGGCCTGAGGATCCCAGTACCCCTTGGGATAGGCGAAGTGCCTTGGGGCCAACCCGGTCCTGCCCTCGATGAGCTCGTTGGACTTCTCGATCTCCCGCTCCACATCGGCGATTCTCAGCCCACGCAGATCGGGATGGCTATGGGTATGTGCCCCCATGGTGACCAGACCGGAATCGACCATCTCCCTCACCATGTCCCAGGTGAGCGGCCGGTCGCCTTCATGCAGCGGTTTTCCGGTCTCGATGTGCCCGCTGGTCAGATACAAAGTGAACGGGATACCCCGTATCCGCAGCAACGGGAATGCATTCTCGAAGAAGTCGGCGTACCCATCGTCGAATGTGAGAACGTAGCTACGATTTGCGTTGTGATCGTCGGCCCCGGAGAGGGCGTCGCCGAGGCCGACGATTCTGCCCTGGCTTTGCAGCCAGTCCACATGCCTTCGGAATGCCTCGGGCATGAGGTCCATTTGGCGTCCGGACCCCGCCCCGATCTGGTGATAGATCAGGATGCGAGGACCTGGCCAAGTTCCTAAAAAGAGGTCGGCTGTGGCGAACACGGCTTTGGCCGCCGTACGCGCCACCTCATTCACCTGTGATCGCACTCCGGAGGATGCTCCGCCGCCTCGCTCCACAGTGCCGACGGTCGTGGTGTCAGTCGTCATCACTTTGGTCTGACTTGTCGAAGGTGCGATGCCGCCAATCCGCGAATAGGTCGAGGGCGCTCCACAACAGCTTCCTCGAGCCGTGCCCGAACCAGCGGGAGACCTTGTTGCGACGACGACGGAGCAGGATCACTCCGAGCAGGGTGGCTCGGCGGATCGAGAACTCGCGATCGGTGGCCTCGACGGACCGGGTGACGGTGTGACCTGCCGAGGTGACCAGGATCACCGAGTCGACCCTCTGCGCCAGGACATGCGACGCGGCCTCTCCGACATTGCTGCCGGCGATCAGGACCAGGTCGAACAGCTCCCGAGCCACCTCCATGAGGACCTCGAAGCCGTATCCGGACAAAGCGTCGGCCGCGTCCCACTCTCCGACTCCCGCCCGCAGGGTGCGCAGGCCGCTCACCAGCTCGGGGCTGGCGAGAAGAGCGGTCTTGAAGTCGATGATGGCGGACTCACGATCGCCCGACGCATCGGTGAGCAGGCTGGACAACGTCGCCCCATGGTCGGATCCGAACTCGACGAGATCGTTCTCCTCCTGGAACGAGGCGTCGATGAGAAGCACGCTCCGCCCCGAGACGGCGATTGCCACCGCGACATCTCCGGTCAGCTCGCGAATGTCCTCGCGGAAGACCCCGCTGCCCTGGAAGGCGACCACGGCGTTGTCGTGATCGTCCAGTTGGCTTCGCACCATCTGGACTGCCGCCTTGCGCCGGCCGGCAGTAGTCGCCAGATACCAGGGATCGGTGGTCGGATGATGGAACACGGCAAGGGGCCGGGAGGGAAGCTCGACCAGGACCGGTGGGCCCTCCTCGAGATCCGACTCCGCCCACATGATGCCCCGTCCACGCTCGATGGCGATGAGACCGATCAGGGCTGCGGCGACTGCGCCGAACAGGGCCAGAGCCTGGTTGTTCAGCGGCGAGGCAGCGTCCAATGTCACCGGCTGCTCCACCGCCGGGCTCTCACTTGCCCGGGCCTCCAGATCACGCTGACCCGAGTAGAGCTGGGTCCATCTCGCCTCGAGCTGCTCGAGCCGGAGTTGGTCGAGCAGCAGCTCCTCGTCGTCTGCTGCCAGCTCTTCTACCGTCGGGGGCGGTGGGATCGTAGCCAGCTCGAATTGGAGTCGTAGAAACTCGTTGTAGACCCGGTCCATCTCGGCCTGGATCTCTTCAGCGCTGCGCAGGATGGGGTTCATCAACTCCACGCCGAGTGCGCCGTACTGGGTCTGCAGAGCGTCGATTCGGGTTTCCATGGCGGCGCGTTGCGCGGCCAGAGCAAGCTGATCCTCGGTCAGGGGCAGCGCTTGTGTGGCCTCATTGATCTCCTGACGAAGTGCCTTGATCTGCTCGGTCAGTTTGTCGAGCTCCTCGCTCAGCCGCTCCTGGCCGGCGCCGATCGGTGAGGTCAACAGGAAGCGCTGACGCATGACATCGGTCAGCTGCGTCGCCTCCTCCTGGGTGAAGCCACGTCCGATGAACACGATCTGGTTCAAGTCGGTGTTGAGCTGCACCTCGGCCAAGAGCCAGGGGATGAACGTTCCCGGCGTCTCGGTGAGCACGTCCGAGTTGACATCCTGGGCCAGGTTGTACTGGGTGTCGAGGAAGGTCTCGAACTCATCGCGATCCGCGGCGGCCAAGTCCTCGACGAAGGTGATCACCGAGCTCGCCTCGAACCCGGGCAGGTTGTCGTTGCGATAGTCGGCGAGCCGTCCCGACACCAGCACCGCCAGGATGGCGGCTCCCACCAAGATCCACCACCTGGCCTTGGCTATACCCTTGATCGTCGTCAGATCCACTGTTGTACCTCACTTGTCTGTCTCAAATCGACTGACTCATCCATCGCCCAGTCGTGGCGATTGGCGAAGGACAACAAGAGCTCCTTGAGCTCTGCCTTCGCTCCCCTCCTCGATGAAAGCTCATGTAATTGCTGCACACAGTCGTGCAACGTGGCCGGCCCGGGGACCGAGGCGACGGCGATGTTTATCTGGGGGTGTGGGCTGCTCAGCAGGGGACCGATCGCAAGCTCCTCGAACAGCTTCTCCCCCGGGCGTGCCCCGGTCACCTTGACCTCTATGTCCCGTCCAGGCACCAGGCCGGCGAGTCGGATCATGCGGTGGGCAAGGTCGATGATGCGAACCGGCTGACCCATGTCGAGCACGAACACCTCGCCGCGATCGGCCAGCGCCGAGGCCTGGAGCACCAACTCCACTGCCTCGCTTATGGTCATGAAATAGCGAGTCATCCGCTCGTCGGTGATGGTCACCGGCCCGCCCATCCGGATCTGCTCCATGAACGTGGGCACGACACTTCCCCGGCTGCCCAGCACGTTGCCGAACCGGACCGCCGCGTAGATGCACCCGTTCTGCGATGTGTCTGCCGCCGACTGCACCAGCATCTCCGCCATGCGCTTGGAGGCGCCCATCACGCCCTTGGGCTCCACTGTCTT
The DNA here is from genome assembly GCA_035462175.1 of Acidimicrobiia bacterium. Taxonomy (GTDB): domain Bacteria; phylum Actinomycetota; class Acidimicrobiia; order Spongiisociales; family ZC4RG35; genus JARDZU01. The sequence continues at coordinate 8,685 of DATHUP010000027.1, read as the reverse complement.
GTCGGTGGAGATCAAGACAAACCTCTCGGTGCGCGTGTCCCGCACCGAATTGATCAGGTTGGCTGTGCCCACGACGTTGGTCTTGATGGCCTCTTCCGGCCAGGTCTCGAGAATGGGCACGTGTTTGTGTGCAGCTGCGTGATAGACAACGTGCGGCTGGAACTTGTCCACTAGATCCTGGAGCTTGTCCTGATCGCGCAGATCGCATAGCGCCGGCTTGAGCTTGGTGCCCGCCGGCAGCTCCCAGCGCAGCATCCCATCGTGCAGGTGGGTTTCGTCGTTGTCCAACGCGATGACCGTCTCGGGCATGAAACGGAGCACCTGGGCCACCACCTCGGAGCCGATGGAGCCGCCGGCCCCGGTGACGAGAACCGTCTTGCCGTGAAGGGTCGAGTCGACCGCCTGGAGATCAGTGCTGACCCGAGGTCGGAGCAGGAGGTCGTCGAGCTCGAGATCCCGAATGTCGGGCCCGCCGTCGTACCCGGTGAGGAGCTCGTCGAGGTCGGGAACGATCCTGAGCCGGACGTCGACGTCGACACAGAGGTCGACCAGTCGGCGGGCGAGGACGCTGGCCCCCTCCGAGGCGACGATGACCTGATGGATCCCGTAGCGGGTGATCAGGGAGGCGATGTCCTCCAACTCGCCCAAGACGGGCAAACCGGCGAGACGTCTGCTCCCGGCATACGGCCCCGAGCTGACGAATCCGACGACGTTCACCGCGTAGGGCCCCTGCCCGACGCTCCGGGCGAACTCGGCGGCGCGCTTGCCGGTGCCAAGGATGAGGACCCGGTCGCGGGAGTCCAGCTTCAAGTTGCGGTGGAAAGAAAAGAGACGGGAACGAAACCGAACGATCCCGAGGAACCCGAGAGTGATGAGACCACCAAGTGTGAGAACCGAGAGGGGCACCAGTCTCGGCGTCCCACCGATCGCCAATGTCCCGAGGATCAGAATCGTTGAAGCCCAGAACGAGGCGCCCAGCACCCGCTTGGCCTCCCCGATGCTGGCGTACTCCCAAACGTGGCCATAGGCGCCCATGGCGACGTTGGCGATCAGATGCACTGCGATGATGGCCGGGAGCACCCTGAGCACCCGAGGCAGCCATTCGACGGGCAGCTCCCCGTCGAGAGACCTGATCCCGAGTGCCGCCAGATAGGCGACCCCGATGAGCAACGCGTCCACGAATGCGAACGAGATGTCGACTCGAACCTGTGCCAGCGACGTCATGAGACGTCCCTGAGTTGTATTGCCCCCGCTTACCCCGGTAGACCGCTTTGTCACGGCATCCGCCCTCTTTATCCCAGACAGACGTGCACAACGGCGTGAAGCCCCCATGCGGCATCTGTAATGCCTCCCATGTCCGAGTCAGGGATCGACTGAGCGAGTTCCCCAACCCTGTCCGCGGCACCGCCCAGGTGCTCGGACTGCGCTTACCTTAACCACGGAGCGTGCTGGTTACCAGCGCGTAATTCGATTTTTTTTCCAAACCCGATTTTCATCGTATCCACAAGGCGATGTCCGAGATAGGGCCGAAGGCCCCTTGAGAGTCGATCACCCTCCGTGTTATATTTCCGCCTCTCAGTGGGGTACTTAGAGGGAGGACTCACCATGAAAACTTTGGTGACGGGGTCTGCGGGTTTCATAGGCACGCACGTCTCCCGCGCTATGTCGGGCGAAGGATTCGAGGTCACCGGGTACGACCAAGTCGAATCTTCCGAGCCCGGAATCAACACGATCATCGGGGACCTGCTCGATGCCGAGGCGGTCACCGCCGCGGTCCAGGGACACGAGGTCGTGATCCACATCGGGGCTATCGGCGACGTCTACCTGGCCGCCACCAACCCCGAGCTCGCCGCCGCGGTGAACGTCACCGGGAGCACCAACATCGCATTGGCCGCCGAGGCGGCCGGGGCGCGCGTGGTCTACGCGTCCACGTGGGAAGTGTACGGCGACCCGGTCTACGAGCCCGTTGACGAGAAGCACCCGTGCGAGCCGGATCATCCGTACAACATCACCAAGCTGGCCGGGGAGCGGATGCTGCTCGCCTGTGATCGTCTCCGCGACGTGCCGGTGGTCGCCCTCAGGATGGGCACCGCCTACGGTCTCGGCATGCGGCCCAACTCGGTGTTCGAGATCTTCATCGACCGCGCCCGCCGTGGCGAGCCGATCACCATCCAGGGTGACGGGTCACAAGGCCGGCAGTTCACCCACGTCGCCGACATCGCCAGGGCGTTCGTCGCCGCGGCGAAGAGCGACGTCAGGGGTATGTCCTTGAACGTAGTGTCGCCCGAGATGATCTCGATCAAGCAACTCGCCGACGTGGTGAGCGAGCGGTTCCCCACCGAGGTGACCTACGGACAGCCACGCCCGGGCGATGTTGCGCCTTCATACGTCTCGGCGGACCAGATCGCCAAGACCCTTGGCTGGAAGGCAGAGGTGAGCTTCGAGGAGGGTATGGCGGAGCTCCTTTCCGCCAACAGGGACTGAGGTGGCCCGGGAAAGGCCCCGTGTCCTTGTCCTGATCAAGGGCCTGGGGATCGGCGGAGCCGAGAAGCTGATATCGGAAGGCGCCAGGCTGTGGGACCGCGACCAGTTCGAGTATTCGGTTGCCTACGTGCTGCCCTGGAAGGACCAACTGGTGGGCGATCTAGAGCGGCTCGGCATCCAGGTCCACATGATCGGGAGCAGACGCGGGTTGACCCCGCGCACCCTGTTTCGATTGCGTGCGCTCATACGTGACGAGGGCATCGACCTCGTCCATGCCCATCTGCCCACCATGGGCATCGTCGCTCGTCTCGCCTCGCCGGTGCCGGTGGTCTACACCGAGCACAACATGGCCGACTCGTATCGCCCGCTCACCCGCGGTGCAAACCGCCTCACCTACGGGCGCAACCGCGCCGCCATGGCCGTATCGGGTGCGGTCGCCGGCTCGGTGTCGTCGTGGCCGGGGCCGGCGGTGACGGTGATCCCCAACGGCGTTGCCGTAGGCGTGGAGCCGGCGGCGGCGGAGGAGGCTCGCGCTGAGCTCGGCGTCGCCGCCGGCACACCGTTGATCGCCCACGTCGGCAACATCCGGCCCGGCAAGGGCCACGATGTCCTCATCGAGGCCACCACCAGGCTCATCGCGTCCCGACCCGACGTCAACGTCGTGTCGATCGGGGGTGAGAAGTACCCCGGTGATCTCGACCGCGTCACCTCGAAGGCGAAGGAGGCCGGCCTGGGCGAGTCTCTCCGATTCCTGGGCCGCCGCCCCGACGCCCTCCGTTTCGTCGCAGCAGCCGACCTCTTCGTCAACCCGTCGTCGGTCGAAGGGCTCCCGGTGGCAATCCTCGAGGCGATGGCTCTGGGGCGACCGGTGGTGGCCACGGCGGCAGGCGGTGTCCCCGGCATCGTCAAGGACGGGGAGACCGGCATCCTGGTCGAGCCGGAAGACCCCGAGGCCTTGGCCGAGGGCATGCTGCGCATGCTCGCCGACCCGGAGCTGGCGCGGCGCCTGGCCGACGCGGCCAGTGAGCTGGTGGCCAAGGAATACGGGCTGGAGCCGATGGTACGAGCCACCGAGGATGTGTACAGGCAGGTGCTCGGTGCCTGACACGATCACCACTCGGGCGCTCGAGGACAACGACGTCGAACCCGTCCTCGACCTGCTGCGGGCCGCACTGGGAGAGGCGCCCCTCCTCCGGCGAACACCCGAACTTCTCGCCTGGAAGCACTTCGACAACCCCTTCGGCCGCTCCGTAGCGATTCTGGCCGAGGCGGGCCATCGAATCGTCGGCCTTCGCACCTTCATGCGCTGGGATCTCGCCGCGGTCGACGGGTCGATCATCCGCTGCGTTCGCGCCGTCGACACCGCTACCCATCCCGAGTTCCACCGCCGTGGCATCTTCAGGCGTCTCACCGAAGAGGCGCTCGAGGTGGCCGCCGCACAGGACATAGACCTGGTGTTCAATACGCCAAACGAGAAGTCTGGCGCGGGGTACCTGAAGATGGGATGGAGAGAGGTGGGACCGGTGGGTGTCATGGTGCGTCCGTCACTTCAGTTCTTCTCCCACGCACAGGACGACGACGCGACCGACCCGAGTCGGTTCATCGACGAACCGGTGCCGGCCGGCCCCTTGGAGGTGCCTGACCGGAAGCCAGTGGGTCTGCGCACCCCGCGAACCGATGCCTACCGACGCTGGCGCTTCGGCTCGCATCCCACCGCCTGGTACTACCAGGTGGAAACGGACGACTCGGTGGCCGTGGTCCGTCCCAACGTGCGCAACGGGAGGCGAGAGCTGGTCTTGGCCGATGTCTTTGGGCCCAGGCCGGGCCGCGCCATCCGGAGCTGCGCTCGCCGTTCCCGGGCCGGCTACTTGGCGGGCTGGTTCTCGCCGGGCTCACCCGACCGCATGGCGGCCATCCGTAGCGGCCTCCTCCCAGTGCCCGGGGTCAACCCGCTGACACTGATGGCGAGGCCCCTCCGCGATCTCGACGTCGACGTGTTCGACATTGCCAATTGGGACCTTGCCGTGAGCGACCTGGAGCTGTTGTGAGCCTTCCCTTCCCCGTGCTCGCCCAGACCGAGAGTGGAGCCATTGCCGCCTTCGAGGTGGTCATCATGGTGGTCGTCTTCGGCATCCTCTTCGGCTGGGTGGGCAATGCGATGTCCACCAAGGCGGACAAGGCATGGCTGCCGCGCCTCGTGGTCTGGGCCTTCATGGCCAAGCTGGCGGGAGCGTTCGCCCGGTACTACATGGTCAACACCCTCTACAACAGCGGCGACTCGTTCCGATATCACGGAGCCGGCCAGATCTTCGCGAATGTGTGGAGGGGCGGCTCGATCCCGGTGTCGACAGCGGGTGGGGAAGGCACCGCATTCACCGAGGTGGTGACCGGCTTCCTCTACGCCATCTACACCCCCACCTTCCTCGGCGGCTTCGTCATGTTCGCCATCCTCGCCTTCGTCGGACAGCTCCTCTTCTACGCGGCCTTCCGCCCTTGGGCTCAGGAGGAGCGACTCAAGCCCTACGGCAACGTGGTCCTGCTCCTGCCCAGCCTCGTGTTCTGGCCGGCCAGCATCGGCAAGGACGCCCTGATGGTCCTGTTCCTCGGTGTGGCCACATACGGCGCATCGCGCATGCTCCGCAATTACCAGTTCTCCGCGCTGCTCCTGATCGCTCCGGGTCTCTATCTGGCCTCGGAGATCAGACCTCACGTGGCGGCGCTGCTCGGTCTCTCCCTGGTGCTCGCCCTCCTGTTCGGCAAGCCCCCCAGGAAGTTCGAGAAGCACCCGAAGAGGGCCGTCATGGTCCTCTTCTCGGTGGTCGGGGCGGCACTCGCCCTCGCCGCCTTCGCCGCGACGTTCGATGTCAGCGTCGAGGGTGGAGGAGGCACTCAGGACCCCGGAGCGTTCCTCGAAGACGTCGAGGAACAGACGGCGAGGGGCGGGTCTCAGATCGGGGGTGCCGCGGTGACCAGCCCTGCCCAGCTCCCCGGGGCGATCATCACCGTTCTGTACCGACCACTGCTCCACGAGGGAACCAGCGGACAGGTGATCCTCAGCGCCCTGGAAGGCACCGCCCTGCTCGTGTTCACTATTTGGAAGCTGCCGGTGATGTGGAGGAACAAGGGGCTCCTGCGCGAGAAGCCATACCTCTTGATGTGCTTCTTCTACACCGGAGGTTTCATCATCGCCTTCAGCGCCATCCTCAACCTGGGGATCCTGGCCAGACAGCGGGTCCAGATGCTGCCCATGTTCCTGGCTCTCCTCGTCGCCTTGAGCTGGGAGAAGTCCAAGAGCAAGACCGAGAGAGACCGGGCCAAGCTCGAGCGTCGGGCTCCGCGGCGCCCGAGGTCGGAGGATCCGGTGGATGCCTCGATCCCGGCTATCGAGCCTCCGGCCGGAGAAACCCGAGACGAGCGAGGAGTGCGACCACCACGATCACGATCAAGGCAAGCACCAACAGACTCGGCCAAGGGCCAAGCGAGCGGTCGACGCCCACGACGATGACCACGATGGCCGCCTGAGCCAAGGCCATGGCCACCGCCACACGCGGAACCGATAGACCCCGGTCGCGAAGCTGGTCGTAGATATGGCTCCTGTCGCCGAGGAAGAGCGGATGGCCGGAACGTCTCCGACGCAGCATGGTCACCACCAGGTCGACGGCGAGCACCCCGAGCAGCCCGGAGCTGATCATCAGCCGGATGGTGCTGTCGCCGGTGGATTCGATGACGGCGTGGGCGAGTAGCACACCGATCACATAGGCGCCGGCGTCTCCGAGGAACACCCGGGCCGGATGCCATCCGAGCACGAGGAAACCGCCCAGGGCAGCAGCCATCTCCAACGGCATCTCGGTGTCCAGGCCGCGGCCGCCGCCCAGCCAGGCGATGCCCAAGGCGGTCACCAGGGTCACCGAGGCGGCGAGCCCGTCGAGTCCGTCGAACAGGTTCACCGCGTTGATGGCCAGCACGACGAGGGCCAAGGAGAGGACGGTGAACGCCGGTCCTCCCTCCAGCCCTCCGCCGAAGACCAGCACCACCGCCGCCGCCAGCTCTACGCCGAGCCGGACTACAGGAGGCAGACCGCGCCGGTCGTCGACCAGGCCGAGGACGAGCACAATCCCGGTCGCGGCGAGCAAGGTCGTGTCGAGGCCATCCCGGGCCAGGGCGGCCAGGTGGACCCCGAGGAACACCCCGACGCCCCCCAAGGGCACCGCCGGTTGCTCGTGCGTCTTGAGGGCCGGATCGTCGGGCCGGTCGAGATACCCGATCCTGGGGCCGAGCCATACGGCCAGGATGCACCAGGCCAGGCTCACTGCGGCGGCGACGATCAAGGGCGCCAAACCAGCACCTCGGAGCTCTCCCCGGAATGCACCTGGATCCGCTCCGTGTCCATGAAACCCATCTTCCGGTAGGCGCCGAGGGCAGTCTGGTTCTCCGAGCCGACCACGACCTTCACCGCAGCCGCGCCGCGCTCCGCCATCTCGTCGAGAAGCCTGGCCCCCAACATCAACGACAGCCCTCGTCCCCGTGCCCGGGGTGCCACCACCATCGACAAGAGCTCTGCCGGCACCTCGACCTTGGCGTTGCCGTAGCGGAACGTCTCCCACGCCATGCGGAAGTTGCTCGGCCTCACCAGACGGGGCAACGCGGCCAGCCCGGCGCGCCACCCGTGCCGTCTCGAGAAGTGGCGGTAGAACTCCCCCACGTCCTTCACCCCGACTGTGAAGGCCACCGGCCCCCCGCCGTCTTCGATGAGCAGCACCACCGCGTCCTTCCAGGAGATGAGGGCGGAGTAGAGGACTTTCATGAAGCCCCGGCCGAGCAGGGGCAGGAACCCCGTGGCGATTTCGGTGGCATGAAGCTGAGCGAGTGTCCGAGCATCGCGGGGCTCCCCTTCCCGCATCTGGAGACGGGGCGGAGACTCGATCATCGCCGAAGGCATGAGATGGCCAAGTCCCTTTTTCATCAAGCCCTCGCGATAGGTGTCCATCACGATCCGGACCACCTCCTGCTCGTCGAAGCGCACCCGGGCAACCTGGGCACTGGCCGACGACATCTTCTCGCGCAGCTCCCCATCCTCGCCCAGCTTGGAGATGGCGCCGGCCAAGGCTTCAGGGTCGCGGACCGGGACCAGAAAACCGTTGACCCCGTCCTCGACCACCTGTCGGCAACCCCTGATGTCGGTGGCCACCACCGGCAGCCCCATGGCGGCCGCCTCCATCGCCGCCCGCGGGAAGCCCTCGCGATGCGATGGAAGTACGAAGAGATCCATCGCCGAATAGAGGTCCTCCATGTCGGTGCGCATGCCGAGGAAGCGCACCCCGGCAGCTGTGGCATTGGCTACGGCGCCCTCGGGAAGGGCATCGGACTTCTCGGGGTCGTCCGGTCCCACGGCCACCACGATGTAGCCCTCGCCGAGCGTGGTCGCCGCCTCGAACAGCTCCGGGTAACCCTTCTCGGCCACGAGACGCCCCACCATGCCCACGACCACGTCTTCTTCGCCGGCGCCGAACTCGGCCCTGAGCCGGGAGCGGGCCTCCGGATCGACCTTCTCCCGATCGAACCGCTCCAGGTTGACCCCATTGCCGAGGAGACGTCCTCGGCCCGGGGGCAGGATCCGGGTACGGGTGCAGAACTCGAGGTCTTCGGAGTTCTGGTGGAGCTCGGCGTCGGAGAAACGTGCCGCAACCGCTTCCAACGAGTAGACCACGGCCCGTTTCAGCGGGGCGTCGTCCTCGGTGGCGTAGAGGCCGTGCATGGTGTTGACCACCAGGGGGACTCCGGCAAGACGGCCGAGGATGCGCCCGTACACCCCGGGTTTGGGGTTGTGAGTGTGCAGGACCGTGAACCGCTCCTCTCGCAGCACCCGCCAGAACTGGAGCATGGCCTTGAAGTCGTTGCCGAGGCTCATTCCCCGGGTCGAGGCGGTGAGAGGCACATGACGGATGCCATCCCGCTCCAACTCCTCGACCCACGGGCCCGGTGCGCTGACTCCGACCGCCTCGCCTCCCTCATCGATCACGGCGAGGAGCTGGGGGCGAACCAGGAAGCGGAGGCTGAGGTCGACGGTGGTCAGGTGCGCCACCTTGAACTCGCCTGTTTCCGCCCCGGGTTTGGACGCAGTCATATCTTCGCTCCGGGCATCTGATCCATCTGGGTCTCTGACCTCCGGTCCGTCAGTATCGTCACGGTCGGATCGGGCCG
>DATHUP010000026.1:0-3032 GCA_035462175.1 Acidimicrobiia bacterium | reverse complement strand
TCCATGAGCAGGTTCCGCTCCCTTTGGGTCGGTGCCAGACCCGCCGCCGCTTCGAGTACCTCGGCCGCTTCGCTGTGCCGCCCCAGTTTGGCCAACACGTCACCCTGCACTGCTCCGAGCAGGTGGTACCGGGCGAGCCGTGGATCTCCCTCGATTTTCTCTAGTGCCCGCAACGCCGCCTCGGCCCCGTCGGCATGAAGGAGCGCGACTGCCCGGTTCAGCTCGACGACGGGTGAAGGGGCCAACTGGGCGAGGGCGTCATACAGCGAGACGATAGCCTCCCAGTCGGTCTCCTCGAAGCTGGGGGCGCGGGCATGGCAGGCGGCGATCGCCGCCTGGACGGTGTAGGGACCGATGGCGCCCCCTGGGGTGGTGGCGCGGTCGAGGGCGGCCAGCCCGTGGTTCATCAGGATGCGGTCCCAGCGGGCCCGGTCCTGATCGGGGAGCAGGACCGGCTCACCACCAGGACCGAAGCGGGCGCCGAACCGCGACGCCTGCAGTTCCATCAGTGCTACCAGCCCGTGCGTTTCCGGCTCCTTCGGGAGCAATCCGGTGAGCATCCGTCCCAGCCGCATGGCCTCCTCCGCCAGGTCGCGTCGGATCCACTCCTCACCGGACGTAGCCGAGTATCCCTCGTTGAAGATCAGGTACACCACTTCGAGGACGGCGGAGAGCCGTTCGGGAAGCTCCTCACCGGATGGCACCTCAAAGGGCACGTGTGCCTCGGACAGGGTGCGTTTGGCTCGGCTGATCCGCTGTCCGATCGTGGCAGGCGCCGCCAGGAACGCCCGGGCGATCTCATCGGTGCCCAACCCGCCGAGCAGCCGCAGGGTGAGGGCGACCCGGGACTCGCGTGGCAGCACCGGATGGCACGCGATGAACACCAACGAGAGCAGGTCGTCGTCCCGCTCGGCGGTTCGCCCCAGCTCGGTGGCCAGGCCGGCGTACTTCTCATCACGGGAGACATCACGGCGAATCCGGTCGATGGCCTTGTTCCGTGCGGTGGCCATCAACCAGGCCGCAGGGTTCGCGGGGATCCCCCGCTCCGGCCACTGCTCGAGGGCGGCGACCATCGTGTCCTGGGCGACCTCCTCGGCCGACCCCAGATCGCGGAGCAGCCGGGTCAGGGATGCGATCAACCGGGCCGATTCCATGTGCCACACCGCTTCCACGGTGCGGCGAGAATCCACGTCTCTGCTCACCCCGGTCGAACGTACCCGTTCCGTCGGTGATCGAGTCGGCGGTCCCATTCTCTGGTCACGATCGGCTCTCGTCCTCGGCATGTGTGATCTCGCCGCGCCGGTGCGCGTCGGGATGGGGCACGATGCGGTAGAGACCCACCGATGCCACGGCCAGCCATGCCAACCCCGTGAGCACTGCAATCCAGAGAGCGACGATTCCGGCCGTCGAGTTGGCGAGCGCCGCCCCGCTGATGAATCCGAGCAGGATCACGGCCCCGGCGACCCTCGAGAAGCCGGGGAGACGGCGGCTCCCGGCCAATCCGAACCAGCGAGCGACGCGGAAGGTTGCCATGGACAGGCAGAGGAAGCCGATCGCCCCGAACGCCAGGTGCAGCACCCCACCCAATGTGCCCGTGCTCTGATCGGCGTCCGGGGGGAAACCGGCCATCGCGTCGGGTGGGAAGATGCCGCTCCCGATCAGACCGAGGCCGAACACGCCGAGCAGGATCCCCGCCCTCTTGCCTGATCCGGCGCGACCCATGGCCCGAGAGAAGCCGAGGGCGGCGGCGACCACCATGAGCCCGCTGAGGAGCAGGTTGGCCCGTTGCATCCACCCCCCTTCGCCCAACATGAGAAGGCTCAGCGGGTGTCGGCCAAGGTCGAATCCGTCTCGGGTCAGCGCCTGAACCAGCCCCACGATCAGGTAGAAGCCACCGGCGACCACACCCCAACCCAGTAGCGAACGGGTGACCGCGGCTGCGCCGTCGAAGTCGGCGGGACGAGATGAGGACATGAGCCCCTCAGGCGTCCGGGTGCTGGGCTCGGACCTGCTCGGCGAGACGCTCATCCTGCTCGCGAAGCTCTGCCGTGTACTCCTCGCCGAAGTCCTCGACCTCGAATATGGGCCGGATCTCGAGGATCGCGCGCAGCCCGGACTCCGGGTCGTTGGGACAACGCTTGGCCCACTCCAATGCCTCCTCCATCGACTCAACCTGCCAGACCCAGTAGCCGGCGATGATCTCCTTCGACTCGGTGAACGGCCCGTCGACCACCGAGGTGGTCCCGGCCTCGAAGACCACCTGCACTCCTTCGGAGCTCGGCTTGAGACCCTGCCCGTCGAGCATGATCCCGGCCTTGACCAGCTCCTCGTTGTAGGCGCCCATCGCGGCCAGCATCTCCGTAGTGGGGGCGATCTTTGCCTCGTCGGCTCCAGTCCCCTTGATCATGACCATCACTCGCATCGTCTTCTCCTTCGCTCGGGCCACCCGACTCTATGGCTGGCCTGTCAATGGCTCATCGAATGAAAGCGGGGCGATTTCGACATCCGGATGAGAAATTCGACCGGATCTCCGATATGTTGTGCTGGCAGCAGCCACGAGGAGCCGGCATGAGCAACGCAGTGATCGTCGACGCAGTCCGCACTCCGGTGGGGCGTCGCAACGGCGTGTACAAGGACTACCACCCGGTCGACCTCGCGTCGAGGCCGCTCGAAGCCCTGGTGGAACGGAACAATATCGACCCTTCGATGATCGACGACGTCATCATGGGCACCGTCAGCCAGACCGGGGAGCAGGCCTACAACGTCGGTCGCAATGCCGCGCTTGCCGCCGGATATCCCGAGGAGGTCCCCGGGGTCACCATCGACCGCCAGTGCGGCTCCTCCCAGCAGTCGGCCCATTTCGCCGCCCAGGCGATCATGGCGGGGGCCCAGGACGTGGTCGTCGCCGCCGGGGTGGAGAACATGACCCGGGTCCCGATGGGGATCACCGCCCAACAGGGGCCGGGTCTTCCTTTCGGCTCCCGCATGCTGGAGCGCTACACACAGGGTCTGGTGCCACAGGGCATCTCTGC
>DATHUP010000025.1:0-92202 GCA_035462175.1 Acidimicrobiia bacterium | reverse complement strand
CCAGCTCGGCCAATCGGGCATCATGGCTCTGGGCCATCGTGTGTCTCCTTTCGAGTCCACTGCTGATGAACTCGCTGAGGATTCCACGGTGGCCCCTTCAGACCACGGACCTAGTTACACCACTCCATGGGACGCTTACCTGCCCCGGCCCCTCATCGCCGCGAGTCTCGAGCCCGTTGCCGTTGGCGACCGGTGATCCGGGTGCTGCCAAGTGACCTTTGGCCCTGTCTTCGGGTCGCGCCGGGCTGTAACCACTGAGTAAGGACCCCTAGAGCCGAGGAAACGATGCCCCACCCCCGCATCCTCTTCGTCAGCACGTATCCACCGACGCAATGCGGGATAGCCACCTTCACCCAGTCGCTGTTGCAGGCAATGGCCCAGGTGAGGGGGAGTGACCGAGGACTGGCCGTCGCTCGGGTCCGGGGGGACACCGACGACTCGATCTCGTTGGATCCTGAGCTCGTGGTCGAGGTGTCAACCCAATCACCCCTCTGGCCCGCACAGGTCGCCCGCGCCGCGGCGGACGTCGACCTGGTCTGGGTCCAGCACGAGTTCGGGATCTTCGGACCGGGGCGGGGCGCGCAGCTGCTCGACCTGTGCGAGGCCCTGGAGAAGCCTGTTGTTTCCACACTTCACACGGTTTTGCTCGAGCCGATTCGGATGGAGAGGAAGATCATCGAAGAGCTCTCTTCCCGCTCCCAGCTTGTCGTCGTCATGTCGCAGGCAGCCCGGGAGAGGCTGCTCAGCACCCATGAGGTCGACCCCGGGAAGGTTTCCGTCATCCAGCACGGCGCACACGTGTATCGGCGGATCGGGTCCCACGACCGGGATCGACATCCCATTGTGGCCACCTGGGGTCTGCTCGGGCCGGGCAAGGGAATCGAATGGGGAATCCGGGCCTTGACTCACCTCACCCATCTCCGGCCACTCCGATACCACATCCAAGGGGCTACCCACCCCAACGTGTTGGCCACCGAGGGTGAGGCCTACCGCCACTATCTGCAGACTCTGGCGTCGGATCTGGGTGTGAGCGACATGTTGACCATGTCCGCTGCCTATCTGCCCTCCGACCGGCTGGCCGAGATGATGGAAGCAATCGACGTCGTCCTCCTCCCCTACGACTCCAGGGTCCAGGTCACCTCGGGCGTCCTGGTGGAGGCATTGGCGGCGGGCCTGCCCGTGGTGGCAACGGCGTTCCCACACGCCATCGAGTTGCTGTCGGAAGGTGCGGGGCGGGTGGTCCCCCACCGGAATCCGAAGGCGATGGCGGCGGCACTGGAGAGCTTGCTCACCCGTCCGCGCGCGATGCGAGCGGCGGCGATGGCGGCACGCCGGATCGCTCCCGACCTGAGATGGTCGTCGGTGGCGCGACGGTGCGAGGTGGCGGCCAATCATGCGATCTCCGCCGCCTCCCACGCCGGCGTGGCGTGAGCGTGACCAAGCAGCGAAAGGAGTAGATCGTGGATCGAAGGCATCCTCGCCAAGGCCAGCTCTTCCTGCGCGAGTCCACGAATCCGATCCTGACCCCGGAGGACTGGCCCTACACCGTCAATGCCGTCTTCAACCCGGGCGCCACGCTCGGCCCCGACGGGGAGACGATCCTGCTGGTTCGGGTCGAGGACCGCTCCGGCGTGTCCCATCTCACCGTCGCTCGCAGCTCGGACGGGCTCACCGGGTGGCAGATCGAGGACAGGCCGCTGATAACCCCGATGCGTGGTCGCTACGAGGACCGATGGGGGGCGGAAGATCCGCGGATCACCCGGTTGGGCGACGAGTACTTCATCTCCTACACAGGCTTCTCCCCCAGCGGCCCCCTCGTCATACTTGCCCGCACTCCGGACTTCCGGTCCTACGTGCTCTGCTCTGTGGTCGCACCGCCCGAAGACAAGGATGCCGGTCTCTTCGGCCGACGCTTCGGAGGCCGCCACGCCCTCCTCCACCGGCCCGTCTCCTCCGGAGCACATGGTGAAGCCCCCAACATCTGGCTCTCCTTCAGCCCCGACCTGGTCCACTGGGGTGACCACCGGATCGTGATCGAGCCCAGGCGCACCGGCAGCTGGGATCGGGAGAAGGTCGGGGTGGGACCGCCCCCTCTCGAGACCGCGTCGGGATGGTTGGTCCTGTTCCATGGGGTCAAGGCGACCGCGGCCGGCTCCTTGTACCGGGCAGGGCTCGCCCTCCTCGACCTCGAAGAGCCCAGCATCGTCTTGGGCCGAAGTGATGAGTGGGTGTTCGGCCCCGAAGCGCCCTACGAGCTCCAAGGAGACGTGCCCGGCGTGGTCTTCCCCACGGGATGGGTGGCGCAACAAGACGGCCGGGTGCGTGTCTACTACGGGGCGGCAGATACGACGGTGGCCGTCGCCTTGGCCTGGATCGACGAGTTGGTCGACTTCACCTACTCGCACTGTGCGTGTGGCACCTTCCATCCGGGACGACGCTGTCCTTTGGGCGGGGCAGACCCGGCCCGTGCCGCCGAGGAGAGGCCCGATGCGCTCGGGTTGCGCCCGATGGGTGGCCAGGGCATCTCTGCTCCCGGTGGTCAGGACCCCGGTTGAGAGGCGATCCACCGCCAACCACTGGCAGAATCGACGACATGACCTACCGGGTGCTCTCACATACCGCCGACACCGGGATCGAGGCCACCGGCCACACGCTGGCCGAGCTGATCGAGGTGCTCTCCCAGGGGATGTTCGAGCTGATGGCCCGATGCGACCCCTCTGCCGACCGGCGACGACTGACTTTGAGGGTCGACGCCCCCACCATCGAGGACCTGGTCGTGGACATCCTGTCCGAGCTGCTCTTTCGCTCCGAGACCGAAGATCTCCTCTTCTGCCAGTTCCGGGTGACCCTGGAACCCGGTGTGCCCGCGGCGACAGTGGAGACCGCAGGAATCCCGGTCCACGAGGTCGAGCCGACCGGCCCGCCGATCAAGGCCGTGACCTACCACGACCTGGTCGTCGAGCAGCGGGAGAGCCAGTGGTACGGCCGGGTCTACTTCGATGTCTGACGTTCGGCCCTGGGCCGGCGTCCCGTAATCAGGCAGAGTGGGATCGTGGAGTATCGACGCATCTCGAAAATGACCTGGGAGATTCCTGCCACCGGCGGCATGGCCGTGCCCGGGATCATCTTCGCCTCGGAGGCGCTGATGACGCTGGTCCGGGAAGAGCGGGCAGCTGAGCAGGTGTGCAACGTGGCATACCTTCCCGGGATCAGGAAAGCCGCCTTCGCCATGCCCGACATTCACTGGGGGTACGGTTTTCCCATCGGAGGCGTGGCGGCCACCGATGTCGCCGCCGGAGGCGTCGTTTCCCCTGGCGGCGTCGGCTTCGACATCTGTTGTGGGGTGCGGCTCCTCGCCTCCAACTTCACCGAAGACGACTTCGAAGCGCATCGCGAAGCGATCATGGAACAGCTCGACCGGCGGATTCCGCGCGGGATTGGCCGGGGATCGATCGCTCCGGGCGGTCTTGTCCCCGGGGTCCTGTCGCGAGGAGCCGCCGCCGCGTTGGAGGCGGGATACGGCTGGCCCGGCGACCTGGAACGATGTGAGGAGCAGGGAGTCTCGAGCGGCGCCGACCCTTCCGCGGTGAGCGAGCATGCCGTCGCCCGGGGGCGCGCCCAGCTGGGCTCGCTCGGAGCCGGGAACCACTTTCTCGAGATACAGGTGGTCGACCGGCTCGTCGACCCAGGTGCAGCCGGGCTCTTCGGCCTCGCCGAGGAGATGCTCGTAGTGATGTTGCATTGCGGCTCACGCGGGCTGGGTCACCAAACCTGCACCGACCAGCTCCGGCTGATGGGGGCGGCGATGAGCCGCCACGGGATAACCGTTCCCGACCGTCAGCTGGCCTGTGTGCCGGTCGAGTCCGGCGAGGGCCGGGAGTATCTGGCGGCGATGGCCGCCTCGGCCAACTTCGCCTGGGCCAACCGCCATGTCCTCGCCCACGCCGTTCGGGAGGCGTTCGCCGAAGCCCTGGGCATCACCGTCGAGGAGACCGGGATGGATCTGGTCTACGACGTGGCCCACAACCTCGCCAAGATCGAGACACACGGGGTGGACGGTCGCGAGGTCGAGCTCTGCGTCCATCGCAAGGGGGCGACCCGGGCCTTCGGCCCCGGGCACCCCGAGCTGCCCGAGGAGATCCGGTCTGGCGGTCAGCCTGTCCTGGTGCCCGGATCGATGGGCACCGCCTCCTGGGTTCTCCGTGGCGTGGCTGACAATCCGGCCTTCTCCTCAGCGGCCCACGGTGCGGGGCGGGTGATGAGCCGCAAGAAGGCGAAGCAGCGCCAGTCGGGGCGCATGGTGCGCGACCATCTCGAGACGGCGGGCATATCGGTCCGGCCGGGATCGGTGGCGTTGCTCTCCGAGGAGGCGCCCTATGCCTACAAGGACGTCGACGAGGTAGCCGACGTGTGCGCCGGGGCCGGCCTCGCCGCCAAGGTGGCCCGGCTCCGTCCGGTGGGGGTGGTCAAAGGCTGACGTGGTCTCGAGTCACGCCTGGTCGGCCCGGCGCAGACGAAGACGTCTCACCGCCCGCTTCCTCACCTCGATCGACTCCAGGATCCACCCCTCCACCTCGACGGTGTCGCCGGGACGCTTGGGGATGCGCCCCAGCCGATCGACGAACAATCCGGCGACGGTCGTGTAGTCGCCTTCAGGCAGGTAGACGTCGATGTCTGCCAAGTCGTGGATGGGGAAGTTGCCGTTCAACATGAGCGAACCGTCAGGGAGCCTCTCGACGGCCTTGACGTCACGATCCGCCTCGTCGTAGATCTCCCCCACCAGCTCCTCGACGAGGTCTTCCACGGTCACGATCCCCTCGACCCCGCCATGCTCGTCGACAACCAACGCGAGCTGCTCACGTTCGCTCTGCATTCGCCGCAAGGCGTCGATGACCAGGAGCGACTCGGGTAAGAACACCGCCGGTCGCGCCACGTCCTCCAATGCCCGGTCGGGATGGGCGACCAGGTCGCGCAGCGAGACCACGCCCACGACGTCGTCGAGGTCGCCCCGGATCACCGGGGCCCGTGAATAGCCATGCTCTATGAGGCGAGCCGCCGCCCCCTTGCCCGAGTCATCGGCACCAAGAGAGAAGACCCGGCTCCGTGGCACCAGCACCTGCCGGATCAGCCGGTCCCCGATCTCGAAGGCGCCGGAGATGATCCTCCTTTGTTCCCGGCTGAAGGTCGTCTGGCTCGCCACCAGGTCGGCCAATTCCTGTTCTGTCACCTCGACGCGATGACGTCCAGGATCGCCGCCCAAGAGACGGACGATCAGGTCGGTGCTGACCCCGAGCAGCCATACCACCGGACGCGCCACCCGGGCGAGCCAGGACAACGGTCTGGCAGCCAGGATTCCCCACCGCTCCGGGCTCTGCATCGCCATGCGCTTGGGAACCAGCTCCCCGAGGACGAGCGTCAGGAAGGTGAGCAGCAACGTCACCAACAGGATCGCCACAGCTCTCGCGCTCCCTCCCAGGAACCCCAAGGGCCCAACCAAGGGCTCGGCGAGCGACACCGCCGCCACCGCCGAGGCGAGGAATCCGGCCAGCGTTATCCCCACCTGGATGGTGGCCAGGAACCGGTTGGGGTCCCGGGCCAGGCCCGCCAGCTTGCGTCCGGTCTCGCTTCGGGCAGCTAGACGCGACAGCTGGCCGTCCCTGAGTGATATGAGGGCTATCTCACTGCCTGCGAACAGGCCATTCAGCAACACCAGGGCGGCGATCAGCCCCAGCTGGGGAAGAACCTCTTGCATACAAACGTCCTTGGGCAGGTGTCTTGGTTGTAGCAGGTCGACCCGTCCCGAATGCCCACTGTTGGGGGTCTCGGTCTAGGTCGGGGCCCTGGTCAGTCCCAGCTCTTCGGAACGACGCACCCACCGTGCGATGTCGCGGGGCGTGATGATTCCCAGGATCTGGCCCTCGTCGACGACCAGGACCCGATCGGCCTCCTGGTCGCGAAGACTCTCCATGACCTGGTCCATCGGCGTGTCGGCGGCCACCACGCAGGCCTCCTCCAAAGGTGTCGTCAGTGTCCACACCTGGCGAATCTCCCATTGATCCCGCGGGAGCTGTCTGATTGCCCTCAGCGTGATCAGCCCGGCACGTTCCCCGTCGACAGGGAATGCGGAATGGTCGTAGCGAAGGAAGTACTCGTCGACTGCCTGGGCGATGGACATGTCGGCCGGGATTGTGACCAGCTCCGGTGACATGATGTCCCGGGCCCGGACCTGGTTCAGGAGTCTGCGGACGACAACTTCCTGGTCCGCCTGGGCAGCAGCCTGGTAGAGGAACCATCCGATGGCTGCCATCCACAGCCCGCCCAGATCGCCCGTGAAGACGGTGAGCAGACCGAAGCCCGCCAGCAACCCCCCGACGATCTTCCCGCCGGTGGCAGCCCCCCTGGTGGCCCGAGCCGGGTTGCCGCTGGCTCTCCACAGGAACGCCCGCAACACCCGCCCGCCGTCGAGGGGATATCCGGGAAGCAGGTTGAATGCCCCGAGCGCCAGGTTGACCCAGCCCAGGTAGCCGCAGGCGTAGCTGATTGGATCCGACAGCGCCTCCCCGGTCAGGTTGACCAGCGCCCACATGACACCGGCGATGGCGAAGCTGGTCAAAGGCCCGACTACTGCCACCAGGAACTCGTCGCGTGGTTGACGCGCCTCCATACGTGTCTTGGTCACTCCGCCGAAGAGGAAGAGCGTGATCCCCTCAACTGGGATGCCGAGACGGCGGGCCATCACGGAGTGGCTCAGCTCATGAACCAGGACAGATGCGAAGAACACCGCGGCCGTGCCCGCGGCGAGGACAACCCGCCCCGCCCCCGAGAGCTGGGGGAAGCGGAAGGTGAACTGGGCGAAGAAGGACCAACCGACCAGGAAAGCCAACACCAGCCAGGAGGCATCGACCCGGATCTCGATACCGAGGACACGTCCGATCCGAAAGTCGTTTCCCAACATGCCTCCGTCACTGACCGCGGGCGAGCCCGCACCGGTCAGGCTACAGGCGTCACCTCGGAACGATGCGGGCGCGCCCTGGGCACTCGGTGGAGGTGACTTCCTGCCCTACCAGCCTCATCCGAGATGAGCTATCCATGGCTGTGAGAAGGAGGCCACATGACCACGGGTAGACCGGGATCGACCGATGTGATCGCCGCGGAGCAGCAGGCTCTAGTTCCTCATTGCCCGCACTGCAACGGCGTCTTGAACCTGATCCACACCAGGAGGCTGGAAGTCGTCGGCAGTCGGACGACCGGGTTCGGGAAGCGGTACCTCTATGCCTGTCCCAGCTGCAACAAGCTGCTCGGGATCACGCATCGCAAGGGATTCTGGATGGGTTGACCTGCCTCAGATGACGGCAGCGACCTCCGCCGATCGGGATAGGCCGTTGGTTTCGGCACGGAGTCGCTCGGCATCGGCCACCACACTCGCGGTGTGGAGCACAGTGTCGGGATTGAGGCTGATCGAGTCGATCCCGAAGTCGACCAGACGGCGTGCGACATCGGGAAAGTCCGAGGGTGCCTGGCCGCAGATCCCGACGTGCCGCTGGTGGCGATGGGCCCCGGTCACTGCCTGTCGGATCATCTCCATGACGCCCTCGTCGCGTTCGTCGAAGTCGAAGGCCACCATCTCGGAGTCGCGATCCACACCGAGCACTAACTGGGTGAGATCGTTGGAGCCGATGGAGAAGCCGTCGAAGATCTCGGCGAAGGCGTCGACCTGGACCACGTTGTTGGGTATCTCACACATGACGTAGACCTCGAGGCCGTTCTCCCCTCGCCGCAACCCGTTTTCGGCCATGACCTCGAGCACGCGCCGACCTTCCTCCACCCGGCGGCAGAACGGGATCATCAACTTGATGTTGGTGAGACCCATCTCGTCACGGGCCCTTCGCATGGCGGCGCACTCGAGGGCAAATCCCTCCTCATAGGCAGGATGGGCATATCTGGATGCACCACGAAACCCGATCATTGGATTGGCCTCGACCGGCTCGAATCCGCTACCCCCGATCAGGCTGGCGTACTCGTTGGTCTTGAAGTCGGACATCCGGACGATGACCGGTCTCGGATAGAAGGCGGCAGCTATGGTCCCCACCCCTTCCGAGAGCCGCTCGACGAAGTACTCGGATCCGTTGCGGTAGTCGCCGATCATCTCGAGGATGGTCTGGCGTTGGGCAGGATCCTCGACTCGATCGGGGTAGAGGAGAGCCATCGGGTGGGCACGGATGGACTCCGAGATGATGAACTCCATCCGGGCCAGGCCGACTCCGCCGACGGGAAGGAGCGAGGTCTGGAAGGCGAGGTCGGGATTGCCCAGGTTGAGCATCAACTCGGTGTTCGTCTCGGGCACCTCGGTCAGGTCGAACTCGTCGATCTCGACCGGCACTTCGCCCCGGTATACGTAACCCACCTCACCCTCGGCGCACGACACCGTGACGATCGCCTCGTCCTCGAGACTCTCGGTGCCGGTCTCGGTCCCCACCACTGCCGGGATGCCGAGCTCGCGAGCCACGATGGCGGCGTGACAGGTGCGCCCACCCCGATTGGTCACGATCGCCGACGCCGTCTTCATGACCGGCTCCCAGTCGGGTGTCGTGATGTCGGCCACGAGGACCTCGCCGGGACGGAACTGGGCCAGATCCTTGGAGCCTTGGACCACACGGATCGGCCCAAAGGCCACGGCGTTGCCCACCGCGCCCCCTTCGACCAGTGGTGGGGCGTCCGGATGGACCCGGTAGGTGCGCATCACCGCCGAGATCTTCTGCGAGGCGACGGTCTCGGGTCGAGCCTGGACAAGGTAGAGCTGCCCGTCGAGACCATCCTTGGCCCATTCGATGTCCATGGGCATCGGATGACCTGCTCGTTTGCTGTAGTGACGCTCCACCTCGATGCCGTAGCCGGCCAGGGTGAGGACCTCGTCGTCGCTCAGGCAGAACCGACCACGATCGGCTTCAGGCGTCGGCAGATTGGCCGTGTTCTGCCCGCCTCTTCCCTGGGCGTAGACCATGCGCACCTGCTTGCGACCCAGCCTCCTCTTCAGGACGGTTCGATGGCCCAGCTCGAAGGTGGGCTTGTGCACGTAGAACTCGTCGGGATCGACCGCCCCTTGCACCACGTTCTCCCCCAAACCGTAGGACCCGGTGATGAAGACCACGTCCCTGAAACCGGAATCGGTGTCCAGAGTGAAGAGAACACCGCTGGCGGCGAGATCGGAGCGCACCATCTTCATCACCCCGACCGAGAGAGCGATGCTCAGGTGGTCGAACCCCTTGTCGATCCGATAAGAGATGGCCCGATCGGTGAACAACGAGGCGAAACAGCGACGGCACGCCTCCACCACCCTCTCGGCGCCATGGACGTTGAGGAAGGTCTCGTGTTGGCCGGCAAAGCTCGCCGTGGGGAGGTCCTCGGCGGTGGCCGAGGATCTGACCGCGACGCTCAACTCGGGGCCGTACTCGTCGACCAGCTGTTGGTACGAGGTGACGATCTGATCCCGCAATCCGTCGGAGAGCGGTGACCCGTAGACCAACTCCCGGGCGCGGCGGGCGCGGCGCGCCAGATCGTCCACATCGGTCTTGTCGATGTCATGAAGGATTTCGCCGAGGCCCTGCCAGGTCCCGGATCCGGTCAGGGTGTCGCGGTAGGCGGCCGCGGTGATCGCGAACCCGTTGGGGACCTTGACACCGAGCGGGTTCAGCTCACGGAACAACTCGCCGAGGGAGGCGTTCTTCCCTCCCACTTCGGCGACATCGGCCACACCCAGGTCGCCGAACCACCTCACGTACACGGGCTCGGACTGCATGCGAACCTCTCTCTTGTCGTCATCTCCGAGCATCGCCGGGAGAGTTCGAGACGTGAAGGGCACAAAGTCACTAATCGGCTCTGCCGGTCCCTTCGCAATCGGCCCCAAGTCGGGACCGATGACAGGCATTTCGCCCCTAGCCAGCCAGGGGGCTTCGCCGGAGAGTTGTAAGCGCCATGGAAACTCCCTACCCACCCATCGAGAAGACGGGCCCGTTTCGCCTGCCCCCCAACCTGCCGGACTACGTTCGAGGCCGAGCCGGATTCACCTGGGATGAGGCGGAGTCGTTCCTGACCGGTCTGCCCGGCGGGAAGATGAACATCGCCCACGAGGCCATCGACCGCCACGCCGACGGCGATACCGGACATCGGGTCGCCATCCGCTGGTTGGGTCGCCACGGTGACGTCGAGGACTACACGTATGCCGAGCTCGCCGAGGCCACGTCCAGGTTCGCCTCCGGGCTGCGCAACCTGGGGGTGGGCAAGGGAGACCGTGTCTTCACCCTGTCCTCGCGCATCCCCGAGCTGTATATCGCCACTCTTGGCGCCCTGAAGAACGGAAGTGTGGCCGCACCCTTGTTCTCGGCGTTCGGCCCGGAGCCGATCCAGACCCGGCTCACCATGGGTGAGGGACGGGTCCTGGTGACCACGGAGACGCTGTACAAGCGGAAGGTGGCGGCGATCCGGGACCAGATGCCCTGGCTGGAGCACATCATCGTCGTCGGAGGTGCCGTCGAGGGCACCATCTCGTTCGATGCCATGCTCAAGACCGGAGACCCCGGCTTCCCCGCCGAGCCAATGGACGGCGAGGACATGGCGCTGCTCCACTTCACCAGCGGGACGACGGGAGCACCGAAGGGAGCCGTCCACGTCCACCGCGCCGTCCTCCACCACTACGTGTCGGCGCTCTATGCCCTCGATCTCCATCCCGGGGACATCTACTGGTGCACCGCCGATCCAGGGTGGGTGACGGGAACCTCGTACGGGATCATCGCCCCTCTGACCCATGGCGTGACCTCGATCGTCGACGAGGGCGAGTTCGACGCCGAGCGTTGGTACCGGACCATCGAAGAGCAGAAGGTCAGTGTCTGGTACACCGCACCCACCGCGGTGCGGATGATGATGAAGGCGGGGCGGGAGCTGGCTCAGGAATCCGATCTCTCCTCACTCCGCTTCGTGGCCAGCGTCGGCGAGCCGCTCAACCCCGAGGCCGTGATCTGGGGGGTCGACGCCCTGGGGCTACCCATCCACGACAACTGGTGGCAGACCGAGACCGGAGGGATCATGGTGGCCAACTATGCCGCCGAGGAGATCCGGCCCGGGTCGATGGGACGCCCTCTCCCGGGTGTCGAAGCCACCATCCTGCGGCGAACGGAGACCGGGTCGATCCGGCTCAACCCCGACGGGACGGCCGAGGAGGAATCTGAACCTCTGACGGAGGGAGAGCTCGCCCTGCGACCGGGATGGCCGTCGATGTTCCGGGGCTATCTCGGTATGGAGGAGCGATACGAGAAGAGCTTCGTCGGCGGGTGGTACCGGACCGGGGACCTGGCGGAGAGGGATGACGACGGCTACTTCTGGTTCGTGGGCCGCGGCGACGACGTCATCAAGTCGGCGGGCCACCTCATCGGCCCCTTCGAGGTGGAGTCGGCGATGATGGAGCACCCTGCTGTCGCCGAGGCCGGCGTGATCGGGAAGCCCGACGAGGTTGCGGGCGAGGTGGTGAAGGCGTTTGTCTCCCTCAATCCCGGCTTCACCTGGTCCGAGGAGCTGTCCAAGGAGCTCCTGGGCTGGGGCCGGGTCAAGCTCGGTGCTTCCGTCGCCCCCCGCGAGATCGACTTCGAGCCCGATCTGCCCCACACCCGATCGGGAAAGATCATGAGACGGCTGCTCAAGGCCTGGGAGCTGGGACTTCCCACCGGTGACCTCTCCACCCTGGAAGGACAGGAGACAGAATGAGCGACTCCCACCATCTCGACCTCCTCCGGCAGATGCTGCGGATAAGGCGGTTCGAAGAGAGATGCGCTCAGCTCTACCAGGCGGAGAAGATCCGCGGTTTCCTCCATCTCTACATCGGTGAGGAGGCGGTCGCCGTCGGTGTCATCGGCTCGCTCCAGCCCGACGATGCCGTGGTCGCCACCTATCGGGAGCACGGCCATGCCCTGGCGCGGGGCATGGACCCAGGCGCGGTGATGGCCGAGATGTACGGCAGGATGGAAGGCTGCAGCCGGGGGCGGGGTGGCTCGATGCACCTGTTCGACGCGTCGATGCGCTTCTACGGGGGGAATGCCATCGTCGGCGGGGGTCTTCCCCTAGCCGTCGGCTTGGCGCTGGCAGACCGTCTCCGCGATCGGCCTCGGGTCACCGCAGTCTTCTTCGGGGAGGGAGCGGTGGCCGAAGGCGAGTTTCACGAGTCGATGAACCTGGCCGCGCTGTGGGACCTCCCGGTCCTTTTCTGCTGTGAGAACAACCTCTACGCCATGGGGACCGCGCTGGAGCGTTCTGAGTCCCAGACCCGGCTCACCCTGAAAGCGGCCAGCTACGAGATGCCGGCGTGGGAAGTGGACGGAATGGATGTCCTCGCCGTCGAGAAAGCCGCCAGCAAGGCCATCGAGTCGGTTCGATCCGGTGGAGGCCCCCACTTCCTCGAGCTGCGCACCTTCCGATTCCGCGCCCACTCCATGTTCGACCCCGAGTTGTACCGGTCGAAGGAGGAGGTCGAGATCTGGAAGGAGAGGGATCCGATCGAGCTGCTCAGAAGACAGCTCGTCGCCGACGACGCTCTCACCGAGGACGACTGGGCCGGCATAGAGAAAGATGTCGCCGAGGAAGTCGAAAGAGCGGTGGAATTCGCCGAGGCCGGCAGCTGGGAGCCGGTGGAAGAGCTGACCAGATTCGTCTATTCGGAGGTCATCCCCTCATGACAAGCCTCGCCACACCGACCAGGACCATCACCTACCGGGAAGCGATGCGTGAGGCGATTCGTGAATCCATGGAGCACGACGATCGGGTCTTTCTCATGGGCGAGGACGTAGGCCGCTACGGCGGCTGCTACGCGGTGTCAAAAGGTCTGCTCGAGGAGTTCGGTCCGGAGAGGATCCGGGACACGCCGCTCTCGGAGTCGGCTTTCGTGGGTGCAGGGATCGGAGCGGCCCTGGCCGGCATGCGTCCCATCGTCGAGGTGATGACGGTCAACTTCTCCCTCCTCGCCCTGGATCAGATCGTGAACACTGCTGCCCTTTACCTGCACATGTCGGGGGGCCAGTTCAACGTGCCCGTCGTCATTCGCATGACGACAGGCGCCGGCCGCCAGTTGGCGGCCCAGCACTCCCACTCGCTGGAGGGCTGGTACGCCCACGTCCCCGGGCTGAAGGTGGTGACCCCGGCCACGGTCGAAGACGCCCGGTGGATGCTGCCCACCGCGCTCGAGGACCCGGATCCGGTGATCATCTTCGAGCATGCCGCTCTCTACAACTCCGAAGGCGACCTCCCCGAGGACGGGGCCCCGGTCGACCTGGACAGGGCGGTGGTGCGACGCCCCGGCTCCGACGTCGGCCTGATCACCTACGGGGGGAGCCTCCCCAAGACGCTGATCGCAGCCGCCGAGCTCGCCGACGAGGGCATATCGGCCCAGGTGCTCGACTTGAGGTCGCTTCGCCCTCTCGACACCGAGGCGATCCTGGCCACAGCGGCGTCGACCCATCGCATCGTGATCGTCGACGAAGGCTGGAAGACGGCCGGGATCTCCGCCGAGATCGCCGCATCGATCGCCGAGGGAGCGATCTGGGAGCTGGATGGCCCCATCCGCAGGGTGTGCTCGGTGGAAGTGCCCATCCCCTACGCCCGGCACATGGAGGAGGCAGCCCTCCCCCAGCCGGCCGGGATAGTGGCCGCGGCGCGAGAGCTGGTCGGTCGATGATCGACTTTCTCCTTCCCTCGCTCGGTGCCGACATGGACCGGGCCAAGCTCAACATGTGGCTGGTCGGGCCCGGTGATCCGGTGCACAAGGGCCAGATCATCGCGGAGGTGGAGACGGAGAAGGCCGTGCTCGAGGTGGAATGCTGGGACGAGGGAGTGATCGAGGAGCTTCTGGTACAGCCGGGGCCGGAGTGGCTGGCGGTGGGTACCCCCCTTGCCCGGATCCGATCCGTGAAGCCCGCCGACACGCCCGGGCCGGTCGAGATTCCGACGAGCCCGGCGCAGAAGCCGTTGCCGGCCCGGCCTCCGGCTCGTCGCCCGGAGCCGGCGCCGCCGATCCGGCACCTGGCCCATGAGCTCGGCGTGGATCTGTCCACCTTGCAGGGGACGGGCGAGGGCGGCACGATCACTCGTAGCGACGTGCGCGCCGCCGCTGCGCCTGCCGGTAAGCCGCCGACGGCCATCCCCATCAGCGGGGAGCAGCGGGTCAAGGCATCACCGCGCGCCCGGTTCCTGGCCGATCGCCTCGGGCTCGACCTGGGCGAAATGGCCGCCACCGGGCCCGGCGGAATGGTCACCGCAGCCGATGTCGAGGCTCAGCCCATGCCCTCCCCGGAGCCGGAGGGCAAGGTCGCGGCGATGCGTCGAGCCATCGCCCGCTCCATGGCCCACTCCAAGCGGGAGATACCCCACTACTACCTGGCGACACACATCGACCTCGATGAGGCACTGCGCTGGCTCGAGATCCAGAACGCGGAACGCTCGGTTGCGGAGCGGATTCTCCCCGCCGCCTTGCTCCTCAAGGCCACCGCGCTCGGCCTGCGGGAGATCCCCGACCTGAACGGGCACTGGATCGACGACGGCTTCAGGCCCTCATCTTCGATCCACCTGGGAGTCGCTGTATCCATCAGGGAAGGCGGGTTGGTGGCACCGGCCATTCACGATGCCGATCAACTCGATCTGGCGGAGATGATGGCCCATCTCCGCGACCTGGTGAACCGGGCACGATCCTGGAGGCTGCGCAGCTCAGAGATGTCTGATCCCACGATGACGGTCACCAATCTCGGGGACCGGGGCGTGGAGACCGCATTCCCGGTGATCATCCCGCCTCAGGTGGCCATGGTCGGTTTGGGCAAGGTGGTCGACACAGTGGTCGCCGTGGACGGGTCGCCGGTGGTCCACCCCGTGATCCACGCCACCCTCTCCGCGGATCATCGAGTCACCGACGGCCACCGGGGAGGGCTCTTTCTCGCAACCATCGACCGACTACTACAGGAGCCGCAGTCACTATGACACCGGAACAGGCAAGAAGAGTCATCTTCGACGTCCTCGCCGACATCGCACCCGAGGTCGACGAGTCGACCGTCGACGACGATCACGACTTGACCGAGCAACTCGACCTCGACTCGATGGACTATCTCAACTGGATGGTCGGCATCAACGAGGAAACCAGGGTCGACATCCCCCAACGCGACGTGTCCGAGTTCCTTACCATCGCCGGCGCAGTCGCTTACCTGGTCACGCACAGCCCGGAACCGGCCGGTGAGCGGGCCGGGGCGACTGCGGACCCTAGGGGCCTGGCCGCGGTTTAGGCGCCGTCGAGGGTCGAGCCGGGTAGTCGGCCCCCCCACCCGGGTCGGGCCACTCGATCACGAGCCGATCCCCGACGATCTCCACCTCGGTGCCCATCTCGGCGCAGGCAGAGACGAATCTCCTGGAGATCCACGCCGCCTCATCGGGTCTGGCCAGTCTGGTGTGACAGAAGTCGAGGAACAAGGGGACCGCTTCGAGCCGGACGGGACCCTCCGAGGTGAGGTCCACCAGGAACAGCAGACCCAGATCGTTGCGCAGCGCAGGATCCACGGCGTAGTCGTCTATGAAATCGCCCATGTCGTAGATGACCCGGTCGGCCACGCCGTGGAACACGTGAGCAGAGTGACCTGCGACCAGCGTCGCCCCGCCCTGTAGCAGGGACTTCGCCGCCTCTCTCACCCTCGACACCGGGCGCGCCGTCATATTGGGGCCCCAATGAGGCGTGACCAGGACGGCGTCGGCACCGTCGTGGCCCATCGCATCGAACACCCAGCCGGGCAGGCCCTGCCCCAGGTCGGCGTAGGCGACCCCCGGCTCATCGCGCCCTGCCTGGAACTCGCGGGGGTGATCGGTCAGAGCGACCACGCGGAGTCGAAAGCCGTTGTGCTCGAGAGTCACCGGGCGACGGGCCTGCCCGAGACTCGGCCCGGCACCAGCCACGATTATCCCCTCCTCGGAGAGAAGGAGGAGGGTGTCGAGCAGAGCAACCGGGCCGTAGTCGAGGGCGTGATTGTTGGCCAGGGTGACACAGTCCACACCAAGGTGAGAAAGCACGCCCACCGCCTGAGGTGGGGCCCGGAAGAAGAAGGGCTTCAGCGGGTCGGGCCAACGCGCCCCCCTGGCGGAGACACAACACTCGAGATTGAGGATGACGAGGTCAGCCTCGCCCAATGCGGCGACGACGCCATCGGAGAACAAGGCGTCGGGTGGCCGGTGCAGCAAAGCCTCGCCCACTTGTCGGCCCAACATGGTGTCCCCGGCGAGGGCGAGCCGAACCTGCCCTCGCCGACCGAAAGCTGTCATCGTTGGCTCATCTCTTGTCTACTCCCCGGCCCGGGTCACGGATAGAGCAGATATCCCCCTGTCCGGTCAACTTTCATCCTGCCCAGCAGGTACCAACGTTCGACCCTGGTCAACGGCTGCCGGCCGAGGAACAGTCGAGTCATGCGACGGCGGCTTGCCATGGCGGCGACTCTGGCTCTGTTGGCCACGGCTTGTGCCGGCGAGCGTCATGAGATGACGACCACCACGCTGGACCAGGGGCAAGGCGCCTCCTTCGAATTGATCGTGGAACCGACCGAGTTCTTCCCTGTGACACCGGGGCAGTTATTCGTGGTGCTGGTTTCCTCGATTGGAGGCGAGGCACCCATAGTCGTCTCGGCATCGGTGTCGGGCGCGGCCAACGTCGAGCCTCAGAAACTCGCGCTCGAGCCCGGTGATGTCGCCGAGTTAACGGTGGTCGCCATGCCGGAGAGCGTCGGCGGGAGCATCACGGTGGATCTGACTGCGCAAAGCGGGAGCGTCGAAAGGACCCACTCGCTGAACCTCGAGGTGGTGGACTGGCCCGATGACATCGGCCCCCTGGCCACCGAGTTGCGTGATCGATTCGTGAACCACTTGGAGCAGGAGTATCCGGAGTTGGGCATTTCGACCGATACCGAATGGACGCCGACGATCACCAAGCCCCAGATCCTGGTGGTGATGCACTACCTGTTCTTCTCCGAGGAGTGGGAGATGGGGGTCATCTGGCACGTCACGGTCCCGGAGCACGCCTGGTCCAGGATGTATCTCCGCCCCAGGGATCAACTGACACCTACGTTCGGGCTGGAGATACCGACCTATCTCGATCCCGCGTCGCAGCCGTCGCCGTGGACGCCTCCGCCTGAGATCGACAGATGACATTGCCGCCCCGGCCGGCGGACCGCGCCCTCCTGTGATCAGACGCTGACCATCCACACCGCGCCCAGGCCACCGAGGTACACCAGCAGGAGGAGAATGGCATCGGGCTCGAGTCGGGCAACACGGGTCTCGGTGCCGTGCACTATCGCGGCCAGCGCCAGTGACATGAGGAGCACGGCACTGACCCCTGCCACCGCCTGACCGGGATGGACGGCCCCCAACAGGGGCCCTGGGACGTACGCCAAATCTGCGAAGAGCAGGGCTGCCATATTGAAGCAGTTGCTCCCGAAGAGGTTGCCCACCGCCAGATCCTGGGCACCGATGCGGACCGCCGCCACGGCCGCGATCAGCTCGGGCAAGGAAGTGGCGAGTGCGAGCAGGGTGGTGCCGACGAAGGTCTCGCCCACTCCGGTCGCCGCAGCGATCTCCCGTGCCGAGTAGGCGAGAAACGGAGCCGACACCAATATGCCAACTGCCGACAGACTGAACCTCGTCACCGCCGGACGGAGTCCTCGCTCCCGTCTGTCCCCCCACCCGATCGGAACCGGGAGCACCTGACCATCGAGGAAGCGACTGTCGGGTGAACGTCGCATCCATGCCACCGCGAACACGTAGGCGGCGGCGATGGCGAGAGTGTCGATGCCGATCCATCCAATGCGGACGTTGGGGCTGACCAGGATCCCGATGACGGCGAAAGCGGTCAAGGCAATGGCCACCGATGCCACCCGGGCATGCCCTATCTCGACACGCGCCCAGACACGTCGGCGATGGAGGAGATCGACCACCGCCAGAATCGCCATGTTGGCCATGCTGCTGCCGAAGAGGTCACCCACGGCAAGGTCCGGTGCCCCGGCCAGCGAGGCACTGACATCGGTGACGATCTCGGGTAGTGAGGTGGCGCCGGCGACCAAGATCATCCCGACGAAGAGCCGGGACAGTCCTGCCCGCTCTGCGATCTCGTCGGCAGAACGCGCCAGCCGGGTTCCGAACCAGACGAGTGCGACCGCACTCACCACCAAGACGAGCACCCACAGGGCGGGCGAAGACGTCATCCCGGCGGCATTTCCGGCCCGCCTCGGTCTCGGGGAGTAGCGGTGGTCATCTCACCGGCGAATCAGGTGTCCTGCAGGGTGAAGTAGAGCTCCTCCTCCTGGTCGAAGTGGAGACGGAGGATGGCGTGGAGGCTATACAACGTCCGACGCAGCTCGGACAGGTCGGCGGGGTCGGGGCCGCTCTCGGGAATCGCTGCCAACTGTCGCTCGAAGACGTCGACCAGATGGAAGATCTCACGATGGGTGCGGCTCATCAACGCCATCGGATCCTCGCCTGGCAGCACGGCTGACACCTGCGGGTAGATGATCCTCTCGTCCGCGGCCTCGTGGGGAAGTATCTCGTCGACCAACAAAGAGCGCACCCGTGTCAACGAGCTCAACGTCTCAGACGCCCCATTTATATCGAAGAGGTCTGCCGCATCCCGAATCGAGTCGAGCTTCGGTATCAGCTCTTCGTGCTCTTCGCGAAGATGAGCCGAAAGCTCGGGGGAAAGCTTGGGACCGCTCTGAGACGGCGTCCTTCCGACCAGTGCCCGGAGGGCGTTGGTGATGGCGATGACGTCTATCGCCTCCTGGAGGAGCGCTCCTGCGATCGGGACCAGCAGACCGAACGAGGCAGCCACCATCGCTGCCAACGACAAACTCATCCCGATCACGACGCTCTGCACCGCGATGCTGCGCGATCTCTTGGCGATCCCGATCGCGTCGACCAAGCGCTGGAGACGATCGACGATCAACACCACATCCGCCGCTTCGGAGGAGGCGGTCGCCCCCCGCGCCCCCATCGCCACCCCCACGTCGGCCGCGGCGAGGGCCGGGGCATCGTTGATCCCGTCGCCCACCATGGCCGTGATGCCCCGGCCGCGCAGCTCTTCCAGGGCTTCGACCTTCTCCTGGGGAGTCGATTGGGCCAGGATCAGGTCGACGTCGATCGCCATCCCCACCGACCGAGCCGCGACCGGGTGATCGCCGGTCGCCATGACGATTCGCTCCACCCCGAGCCGGCGGAGGGATCGGATGGTGCTGGCCGCATCGGGTCGGATGGTGTCGTCAAAGGTGAGTGCGGCCACCGGCTCTCCCCCTACGGCGACGTACACCGACAGGGGCGCGAACCTCATGAGCCGGCGGCGTGCGTCGCCGACCTCGGCCGGCTCGGGTCGCCCGTCGAGAATCCACTCGAGCTTGCCCACCGAGACCCTCTTTGCGCTCACACTCGCCGAGACCCCCGCCCCGGGGACTTCGGCGACGTTCAGGGGTATCTCGAGGTCGAGCCGGCGGCGACGGGCGGCGTCGACGATGGCCCGGGCCAGGACATGGTTCGAGGTCTGGTCGACGGATGCGGCGAGTCGGAGGATCTCCTCGTCGGGGATGTGGTCATTGAACGAGACGATCGTCCGCAGGGTCGGCTGTCCGACCGTGACCGTGCCTGTCTTGTCGATGAGGAGGTTTCGGATCTGGGCCAGGGTCTCCAGGGCGCCGCCACCTCGGAACACAATGCCTCGTCGAGCGGCCCGCGAGATGCCCGACACGACCGCGATCGGGACTGCGAGCAGGAGGGGGCACGGTGTGGCTACTACCAGGACCGCCAGAGCTCGCACCGGATCCCCGGAGACCGCCCAGGCCAGAGCCGCCGTGCCGAGGGCGACAGGCACGAACCAACCGGCCCAGCGATCTGCCAGCCGAACCGACGGCGCCCGGGACTTCCGCGCCTCCTGGAC
This sequence comes from Acidimicrobiia bacterium, assembly GCA_035462175.1. GTDB lineage: Bacteria > Actinomycetota > Acidimicrobiia > Spongiisociales > ZC4RG35 > JARDZU01. The sequence goes on along the minus strand of DATHUP010000025.1, from coordinate 72,227 downwards.
CAGTCTGATTATCCCGGAATACGTGCTGTGCTCGGCGTCTGCGGTGGCGAGGATCTCGAAAACATCTGCGGCATTCACTGCGCCGCTACTGACCAGATCCCCGGGTTGACGCTCGGTGGGGAGCGGCTCACCGGTCAACGCCGACTCGTCGACCAGGGCAGCGCCCCCGAGGACGACACCGTCGACCGGGACCACCTCGCCTGCCTTGATCATCAATCGGTCGCCCGGCCCTACATCGCCGACATCGACCAGTTCGATCTCTCCGTCGCGCACCCGGTGCGCCTGCCGGGGTGCTCGAGAGAGAAGGGCCGTCAGCTCCCTCTCGGCGCGACCCGCGGCATACTCCTCGAGGAATCGCCCGGTGGCGAGCATCAGCCCGATGATCGCCGCGGTGAGGAGCTCGCCGAGTGCGAGGGCAGCCGCCACCGCGATCACGGCGATGATGTCTACGCCGGGCTCACGTCGGCGCAGCTTGTCGAAGATCTCCCGGGCGAGTGGCACGACCGGAGCCACCGCCACCGCGATGAACACCAACCCGGATGCGGTGTCCTGGTCGGAAAGCGCCAGGACGCCACCCACGGCCAGGCCGAGAGCACCCAGCGCGAGCATCCAGCGTGTCGATCGCTCAGACGTCATTGTCTCGATTCAAGCCCGATGCTCGAGGGGACACCCGGAGACATGGAGCATCGTCAGCCGGCAACGATCTCGATCGATTCTGCCGATTGCCTCTGTGCCCAAGCGTCCTCGATCACTCCGGCGAGGAGATTCTCCAGTTGCGGCTCGCCGACCTCGACGGATTCGTATGCCGCATGGCGAACCGGATGGCCGATTTCGATGATGCGAGTCAGGTCCATGGGCGTGCCGGTGACGACGACATCGCAGGGGACGGCCCGGATCGTCGCCTCCAGATCTGCGAGCTGCTCCTCCCCGTATCCCATGGCCGGCAGCACCGGACCCAGCATCGGGTACTTCTGAAGGGTGTCGATTATCGACCCGACGGCGTAGGGCCGTGGCTCGACGATCGACCCCACTCCGGCCTGCCGGGCAGCGACCATGCCCGCCCCAAAGGGCATCCCGCCATGGGTGAGGGTGGGCCCGTCCTCGACGATCAGCACCCTCTTGCCGGCGAGATCCGGGCCCGGCTCGAGATGCACCGGGGATGCGGTCTGAACGACGGTGGCCTCAGGGTTGACGGCACGGGCATTGTCGATGGTGTGTACGACGTCATTGGGGTTGGCCACGTCGACCTTGTTGACGATCACGACGTCGGCCATGCGCAGGTTGACCTCACCGGGGTGATACTCCAGCTCGTGGCCAGGGCGCAAAGGGTCGAGCACGGTGACGAAGAGATCGGGCCGATAGAAGGGAAAGTCGTTGTTCCCGCCGTCCCAGACGATGACATCGGACTCCTGCTCGGCATCATGCAGTATCTCGGCATAGTCGACGCCCGCCCACACCAGGAATCCCTCGCGAACCGGCTCCTCGTATTCCTCCCGCTCCTCGATGGTCGGGTTGGAAGCGTCGATGTCGGACAGGGTCTCGAAGCGCTGGACCCTCATCCGCTCCAGGTGCCCGTACGGCATCGGATGTCTGATCAGCGAAACCCTGAGCCCGGATCTCGCCAGAATCCGCCCTATCAACCTGCTGGTCTGGCTCTTGCCGCATCCGGTCCTCACCGCGCAGACTGCCACCACCGGCTTGATGCTCACCAGCATGCTCCGCGCCGGCCCGATGAGGGCGAAGTCCGGCCCACTGGCCAGTACCAGCGAGGCTTTGTGCATCACGTCGGCGTGGGAGAGGTCGGAGTAGGCAAGGACCACCTGATCGATGTGCTCACGCTCGATCAGATCGGGGAGCTCGGACTCGTCGACGATCGGGATCCCTTCCGGATACAACGCACCGGCGAGCTCAGGCGGATAGACCCGCCCGCCTATTCCAGGTATTTGGGCTGCGGTGAAGGCGACGACCCTGGTGTCGGGATCGTCGCGGAAGACCACGTTGAAATCGTGGAAGTCGCGGCCACCGGCACCCATGATCACGATGTTTCTCATGTTGCTCCTGTCCCAATGGTCCAGACCCGTCTCCACGGTGACAAGAGCATTAGGTCCCTTGTTCGCGGGCACTCCGATGCTGGTCCCGGACCGGGCGGCAGACGTACGGTCTACGTGTCACCAAATACGGAGGTGGCCACATGAAGGATTACCTCGAGGTCCTGGATCTCACCCCTGACGATCTCGGCCATCTCTTCGATCTGGCCGTCGAGGCGCGGGAGCTGCCCCATCTGCGGGACGGGCTGCTCGAGGACGAGATCGTCTTCTGCTACTTCTCCAAGCCCTCCACGAGGACACGGGTCTCCTTCGCCGCCGCCATCTCCCATCTCGGTGGCGAAGCCGAGTTCTTCGGGCCTGCGGAGCTCCAGCTGGATCGAGGCGAAACCATCGAGGACACGGCCATGGTCGTCTCCCGGTATGCCGCCGCCGCGGTCATCCGCACCTTCGAGCATGACGACGTGACCCGATTCGCCTCTGCAGCCTCGATCCCGGTGATCAACGCATTGACCAACCTGCACCATCCCTGTCAGGCACTGGCCGACCTCCTCACCATCAAGGAGAGATTCGGGCGTCTCGAGAGGCTGCGACTGGCCTATGTGGGAGCGGGAAACAATGTGTGCCACAGCCTGATCCAGGGCGCCGCCCTGAGCGGGATGAGCATCGTGGCGGCGACTCCGCCGGGTCTCGCCCCTGACGCCGGGATAGTGGGTGGGGCGACGGAGGAAGCCGGACGCACCGGCGGTTCGGTCTCGGTCGTCGTCGATCCACTCGAAGCCGTCAAGGAGGCCGACGTGGTCTACACCGACGTGTGGCTCTCCATGGGCGACCCGCCCGAGGAGCAGGAGCGGCGACGCCGCTTGCTGGCGCCGTATCGAGTCGACGAGGAATTGATGTCGGTCGCGGCACCGACGGCGATCTTCATGCACTGTCTGCCCGCTCATCGGGGTGACGAGGTCGTCGCCGCCGTCCTCGACGGGCCGAACTCGGTCGTCGGCGACCAAGCCGAGAACCGGATGCACACCGAACAGGCTCTTCTCGTCGCCCTGCTCACCGGGGGATTGAAGGGCCGCACCACATGAGGTTGGCCGCGAGGATGACATGAGCCCGACGCCGGATCCGCGCCAGACGACGGCCTACCGCGTCCGTGGGGTGAGCCGTCCCGGTGGGCATGGCCGCATTCACTGTGGAGCCACCGTTGTCAAGGCCGACACCGGGTCGGTCTCCGACGGCTTCCGCCCCGGACCCGCCGAGCTGCTCTGCGCCTCGCTTGCCGCGTGTTTACTCAAGAACATCGAGCGATACTCCGAACTGCTTCCCTTTGAGTACGAGGCTGCCTCGATCGACGTGGAGGCAGAGCGCCGGGAGACGCCGCCACAGATGACCCGGATGCGCTACCGAATCGAGATCATCACCGACGAGCCACAGGCGAGGGTCGATCTGCTCCATCGCAACATCCGCAAGTACGGGACCATCACCAACACCCTCGCCGCAGCCTGCGAGCTGACCGGGGAGATGGTTGCCCGTCGCGCCCGAGATTCATCGACCGCGCACGTCGATGCCGACCCGACCCCGGTCCACACGGTCTGAATCGACTTGGTCGGCGACGCCGGCATCGGCGATCCCGCCCGCGTCGCGCCCACGGCGTACATCAGGAGGGACGCATAGAACCTCTCCCACGCCGTGTCCTGGTCCACCTCGAGGAGCTCGGCGAGACACATCGTCATCAGGGTGGCGTGGAGACCGTGCTCGAAGGGAAAACCCATGCCCAGATCGGTCGCCAGGGAGAGGGCCGCGGCCAATTCGGCCGCGCGCACCTTCTCGACCCGCTGGGACGGTTGGTCAGGCACCTCCTCAACGGTAGGTGGGAAAGACGAGGATGCCGGGGTCGATCTAGACGCTCGTTCTCGGCCTAAACGGCCCCACCGTGAAAGTCGCCACCGCGCCTGCCAGAGCGGCGGCATGTCCGAGCCAGGCGACCATCGACCCGGTGCCGGCGAGGATGTCGAACAGGATCCCCAGGATCGCACCCGCGAGGAACCCGAGCCAGGCGGCCACCACTCCTTCGATCGAGCGGCGCCCGATCTTCCCCGTCGCCGCTCCCGCGACCATCCCGACGATGACGCCGATGGCTGTGACCGAGAGCAGTGGCATCACCATGGCCGACTCCCCTGCGAGAATGAAGTGTGTCTGTGAGCCATGTCCTCAGTTGAGCAAAGACCAATGCGGCAGCCAATCCGGGAGTTCCCTGTTTCATCCCCGAGCCCAGCTAAGGGATCCCCCCTTGTCTGGATGGGTGGCTGAATGAGTGACCAGAGACCACCCGACGGCGTGACCGGGTCCGTCCCGCCGCCACGGCACAGGCTGAGGGTTTGGGGCCAGACCTCATGGGACATCCTGCGGGTCCTGGCCCTGATCGCAGTCGTCGTGTTCCTTCTCTATCAGGTGAAGCTGGTGGTGATCCCCCTGATGTTGGGTGCGTTTGCCGCCAGCATTGGCACCCCCGCCGTGGGTTGGCTCGACAACCGGGGCTTGCCACGGCTTCTCGCCACATGGATCGTGGCCCTGGGCTTTGCCATCGTCGTGTTCCTGTTGGGATGGTTCCTGGTGGCCGAGATCCAGGGCTCGGCCGATGAGATGTCGACCGCCCTGACCGACGCCTGGGAGCAACTCCAGGAATGGCTGGCTTCGGTCCAGGTCTTCGGTGGGCAGAGCATCCCCGACCTCCTGGAGCAGATGTTCGCCAACGGCGGTACCGGGGAAGGGGGTCTGGGGCAACAAGTGACCAGCGGTTTCAGCACCGCCACCGAGGCGATCACCGGCTTGTTCCTCACCGCCGTGGTCGCCTTCTTCATCGTCAAGGACGGGGAGCGTTTCTGGCATTGGCTCCTGTCGAAGACTCCGGCCGGAGACCGGGAGAGGCTGGCAGTTGCCGGGGCGGCGGCCTGGGTCACGCTTCGGCGCTACCTCTACGGCACCGCAGCGGTCGGACTGGTCAATGGCACCGCAGTGGCCATCACTCTCTTGATACTCGACGTCCCCCTGGTGATCCCACTCGCCATCCTGATGTTCCTCGGCGCCTTCTTCCCGCTGATCGGTGCCATCGTCTCCGGGTCGGTCATCGCCCTCACCACCCTGGCCACCAACGGCCTCACCGACGCGGTGATCGTGGCCGTAGTCGTCATCGTGGTCCAGCAGTTGGAGGGAGACCTGATCGCTCCCCTGGTCCTGGGACGGGCCGTGGCGCTGCACCCGCTCCTGATACTCTTCGGGATCACCGCCGGGTTCGTCATCGGTGGCATCGTCGGCGCATTCGTAACCGTGCCCTTCATCGCCATAAGTGCGGAGATGATCCGCACCGTTCGTCCCGAGATCCTGCAGACGGAGTGATCGACCGGTTCGGCCTACTCGATCGGATGTCGGGTGATCGAATCGGGCTGTTTCCCCGCCAACACCCACTCGGCCCCAGCGGCAACTACCGGGACTCCCAGCACGAGCATGGCGACATGGGCCACCGGCACCGGGGAGAGGGAGCCGAGATCCTCGAGGTGAAATGTCAAGAACGCCAGGTATGCGCCGCCGACGCCGAGCAGGGCGCCCATGGCGGCGAGACCACCTGCCGTGGCCGCGGTGAGTCTGCGGCGGATCCTCGAGCCGGCTCCTGTGGCGGTGAGGATGCGGAGGTCACCGGCTGACTCGCTACGGATCAGTCCGACGGTCGTGGCCAGGATGCCAAGGGCGAGGAGCATGCCCACCGCGGCGGTACCCGTGCGGAGTGCCGCCAGGTCGGCTTGGTCGTTGCGCCTCTCCACAGTTATCCCGGCGGCCGCGGCCGCTTCTCGGCTCCCAGCGAACTGATCGTCCGTGATGGGGGTGGCCGTTTCGACCAGCCAAGCCGCCCTGGCCGAGTCCCAGCCCCGCATCCCCAACGCGGTTGGTGTGATGAATGAGTCGGGAAGGGAGGTGAAGCCTTGGGCAAGAGGCACCGGGTTGTCGACCAGCTCCGGGCTCATCGGCTCGAAGAAGAGCTCGCCGCTCTCGACGGTCAAGACTTCGGTCTCAGGGCCGATCGTGTCGAGGTCGGCCCCGTAGTGCTCGAGAATCTCGGGATTGGCGACGTAGAGATAGGTCAGTATCCGGTTCAGCCCAGGTTCGACCTCTTCGGTCAGAACCACCGCGGGCAGACCGCCGAAGCCCTCGAATTCAGGGGCTACGGCAACGTCGATCGGCACGACTGTGGCCCGGCCCAACGAGCCCGCGATCTCATCGACAAGGTTGTCGAGCTCTTCCAGCTCGGCCTCGGATCGGTCCGGAACCATCGGATCTGTTCTTGCTGACCCTCGGGCCATTGCCCGATCCAGCTTCGACATCAGACGGAGGGCGTTCCATCAACGGCTTCCGAGTCAGACCGGTCTCAGGTCGACCCGACGCAGCAACTGGGCGTTGATGGCGACGATCACGGTCGAGGCGCTCATCAGAACCGCCGCTGCGGCGGGGGCGAGGACGATCCCGGCCCAGGCCAGCGCACCGGCAGCGAGCGGGATCGCGGCAACGTTGTATCCCGCGGCCCACACCAGGTTCTGCACCATCTTGCGATAGCCGGCCTGGGACAGTCTGCGTATCCCCACCACTCCCCTGGGGTCGTCGGAGGCGAGAACGATCCCGGCCGACTCGATGGCCACGTCGGTGCCGGCGCCGATGGCGATGCCGACATCGGCCTGGGCCAGAGCGGGGGCGTCGTTCACCCCGTCGCCGACCATCGCCACCTTCAGACCTCGTTGCTGAAGCTCGGCAACCTTCGAGTGCTTGTCCTCGGGGAGGACCTCGGCCAGCACTTCGTCGATGTCGAGCTCGGAGCCGACCGCCTCTGCCACTTGCCGGGCGTCGCCGGTGATCATCGCCACCTGGACTCCGAGCTGGTGGAGCTGATCGACCGCGGCCCTGGACTCGGGACGGATCTCGTCTTCGAGTGACAACGCTCCGACAACCGACCCGTCACTGATCACGTAGAGCACTGCGGCACCTCGCTGGATCCAGCCCTCGGTCGACTCCCCCACGACGGGCGGCACGTCCAGATCCCGTTCCCGGAGCAGCGCCGGGCCACCGACCGCCACCCTGGCCCCGTCGACGCTCGCCTCCACTCCACGACCGCTCATCGACCTGAACTCGGTGGCGATGGGCACATCGCCCTGGTCTCTCGCCGCAGTGACGATGGCACGAGCCAGGGGGTGCTCCGAGTCGGACTCGACAGCGGCGGTCACGGCAAGCAGACCGGCCTGGTCCCCGTCGACAGCTGTCACTGCGCTCACCCGGTGACTTCCCTTGGTCAGTGTCCCGGTCTTGTCGAAGAGAACGATGTCGACACTCCTCATCCGCTCCAGGGCGAGACGGTCCTTGACCAGGATCCCGTTCCGCGCGGCCATCGAGGTCGAGATGGCTATGACCAGAGGTATCGCCAGCCCGAGAGCATGGGGACAGGCGATGACCAGCACCGCCACCGTCCTCACTATCGCTTGATCGGGTTGTTCCACGATGAGCCAGGTGATCACGGTGATGACCGCGGCCGCCACCGCCACATAGAAGAGGATGGCAGCAGCACGGTCGGCGAGAACCTGAGCCCGCGATTTCGAATCCTGGGCGAGAGCCACCAGTCGCTGAATGCCGGCCAGGGCGGTGTCCTCCCCCACCGCGTCGATCTCGATCCTGATCGCCGAGTCGGTGGCGACCGTGCCGGCCACTACCCGGTCACCCGGTGTCTTGGCAACGGGCTTCGACTCTCCGGTGACCATGGACTCGTCGATCTCAACTTCGCCTTCTGCGATGACCCCGTCGGCGGGGACTCGCCCCCCGGGCCGGACCAACACCAGATCCCCCACCTTCAACTCGGCCACCGATACGGTCTCCGTCTCTCCCCCGGTGATCCGCTCCGCCTCGTCGGGCAACAGCTCGGCCAAGGCGGCCAGCGCCCCCCGGGCTTGCCCGATGGCGCGCATCTCCATCCAGTGACCGAGCAGCATGATGGTGATCAACGCCGCCAGCTCCCACCAGAACTCGAGATCGAACCAGCCAAATGTGGTCGCAGCCGAGGCGACGAAGGCGACGACGATCGCCATCCCGATCAGCAGCATCATCCCCGGCTGGCGGTCGCGCAGCTCCCCTACCGCCCCCTTGAGGAAAGGCGAGCCGCCGTATACGAAGATGAACGTCCCCAGCACCGGCGCCACCCAATCCGAGCCTGGGAAGGTGGGGGCGGTGTAGCCGAACCATTCCTGGATCATCTCCGAGAAGAAGACGACGGGAAGGGTCAACAGCAGCGATAGCCAGAAACGATCCCGGAACATGGCAATGCTGTGACCCGCGTGCTTGTCGTGAGCACCCCCGTGGCCGGAATCGGCGGCGGGATGGTCACCATGGTCCCCGGATCCGTCTGGTGCACGCTCGGTGCTCACCGTCGAGCCTGTCGCTTCGGATCCTTGGGAGTGCGAATTGTCATCGTGGTGGTCGTGACCTGACATGGGTCCTCCTTTTCCGATGCTCAGGAGCGGACCAGCCGCTCGATTGCCTTGGTCGCTTCGTTGACCATCTGGTCGGCGGTGGTTCGGTCGCCGGCATCGGTGGCTTCCCTCACGCAGTGACGAACGTGCTCGTCGAGGAGGCCGACGGCGACGCCCTTCAACGCCGCCGAGACCGCATTCACCTGGGTGAGGACGTCGATGCAGTACTTGTCCTCGTTGATCATCCGTTGCAGACCACGAACCTGACCTTCGATCCGGGCCAGACGCTTCAGATAGTCGTCCTTGTTGATCTCGTAGCCGCGCACGATCGCTCCTTCGCCGTCCTATACCCTAGGGGGGTACTGTATAAGACGGCGCCGAAGCAGTCAAGCCCGGCATTGAATGCGGTCAGATCCGATTCATGCGCTGCGGTCTGCCGCCTCGACCTCTGCTGCCAGGGCGTCGAGATCCCCGGCCACCGGAGTATGCGTCCACAGCTTGAGACCCTTGATCAGCTCCGGGTACTTCTCGGCCTGACCGGGCCGTACCACCACCCGGATCGGCACGTCGCTACGCAACTTCTCCTTGTACTTGGCGAGGATGGCTCGATGTTGCGCCCGCTCCAGATCGAGCTCGAAGACAATCCCGTGGGCCGACTCGGCCAGCTCGCATCCTTCCCCGCTGAGGATGGGGCAAAGCGTCCCCGATGCCGGCCCCGGGCACACCATCACCCGGTGTCCCAATTGCTCCAGGAACCCGCCGTCGGCAGGCTCGACTCCCCCGGGTATGTCGAAGAGGATGTAGTCGTCCATTGCGGCTCCTTTCCCCACAAACGTTCGTTTGTTTGGGTTGTCGCCGCCAGGGGAGAAAGTCACCTTTGCCAGGGATTTGCAGGGATCATCCCTCAATCCGGCCGGTGGTACCGCTCATCCTGTCGAGGCGACGCTCGACAGTCGTTCCCCTGTGAGGATCGACCTGAGGGCCTCCAGGTTCGTGGAGAGGGCGGCGCCGAGCCGGGCCGTATAGAGGTTGGCTCCCCGTTCTGGGATCTCGGAGTCCAGTTCCACCGTGATGTTGAGTCGAGTTCGCGACGGTGTCATGTCGGTCAACTCATAGTGGTAGCGAACTTCGCCTTCGTCCAGCGCCCCGCTGACAGCGAGAAGACGCGGGGGCTCATAGGTCGTTACTTCGAGCAGGTCGCTGCCGGCACGGGGCCAGGTTCGGTGCTGGATGTACCGGGTTCCGCGACTGGGTGGGCCGTCGAGAGGTGTCGTGGCCAGGACTGCCCAGTTCCAGTGAGGGTTGTTCTCCAAATGGGACAGATACGAGAACACCTCCTCCCGAGCTTCTGGAATCTCGATGGCCAGGTTCAGCCGGATCGGAGTGCGATTCTTCTCGTCGATTCGGTTTTTCGGTCTTTGTCGTGTCATGTCGTCTCGATTCGTCTCTTCATATGGCCGGTGGAGCCGGCGAAAGTCGACAGGGAAGGATGGTTCGGCGCCTGTCCGCCGTTTTCGTGATCTTGCAGAGTTCTCAAACCCCGACGATCGGGTCGAGGGTCAACTCGGGGTGGTCGCGGCGGATCCCGTCCAGCCAACCCTGCCCGGTGAACAGGGCGAGGATGGTTCCGTCGGAGCGGGTGGCTATCTCCACGCCCCTCCGTCCGGCCAGGATTGATCTTCCCTGCCCGTCGGTGCGACGTGCCACCGAATAGGGAGCAGGATCGAACTGGGGGTGGGCGCCGAACTCGTTGCGGAGCCGGTGCAGGGCCACTTCGAACTGGAGTTCACCGACGGCGGCGAGGATCGGCTCCCGTTCCCCGCCTTCGAAGGTGTTCAGGGCTTGGATCACACCCTCCTCGTCGAGCTGGGTGATCCCCTTTCGGAACTGCTTGTACCGGGCGGTGTCCAAGTTACGGGCGATCCTGAAGTGCTCGGGGGCAAATGTCGGGATCGGCGGGAACAGCGCCCTGCCGTCGACGCTGAGACTGTCCCCGATCTTGAGATCGGCCGCATTGACCAGGCCGACCACGTCTCCCGGGTAGGCCACATCGACCGTCTCCCGGTCTCTGCCGAAAACCTGGTGGGCATGTTTGGTGGAAAAGCCGCGACCCGTCCGCTGGTTGACAAGGGTCATGCCGCGTTCGAATCGACCCGAGCAGACCCGCATGAAAGCGATACGGTCGCGGTGGCGGGCGTCGAGGTTGGCCTGGATCTTGAACACGAAGCCCGACAATCCGTCATCGAGGTGTTTGGGCTCGCCTCCGATCACGGTCCGCGCTTGGGGGGCGAGGGCGATCTCGGCGATGGCGTCGAGGAGGAGACGCACCCCAAAATTCCACAGCGCCGATCCGAAGAACACCGGCGTCGACTCCCCGGCGAGGAAACGCTTCTGGTCGTGATCGGCCTCCACCGCATCGAGCAGTCCCAGCTCCTGGACTGCCTGGCCCCGATTCGGGCTCGTCTCCACCATGTCGAGCCGGGCACGGTCCTCGTCGCCAATGCTTCCGCCCCTGGCAGTCCGCTCGAACCTCCACAATGAACCGTCCCGCCGATCGACCACTCCCTCGAATTCGGGGCCGATCCCGACCGGCCAGGTGACCGGGGTTGCCTTGATCCCGAGCCGGGCCTCGATGTCGTCGATCAGCGCCAGCGGGCCGAGCCCGGGGCGATCCATCTTGTTGACAAAGGTGATCAGAGGCAGACCACGGGCCTGGGCAACCTGGAAGAGCTTCAGGGTCTGAGACTCGATACCACGGGCCGCATCGATGACGATGACCGCGGCGTCGACCGCCGAGAGCACGCGATATGTGTCCTCGGAGAAGTCACGGTGACCCGGTGTGTCCAACAGGTTGAACACCAGACCGTCATGGGGGAACTGAAGAACCGTCGAGCTGATCGAAATGCCCCGCTGCCGCTCCAAATCCATCCAATCGGAGGTCACATCGCGCTGGCGCCCGGCCCGAGCCCGAACCGAACCGGCCTCGGCGATGGCTCCCGAATAGAGCAGGAGCTTCTCGGTGAGGGTTGTCTTCCCGGCGTCGGGATGGGAGATGATGGCGAAAGTGCGACGACGGTCGGCCTCCGCCTGGATCGATGCGGTCATCGGCTCGCCCGTGCTCCACGGACCGAGAGCCGATTGAGGGTGTCCCGAGCCGCGCCGAGAAGCTCCTCCATCTGGTCACAGCGGTCCAAAGCCAAGGCGATGACACCCTCGAGACGTCTCTCCGCCTCGCCGGCCTCGGCCGGGGCGCCGTCGCGAAGAAGATCGACGCATTCGATCAACTCGCCCAACGTCCCCAAGGACATCCCTACGGGCTTCAACGCCTTGACCAAACGCAAGCGCTCGATATCGGCGTCGGTGTACAGCCGGAACCCGCCCTCGGTCCGGCCCGAGGGAGTGACCAGGCCGATCTCCTCGTAGTAGCGGATGGTGCGCAGCGACAAGCCGAGGCTCTCGGCCACCTCGCCAATCTGAAAATGGTTGTCGATCATCGATGTTCCTAGGGAACCGGGGATTCCTGTCGTGGCGGGGCCCGATCGGGCAAGCGGACAGGTCTAGGTACCCTACTCTAACGTAAGGGGAGAGTTACCTGGCCACATTGAACATCTTGCTCGTAGAGCCCTACTTCACCGGCTCCCATCGCTCCTGGGCCTTGGGATACGCCGCCCGCTCCCGACACGAGGTGAGGCTGGTGTCGCATCCGGGTCGATGGTGGAAGTGGCGAATGCGGGGATCGGCTCTCACCCTGGCCCGGTCGCTTGCCGGGTTGGAGGGTTGGCAGCCGGATCTGATCCTGGCCACGGACATGGTGGATCTGGCCCAGTTCCGCACCTTCGCCCGGCCTTTCGTCGGCGAGGTGCCCACCGCTCTGTACTTCCATGAGTCCCAACTCACCTACCCGGCATCGAACGGGAGTGAGCCCGATCTGTCCTATTCGTTGACCAACTGGCTCTCCGCCTACTCCGCCGACCACGTCTTCTTCAACTCGGTGTACCACCTCGACGTGTTCTTCGACTCCCTCCCGAGGTTGCTACGCAATTTCCCTGACCTCACCCACGAACATCTCATCGAGGAAGTCGCCGCTCGCAGTGAAGTCCTCCCCGTCGGGGTCGACCTCTCCTGGATCGGGCAGCGCCCCGCACCGGAGGGTCCACCCCGAATCCTTTGGAATCACCGTTGGGACCACGACAAGGACCCCGACTCCTTCGCGGATGCCGTCGGACGACTGATCGAGGCGAAGCTGGAGTTCGAGCTCGTGTTGCTCGGGCCGCGCCCTCCCCATGCCCCACCGGCGCTGACCCGCATTCGGGAGATCGCCGGGTCCCGGATCGTCCACGACGCGAAGGCGCCATTGGACCTATACCGCCAATTGCTCTCGAGCTGCGACGTGGTCGTATCCACCGCCCTCCAAGAGTTCTTCGGCGTCTCGGTGGTCGAAGCCATCGCCGCCGGCTCTAGGCCGGTGCTGCCCTATCGGCTCTCCTATCCCTGGCTCATCCCCGACGAGTACCACGATGACGTGCTCTACCGCGACGGCGGGTTGGTCGAGGCTCTCACGACAGCCCTGGCCGATCCGACCGCGCCGCCGGGTCTGCCGTCGGCGATGGGGCATTACTCGTGGGACCGGCTGGCTCCGACCTACGATCGAAGACTCGACTCGTTGGCCACCTAAATCGGCTGCCAGTCGCCGGGCGAGGCGAAGAGACTCAACCCAGGGTCGGCCCCTGCCAGCCGGATCGTCATGATGAGGAGCTCTCGAACACCTCGATCTCGGTAGCTCCGGTGTTGCCTCCGGTGGAGGAGTCCACTTCGAATCGGATCACCTGTCCGACAAAAGAGATATCGGCACGGCCCGCCGGGAAGGGGCCATGGGTGGCGGTGTCGTCGACCGTCACGGTAAAGGTCTCGGCGGTGGCGCTCCCATCGGACATGGACCGGGTATGGAAGCCGACTGCGATGACCTCGACCTCCCGACCCAGGTCGATGACCAGGTAGGCGTCGTCACCATCGCCCGCCGTTGACCACTCCGTGGCGGGATCGCCGTCGATGGCGTTGACCGCGGAGAAATCCTCGGAGAACTGCGAGCTGACCTCGACCACCTCGGAGTCGACCGCCGCATTCCGCCCTGGGAGTACCTCGGAGGCTGGCGGCGTCCTGAAGGTGAGGATCTCGCTTCGGTAGAGCCGTCCGTCCGCCCCCACCCCCTGCAGCCGGTAGAAGTGCTCGGTGTCGGGTGCGAGACCGGTGAGAAGTACCTCGTGGTCGGAGTGGCCGCCCGCCCCCATCTCCTGGTCGGTGGCCAGCTTGCCCAGGGCTTCGGTTTCGCCATAGGCCACTGCGCAAACCGCGTCGATTGTGGTGGTCACTTGGAGGACGGCACTGATCCCGCTCGGACTCGTCTCGATGGTCGGTCCCGCCTCGGCGATCTGGGCGAAGTCGAGGACCTCCTCTCCCTCGCCCGCGGCGTCCTGACAGGCACCGGCCAACACGACAATCAGCAGGAGCACGAGCCGGGCGGCCGCCCTGTTTCCCTGGAAACGTGGCTCTCTGTCGGGGTGGGCTCGGGTCGGGCGGGTCACTGTCTGGCCCCGATCGTAAGGCGGGTTGCCGACATAAACCCGCCGATCCCGGTGGCGAGCTCAGCTGGTGTCGTCTGTACCGGCCCGGTAGACGCGGACTTCGACTCGTTCCAGGGTGACCAGGCCATCACCGATCATCTCGTCGAGGGCGGGGAGCACGGCCTCGACCTTGTCGCCCGTGTCGACGCATTCGATGACGATGGGAAGGTCCTCGGAGAGGCGAAGGATGTGGGCGGTGTGGAGGCGGCTGGATTTGCCAAAACCTTCGATTCCCCTGAGAACCGTGGTTCCGGCCAGACCCTCCCGCCGAAGAGTCTCGACGATGGCTTGATAGAGCGGGCGTCCGTCGTAGGTATCGGACTCGCCGATGAAGATCCGGAGCAACCGGGCGTCTGACTGTTGGTCCATCATTTTCTCCCGTCAGTTGGTCAGGCTATAGCCGACTGCGGCGAGCGCGACGCCGGCGAGGAAGGTGAGGGCGAGGTTGGCCACGGCTCTCCCTCTGAGGGGTGGGATGCCGAGTCGAATGGTTTCGATCATCCATGTCGAGAAGGTGGTGAAACCTCCGAGGAATCCGGCACCGGCCAGAGCCGCCGCCGACTGAAGCGCCTCGGTCCCGGCGAGGAGACCGAGGAGGAACGCTCCGACCAGGTTGACGGCGAGTGTTCCCAGCGGGAAATCCGACCGCGTTTGCTGCTGCACCCATCCGGAGAGGAGATATCGGCATACCGCCCCGACAGCACCGGCGAGTGTCGCGAGCAGAAGCGTCATCGGAAGCTCGAGCCGAGTCTTTGGCCGGTCAGAGCGAGGAGCAGCCCTCCGATGACGGAGGCAGTCACGTAGCCGAGGGCCGGCATTGGCCGATTGGCATCGAGGAGATGAACGACGTCGAGGCTGAAGGCGGAGAAGGTCGTGAACGATCCCAGCACTCCGATCGCCCAGAACTGAAGCGACCAACGGATCGTCGCGGCGCGTTCCCTGCGGGCGAGATAGACGCCGAGGAAAAGCGACCCGATGAGATTCACCATCAAGGTGGCGACGGGAAACGCACCTGGCGCGGTCGGTAAGACCTGGCCGATCCCGGCCCGGGCGGCAGATCCGACCAAACCTCCGCCCAGCACCGCCATCAGGGGCTCGGTGTCCACTATCAGTTGGCGGAGACGCATTTCAGAGTCCTGGCGGGAGAGGCGAATGTCATGGCTTAACCTGGCGGGATGAGTCTGGCCGAAGAGCTCGCACAGCGAGCGTCACAGGGTTGGGCCGATCTCCCTCCGGAGCGTCGGGCCATGTACGAGAGGGCAGCCGAAGCTCTCGAGGCGTCCGGAATCGAAGAACGGGTGCTTCGGGAGGGAGACACCGCCCCCGACTTCGAACTTCCCGACGCGATGGGCCGCCCGGTCCGGTTGGCCGACCTGCGGGAGAAAGGCCCGGTGATCGTCTCCTTCTATCGCGGTCAATGGTGCCCTTTCTGCAACCTCGAGCTGCGCGGGTTGCAGCGCGCGCTCGGCGAAGTCGAGTCGGCGGGGGCCACCCTGGTGGCGATCTCGCCCAATACGCCGGACGTCACCATGAGCACGGTCGAGAAGCTCGAGCTCGAGTTCCCGGTCCTCTCCGACTACGACAACCTGGTGGCCAAGCAGTTCAATCTCGTCTACGAGATGATCCCCGAGAACATCGAGATGTATCTCGACCATGGCCGTGACATCGGGACGTTGAACGGCACCGGGAAGTGGGAGCTGCCGATTCCGGCCACATACGTGATCGATCGCAAGGGCATGATCCGCTACGCATTCGTGGACCTCAACCACCGTCGTCGGGCCGAGCCGTCGGAGGTTGCCGCCATCGCGGCCGACTTGTCTGGCTGACCGACACCCGGGCCGCACCGACCACCATCGGCCGAGAGCCTTTCAGCTCGCCTCGTCCTTCGAACGGGCTGAAGCCTGAACGACGGTCACGGAGCCATCCGTCTCGAGCACCGCCTCGGCGACGTCCGCTAACGAGGCGATTCCAGCTTCACGAACCGCCGCCAGCACTTCTCCTTCTGTGACCCTGGATTGCCTCATCGCCTTTAGGAGGAGCCGGCTGTCGCGGACCAGCAGACTCGGCTCTGCCTTGACGAAGCGTTCTACCGCGGGAAGACGAACCGAAAGCGCGGTGATGACGAACTGGCAGGCGATCAGCACTGCGATCACGGTGACGCCGGTCAGCAGCGCCAATGTCCGGTCGGTCAGGACGGTGGCGAGAACCGACCCCGTGAGATCGTCACCACCAGGTCGAACGCATTCATCTTCGACAGCGTCCTCTTTCCGGACACCCGGAGCAGGATCACCATCGAGGCGTAGGCGACGGGTCCCACTATCAGAACCCGGACCGGAACACTCGGCGGTAACCCAGCTCCTGACCACCAGGTGTCTCGACTGCCGGGGACGCTAGATCACCTCG
This sequence comes from Acidimicrobiia bacterium, assembly GCA_035462175.1. GTDB lineage: Bacteria > Actinomycetota > Acidimicrobiia > Spongiisociales > ZC4RG35 > JARDZU01. The sequence continues at coordinate 55,661 of DATHUP010000025.1, read as the reverse complement.
ACGCCACCGCTCTCCGAAGCTGCCCACACAGGAGAGCGTCCCGGCCTCACCTCTCGCCCGATAGGGACTTTCGCCTCTGCCCTACCCCACCCGGGGTGGGGCATGATCTCCATCGAGGTGATATCAGATGATGTGGTTTGACTGGAACACGATGGGGTTCTTCGGCTGGACGATGATGATCCTGTTTTGGGGGACGATCATCGCCCTGCTCATTTGGGCCGTTCGATCAGCAACGACGACCGGCGGTAGCTCCACACCAGACGCTCTCAGCGTTCTCGAACGCCGATATGCCGGTGGGGAGATCGAAAGGGAGGAGTTCGAGGAGCGGAAGCGGATCCTCGTCGAGTCTCGTCGGACCGGCTCTTGAGGGCTGCGGCCTCGTCCGTCGCATTCCGTCTGCGTACCGCACGCGGGCATCTCGACGGGGTGATCCGCATGGTCGACGACGATCGCTACTGCATCGACGTGCTCCACCAGCTGTCGGCGGTGCAAGGGGCGCTGGAACGAGTGCGTCGTGAAGTGCTCGAAGCTCATCTGCGTGGCTGTGTGCCCGAGGCGGTGGCCGAGGGACGCATCGAGGACATAGTCGACGAGCTGCTGACAGCCGCCTTTGGCTCGGCGCCCCATAACGGCGAGGCACACCATTGCCTCCCCGTAACGGCAACCGCCGAGGCTGGGGTATGACCGATCCGGTTGACATCGTCCTGGTCAACGCTCCGGGCTGTCACTTCTGCGAGGAAGTCGACCGACTGCTCGCCGAGCTGGGAACAGTGACGCCGCTCACGGTGAGAACGGTGCCGCTCTCCTCGGAAGAAGGTCTCGGGCTGTTGGTGCGTCATCAGGTCCCCTTCCCACCGATCCTCCTGGTGGATGACGCGTTCTTCGGATACGGGCGCATCTCCCGCCGCAAACTGGAAGAACATCTGGCCCAGCTATCCAACGACGTGGCGGTCTGAGGTGGAAGGTCTGTTCCTCGGAGGATCCCTGCTCGCGGCCTTTGTGGCCGGGTCGGTGGCTCTGTTCGCTCCATGCTGCATAGTCGTGATGTTCCCCGCCTTCCTGGCGGCTTCGGTCCGCAATCACCGTTGGCGTCTGGTCCCGCTGGCATTCGTGTTCGCCGCCGGGGTTGCCCTCGTGCTGATCCCGGTGACACTCGGGCTCAGCCTCCTCACCGAGAGCCTGCTGCGCTATCACACCGCGGTATACGGTCTCGGAGCCGCCCTCCTGCTCGTACTCGCAGTCGTCTCATTGAGCGGGGGCACCTGGTCACTTCCCTTCCTCAGGGGATCCCCCGACATCTCTCGAACCGACTCGGCCGGGATCTTTGCCCTCGGAGTGTTCTCGGGTGCCGCCAGCGCCTGTTGCGCCCCGGTCCTCGCCGGCGTCCTCACGCTGTCGGCAGTGTCGCCCGGCATCGCCGCCGGGGTCGGCATCGGGTTGGCCTACGTGTTCGGGATGGTGTTCCCGCTGATAATCCTCACCCTGCTCTGGGACCGACTGGGGCCTGATCGGGTCCAGATCGGGTCCAGGCCGGTGGCTTTCAATGTGGGTTTCCTGCGCGTGGCGACGACTACCGCCGGTCTGGTGGCGGCGGTGATGTTCCTGGTCATGGCCGTCGTGCTGGCGGTTGTTGCGGTGACAGGATCGTCCCTGGCACCCTCGTTCAGCGCCAGCCTGGGCACCGGAATCGAGGGGTTCCTCACTCCCGTGCTCGATGGTCTTGCCTGGATCCCCGACCCGGTCATCGGCTTGTTCCTCATCGCGGTCGCACTGGCCGCAATCGCATTGTCGACCCGGCGGCGGCATCGCCGCCTCGAGAACGAAGAAACAGACGAACGGAGCTGTCATGACCAAGACCATCCAGCCACCACGCGGGCGTAGCCGCAAACCCAGGCCGAGATCACCCTGGAGGTGGGTCGGCTTCGCCGTCGCACCCCTCGCTCTGGCGGTGCTCGTCGCCGTGTCCGTCCTATCGGAGACCGACGCTGCCGAGATAGATCAGGCTATTCCGTTCGAGTTGAGCGCAGCCGACGGTCAGATCGTTTCCCTCGACGAGACGCTCGCCCAAGGAGACGCTCTCCTCTACTTCTCCATGGGGGTGGGCTGCGACGGGTGCTTCGCCCAGATCCCCGAGCTCGACACAGCGGTGGCCGAACGCGGAATGAGCCTGGTCCCGATCATGATCGACCCGGCAACCTTGGTCGCCGCCGAGGCGGCAAGGTTCGGGATCGACGGTCCAATCCTCATCGATCCGGGAGCCGAAGTCTCGGCCGCATACGGCATGGTCGGTATCTACGGCCACGGCGACCGACCCAGCCACAGCTTCGCCCTGGTCAGGCAGAGCGGCGAGATCGCCTGGGTTCGCCACTACGCCGAGATGTTCGTACCCGCCGAGTCGCTGCTCGATGAGCTCGACGCCGCCCTGGGGACGTGAGCCACCCCGCGGTACGTGAACGTCCATGATTGCTGTGATTTCCTACCCGCCGCTGGGTCCTATCCATCTCGGTCCGATCCAGCTGTCGGTCCACGGGCTTTTCATCGCCCTCGGTATCTTCGCCGGAGCCTGGCTGGCTTCACGGCATCTCGCTCGAGCCGGCGGCGACGTGGACAAGTACCAGTCGGTCGTGTCTTGGGCCTTGGTGGGCGCCCTCCTCGGAGCCGCTACCTCACCGCCCCGGCCGCCTTGTTGGACGGCGCCGGCTGGTCAGCGCTGAGCCCACTTTCGGGGAACTTCTCGATCCTCGGCGGATTCACCGGCGGAATCCTGGTCGGGCTGTGGCGAATCAGGGCATTAGGTATGCCTGTCCTGCCCACTCTCGATGTCTCCACCTACGGTCTCGCCCTGGGCACCGTGATCGGCAGACTCGGCTGTCTAGCAATAGTTGAGCATCTGGGCAGACCAACATCGCTGCCCTGGGGTTATGGGTTGGTGGCGGGGTACAGCGTGGCCCCGGCACACAACTCTCTCCAGTGCACCGTGGCACAGGCGAGAGCGGACGGGCTGTGCGGGGTCTATCAACCGGTGGCGGCTTACGACCTCATTGGTGCCGCTGTCTTGCTCATTGCTCTCGTCGTATGGGCACGACGCGTCCCGATGCAAGACGGTCAACTCTTCGCCCTGTGGATGGCGTGGTACGGGCTGCAACGCTTCCTGCTCGACTTCCTGCGGGTCGGCGACGCCGCCATCGGCCCGCTCAGCTGGAACCAGTTGAGCGGCCTGGTTGCCGGGTTGTTTGGCATCGCCATGTACCGGAGACTGGGACGTCGCAGCCCGACCGAAGGGGTCGCCATGGCAACATTGGCAGCCACAGAAGGGACGAGGACCTGACCACCGCCACCACGCCGAGATCCGATGAGAGGGGCCGTCTCCGTCACGTGCTCACCGCGGTCTGGGGAGCGGTGAGTGGTGTCGCTCCCCACGTCCTACACCATGTTGGGCCGCTGGCCGGAGCCGCGATCCTCGCCGGGGCCGGAGGACAGGTCCTGTTCTTCGTGATCGGGATGGGGCTGGCCACCCCAATGCTGATCCGTCTCTACCGACGGTTCGGCACCTGGGCGGCGCCTGCGATCGCAATGTTGGTCTTCGCCCTCACTTATACGCTCTCCTCGCTCTACATCGGCCCTCTGCTCACAGGTGAGAGCACGGCCCCACCGGAGCTCTCTTCGGTAACGACGACCACCCACGACCACGATCACTGACCACCGGATTCCTCTCGATCGAGAGTGCCCGTCGGGACGAGCTCGTGAGTAGCGGCCGTCCCTTGACATTCCAGTCGACTGGAAGGCGTACGATCGCAACAGAGCCATAGAAAGGTTCGTCATGAGGTTCCTCAAGATCGCGACAGCCAGCTGGGTCCTTTTCATCGCAGTGTTGGTGACCGCGGCGGCATTGAGCGGGAGCTTCACACCTGGTTCGGCCCAGCCGTCCTCCCGTGCTCCCATGGTGACCGAGTCGGGGGAGGTCGAGATGCTCGACGGAGACATCAGGATGCTGGAACGGATGCGGGTCACCGCCCATTCCTCGATGAACACCATGATCGAGGCCGATCCGATGTGGGTCGACCCGGACATGATTCGGGCCCAGGAGCAGTACCAGGCCCAGATCGACCGGATGCTCGCCCGTGGCTGAACACCGCTGCCCCAACTCAGAGCCCTGGTCGACGCCGATCCCTAAACGTCAGCCCCGCAGCTGATGCTACGAACAACCCTAGAATCGGAAGTCGAATCAGGATCTCACCCTTCCAATCCTCCCGTCCGTGCCCGCCGCCGCGGGTGGGCGCTCAACCCGAAGCCCGCTGGATGATCCCCGCGGCCCTCATACCGTCAACAACCCTGACGATCGCCTGGGTCAACGCCGACACACGCCACTGGCCCGGCTCCTCGTTGGCGACAAGACTCCACATGTGGCCGAGACGATCCAGGACCCGGCGCCTTTCCTCGGCTTCGGTCCAAGCCTGACCCGGTTGGCTATTGGCCCATTCGAAGTACGACGAGATCACCCCGCCGGCGTTGGCGACCAGGTCAGGGACCACGGAGACACCCAACTCATGAAGCCTGGTTTCGGCTTGGGGGGTGGTGGGTCCGTTGGCCCCTTCCACCACCAGACGGGCGGTGACCCGGGAAGCGACCGCAGTGGTGAGGGTTCCTTCCATGGCGGCGGCGATGACGATGTCACAGGGAGTCTCGAGGACGCTCGCCTCGGAGATGTTCGCCTTTGGGTACCCCAGCAGGGGGCCGCCCCCGGCTGTCCAGTCGATCAGGGATGAAACGTCGAGGCCGTATGGGGAGTAGATGCTGCCGCTCACGTCGGCCACGGCGACGATGCTGGCGCCCCGTTCCGCGAGCTCCAGGGCGGCCCAGCGGCCCACCGACCCGAAGCCTTCCACTGCCACCCGCGCTCGATCCACTCTGCCGCCGATGTGGTGGTAGGCAAGTTCGGCGAGATGGGCGACGCCTACACCGGTCGCCTTGGCTCGGAAGCGATTGCCGCCGAGATTCTCCGGCTTGCCGGTGACCAGCCGAGGGTCGCCCTGTCCGGCCTGGTGGGCCGCAGCCAGGATCCAGCCCATCGTCTCGGGACCCGTACCGACATCGGGGGCGACCACATCGGTGTCGGGGCCAATCACAGGCAGGATTCCCTCGGTGTAGGCATATGTGAGCCGTCGCAGCTCCCCCTTTGAGAAACTGCCCGGGTCGCACGGGATGCCGCCCTTGCCGCCGCCGAAAGGCAGCCCGGCCAGCGCGGTCTTCCAGGTCATCAACCGGGCCAGGGCGGTCACCTCACCGGCGGTGACCGAAGGGTGATAACGGAGTCCGCCTTTGGCCGGGCCCAAAGCGCGGGAATGCTGCACCCGATAGCCCGAATAGACCTCGAGATTGCCATCGTCCCGTCTCAGGGGGATCTCCACCTCCACCGACCGGTTGGCGCAATGCAAGGCACAGGTCAAGGCTGGTTCGAGCCCGAGCCGGTGCGCGGCCCGCTGAAATCTCTCCGCTTCCCAATCGAGCAGACCCCCACCCTCGGACGTGACCGGCGGGTTGCCGTGAGAGTGCAGCGAGTTCCGGCAGCGTTCCCCTTCCGGCCGGGTCACTGCTGGGCTCACCGGCACCGAATCGTTCTGGATGGTCGTCGTCATGTCGGGTATGGCTCTGAGACTTCCCATCGCTTCGTCTCTTCTCGGTGAGGCCTTCCTGGTCACCGTACAGCTTCCAGTCGACTGGAATGTCAACATGCCCGTCGCTAATCGACTACGAGCTCACCATGGACCTGTTCAGTGGTTATGGCCTACCGGAGCGGTGTGGAGGTGCTGTCCCCCATGTCGGGTCTTCAACTTCATCTCTCCGGTGATGGTCTGACACCGGTTGGGATCGCGACACTCGGAGGGGTCGAGACTTCGAGCCTGCTCGGTGAGGGCGGTCAACTTCTTACGTGTCTCACGCAAGGTCTGGATGTGTCGATCGAGGGCGGTCAGGTGACCCTCGAGCAGTTCGATGACGTGATGGCAAGTGGCCTCACCCTGGCCACGAAGGTCAAGTATGGAGGCGATCTCGGCCAGGGTGAGACCCGTGGCCTGGGCGTCGCGCACGAACCCGAGACGATCGACGGCCTCTTCTGGATAGTCGCGGTAGTCGTTGGCCGACCGTTCCGGGGCGGGCAGCACCCCGACCTCTTCGTAATAGCGGATCGTCTTGGTGGGCACGCCGGTGCGTCTAGCCAGTTCTCCAATTCTCATGAGTTCATCTTACCCCTTGACATTCCAGTCGACTGGAAGGCGTACGGTGGCGACATGAACGTGATGAACACGAAATCGAAGGACGTCGAGCTCAGTGATCCGGTGTGTGGGATGAGGGTGAGCTCCACCGCGCTGCGCGCGGATGGGCATCCAGAGCTCGGGTTCTGCTCGGAGCACTGCCGAGGCAGCTTCTTGGCCGACCCGGAGCGTTACACGGCAGCCACGTCTACTGACGACACAGCCCAGCCTCCCTCCGCTCGAACCGAAGTGATCGGGGCCATCCACCTGTCCGTGAGCGGAATGACCTGCGGCTCGTGTGTGTCGACGGTGGAGACCGCCTTGAGCGCGGTACCGGGGGTGATCGACGCCCGGGTCAACTTCGCTGCCAACACCGCCACCGTGGACACCGCCCACGAGGTGCCGGCCTCGGTGCTGACCGAGGCCGTGGCCAGCGCCGGCTATCAGGCGGAGGCGATCGAAGGGGACGTCGACACTTCGGACACCGAGCGGGTCGAGTCGGAGCGCCGCTACCGGCTGCTGATGCGTAAGTTCTGGTTCGCTGCCATCGTGTCATTGCCGGTGATCTACTTCTCCTATCCGGAGGTCTTCCCCGGAATACCGGCGAAGGGTTCGACTGCGTTGTGGTGGATCTGGCTGGCGATGGGTGTTCTCACCCTGCCGGTGCTGGCCTGGTCCGGATCGCAGTTCTTCACGGGGGCGTGGGGCGCTCTCAAACACCGCTCGGCGAATATGCACACCCTGATCGCCACCGGGATCTCCGCCGCCTGGTTGTACTCCACGGCGGCGGTCGTATTCCCTGGGTTCTTCCCCGACGAGATGCTGCGTGATGTCTTTTATGACGTGACCGCAGTGGTGACCGCCCTGGTGGTGTTGGGTACGGCGCTCGAACTGCGCGCCCGGGCCCGCACTTCGGAGGCGATGAAAAAGTTGATCGGTCTCCAGGCCAAAACCGCCCGCGTGGTACGTGACGGGAGCGAGGTCGACATCCCGGTGAATGAGGTTGTGGTTGGGGACGTGGTGGTGGTCCGCCCTGGGGAAAAGGTCCCGGTGGACGGCCAGGTGGTCTCAGGGTCGTCTGCCGTGGACGAATCGATGGTCACCGGGGAACCGATCCCGGTGGAGAAGGGTGAAGGCGCCACCGTGATCGGAGCAACCATCAATCGCACCGGCACCTTCCGATTCCGGGCCACCCGGGTAGGCAAGGAGACGATGCTGGCTCAGATCATTCGCATGGTTCGCGACGCCCAGGGCTCCAAAGCTCCGATCCAGCGCACCGTCGACAAGGTGTCGGGGTATTTCGTCCCCGCGGTGATGATCGTGGCCGTGGCCACCTTCATGACCTGGTACACCTTCGGCCCTTCTCCGGCCCTCGTGTACGCGGTGATCACGATGGTCACTGTGCTGGTGATCGCCTGCCCCTGCGCCCTCGGTCTGGCCACACCGACCTCGCTGATGGTGGGGATCGGGAAGGGCGCCGAGAACGGGATCTTGATCCGCTCCGGTGACGCCCTGGAGACTGCCCACCGTATCGACACGGTTGTGGTGGACAAGACCGGCACCATCACCCGCGGTGAACCGTCCCTGACCGATATCACTGCCTTTGAGGGCTACACCGAAGACGAAGTCCTGCGGCTGGCCGCCTCCGCCGAAAGAGGTTCGGAGCATCCACTCGGAGAGGCGATCGTACGAGCTGCACTCGACCGTGAGCTTGCCTTGAGTGATCCCGACCAGTTCTCGGCGGTGCCGGGCCACGGGATCGAAGCCCGAGTCGACGGCCGCAACGTCGTTCTGGGGACTCTGAAGCTGATGGCCGATCGGGGAATCGCGGCCGGGCCTGCCGAGTCCCAGCTCGAGTCGCTTGCCGAACAAGGGAAGACTGCGATGGTCATCGCCGTCGACGGCGAGCCCGCCGGGGCGGTGGCGGTCGCCGACACCCTCAAGGACGACTCGATCGAAGCCATCGCCCGGCTTCACCGTCTCGGCTTGGAGGTAGTCATGCTCACCGGGGACAACCACCGCACAGCAGCCGCCATCGCCCGAAGCGTGGGAATCGATCGAGTGCTGGCCGAAGTGCTCCCCGACGAGAAGGCGACCCAGATCAAGCTCCTCCAAGCCGAAGGAAAGGTGGTGGCCATGGTCGGTGACGGGATCAACGACGCCCCCGCTCTCGCCCAGGCCGACGTCGGTCTGGCCATGGGCACCGGCACGGACGTCGCCATGGAGTCGGGCGACATCACTCTGGTCAAGGGGTCGCTCACCGGAGTGGCCACCGCCATCGAGCTTTCCCAGGCGACGATGCGCAACATCCACCAGAACCTGGTGGGCGCGTTCGCTTACAACACCCTGGGCATTCCGGTTGCGGCCGGTGTGCTCTACCCGGCCCTGGGAATCCTGCTTTCCCCGCTGATCGCCGGGGCGGCCATGGCGTTCTCCTCGGTCACCGTGGTCACCAATGCCAATCGGCTCCGCCGCTTCAAACCCACCCACCGTGAGGAGGTTTCCTGATGGACGTCGTATTGGTCAATCTGGGGGGCCTGGCCCTGATCGGACTGATCGTCTGGTACTTCTGGCTCTCCAAGCCAACAGGGACCGTCGCCGGTGTCACCAGCGATGGGACCCAGGAGGCTTTCGTCGTTGTCAAAGGTGGATACAGCCCGGACACGATCAGGGTCAGCGCGGGACGGCCGGTGCGGCTGATCTTCAACCGCCAGGAGGCCGACCCCTGCTCGGAGCGGGTCGTCTTCGACACCTTCGGTGTCTCTGCCGAGCTGCCCCAGGGCTCCAATGTGCCCATCGAGTTCACGCCGGACAAAGCCGGCGTCTTCGAGTTCGCCTGCCAGATGGGAATGCTTCGGGGCAAAGTGGTGGTGTCGTGAGATCCACCGAACGCCTCGCGTCTGGACCGACCGGCCTGTTCTGGATTTGGGTCGGAGTGGTGGTGATGACCGCCGGTGCCATCGCTCTGTTCCGGCTCGACGGCAGTATCCCCCGTGTCATCATCGGTCTCGCCTTGGCGATATGTCTTGGCATGGTGATGATGATGCTGTGGTTCGACCGACGAGCCGAACATGAGACCGAGCGTCTGAGCGGCCGCACGGCAGCCGCTGAGGAGGAATCGCATTGGCACAGCCAGCATACGGATTGAAGACGAGGACAACCCTCGACGTGGTGGCCGCGGAGGCCAGAGTCAGAGAGCTTCTGACCAACGAGGGTTTCGGAATCCTGACCGAGATCGATGTCGCCGAGACCCTACGAGCGAAGCTTGGTCTGACCCGGGGCCCCTACCGCATCCTGGGAGCGTGCAACCCCCACCTCGCTGCCGAAGCCTTGGAGAAAGAGGCAGACGTGGGCCTGTTGCTGCCCTGCAACGTCGTGGTGTATGAGGACGGCACGAGCACCGTGGTTGCGGTGCTCGACCCTTCGACGATGGTCAGCCTGACCAACAACCCAGCTTTGGAGCATGTGGCCAGCGAAGCCCTGGTGCGATTGCAGCGTGTGGTGGACGCACTGAGCGAGCACGCTTCTGAATCGTGATCTTGTAGTTGCGCGACGGTTGACGGACGCCGAGACACAACGCGATCCCGGGGTGGCTCGGACGGGCGGACGTTGGGAGAACATGGCCACTGAGCAGCTGGTGAGCGCGGAGCCCCGGTTTTCGACGAGCTCTGCGTCCACGTCACGCAGATAGATCCCCGCGGGCCGCTCTCCGGGACTTTCGACCCTATTGACCTTCCAGTCGGCTGGAAGGCGTAGGTTGTCAAGTGACGGAAGGGATCAAGGAAAGAGGCGATGATGCACCCACCAACGACAGAATCGAGCGCACCGACGGTGGGCAGCCTCCCACTCTCAGAGGATCTCGACGTCGAGTCCACCGGCAGACATCTGGGTGGCGACGCCGCGACCGACGTGCTCGACGCCACCGGAATCATCAAGACCTATACGAGGGGGGTCTGGCCAAGACGACGACGTCTCGACGTGCTCCGCGGTGCCGATCTGAGACTGCGATCCGGGGAGATCGTGGGACTGGTCGGTGAGAACGGCTCGGGAAAGTCGACCCTGATGAAGATCCTGGTCGGCGGGATCGAACGCGATGGCGGCACCGTATCCAAGTCCGGCTCGGTCGGGTACTGCCCTCAAGAGCCGATCCTTTACGAGCGTCTGACCTGTGACGAGCACTTCCAGCTCTTCGGCAGGGCGTACGGCATGAACGAGATCGACGTCGACAGCGCTCGAGATCACATCTACCGAACTCTCGGATTCGCCGAATGGCGTGACTCGCGGGTCGAGGAATTGTCGGGAGGGACCAAGGCCAAACTGAATCTCGGACTGGCTCTTTTGCCCGACCCCGACCTGCTGTTGCTCGACGAGCCTTACGCCGGGTTCGACTGGGATACCTACCAGCGGTTCTGGCAGCTCACCAGAGAGCGGCGTGACGCCGGGCGGAGCCTTCTGATCATCAGCCACTTCATCACCGACGCAGAACGATTCGACCGCATCTATGACCTGGTCGAGGGCAAGGCGGTGCCAAGATGACCACCCTGCTCACACGCCGCTATCTCAATGAGTACGCCCGGAGACCGTTGAATCTGGTCCTGTTGGCGGTGGTCCCGGTCGTATTCGTGGCTCTGTCGGCGGGCGCCATTGCAGACTTCGCCCGCATCCTCGGGGGGGAAGCCAGTTTCGGTCAGTTGGAGGCCGCAACCGCCGGCTGGGCTGCGGCATTCCTCGCCGGAGTGGCCGGGTTCTTCCACGTCACCGGGTCGAGGGAACCCGACCGGCGCCTGGCTGCGGCAGGCGCCGCCACCGCCAAGGTGGTGGCGGCGCGGGTGAGTTCCTCCCTGGCCTTGGCAGCCGTCGCCTCAGTCGGAGCGTTGACCGCCCTCGCGGTCCGTACCGACCTGGTCGACGTGGGTCGTGCCGTCGGGGCCACAGCCATGTTCGCCCTCATCTACCTGGCGATCGGAGTCGCCGTCGGAGCCCTGGTTCGCTCCGAGGTCAACGGGTCGCTGATCATCATCTTCATCTGGATGTTCGATGTATTCCTCGGCCCCGCCATGGGACGCACCGAGTCACTCATCATCCGTTTCTTCCCGGCCCACTTTCCGACCCAGGTCATGCTGGACGCGACCACCACTCACGCCGGCCCGCTCGGCGATCTCGGGGCTTCCCTCGCCTGGACCTTCGGAGCGCTGGCAGTGGCGGTGGTCGCTCTCTTCTCCACCACCCGTCCCGCCGGCTCCGGCCGTCCCCGTCGCGTCGTCGGTGCGTGGGCCCGGGTTCGAACCGGACTCCGCTTTGCCTGGCGCGAATACCGGCGCAATACCGCACTCTGGGTACTGCTGATCGGCCTCCCCTTGTTCTTCATCTCGCTATCGCTCGCGGTCACACCCGATGATCCCGCTCCGGTGGAGCTCGTCGAGAACGGTGTCCGCACGATCTCCATCCTGTCCATGATCGACGTCCACGGCGCCATCATGGTCCCGATCACGGTGGCCTTCCTCGCCGGGCTGGCGGGCCTGTTCGTCGTGCTCGGATCTGCGGAAGGGGACCGCCGCCTGGTCCTCGCCGGTTTTCGACCGGGTGAAGTCCTCGCCGCCCGACTCGGAGTGATCACCCTGGCGGCCGCCATCGTCACCGCCGTCGTCTCAGTGGCGGTCTATGTAGGGAGCTTCCAGCCACAGGTGTGGCTCACCTTCGTCCTGGCCACGTTCGCCGTGGCGGTCACCTACGCCATGATCGGCGTCGTCATCGGCCCTCTCGTCGGGCGGCTCGGGGGGCTCTACCTGATGTTCCTGTTGCCCTTCCTCGACGTCGGCCTCGCCCAGAACGTCATGTTCGACGCCGCTCCCCCGCCGTGGGCGGCATGGATGCCGGCCCACGGCACGGTCCGAGTCCTCATCGACGGCGCCTTCACACCGGGCTTCGACGAAACCACTGGTCTGCTCTTGGCATTGGGCTGGTTGGTAGGCATCACCGTCGCCGCAGCTGCCGTCTTCCACCGGACCGCCGCAGCACGAAACGCGTGACGCCTACCGGTGGAGAGGGAATGGGTGGCGACGATCGTCCACTCCCAACTGAGGGGCCGGTCTGACCCTCATCGCCACCGTCGCCATCACTACTGTTCGGCGGATGGGAACCGGAAGGACCTGATGCCTCCAGACCCAGAGGCTTTCGGCCGGCTCGAGCACGCCTGGTCAATGGGCCCTTGGCGCTAGTCCGTACGGTGCCTAGAAACCCCTAGCCGGAGAAGAGGCCCAAATGGAACTCAGCACACGAGAGGCATGGACCGTGATCCACGGTCTGGTTTTGGGGACCCTTTTCCTGTTGGCCTTCGCCGGTGGTCTAGCCGGGCTGTGGAGCCTACGCCCGGGTTTGATCACGACAGCCGGGATCCAAGAGAGGATGAAACGTCTCTACTGGGGAATCTGGGTCATGGCCGGGGCGGCATGGGCGACGGTCATCACGGGCACGTGGATCGTATATCCGTGGTACCGGGCCAACCTGTCAGAGGTCGGCGATGACCGATATGCCGGTTGTGCCGGGGCCATCCTCCCCAACGAGACCTGCTCCCCCCGCGAATTCCTGTTGTCTGATGTCTCCGGGCAAACCGAGACCTGGCATGAGCTGGGTATGGAGTGGAAGGAACATGTTGGTTGGGCGGCCCCGATTCTCGCCACCGCCGCGGCTTTCCTGGTCACGTACTACGGGCCAAGGCTGATGGCTCGCCCGTGGTTGCGGACCGCCGTCATCGTCATGTTTGTCGCCGCATTCGGCGCCGCTGTTGTTGGAGGGGCATTTGGTGCCTTCCTCAACAAGGTCGCCCCGATCGTCTAGGAGAGGTGTCATGGCCGACATTCATCACGATGAGCGGATAGCCCCCGAGCTCGAGAGGCTGCATCTCCCCGCCAAGCCCGACGGTCCGGGTGCGGCGGCGATGCTCGCCGCCGGGATCGGCATCTTCGTCCTCGGTCTCATGACCACCCTCAACGAGGTCTCAGAGGGCCTGCACGATTGGCTGCAGTCCTTCGAGATGGGACGGGGTGTCGGTCCACTCGCCGGCAAGACGATCGTCGCCGTCATCGCCTGGCTGATCGCCTGGCTCATCCTTGCCGCAATCTGGCGGGGCAAGGAGATGGACATCAAGCGGGTCTTTTGGATCGGGGTGGTCCTCGGCGTCTTGGGTGGGATATTGACCTTCCCACCGGTCTTTCTCGCCTTCGCGTGAGTATTAGGACGGCGGAGGTGATCGCCGCCCGGGTCACCGGGATCGGCATCGGTCTGCTGGTGTTCATGGTCACCTGGCTGGTCGGAGCGCGAGTGGCCGAGATGATCTGGGAGGAACCGGTGGGCCCGGTGGTTGCCATGGCAACCGCACTGGCTTTCGGGTCCCTGGCGGCGGTGTTGAGCGGCCGCCGGTTGGCATCATCAGACCGCTCTTGAGGAGAGCAAGGCGCGTCCTCGGAGTCGGCTACGAGATGCCCTGCTCGTCACCTCGGGGCTTGACCGCAGACACCGTCAAGTAGTCCACTCGACCGACTCGAACAGTGTCGACCTCGGCGGAGACGTACCCGTGGCCGGTGAGCATCTGAGCGACCCGATCGGCACCGGTCGCATCGATACCGTGGCCGCTGCTCTTCTTCAGCTTCCTCTCGAATATGAGGAGACGCCCTCCCGGTACGAGCGCACGCCGGACCTCGGCCAAACCTGCCTCGGGGTCGGCCCAATGGTGGTATGTCGACACTGCCAGAGCCGCGGTGAACCGGTTGTCGTCGAACGGGATGGACTCCGCCGAACCTTCCCTCACCTCGGCGCCGGGGACCCGCCTCGCGGCACGGTCCGCCATCGCTGGGCTCGGATCTATGCCCGCCGTCTCCGCGCCGGTTGCGTCCGCATGCTCCAACGCTGCCCCCAGACCACAACCGAGGTCGAGGAACCGGTCATCGGGCTTTAGCGAGAGTAGTTCCACCGCGGCGAGATTGCTCTTCGGATCGCGGTTGAACAGGGAGAAGAGCCAGACCTTCAGCGAGGACCAGCGCTCGACATCGGCGGTTTGGGAAGTCACCGGGGACGAGATTAGGGATCTTGTCGATCCCCCGGCCAGACTGCATGTGTGGACGAGACGACCGCAACAGGGCTCGAATATCTCCGCCTGATCACCCGGCTCGCCAATCGGGTTCGGATCGAAGATCCGACCGCCGGTATCTGGGAGGCCGCCGACTTCCAATGGTGGTGGCGTCGAGAGCGTGCCTCCGACGAGTTCACCCAGCTCTTCTGGAACGACACCTCCGGTGCGCCCGAAGCCGCCATCGTCTTCACCGATTGGGGCACAACCTGGGGTTGCGATCCGGTGGTCCTTCCCAGCAGGGCCGAGGATCTGTTGCCCGGCATCTGGTCGCGCGCCCTGGAGCGGATGGACGAGATTCCTGTCGACGATGTCGAGATCGCGGTGAGGGACGAAGATGACACACTACGTGCGCTGGTGATCGAGTCGGGGTTCTCTCTATCGGACGAAGCACGTTTCGTTCCCACATGGATCAGGGCCGCCGAAGTCCCCCCGATCGCGGCGCTGGTCGATGGATTCAGCCTCCATGATCGGCGCGAAGGTCAGGGTCGCGTCCATCACATGGTGGTCAGGAACGGCGATCGGGTCGAAGAGCGGTTGTCCCAGACATCGTTGTACCGGCCGGACCTCGACCTCTGGGTGGAAGACGCGGAGAGCCAAGTCGCCGCCTACGGGCTCTTCTGGTTCGATCCCGCCACCGGCGTCGGGCTCGTCGAGCCGATGCGAACCGAGGAGAGGTACTGGCGCCTGGGGCTGGCGCGTCATGTGCTCACCGCTGGTCTCGAGCGTCTCGTCTCGCTCGGGGCTTCCCGAGTCAAGGTCAGCTACGAATCCACCAACCCGGCGGCCGGGAATCTCTATCTCACCTGTGGCTTTCGGCCGGGCGCCTCCGAAAGCTTGTATCGTCGGAGGAGGCGGACCTGATCGACGGGGGTGACTCACTTGGTATCAACGGCGACCCGCTGGGTACCCATGAGCAGTGACTAGACCAACCCAACCCGACCGCGAGCTCTTCGATCGCCTCGCCGCGGCGAGCGGCGAGGCATTGATCTCGATATACCTGCCCACCCCTGTCAGGGGGGCCGAGATCGATCAGAGCCGGATCTTGCTGAAGAACGGAATCGCCCAGGTTGACAGGTGGCTGGAGGATGTCGGCTGGAAGCCCCGGGTGAGAGAAGAGCGTCTCGAGGTGGCCCACGCTCTTCTCGACGACCAGGAATTCTGGGAGCACCAGAGACCTGGGCTCGCCGTCCTCATCGACGACGAGGGCGAGCCGACGCCGGTGGCGCTGACCGGTCCGGTCGAGAAACGCGCAGTCCTGGCGGCATCTTTCCATCTCCGTCCCACCATCCCCTCGATCGAGCCAACCCGGCTCCCGGTCTTGGTCCTCACCCGACACGGCGTGCGGCTGTATTCGGCATCCAGCCATGACGCCTACCCGGTGGACGCCGATCTGCCCAAGTCCGTAGACGATGTCAACTGGTTCGTCGATCGTGAGAAGCAACGTCAGCAACATGCCGACCGCGCCGGTTCGAAACGATCCCGCCACGGCCACGATCCGTCGGCCTCCGAGGGCGAGGATCTGGATCGGTTCCTGCGCGCAGTCAGCGCCGGGCTGCCCGAAGCCGATCCCCTGCGGCCTCTGGTCGTGCTAGGCGACGACAATCTCGTGGCCCACTTCGAGAACGTCCATGACCACGAGATGATCTCTCCCCCGAACAGCGGAATCGGCGACGTCGACGACGTCAGGGAGGTCCAAGAGAAGGCGGCCGAGGTGGTTGAGGACCACGAAGCCGTGGAGCACGGAACGCATTTGGGGCTAGCTCGCGAGCAACTCGGAACCGGGAACGCCATCACCGAACTCACCGAAGGTCTCATCGCGGCCGTGTCCGGCCGGGTGTCTCGCCTGTTGATCCATCGGGAGGCCTCTCCGATCTGGGGCCGGTTCGACCCCTCCAACCTCGACGTGACCTTTCACGACGAACAAGAGGTCTTCGACGTCGATCTCCTCGACCGCCTTGCCGTTCACGCGATGCTCACCGGCGCACCGGTAGCCACCACGGAGACACCGGTCGACGGTCACGTCTTCGTCGCCATCACCCGCTTCTAGCGAGGTCGAGGCCGGTACGTGGCCGGTCTCGGATGTGTGCCCGCGCGGACATCAGGGTATGGGGCCAGGGAGAGCTGACGAAAGGGAAACCATGAAGATGTCCTACGGCCGTTTCGCGGCCATGATCGGAACGGCAACCGTGATCATGTTCGGTCTGATGTACTCCACGGTCTATGCGCTCGATCACGTGACATGGAGCGAGACCAGGTCCTACATGGCGCTGTACATGGGGGCCGTCATGGCGATCGTGATGTTGGGGTTCATGTGGAAGATGTACCCGAACAACAAGACCAATGTGGGCATCGTCATCGGGGCCGCGGTGGTCGTCGCCGGGGGGTTGTTCCTGGCGAGAAGCCAGGAGACGGTCCAGGACGTTTCATACATGAGGGCCATGATCCCTCACCACTCGATCGCCATCCTGACCAGCGAAAGGGCCGAGATCTCGGACCCGAGAGTCAGAGAGCTCGCCGATGAGATCATCGAATCCCAGCGTCGAGAGATCGACGAGATGAAGGCACTGATCGCCGATCTGCAGGGAGAGTGATCGCCGGTATGGCCGGATTCAGCCTCGAGTGAACGTGTCTTCGAGAATATCGGTCATGACCCGGGAGAATCTGCCCGGCTGGTCGAAGTGGGCACGATGCCCGGCGCCTTCGAAGACGATGCCCTCCTTGTACGGCGCCTCGAGGAGCTCGAACCACTCCCGTGCGATCACGGCGCGGCCCCTCGCCTCGTGCTCGCCGAGGACCATGTAGACCGGCACTTCGAGCAGTGTGACATCCCGACGAAAGTCGAGGTCCTGTAGTTGTGGGTACAGCGTCCCGGCGGTGTCGAGGAAGCCCTTGAAGGCGTTGATCCGATCCATCCAGCTGTACTCGGGGACGAAGAGGATCGCCGGCATCTCGGTGTTCGGGTCGAACTCGGGATAGACGTTCCAGTCGTGCTCGCTGGCGATGAACGGGTCGTAGAGCATCAGGTCCTGATAGGGCGGGGGCCCGTTGCGACGCAGCGTCTCGGCGAGCCCGGTGTTCCCCGTTTCGTCTGCCCAGGCCAGAGCGTCCTCCCAGAACATGATGTCTGTTTCACGCTGGCTGACCATCTGACCGACCCCGACGAAAGCGTGGTAGAGCTCGGGATGCTGCTCGACGGCGAGCACGCCGAGAGTGGATCCCCAGGACTGCCCGACGAGGTAGATCCTGCTTTCGTCGAACCGGTCGCGCAAGTAGTTGGTCACTGCGATGGTGTCGGCGACCAGCGAATCGACGGTGAAGGTGTCGACCGGATCGAGCGCCGAGTACGACTTGCCGGCACCCCTCTGATCCCAGGCGACGACGGTGAAGTCCTGCTCCAGGGTGACATCGCGGCGGAGTGCTCCGATGTCGGTGCCCCCCGGGCCCCCGGTCAGGTAGAGCAGGACCGGATTGTCGGCACTTCTCCCCCTGATCAACATCGTCTGATCGTGCCCTCCGATCGGGACGGTGACCAGCTCCGCCACGCTGCCCGGCAGAGTCTCCCCATCGGGGCCGACGATGGGCGCGGTCGTGGCGGGACGGGCGATTGAGAAGGCAACGACGATCATTGCCAGAGTCAGCGCTCCGGTGAAGGTCCAAGCGAGACCGCCCATTGCCGCCGAGGAGACGCTGCCGAGACGGCCGGCCAGCCACACCCCGTACATCGACCCCAGGATCATCGGGGCGAGGACCAGCAAACCGTGGAAGACCCGTCCCAGGACGAAGGCGACAATCCCGTAGAAGCCGCCCAGGTCGATGGCGTCCACCGTGGGCCCAACAGTCCCCATCCGGGCCAGCTCGAACACCACCACGAAGACAACCGGTGTCGCGAGGATGCTCCAGCGACTGCCCATCACCAGCCCCGCGGCCAGACCGACGAATAGGGCTGCCCCCAGCGAAGTCAACGCCTCCGCGGTCGTTATCGGACCTCGGGGGGTCAGCCAGGCGCCGAGCAGGCCCGCAGCCGCGGCCAGCACGACCACCACGGCGAGTGAGACACGCCAGTCCGACCAGAAGAAGTCCAGCATCGCCTCGACCTTTCCATTCGGTGGAGCCGGTGCCTCTTCACTGGCTGCCCCGGAGGAGCGGGGCGCCTCGACCTGCACATTGATGCCAGCCATGAACCTTCCTGTTCCGTGTTTCCTCAACCGTGATGGAGACGGTCTCCGGCGGCTAGGGCAGAAAGGCCCCGTCGACCACGAGGATCGTCCCATCTCTTTTGGTCTACCCGACAGACGTGCCGGCAAGGGGACCAATGGCCCTGGTCAGCTCGAGTCGACCAGCTCTACCTTCGAACCGAGTTCGCGTCGGCGAGAGGACGATCGCCCGCGATGGTCGACACGAAGAGGTGATGTCCACATGAGAACCGACGTCCAACCCGCAATCGCCACCTCGGCACCGCCCACTCAGGGCCGATCCTCGAGACCCTGGTTCTGGCTGGGGATCGGCGTCGCTGCAGTCGGTCTGGTCTCCGGGACCGCCTTCGGCATCACCAGCTACCAGGACTCACAGCAACAGATCGACACCTTCGCCCGGATGCCGGTCCCGGGGACGATGACCGTGCAGGTCGGCGAACCGGGTCGACAGGTCGTCTACTTCGAGGGAGCCGAGACCGTCGTCATCGACGACCTGTTGATTGGCATCGTCGACCCTGCCGGCGCGACCCTCACCGTCGCTCCGTTCGAAGGGGAGCTGATCTACGAAACGACCAATCTCACCCCGGGACGGGCAATCGCCTCCTTCGAGGCCGACGGGATCGGGGCCTACCAGGTCGAGGTGAGCGGCGTGGATACCGGCCAGATCACGATCGGCGAGAGCTTCTCACGAATTGCCCTCCCCGGTGTCCTCGCCGGTCTTGCGATCGCAGGTCTCTCCCTGATCGCCGGCTTCGTTCTCTGGCTGTTTGCGATCGTGAGACGCTGACCTTCGCCCCCTCGCCCCGCGTCAGTTGGTGAGATAACGGAGAAGGACGACCCCGTTGCCAAAGGTCCGGGTCTCGCTGAGTTGGAGATCGATCCTGGCGCCCCCCGGGAAAGTCGGTTTGCCCGCACCGATCACCACCGGGTGGACATACAGCCGATACTCGTCGATCAGGTCGTGGCGGATGAAGGCAGTGGCAACGTCTGCCCCGCTGAGCACCAGGTCTCCGCCGGGCTCCGCCTTGAGCTCCAAAACCTCCTCAGGGACGACATCCCGCTTGATCGTGGTGTTCCACCCGGCCTGCTCCAGGGTGGAGGAGTAGACGATCTTGGGCATCTCCCGCCAGATCGGTGCAAACTCGAACATCGGTCCCGTGTTCGCCGGGTCGGCGTCGGCCGTGGGCCAGACGTCGGCCATCAGCTCGTAGGTGACCCTTCCGGAGAGAAACGCACCCATCGTCGCCAGCACGTCGTTGAAATAGCTGAGCAACTCGTCGTCGACGACGTGCCAGTCGAGCTCGTGGTTCGGTCCCTCGAAGAAGCCGTCGAGGGCATGGATGTGAGGATGCCGGTCATGAACGGGATCGAGGCCACCAGACAGATCACCATGGCCGGTGAAGACCCGAGGGTCCTGATCCTCACCACCTTCGAGCTCGACGAATACGTGTTCAGCGCCCTCCAGGCCGGAGCCTCCGGCTTCATCCTGAAGCGAAGCCCGCCCGAGCAGTTGATCGAGGCGATTCGCACCGTGGCGGCCGGCGACGCACTTCTCTCCCCCTCGGTGACCCGGCGACTCATCGTCGAGTTTGCGGAGAGGCCGGAACGTCATCAGAACCCGCGCTTTGCCGACCTCACCGAAAGGGAACGGGAGGTCCTGATCGAGCTGGCGCGTGGACTCTCCAACGAGGAGCTCGCCGAAACTCTCTTCATATCGGAGAACACGGTGAAGACACACGTGAAGAGGGTCCTGACCAAACTCGAGGCGAGAGACCGCGTCCAAGCAGTGGTCATGGCCTACGAAGGCGGGTTGATGGACCTCTCCCTGCCGCGGATCGACCTTGTCCGTCTGCCTAGATGGTGCTAGATGGTGATCGAGACCTGCCCGTGGGCACGGCCTTCTCTGACGAATTGGACGGCCTCGGCCACGCTCGCCAGCGGGAACGCCCGGTCCACCACAGGTGCGAGCTTGCCGCCTTCGATCAGCTCCCTGATCGTCGCCAGGTCTTGCCGGCTGTCCTTGTGGATGAGGGGCCGGACTTTGAGACGCAGGAACGGGGCGATCAGCATTCTGCGCATCCAGCGGTCGACGCCCATGAACCACTTGCCACCGGTTCCCCCGATGAGCACCAGTGTCCCTCGAGGTTTGAGTGCCCGTCGGCAGTCGGACAGCGACGGGTTCCCGTAGAGGTCGATGAGGACGTCGTAGCGCTCGCCGCTCTGGGTGAAGTGCTCCTCGGTGTAGTCGATGACGTGGTCGGCGCCGAGCGAGCGGACCAGGTCCATCTTCGGCGTGCTGCACACGCCGGTGACTTCCGCCCCATACAGCTTGGCGATCTGCACCGCGTAGAAGCCGACCCCTCCCGACGCACCCGTGATCAGGACCTTCTGCCTGGGTTGGATGCGCCCCAGGCCAACACCCTGCAACGCGGTGAAGGCAGCGATCGGCACGACCGCGGCCCGTGCGAACGTAAGGCTGGCCGGCTTGGGCAACAACTGGTCCTCGGGCACCGCGGCGTACTCGGCGAAGGATCCGTCGCACCAGCCGAACACCTCGGCGCCTTCTTCCAGCGACTCGACGTCCTTGCCCACCGCCTCGACTGTTCCCGCCAACTCGAGCCCGGGCACCGTGTTCTTCGGTTTGCGCAGACCGGTCACGAGACGGGCGGCGTAGGGCAATCCCCTAAGCAGGTGCCAGTCGGTCCCTCCGACCACGGCCGCCCGAACCCGCACCAGCACCTCCCCGTCGCCCGGCACCGGCCTGTCGATCAAATCCAGCCTCAGGACGTCCTCGGGTGGCCCGTAACGATCCTGGACGATGGCCCGCATCATTGGGTGACGGTCGATTCCGTTGCCGATCGGGGAGGTGATGGGCGACCCAGTCTTCGACTCTTCCGACAGTTCCACTGTGTTCCTCTCATTCCGCGTCTTCGACGCCTCAGACGGTGATGACCACCTTGCCCCGGGCGTGCCCCTCTTCCAGATAGCGAATTGCCTCGGGAACCTGGCTCAGCGGGTAGGTGCGGTCGATCACGGTGGCGACCAGCCCGGTCGCCAGCAGCTCTTGCATGACCAGAAGGTCGTCCCTGCTCCAGACCGCCCTGCCCAGAACCAGTCTCTGGCTCACGAACGGTGAAAAGAGCAGCGTCTTGAAGACCCGGTCCATGGGTCTGATCCACCGACCGCTCTGCCCACCGAGCATGACGAAGGTCCCACTAGAGGTCAGGGCACGCCGGCAGCTCGTCAGTGAGTGATTGCCAATCAGGTCGAGCATCAAGTCATATCGCTTGGCGCCGAGCGTGAAGTCTTCTCGGGTGTAGTCGATGACATGGTCGGCTCCGATCGATCGGACCATGTCGACGTTGCGGGTGCTGCACACTCCGGTGACCTCGGCCCCCCACGTCTTGGCCAATTGCACGGCAAAGGTCCCCACCCCTCCCGCTGCACCGTTGATCAAGACCTTTTGTCCGGCCTCTACCTGCCCGAAATCGCGGAGACCCTGAATCGCAGTGAAAGCGGCGATGCCCGCCGCACCTGCTTGCTCGAAACTCACGTTGGCCGGCTTCGACACCAGCGAGGACTCGCTTCCGACCGCGTACTCGGCCAACGCGCCGTCGCAGGTGCCGAAAACCTCGGCGCCGGGCTGGAGCAGGGTGACGTTTCTTCCCACCGCCTCGACCATGCCCGCAACATCCACTCCGAGGCGGCCGGTCTTCGGTTTCAGACCCATTTGGAGCCGGGCGAGATAGGGCTCGCCTCTCATGTAGTGCCACTCGTACGGATTGATCGAAGCAGCGCGGACCCGGATCAGGACCCCGTCGTCCTCGACCACCGGCTTGGCGACTTCCTGCAACTCGAGGACCTCGGGCGATCCATACCGGTGATAGACGATCGCCTTCATCCTGTCCGTCTGATCGTTTGCGGCTAGGCCCGCACCAACACCATCCCCATCGAGTCGCTTGGCTTCAGGCATCCTCTCCATCTCCTTCGTACGCTGTAAGTCGTATGGCGTAAGGTACTTATACAACGTAAGGCTGTCAAGCCCTTACCTCGTACGATAAGATGAGGCCGAGGTGGTTTGAACATGGCCACGGAAACCGAGCGGAGGACCGAGTCCCGGATACCCCTGAGCAAAGAGCGGGTGTTGCGCGCCGCGGTCGAGCTCGCCGACAGAGCCGGGCTCGAGTCGCTCACCATGCGCAACCTCGCTCACGAGGTGGGAGTCGAGGCCATGTCGCTCTACTACCACGTGGCCAACAAGGAGGCGGTGCTCGACGGCGTGGTCGACGTGATCGTCAGCGAGATCAACGAGGTGGTGGACTCGATCGACGGACCCACCCCCGAGGACGACTGGAAGTCGGCGATGCGAATGCGGATCCTGGCCGCACGTGATGTGATGCTGGCCCATCCCTGGGCGCCCGATGTGATCGAGCAGCGCACCAACATGAGCCCGGCGATCATGCTCTACTTCGAGGGTCTGCTCGGGATCTTCCGAGAAGGGGGCTTCTCCTACGACCTGGCTCATCACGCCATGCATGCGTTGGGGAGCAAGGCCCTGGGCTTCAGCCAGGAGTTGTTCAACCCGGGCAACGACGAGCCCGACCAATCCGGTGAGATGCTCGAGCAGTTCGCCGAGCAGCTTCCCTATCTCACCGGGATGCTGATGGAGATCAGCCACGACGACCCCGACTCCACTCTCGGCTGGTGCGACGACCAGGCCGAGTTCGAGTTCAGCCTCGACCTGCTTCTCGACGGTCTGGACCGACTCCTCCACACCGCCTGATCGACCACCCGGCTCGGCTCAACGTCGCCTAGCCGGAGCAGCTGTCCCGGGGCTTGTTGCTGGTGAAGCGGTGGCTCAACCGTTAGGTGTACCGGGTCTGGGCCTACACCGCGCTGATGCGAGAGAGTCCCCAGCGTTTTCGACTCGACATCGGGGGCGAAGACCCCGGTGCCATCCCGACCTCTTCTCCCCCCGGGCCGGACACCGGCGGAGACGATTGAAGCGGGTGCCGGCTCAGTCGGTTCTGGCAACGGCCAGACGAATGCCGACCCCGACGAGGGTGGTGCCGATGACGCGGTCGAGCCAGCGCTTCACCACTGGTCGGGTCAGCACGCCTGATAGCTGGTCGACGGCGACGACATAGGTGCCGAGCCAGATCGCCCCCAATGCGATGAAGGTTCCGGTCAGCACCAGGATCTGGGGGGTGGCGGGCCTGGAACCATCGACGAACTGAGGTAGGAACGACAGAAAGAACACGGACAGTTTCGGGTTCAAGACGTTGGTGAGGATGCCCTGCACGAGGGGAGCATGACGGGGCGACGACTTCGTGTCGGGCTCATCGGGGATCACCCCGGGCGGCCGATTGCGGGCCCTCCACAGTGTCTGCAATCCCAACCAAACCAGGTATGCGGCGCCGACCAGTCTGACCGCGTTGAACGCGGTCGCCGAAGCCGCGATCACAACAGATAGCCCTATCAACGCCGCGCCGGCATGGACGCCGAGACCGAGAAGCGTGCCGGTGGCGGTCCTTCGCCCGGCGGACCGGCCTCCTTTGAGGGTGTTCCGAGCCACCAGCGCCATGTCCGCCCCGGGCACGATCACGATGACAGTGGCCACCGCGACGAACGACCAGAACTCCGTGGGCACCGGCGGAGATTAACGGGACGGAGGTATGGCTTGGTCGGCCTCGCGTATACCGGTAGTAGCTTTGCTCGGTGGACATGCAGTCACCGGAGATTGCGCCACAGTGAGCACCAAAGCGTTGGATCTCCCCGGCGCCCGTGAGGGCCACATCCCGGTCAGGCGTGCGCGGCTGTATTACCGGGACATCGGCGAGGGCATGCCCATCGTCATCCTCCACGGCGGGCCGGACTTCGACCACTGCTACCTGCTCCCCGAGATGGACCGTCTGGCCGATTCGTTCCGTCTCATCTATTACGACCAGCGGGGACGTGGCAGATCGGCCGAAGGTGTTCAGGCCGAGGAAGTCGGCATTCGCTCCGACGTCGAGGACCTGGAGTCGATCCGCCGCTGGTTCGACTTGGATTCGTTCGCCGTCCTCGGCCATTCATGGGGTGGGATCCTCGCCATGGAGTACGTCATCAGCCATCCGGATCATGTCTCCCAACTCATCCTCATGAACACCGCACCCGCCTCGCACCAGGACCTCTTGCAGTTCCGCGAGTATCTTGGCCGCATCCGACCGGCTGGGGATATCGAGCGGATGGAGTCGATCAGGTCGACCGATCGTTATCAGGACGGGGACCTCGATGCCGAGGCGGAGTACTACCGGATCCACTACCGGCCGGCCGTGCAGACTGCAGACCATGTCGAATTGGTCATCGGTCGTCTCCGCACTCACTTCGACAACGAGTCGGTCCGCAAGGCTCGGGCGATCGAGTACCGCCTATATGACCAGACCTGGTCATCCCCGGACTACGACCTCGTCCCGGCGTTGAGCCGACTCGACATTCCCACCCTCGTCCTCCACGGAGACGACGACTTCGTTCCCATCGGGGCATCAGCCAGAGTGGCAGAAGGGATGCGACGAGGATGTCTGAGCGTGCTTCCAGGTGGTCATTTCAGCTATCTCGAATTCCCCGACCTGGTCCGTAGCCACATCACGTCATTCATGCAGGGAACCTGATCCACACCGGGCTCTCGACGGCTACCCAAACAGAGTCCCGCCTATTCCATCGAGTGGTCTAGCGCCGGTCGAGTTCGAAGTCTGACGAGGGCGTGCTCGCCGACTCGCCATCATCCGGAGCGCCGGCCGCGGTCGCGCGACGATGCCGATGTGCGAAGTACCAGGTGGCGAGAACGGCCAGCACCACGGGGATCAACCCGATGAGGAGCACTTCGTCGAACGACAGCCCGTCGATGTTCGGTTGCAGTTCCTCTTCGGTCGCCCACCCAAACCAGACCTCGCTGATGAGAAGGCCACCAAGGAAATGTGCGGTCGCGACGATGGCCCAGAGCCAGCGTGTCGTCGTCTCTCCGAAGAAGAGTTGGGCGATGACACCAAAGGCGAGTGACATCGCTGCGAGCACAGCCAATCCTTGCAACCCGAGATCCCACTCCATTGCGTCCACCTCCATTCCTGCGGACGTCCCCCTTTGTCCGCGTTGACATTGTCAGTCCTCGAGGTGGCGATTGGGTAGAGCCGTTAGCCCCTGTCGATGTCGGCTCGTGTTCGAGGAAAGTCGAGGGTGGCGGTTCGGGCCATATGGCCCTACATGCAGGCATGCGCCTGTCATATGGTCGTCATCATGATGGATACCGATCTCACTGCTTCGACTGAAGCGACAACGGAAAGCCTCCCAGATGAGGCCTACCGGCAGGCCCGGGAGCGGGCCGAGATGGTTCAGGGGCTGTACATCCACTTGCTGGTGTTCTTTGTGATCAATGCCGGTCTGGTCGCCATCAACTGGGCGACCCGGGGCGACAACGGCACGTGGTGGTTCTGGTGGCCGCTGCTGATCTGGGTCATCGGGCTCGTCGTTCACGTCGTGGCGACGATCGTCCCTGTGTTCTCACCTCAGTGGGTGGAGCAGCGCACCCAGCGGACCATCTCGAAGCGCGGAGTCTGACCCGCCGGCCCGGAGCCGACCGCAACCAGGGTCACACCTGTCTGGCGCCCGTCGCTGGAGGAACGCCCCCGATCAGGAGCATCTAGCCTCCGACCGTGGAGACCCACCATCTCGATCTCGTCGAGGCGCGGCGCATCGCGGTCCGTGCCCAGCTACTCGACTCCCCCCGACCCACCGATCTGGTCGATGTCGTGCAGCGACTGACCCTGGTGCAGATCGACCCCACCGCCGCCATCGCCCCCAGCGCCGACCTCGTCGCCTGGAGCCGGATCGGCTCCTCCTATCGGCCCGAGCAACTCCAACAAGCCCTCGAACGCGATCGGACCCTGTTCGAGCAAAACGCCATGATCCGGCCTATGGCCGACCTGGGCCTCTTCCTCGCCGGCATGGCCGCCTCGCCCACCCGCGAGCGTCCCCGGCGGTGGCTCGAAGACAACGAGAGCTTCCGCCGCGACGTCCTGGAACGGCTCGGCGAGGCCGGGCCGCTCCTATCCAGAGACATACCCGACACCAGCGTGGTGCCGTGGGGATCGAGCGGCTGGACCAACGACCGCAACGTCACCCAGATGCTGGAGTTCCTCATGATGCGCGGCGAGGTCGCCATCGCCGGTCGCCAGGGCCGCCAACGTCGGTGGGACTTGGCACAACGGGTGTACCCCGACGTGCCTGCGATCCCAGCCGAGGAAGCAAGCCGGGTCAGGAACGAGCGACGACTCCAATCCCTGGGCATCGCCCGTGACAAGGCGCAGGCCGTGCCCCTCGAGCCGCATGACGTCGGCGCGGTGGGTGAGCCGGCCATCGTCGAAGGGTTGCCCGGGACGTGGCGAGTCGATCCCGACGCATTGGGACAGCCCTTCTCCGGGCGCACGGCCCTGCTCTCCCCGTTCGACCGGCTGGTGCACAACAGGGCGCGCGCCGCCGAGCTGTTCGACTTCGAGTACGTGCTCGAAATGTACAAGCCGAAGGCGGAGCGCCGCTGGGGATATTTCGCCCTGCCCGTGCTACACCAGGATCGGCTCGTCGGGAAACTCGATGCCAGGGCTGACCGCAAGAGCGGGATCCTCCAGGTGCACGCCATCCACGAGGACGTGCCGTTCGACCAGGCGACCAGAAGTGCGGTGCACGCCGAGATCGAAGACCTGGCCGCCTGGCTCGGCCTGGAGATCGCCGGTCTCTGAGACCTTGGTCCGCTTGCGCCCGACGGGCCGGCCGGAGGGTCTCAGGACGACCCTCCTCCCTCGGATCAAACGAGGTGCCCGCTCATTTCGTACGCAGGGTCGATCACCTTGCCCGTGCCTCGGGCGTAGGCGCCGAGAGCTTCACCGATACCTCCGTGGAAGGTGGGGAAGGCGTAGGTCATGTTGCGAAGAGCGTCTATCGGTGTTCGCTCGTGAACGGCGAGGCTGAGTAGCCCGAGCACCTCTCCCCCGCTGGGAGCGACCACGGTGGCCCCGACCAATGTCCCCGCTCCGGTGTCGATGACCAGCTTGATCAGGCCCTGGATGTTGGTGTCGTGTAGCCAGCCGCGGAATGTCGATGGGACGTTCTTGACCGCAACGGCGACGTCGAGCCCCCGCTCTTTGGCCTGTGCTTCGCTGAGCCCGACCGATCCGACTTCGGGGTCGGTGAAGGTGACCCTGGGCATCGCCTCGTAACGGATTGGTGATTGGTCACGCCCCAGGATGTCGCCCGCGATCATCGCCGACTGCTGCAGCGCGGCGTGGGTGAACATTGCCTTCCCCGTGATGTCGCCCATTGCCCAAGTGCCGTCACCGGCGCGCATCCGGTCGTCGACGTCTATGAAACGACCGTTCGTGGCGACCCCGGCCGAGTCGAGACCCAGCTGCGAGAGGTCCACCGTCCTCCCGGTGGCCACGAGAACCCGATTCGCCGGGACAGTCGCTCCTCCCTCCAAAATCAGTTCCACGTCGTCATCGGCCCCGCCGGCACTCTCGACCCGCATACCGGTGCGGACCTCGATCCCTTCGCTCTCGAGCACGGATCCGATCAGCAGGGACGCTTCCGGCTCTTCCAAAGGAAGTATTCGATCCCGGCCTTCGACGATGGTCACCTCGACGCCGAAACGGGAGAAGACCTGGCCAAGCTCACAGCCGACGGCCCCGCCACCGAGGACGACCATCGAGTCCGGCAACGGGTCGGCGGCGATGGCCTCGTGGGTCGTCCAGTGGGCAACATCGGCGAGACCAGGTATCGGCGGGATCGCCGGTTTCGACCCGGTGGCAATGACCACTCCGAGCCGTCCATGAAAGGTGTGCTGACCGACGGCTACGGATCGTGGCCCCGTCAACCGGCCCCATCCTCGAACCAGCCGGCCCCCCTTGCCCTCGAACCGGGTGACGGCGGCGCTGTCGTCCCAGTTTGCCGTGGCCTCCTCCCGGATCCGTGTGGCCACTTGCGACCAGTCAGGTGTGATCTGCGCCCGGCCGGCGACACCGTCGACCCGCCGGGCTTCGGCGAGGAGGTTGGCGGCGCGGATCGCCATCTTGGAGGGGATGCAAGCCCAATACGGGCACTCGCCGCCGACTAGCTGAGGCTCGACGCCCGCTACCTCCAATCCCGCGTCGAGCAGTTGCAGGGCCAGGTCCTCACCGGCGGTTCCAACCCCGACTATCACCACGTCGAACTCTTCCGTCATCCTTCATCTCCCTGTCTCGACCTCACCGCCCCCCCGACGCCACTCGGGAACGCCTTCCACCAGCCGGGTGGCAGACCGGCCCTGGCCCGCCAGATGCCGGATGGCGTCGTCGGCGAAGACGCAGTAGGGGCCCCGACAATATGCGACGATCTCCTGGTCGGGGGGGATGGTGGACATGAGGTGGTCCAAATCTTCGAGTTGATCCGGCGGGATGGATATGGCTCCCGGTAGATGTCCCGCCTCGTACTCCGATTCGGGTCGAACGTCGATGAGGACCAGGTCCCCATCCCGGAGTCTCGGCTCGAGCTCGGCACGGCTGATCACTTCGAGGTCGTTGCGGTCGCCCAGGTAGGCGCGGGCCAGATCCTCGATGTCGTCGAGTTGTTCGGCTGCCAGCCGGCGAAGGGCAAGCCAGGAGTCCAACACCTGATCCGAGGCCAACCGGTAATAGATGCGGGTGCCCTCACGGCGGGTGGCGACAAGTCCGGCCCGGGCCAGAGTGCGGAGATGATGCGACGTGTTGGCCAAAGACTGGCCGATCGCATCAGCCGTCTCCTCGACCGTCCGCTCTCCCTGAGCAAGCACCTCCACGATCTCGGCACGGCGACCAGAGGCCATCGCAGCGGCCATGGCGGCGAACCCTTCGAAAAGGGCGTCTTTGGCCTTTCGCCTATCCCGAGTCCTCAATCCACTCCCTGCGCGTGCCAATATTCAAGCGTCGCCTTGATTATCCTGCCAGACCACGGCAGCATACTCAAACGATGGCTTGAGAAGGTGGTCTCGATGTCGGTGAATGCGGTAGTCGATGAGGGCCTGGGCAACAGCTCCTATCTGGTGGATCTCGGCGACGGTGGAGCTCTCGTGGTAGATCCGGAGCGGGACCCTCGCCCCTATCTGTCTGAGTTGGATCGGCTGGGTCTGGAGGCCCGGTTCGTGGTGGAGACCCATCTCCACGCCGACTTCGTCTCCGGTGGCCGGGAGCTGAGCGCCGTGGGCGCCGAGCTGTGGGCGCCGGCCGGGTCGGATCTCGCCTATCCGCATCGACGCCTCCACGACGGAGACGAGATCGACCTGGGAGGATTGACGCTGAGAGTGATCGCCACCCCGGGACACACTCCCGAGCATCTCTCCTATCTGCTCCTGGACGGCTCCGCGCCGGTTGCCCTCTTCTCAGGGGGGACGCTCATGACCGGCGGAGTGGCCCGCACCGATCTACTCTCCGTCGACCAGACCGAGCCGCTGGCTCGTGCCGCGTACCGATCGATCAAGCAGCGTCTCTTCACCCTCCCCGAGAGTCTGTCCGTCTACCCCACCCATGGCGCCGGTTCATTCTGTTCGGTCGGCTCGGCTTCGGAACGGACCACGACCATCGGAGTCGAGCGGCGGTCCAATCCGTTGTTCGCTGGCGATCCCGACGAAGACACGTTCGTGGCGCGACTGCTCGCAGGCTATGGGTCCTTTCCGCCCTACTTCCTCGAGTTGCGGGAGGTGAACCGGCAAGGCGCCCGGGTCCATGGGACGCCGCTGTCGCCTCTTCCCAGGCTGACCGTCGCCGAGATGGATACAGCGATCTCCGACGGAGCCGAGCTGGTCGATGTCCGAGGCATCGAGGCCTTCGCCGATGGCCACGTGCCAGGAGCACTGTCGAATCCTTGGAGAAGTCAGTTCGCCACCTGGCTGGGGTGGCTGGTTCCCCGAGGCACCCCTCTGGTCTTCATCGCCGACGACGAGGTGGATCGCCAGGACCTGGTGTGGGCCGCCTTGACCGTGGGATTCGAGAATGTCCTCGGCGAGTTGGCCGGCGGGATCGACGCATGGAGGCAGGCGGGACGACAAGTCTCTCGGATCCCCATCATCGACCATCCCGTCGGAGCCCGAGCGATCCTCGACGTTCGCCAGAGCTCCGAGCATCGGTCCGGCCACCTGCCGGAAGCAATCCACATCGAGCTAGGCCAAATCGCTGAGGCGGCCAATGATCTGCCCCGCACCGGAATGCTGGTCCACTGTGGACGCGGTGAGCGGGCGATGACTGCCGCCAGCCTCCTCGCTCGTGCCGGCCATTCAGACACTGCCGTGTTCGCAGGAGAGCCCGGCCGGCTGGGTAGTCTGGCCACGGAAGGGTGACTCGTCCCAGAGACCAATCGGTCAACATGGGGCTCAAGGAGAATCTCCCCCAGTTCCTGCTCTTAGTGGCGGTGAACGCCCTGGTCGGCGGGATGGTCGGTCAGGAACGAACCGTCGTGCCCCTCCTCGCCGAGTCGGAGTTCGGGATGACGGCCCGAACCGGGATGCTGTCCTTCATCGCCGCCTTCGGTATCACCAAGGCCGTCGTCAACTACTTCGCCGGCCGGCTCGCCGACCGGTATGGGCGTAGGCCGGTCCTCGTCGCCGGATGGCTGATCGCCCTGCCCGTCCCGCTGCTACTCATCTGGGCGCCGACCTGGGGATGGATCATCGCCGCCAACATCCTCCTCGGGGTCAACCAGGGCCTGACCTGGTCCGTCACCGTGATCATGAAGATCGACTTGGTCGGCCCGCGTCGTCGGGGCACCGCCATGGGGTTCAACGAAGCCGCCGGGTACGGCGCAGTGGCCCTGGCCGCATGGGCCACGGGCGCCATCGCCGAGACCGCCGGGCTCCGGCCGGCGCCGTTCTTCCTTGGCATCGCCTTCGCCGCGCTCGGATTGGGGCTCTCGGCCCTCTTCGTCAGAGAGACCAGAGATCACGCTGTTCACGAAATCGCCGCCTTTGCCCGGGATCCGAATGCCCGGGCAGGAGACCTCACCCCGGGACAAGTATTCGCCCTCACCAGCTGGCGAGACAGGACCCTGGCATCCGCTTCCCAGGCCGGGCTGGTCAACAACCTCAACGAAGGCATGGCCTGGGGGCTGCTCCCCCTCCTCTATGCCGGCGCCGGGCTCGAGCTCTCCACCATCGGCGCACTCATCGCCATCGCCCCCGCCGTATGGGGAATCGGCCAGCTCGGCACCGGAGCCCTTTCCGACCGGATCGGCCGTAAATGGCTCATAGCCGCCGGCCAGCTCACCGAGGCGGCCGGGCTTCTTCTGATCGCGGCGGGTGGAAGCATCGGGTACTGGGTGGCCGGGAGTGTGCTCTTCGGGGCCGGGACCGCGATGGCGTATCCCACTCTCATCGCCGCCGTGAGCGACGTTGCCCACCCCACGTGGCGAGGCGCCGCTGTCGGCGTGTACCGCCTGTGGCGAGATGTCGGATTCGCCGTCGGTGCGGTGCTTGCAGGTGTGCTGGCCGATCTCTACTCGATCGAGACAGCCATCGTGGCCGTCGCAGCCATCACCGCGGCCAGCGGTCTCGACGTGATCGTCAGGCTGAGAGAGACCCTTCCGAGGACCTCCCCTGCAGATAGGAGCTAAGCCTCTACCTGCCTGCGGCTCCTGGCATTGTCATATGACTCATGAACGCAACCCTCGATGAAAGGCAGCAGACCACGTCAGCGACGAAGGTGCTACAACCTCGATCGCATGCTTGCCTCACTGGTCCGGCGAGACGTCCTGATCGGTGCCTGCACCACCTGCCTAGATGCGAGAGGAATCACGGACAACCTGCTGGTCGAGGGCGTCCACCGATCAACACGGGAAGAGCTCGGCAACTGGACGATCTGGGCCGACAAGGTCGTCACGTTCTAGGCAAACTCGGTCTTCCGGGTGGGTGTGAGACGACAACACCTATTGGTCTGGCTCACCTCCGTACCATTCCAACACACGCATGGCGCGCAGCGTGTTCCACCGGCTCGGCTTGCCGTCGCCCTCCTCCATCTCGAAGTGAACCCGACCGGGATGGGTGTTCTCCAAGGGCCATCGTCCCTCAGAGTCCCGCTTGCTCTCCAGGTGCGCGATCGCCTCGGCGCACCTCTCATCCGGTTGGGCGCCGGCGCTCCGGAGGTAGTCGAGTCCTCGCAAGACGTCGTAGTGCCAATACGTTGGGTACGAAAACTGTGTCCAGGCGGGATCGGCGATCTCGCCGGTTGAAAGACGGCGGAACATGCGTCGCTCCAGAAGGTACTCCTGGGCCTCGAGACGGGCGGCGCTCACGTTCGGAGAAGGTCCGTTGGCGGCCTCGTACTCCAGCAGGCCTTCGAGAACCGCGATCGTCGTGTTGAACGACGACCTGACCGAGCCGTTCTCCGCCTCGCAGTTCCACCCACCGTCGTCGAGCTGCTCACCGAGGAGTCGTTCGACGACACCGTCGACGTCCTGGCCGAAGTAGGCACCGAGCGCCACAACCTTGCCGTTGATGCACGGCTCGACTTCTCCGTCGAAGAAGCGCTGGCCATCGTGGTCCCACCTGCTGTTGTCCCGGACCAGTGTTACCGCGCGGCGAGCCTGCTCACTGGCGGGCTCGAGGCCCATGTCACAGAGCAGCATCAGGGTGTAGGTCGTCGAGGTCCAGGATGGTTTCAAGGTGCCGATGGCGTTTCTCATCCAATTCAGCACAGACCGGTACTTGTCGAAGCCTTCGTCTTCGGGGTTCGGTTGCGGGTCGTTCTCCCAGGCGGAGAGGGTCTCGGTGTCGAGGTCCAAGTACTGGGCGAGCCGGTCCAAGGAGACATCGTGCAGCTCGAGCAGGAGCTTTCGAGTGCCGACGTCGGGGAGGTCGTCGCCCGCCCCCTGACTCGAGGCAGGAAGCACGTCTCTGCCCCATTGACCGTCTGCGCCCTGCAGTGACAACAGCCGTGCCCCCCACCCCTCGGTGGCGATCTTGGCGCGCTCGGCGGCGACGACTTCCGCGGGCTCGTCGGTGAGATCCCTTATCACCTGCCACCGGATCGCGGGGTCTGAATCGAGCAGCCAATCCATCACAGTCACAGGTTTCCTCCACGTAGGTTGGGGCGGATTCCGGCCGGAGAGGCTAGACCATTCCGCCGACCACCACTCCGACGACCGGCGCTGCTATTTCCGGTGCCGTGCCGCGAGATGGATGGCGACGCTGTCTCCCTCGCTCTTGTCGATAGTGGCGCGGAGGTCGGATTTGACCGGGAGTTTGTGGGTGCCGTCACCGAGAGGCATGAAGGAGCTACGGAAGGGGTAGCCGTCGACCGTCCCGGACACCTTGACCAGCCCCCGTGTGCCGAAGAACTCCGCGGTCCAGTCGGTGACGACGTAGGTCCATCCGCCCCGGGCAGAGCTCTTCTCCAGGATGGCGGTGAAGGTCTTGTCGAGCTTCTCGAAGACCGGATGGCTCGTAGTCATCGGATTTCCTCCACGATGTAGAAGCGGTTCCCGTCGGGGTCGTCGAAGCTGTACATCGGGGGGACACCCTCCCAACGCATCACGTCCCCGACATCGACCCCTCGACTGCGCATTGCCGCATGCTCGGCGGCGACGTCGGGGACCACATAACGGATCCCGGTGTCGGTTGTGACCCCGGCCGGCCTCTCGGTTGGGTTGAGCGCTACCGACGTTGTTGCCCCGTGGGGTGCGACTTCGATCCAACGCATTTCCGGGCTGATCGGCGCGTCCAGACGCTTTTCGAATCCGAGGGTGCCGACGTAGAAGGCAACCGCGGCGTCCTGATCTCGGACCCCGATCCCTACGGTCCGAACATCGGTGATGGTGGTCGATGGCATGATCTCTCCTCCAATTCAGGTGTTGCCGTACATGAGCGAGCCCGGAGTTGTGAGGGTCTCCCCGGTCTCGAGCCAGGTCTTCAGTCCCGACAGGATCATGGGCCAGCCTCCGTACAGCTCGGCGGGGGCGTCGTCCCTGAGCTGGTCGTGGATGACCGTCAGCCGACAAGAGTCACCGATCGGTTCGATCTCCCAGGTCACCCGGGAGGTCCCTTCCCGCACTGCATCCTCACTCCAGGAGACGTCCATGGTCTGCACGAGTCGATGCGGTGGATCCACCACCAGGTTCTCACCCTCGGCCAGCGCGCCATCGGCACCGGGGTGTACCAGCATCCATTTCGAGCCAGGGGTCCAAGTCGAGTCGACGCCCGCACCGAAGTGGTACCGGGCTCGGATCGCCGGGTCGGTGATCGCCGCCCACAGCCGATCCGGGGTGGTGCGGATGTATATCTCGAAGACCTTCTCCATCGCTTCCTCCAACTCTCCTTTGAGGTCGACCAGACCAGCGGCCCAGGGCTCGGTGTACTTGCTCACCCAACGGTCGTGGATGAGACGGATGGGGACCGGATTCAAGAAATGCAGCTTCTCCCGGCCGCGACGCCGGGTCACCACGAGACCTGCATCCTCCAGGAGCTGGAGGTGCTTGGCGACCCCGATCCGTGTCATGTCATGACCGGCGGTCAGCGAGGTCAGCGTCTGGCCGTCGTGTGCGAACAGCGAGTCGAGTAATTCCCGTCTGGTCGGGTGGGCTAGCGCCTTGAACACTGTCTCCACAAGGCGGACAATAGGAAACTAAATGGTTTCCTGTCAACGCCCGCCGGGCACACCTGATCAGACGATCTCGACGACCACCTTGCCAAGGGCGCGTCCTTCACCGACATGGGCCAGCGCCTGGGGCACCTCGTCGAGCCCGAACCTTCGACCGATGTGGATCTGGACTTCACCGGAGAGACACAGCTCGGCGAGGGGCTCGAAGTGCGCCGGGCCTGGCTTCACGACGAGGACTCCGAGCCGGCGACCTGTGAGCCTGCCGAGGACCGCCCCGATCGTCACCACTCGCAGCAGCGCCCGTGCGGTCCCGCCGACGCAGCGGTACCGACCGCCCGGAGCCAGCGCCCTTCGGTAGGCGAACACCGATCGGTCGGCAACGAAATCGAGCACGTGGTCGACCGGCTCGACCTTGGTGAAGTCCTGACTTCGATAGTCGACGACTTCGTCAGCGCCGACTGATCGCATGAACTCGAGCTTTCCGGCATTGTCGACCCCGATGACGTGCGCCCCGGCGCGCTTGGCGAGCTGGATTGCGAACGACCCCGAGCCCCCGCCGGCACCGTTGATCAGGATCCGCTGACCGGGGCCAATGCCTGTGGTTCCTTGCAGTGCGATCGCACCCGATTGAGGCAGCGTGGCGGCCTCGTCGAACATCAGCTTCTCCGGTTTGAGAGCCAACGCCGACTCGCGTGCCAACGCATATTCGGCGAAACCACCCATGCGAATCTCGCCGTACACCTCATCGCCGGGACGGAACCGAGTCACGCCCGGGCCGACCGCTTCGACCCGCCCGGCGATGTCGGAGCCGAGCGTCCGATGCGCCGGGGCGCGCAGCCCCCCGATCCGCGCGTACATCGGGCTCCCGCGCAGACACTCCCAATCGGAGAGGTTGACCGACGTCGCGGCTACCGCGACGAGAACCTGGTTCGCAACCGGAGACGGCGTCGGGACATCCTCGACCCTCAGCACGTCGGGAGGGCCATACCGATCGTAGACGACCGCCCTCATACCGATGCGCCCTCGGGCTCGGAGCAGATGAACGGCGTCATTGCGAACAGCGTACGACCAGAGCCGGGCGGATCAGTCGTCCCAGCGAACCCGGATCTGGCCTTTGACGCCGGGCACCGGCAACGACGCCGCTTCCCGCTCGACCGCATCGTGCTCGGCGCGGGAGAGACGGCGCCAGGTCTGCATGGTCACAATGTCCTGCGAGCGCCGCCAAGTCCCGACGATGTGGCCCTCGACGAGAATCGCGCCCGGCCAGACCCGAGACGTCCAGAGGGCGCGTCGACGATCTTCGTCGGGAACGAGGAGCCGGCGATCATCGCCTTGGAGGAGGAAGTAGGCGTCCCCGCTCGGGATCAGCCGGGCGGGCGCAACCGGCCCCGGGCGGCGCGGAACTCGCGCTCGTCACGGGTGAGAATCCACGCCTCCCCGACCGGTGTCCGCACCGGGGTCAGTGACCTGCGCAGCGCGGTGAACGCCGCCCTGCCCTGTGGGCGGGAGATCCCCGCCCACTCGGCGAACGATTCGGGCGTGGTCGGACCGAATATGTGCAGGTAACGACGTGCCAGCTCGAGGCGAGCATCCCCCGGATCGACCTCGGGTGGAGGGATGGTCCAGATGACGGGCTGTGCGGCCCCGTCCCACCGCATCAACACCCTCCCGGTGGGTGCGGCGTACCTGTGGCTACCCGGGTGCACACCGAGCGCTCGCCCGACCTCTCTCGTGGTCATCCTCGCCCCGCCGAGGAAGGCATCCAGACGTGCGGCGCGGTCCTCGGCGAGCTGCCGGTCGCCTGCATCGTCGGGCAACCTCCCGAGCGTGAAGACGGCGAGATCCCGGGCCGCCACGACGTAGGCGTTGTAACGCGGGCCCCAGATCTGAACGAGCGAGGGGTCCTCCCAAGTAGTCGGCTCGGTCTTCTCGACACGGGCGTGAATCGAGAGCAGGGCGGCTCGGGGCATGCTGTCCTGCAGACCCGCCCACGCGGCGCGCCGCAGCGAACGCCGACCCGGGGGAAGCCGCTCGTCCAGGGCTCCCACCCGTCGTCGAAAGGCGAGGATCTGCAGCCGGGTGAGGTTGAGCTGAGCGGTTGTCATTCCGGTACGGCGCCGGATACTGGAGCTGCTGGCCGACGGCGAGCAGACGTCCGGCGCCCTCACCTCGGTCCTCCAGGATGAGTTCGGGATCTCCCAGCCGGGAGGCTCACAACATTTGCGCGTGCTGCGAGAGAACGGCTTCGTGACCGTCCGCGCCGACGGCACTCGGCGTCTGTACGCCATCGAAACGGCGGCGTTGCACGAGGTCGAGACCTGGCTGGATCGCTTCCGCCACTTCTGGGACCACTCTCTGGACGCGTTGGCCACCGAGCTCGCACGAGGCAAGCGAGAACGCCGTTTGAGCGGCGCCGACAGCGCCGCACCTACCAGCAAACCACCAGTCAACGAGAAGGAAGACACATGATCGACATCGCAACCCAGATCAACGCCATCGATCGCGAAGTCACCAGACGCCACGGGCCGCACGGCGAGGAAGTCAGCGTCCTGATCCGCCGGACCTATGACGCCGGGGTCGCGGACGTATGGGAGGCGTTGACCGACCCGGATCGGATGAAGCGCTGGTTCTTCCCCATCAGTGGCGATCTGCGGGTGGGTGGCTCCTTCCAACTCGAGGGCAACGCCGCCGGCGACATCCTGCGCTGCGAGCCACCTCGTCTGCTCGAGGTGAGCTTCGGCGGGCCGACCAGCCTGGTCGAGCTGCGGTTGTCGCCCGAAGGCGAGGAGCGCACCAGGCTCGAGCTCGAGCACACCGTCCCCATCGAGATCGCCCAAAGCAGCGCGGGATCGCTTTACGTCGGACCTGGCTGGGACGGCGGATTCGTGGCGCTCGACTTGTACCTGCGTGGCGAGATCAGCGACGATCGGGTGGCGGCAGCCAACTCCCCGGAGGGCCAGCAGCTATCCAGGCAATCGGTGGATGCGTGGCGCGCTGTGGTGCAGGCGTCCGGCACCGCCACCGCCGAGGAAATCGCCGCCGCCACCCAGATGGCGCTGGCGCAGTTCGCTCCCGACATGGTCGACATCGGGGACGACGAAGCAGCCAGCTGAACGCTCGCCTCAGCTCCTACCTGCCAGGTGGGCCAGGAGCGCATCGGCCGACCGGGACATGCCTGAGGCATGCTCGGCGCTTCAGCCGAGCAGCCCCGGGAGACGCCGGAAAACCTGTGATCGGGGCAGTGCTTCCCGGCAGCCCGCCTCGACGGCTGCTTCCAGTGCCCGAGCGTCGACGTGGGGTCCGTAGGCGACCACAGGTGGCCCGATCGAGACTACGGCCTCGGGGCTGAGCCCTGTAGCGAGGTCGAGCAGGATGAGGTCGGCGCCGGCGAGTTCCTCGTCCTCGACGGTGTGGGCAGCGATGGCACCGGGAACGGCCGTCTGCACGAGCGACAGGTCCATGAGATTCCTGGTTAGGACGACCAGCCGGCTCAACTCTCGTAGTCCTCGAAGTCGGGCCATGCCGCGATGTCGACACCGTGGTTGTCCGGAGAGGCGAGCGTCCACCACTCGGGTGCGTGCGAGTCGTCCGCGATACGGCCGCCGGCACCGACTGCGGCGGCGACCCGCGCCTCGGCTTGATCGGCGGGCACACTGACGTCGATGTGAACACGGCCCCGACCCGGCTTGGGCGGCTCGAGTTCGTGGAACCACAGGTGCGGGTTGCGTCGGTGGAGGTCGATGGCATCCTCGGCGCCGAGGTCTTTGTATCCGAAGGCAGCGGCCCAGAACGGACGAACATCCATGTCGGCGTCCTGTGCTACCGCGATGCCTACGCATTGCACCTGGGTCGGGTCGGGCTCGAGCCCCAGCTCCCGTGCCGCGGCCGAGGTGTTCCGGGCGAACTCGACGTCGCGCTCGCTCAAGGCCCCGTCCTCACGTGAGAAGGTGCGGACCGTCACTCCGTCCGGACGCAGGTCGACGTCGGGAGCGTGTCCCATCGCCTCCGCGACCTCGGCGATCGCGGTGACGAATCTCGCCCCCTCCGCGAAGGACCCAACCCGGTAGTAGGCGTAGGCGCCCCAAAACAGGACCCGCCAATCATCTACGCCGCCTGCGTCGTGAAACGCGCGGGCGGTGGTTCTCTTGTCTCTCATCTACACACCTCCCTATTGAGATCCGAATCCTGCACTGGGGCTAGTTTGCGACACGACGTCGAGAGGAGTCGGGTCGGGTTCGCCACCGGCGTATCCGGGTAGGACTCGGCTGTCATTGTGGCCGACTCACGAGATGGAGGATGTGATGGCAATGGTTACCGATCCTGTATGTGGGATGAAGATCGACAGCGAGGACGCGGTGGCGACCGTAGACCATCAGGGAGCCGCTTACTACTTCTGCTCCCAGGCCTGCCACGACGCTTTCGTCGCCGATCCTGCGTTCTATCTCGAGTGACCCGAGAGCAGTGGCGCCGGGCCGATTGACCGGAGCAGAGCTCGCCGAGGCGTGCGAAACCAGCATCGAACGCATTCGGGAGCTGGTCGACCTCGGGATCCTCCATCCCGTGGAAGGCCTGTTCTCGCGTCAGGACGTCATGCGGGTCCGGGTGGTGGGCCAGCTCGACTCGCTCGGGATCAAAGCCGCAGCCCTTTCCAAGGCGCTCGTCTCGGGTCACCTCACTCTGGGCTACCTCGAGAGCGCCGGCCGGAGGCATCCTCGATCTGAGCTCAAATTCACCGAGGTCAGCGCGGAGCTGGGGGTCCCGTTCCCAACCATGGAACGGATCTACCTCGCCTTCGGATTGCCTCGTCCCGGGCCGGAGGAGAGCGTCCGTGAGGAGGACATGGAGGCCCTCAGGATGCTCGGCGTCCTCTTCGGCGCCGACCTTTCCGGCGACGACGTGGTCCGCCTGGCGCGGGTGTGGGGGGACAGCGTGCGCCGGATCGCCCAATACGTGCCCCATCACTTCCACACGACGGTCGAGGAACGGTTCCGCAGTCGGGGGCTTCGTGACAACGAGGCGTTCGAGGCGTCCATCCGTGAGGTTGGCCTCCGGGTCGGCCGCTCCGGTGAAGACCTGCTCGGGTGGCTGTTTCGCCGTCACTCCGAGGTCTTCATGACCGAGCATCAGTTCGCCCACGTGGAGACGGCTCTCGATGATGCCGGCGTGCGGGCTCGACCAACAAGAGCACCCGAGGCCGCGGTGTTCGCCGACCTCTCCGGATACACCCGGTTGACGGAAGAGTCTGGAGATGAGGTCGCAGTGGGTGTCTCCCTCAACCTTGCCGAGCTGGTGAGCGAAGCCGTGACTCGGCATAGAGGCGAGGTGGTCAAGCTGCTCGGAGACGGGGTGCTCCTCCATTTCAGGGACGCGGGCGAGGCGATCAGGGCATCAATGGAGATCGTCGAGAGCGCCCCATCTCGCGGGCTACCTCCGGCCCACATCGGAGTCAATGCAGGACCGATGATCTACGA
This sequence comes from Acidimicrobiia bacterium, assembly GCA_035462175.1. Classification (GTDB taxonomy): domain Bacteria; phylum Actinomycetota; class Acidimicrobiia; order Spongiisociales; family ZC4RG35; genus JARDZU01. The sequence continues at coordinate 14,996 of DATHUP010000025.1, read as the reverse complement.
AGAGGGTGACTACTTCGGTCGGACCGTCAACATCGCTTCTCGGATTGCCTCGAGAGCCGGGCCGGGTCAGGTCTTCGTCGGCGAGGCCGCGGCGGCGAACACGCTGACAGAAGGGTTCCGGCTGATCGAAGTCGGCGAGTTCGACTTGAAGGGAATCGCCAGCCCCATCAGGATTCTCCAGGCGGTTCGACCATGAACGCCAACTGAGAGGCAGTAAGCCTCCTCACGCCTATCCGTCGAGCGACCATTTCCGGGTGGAGGGCAAGGGCACGTCGCCGTACCCATGGCAGCGGGCCTCGCCCAGTTGCATCTCGAACAGGATGTATCGGTCGGCCGGTGTGTAGCTCGCCGCCTCGGCCACATGGGACCACAAGTCCGGATCGTCGATGGCGAAGCCACGGCCACTGGCATTGAACTCGCCACCGGAGCCTGCGTTGTCCGGGACTCCGCTGTGCAAGGCGAACCATCCCCGCTCCCGAAGATCTCCCCCCTTGGGGGAGGTCGGCTCCATGAACAGGAACAGCCCGACGGTTGTGAAGATCGGTGTCACCGGATGGACGCGGGGCGCCCCCGACCGACGGACCGTCGCCATATATGCAGGTGCCGCGGTCAATCTGTCTGCCCCGAACCGTGCCAGCTCCGGCTCACGTCTGGCGAAATCACCCCAGCTGATAGTGCGAGGCGATCTTGTGGTCGACACACTCCCCCTGCCCGGTCAGGTGCTCACGTACTCGGCGAGATGCTGGCCGGTGAGGGTGGAACCATCGGCGACCAGATCGGCCGGGGTGCCCTCGAAGACCACCCGGCCACCGTCATGCCCGGCGCCGGGACCGAGGTCGATGATCCAGTCGGCATGGGCCATCACAGCCTGGTGGTGCTCGATCACGATGACCGACTTGCCCGAGTCCACGAGCTGGTCGAGCAGTTCGAGCAGGTGCTCGACATCAGCGAGATGGAGCCCGCTCGTCGGCTCGTCGAGCACGTAGATGCCACCTTTCTGGGCCATTTGGATCGCCAGCTTCAACCGCTGACGCTCGCCACCGGAGAGGGTCGTCAGAGGCTGACCGATGCTCAGGTAGCCGAGTCCCACCGCGGACATCCGCTCCAGGATGGCGTGGGCGGCCGGCACCCTCGACTCACCCTCGGCGAAGAACCCCTCGGCCTCGGTGACCGACATCTCGAAAACCTCACTGATGTTTTTGCCACCGAGCTCGTACTCCAGGACCTCGGCCTGGAAGCGCTTGCCCTCGCACACCTCGCATGTGGTGGCCACGGTGTCCATGAAGCCCAGCTCGGTGTAGATGACACCGGCGCCGTTGCAGTTGGGGCAGGCACCGTCGGAGTTGGGGCTAAACAGCCCCGGCTTCACATCGTTGGCCTTGGCGAACGCCTTTCGGATCGAGTCGAGCATCCCGGTGTACGTCGCCGGGTTGCTGCGCCGCGACCCGCGAATCTCGGTCTGATCCACCAAGACGACACCCGCTTCGTCCGGTATCGAACCTTGGATCAGTGAGCTCTTGCCCGACCCGGCGACGCCGGTGATGACGACAAGCACCCCGAGTGGGATGTCCACATCCACGTCTTGCAGGTTGTGCTGATTTGCATTTCGAATTTCGAGGCTCTCGGTCGAGGTTCGGAACTCGGACTTGACAGATGATCGGTCGTCGAGGTGCTTGCCGGTCAGCGTGTCACTGCCCCGCAACTCATCGACGGTGCCTTCGAACACCACCTCGCCACCGGCCGACCCGGCACGGGGGCCCAGGTCGACGATGTGGTCGGCGATCGCGATGATCTCCGGCTCGTGCTCCACCACGAGCACCGTGTTGCCCTTGTCGCGCAGCTGCAACAGCAAGTCATTCATGCGTTGCACGTCATGCGGGTGCAGGCCGATCGTGGGCTCGTCGAAGACGTAGGTGACGTCGGTCAGCGGAGAGCCGAGATGGCGAATCATCTTGGTGCGTTGTGCCTCACCGCCCGACAACGTGCCTGACGGCCGATCCAAGGAGAGGTAACCAAGGCCGATATCGACGAACGAGTCGAGCGTCTCCTGCAGCGCACCGAGCAATGGCTTGGCCGACGGCTCGTCGAGCTCACGAATCCATTCGGTCAGGTCGCTGATCTGCATCGCACAGACGTCAGCGATGCTCTTGCCCGCGATCTTCGACGACCGAGCCGCCTCGTTGAGCCGCGTGCCGCCGCAGTCGGGACAAGGGCTGAACGCCACCGCCCTATCCACGAACTCTCGGAGGTGCGGCTGAAGCGCGTCGACGTCCTTGGAGAGGAAGGATTTCTGGATCTGCGGGACCAAGCCCTCGTAGGTCAGGTTGAGGTCGTTGATCTTGACCTTCACCGGCTCCTTGTAGAGGAAGTCGTCGAGCTCCTTCTTGGTGTACTTGCGGATCGGCTTGTCCGGGTCGAGGAAGCCCGACTCGGTGAAGTAGCGAACCGACCATCCCCCCGCCTTGTAGCCGGGCACGGTGATGGCGCCCTCGGCGAGCGACTTGTCCTCGTCGTACAGCTGGGTCAGGTCGATGTCGCTCACCGCGCCCATTCCCTCACAGTGCGGGCACATCCCGCCGTGATACACCGCGTTGCGCACCACTGTCCGCTCCCCCTTGCCCTTGTCGGCGGTGATCGCCCCGCTCGCTGTCCGGGTCGGGATGTTGAACGAGAACGCGGGTGGGGGGCCGATATGCGGCTCACCGAACCGGCTGAACAGAAGTCGCAGCATCGCATTGGCGTCGGTCGCGGTGCCGACGGTGGAGCGGACGTTGGCGCCCATCCGCTCCTGGTCGACGATGATCGCAGTCGTCAGACCGTCGATGACGTCGACGTCGGGTCGTGCCGTCGTTGGCATGAAGCCCTGGACAAATGCGCTGTAGGTCTCATTGATCAGCCTCTGCGATTCGGCGGCGATGGTGTCGAAGACGAGGGAGCTCTTCCCCGACCCCGAGACCCCGGTGAACACCGTCAATCGCCGCTTCGGTAACTCGACACTGACGTCGACGAGATTGTTCTCCCGTGCACCGGTGACACGGATGTAGTCGTGGCTGTCGGCGACGTGCGCAACCGCCACGGCGCGCTCCGCGACCATCCGCTCTCAGCCCTGCTCGATGCGGATCATGTTGCCCGCGGGATCGCGCACGGCAGCGTCGCGGGCGCCCCAGAACCGGTCGGCGGGCTCTTCCAGCACCTCGACCCCGGGCGCGGCGGCGGTCTTGTCGAAGGTGCCATCGAGGTCGTCGGTGCGGAAGAACGGGCCGGGCAGCTCGCCCTTGGCAAGCAACGCAGCGAGGGCATCCCCATCCTCCTGGGAGCGACCCGCATGCGGCTGCGACAACACGATCTTGATCTCGGGTTGGCTGTCGGTGACGAGGGTGATCCAACGGAAGCCCTCATTGGCGACCTCGTCGCTCACTGTCAGGCCGAGGGTATCGCGGTAGAAGCCGAGGGCGGCTTCGGGATCGTCGACATAGATGTGCACTGTGCTGAGTGAAACGGTCATGGCGCCAACTTACGAAGGCGCAGCGACAGATGCTTCTCCAAAACTGCTTTCTTCCGCGCCCGCCCGGCGCCCGTCCCGGCGCGGCCGGGTCGCCACCATCGTCTGGCATGGAGGCATCCCACGCAGCTCGTCGTGGTTGCGGGCGCGGTACGCGCTCGGCGTCTCGCCGACGAGCTCGGTGAATCGCGTAGAGAATGAGCCGAGACTCGAGCAGCCGACCGCGAAACAGACCTCCGTCACGCTCAGATCGCCCTGTCGCAGCAGCGCCTTGGCCCGCTCGATACGCCGGGTCATCAGGTACGAGTAAGGCGTCTCCGAGTACGCCGCCCGGAAACGGCGGCTGAAGTGCGCCGGCGACATCAGCGCCGTTCGGGCCAGCGCCGGCACATCGAGCGGCTCCGCGTACTCGCGGTCCATCCGGTCCCGGGCCTGGCGCAGCCGACGCAGCTCTTCGAGATCGGCGCTCATCCGCGCAGCCTACCCATCGATCTGGGCAAACCTGCCCAGACTCCAATGGCTGCTGGGTATGCAACTCGAAGCGCCTACCGCCGGGATCGAATTACTGCACACGTATTCCGGTCTATATTCGGGCTATGACGAATCCAGTTGCCTCCCTCACGCTCAACAACGGCGTCCCCATCCCGCAACTCGGCTTCGGTGTGTTTCTCATCCCGCCCGACGAGACCGCCGCGGCCGTCACGACCGCACTCGAGGCCGGTTACCGGCTTATCGACACCGCTCAGGGATACCGGAATGAGAAGGGTGTTGGCGAAGCCATCGCCCGGTCGGATGTGCCACGCGACGAGATCTTCGTCACCACGAAACTGGTCAACGGGCAGCACGGATACGATCGGGCGCTCGCCGCCTTCGACGAAAGTATGAAAAGGCTCGGCATCGACGTCCTCGATCTCTTCCTGATCCACTGGCCCCTCCCCATGTTCGACCAGTATGTCGAGACCTGGCGAGCCCTCGAGCAGCTCTTGGCCGATGGCCGGGTTCGCTCGATCGGGGTGTCCAACTTCGAGATCGAGCATCTCGAGCGGCTCGCCGACGAGACCGACATCACCCCCGCCCTGAACCAGGTCGAGTTGCACCCGGAGTTCCCCCAACAAGAACTGCGGGCCTATCACGAGTCACACGGGATCCTGACCGAGTCCTGGGGACCCTTGGGCCAGAACCGAGGTTTGCTCGATGATTCCCGAGTCGTCGCGATGGCGGAGAAGAATGGACGCACCCCGGCGCAGGTCGTCCTTCGCTGGCACATCCAGGTGGGCAACGTTGTCATTCCCAAGTCGGTCACTCCGCACCGGGTTCGAGAGAACACCGATATCTTCGATTTCGGGCTCGACGATGCCGACATGGAGACCTTCACCGACCTGAATGTGGGTCGGCGCCTCGGACCCCACCCCAACGAGTTCGATCTCGTCTGATCGCACCGTCGGTGGCCACAGCCGTTGCGTCCCTTCCACAGTGGTGTCCGATCGAGATTCACACCTTCTAGTGTCACGTTCTTGTGGTGCGTGTCGATTTGAGGCACTCCCGTTCGTATTAGCTACGAGAACACCCCCATCGGAAGGAGACAGCACATGCGCACCCTGATCTACACCGCCTTCGTCTCGCTCGACGGCGTCGTCGACTCCCCCGGAGGCGGCAGCGCGGAGACTCATCGCAGCGGCGGTTGGACGTTCAAAGACCTCGAGCTCGTCGAGGAGGCGTACGAGATCAAGGCCCGGGAGCAGGCGGAGGCCACGGCTCTGATGATGGGTCGGATCAGCTACGAGGCGTTCTCCCCCGTCTGGCCCGAAATGGAAGAGTTCTCCGACTACAAGGTCATGCCCAAGTACGTCGTCTCGACCACTCTGACCGAGGACGATCTCGTGTCGAACTGGTCCGAGATCACGATCCTCCGCTCGCTCGACGAGGTAGCCGGACTGAAGGAAACAGAGGGCGGCCCGATCATCATCCATGGCAGCGCCACGCTCAGCCGAAATCTCTCTGACGGCGGGCTGATCGACCGCTACCACCTGCTGGTATTCCCACTCCTGCTCGGCGCCGGGAAGAGGATGTTCAGCGACACCGACAAGGACAAGCAGATGCTGACGCTGATCGAGAGCGAAACTTACGGCAACGGGATCCAAAAGCTCGTCTACGACGTCGTCAACTGACCGGTCTGGGACCGCCCTCACCGGCGGCCACTGCTTTTGACCTGATCGTTGGTCTCAGCTTGGCTACTCATTGCCCTCCTTCTGCGCAGTCGTCGGGCTGTCAGCACTCCTAGGACGGGGCCAGCGATGAGGATCATCACGGTGACGATGCCTGCAATGAGGTTGTGTTGGAACACTTCGGCCAAGCTCGCCTCGTAGCCCTGTTCGATGCCTGTGTAGATCACGAAGTTGACTGCTGCAATGGCGCCAACAAGACCACCGACCAGTCCGCCGACTGTCAGGTCCCCAAGCCATCCCTTCATATGATGCTCCTTCCGGAATCGTCGTCACTGCTCGGCGGAGTTCCTGTCTTACCTGCCTTCCCTGGTCATGAGGCGGTGGCGCGCAGCATCCAGGCCGTCTTCTCGTGGACTTGCAGTCGCTCGGTGGCCAGGTCGGCGGTGGCAACATCTCCGCCCGCTTCGGCCATCTTCACCACGTCGCGGGCGGTGCGAATCACCGCTTCATGTCCCTCCACCAGACGGCGAACCATGTCGAGCGCCTCCGGCGTGCCCTCCTCCTCAGGGATGGTGGTGAGCTTGGCGAACCCGCTGTAGCTACCCGGGGCGGGGTAGCCGAGGGCTCGGATCCGCTCTGCGATCTGGTCGACCGCGTCGCGTAGCTCCATGTACTCCTCTTCGAACATGAGATGAAGACTGCGGAACATCGGCCCGGTGACATTCCAGTGATAGCCGTGGGTCTTCAGGTAGAGGGCGTAAGTGTCCGCCAGCAGCCGGGATAGGCCTTCTGCGATCTCCTTACGTGCTGTATCCGAAATCCCGGTGTCGATTTCCATTGCAGTTCTCCTTTCGTGGGCCCCCGGACGGTCGGGCAGAGCTGATCGTCCCGGCTCAGCCACGGTGTCGGGGCTTGGCGATGATTTGACCACCGTGGCGCTCGAGGATCCGTTCTACGTCGTCGGGGTGACCATGCTGGTCGACGACCACCATCACCTGGCCCGACTGGAGCGGGATCCGTTCCCAATCCCACTCCTCTTCCCTGATGTGCTCCTCGGATCTCAGCCCCAGATACGCACCCCAGAAGCCACCGGCGAGAGCCCCGGTGACACCCCCAGCGGCGAGGATGCCGGCCACTCCCAGCGTCCCCACGCCGGGGACGACGAGTGCCAGTGCCGTCATGCCGGCTATGGCACCGATCGGCGCGCCGATGGCGATCCCTCGTCCCATACCGTGAGCCGTCTCGGCCTCAACATCTTCTTCGAACACGTAAATGTCCGACCCACTTACGGCGACGCCGAGATGCTCCTCGGCCAATCCAGAGCGTCTCAGGTCCTCCACGGCCGCTTCAGCCATGGCCCGCTCACCGAAGATCGCACCCAACTGGGGTTCGTGAGCCGTGTCGCTCCTCGTCTTCATGTCTTCAACTTCGCTTCGACCACCGGAGTCGTCAGTTGCCGAGCCGGCGATGAAGGTCGATCGACATCCAGGCAGTGGGGGCAAGCACGGCGACGAGCTCCGCGACACTCATGGCATCCACCCGGTCACGTGTCTCGTCGGCGCCGACATGCGCGCAGCCGCCAATCTGTGAGGTCAGCTCACAGACGGCGATGTGACTACGGGCGGCTCGATGCACCATCTCCCGGAGCATGTCCGGATCCAGCGCCTGGAGGGACTCCTCCACTTCGTGCAGTGATGTGACAGTCATGAACAACTCCTATCCGACACATCCATCGTGCGGGACAGTCGTCGTCGAAGCCAGGGGCTTCTGCCCCTTTCTTGACGCTCGGCGACCACCGGGGCATCGCGGGGTTGCCCTGTCCGGTGGTGGGTCGGCGTTCATTGCGATTCGACCACTAACTGCCCGACCCCAACCCGGGTGAAAGGCTCCAGCCCGATAGTCCCACCAGGTGTGGATCGCTGACTGGTCAGTCGGCAGCCCGATGGATGCACGATGGCGGGTCAGCTCGTTTCAGCACCATTCGGTCGCGGCGGCTTCTTGCTCTGCAAGGCGACTGGGCCGGTTGGTCCCTACCCCCGTCGTCCAACAGCGATCTGGCTCGCAGCCTGTCAATGTTACTGACTAACATTCCGATGGTGTCGCGAGTAGAACGCACCAAGCAGCGGCTCCAGGAGGAGGCAGTGAAGCTGTTCATCGAGCGGGGTTATCACAACGTCACCGTCGAGGAGATCGCCCGGGCGGCAGGCGTTTCGCACATGACCTTCTTCCGGCACTACCCCACCAAGGTCTCGGTGCTCACCGACGACCCCTACGACCCGATCATCGGCGAGATGGTCGCTGCCACCGACCCGGCACTCCCCCCGCTGGAGAGGGTCCGCCAGGGATTGCTGTCGTTGCTGGCGCAGGCGGATGAGATCGACGACGAGATGATGCGAACTCGGTTCCGGATCCTCACCCAGAACGAGGACATCGTCGCCCACGCCTGGTCCAACAACAGGAGGACCGAGCAGGTGATCGTCGAGGCGCTCACGACGACCGGGGTCTCCGCCCTCGAGGCGCGCGTGGCAGCCGGGGCGGTGATGGGGGCGTTGACGTCGGCGCTTCTCGACTGGGGCGAAGACGACGACTCGGGACCGCTCCGAGAACGGGTTCGACAGACGCTCGAACTGCTCGAGCCGGAAAGGAGCACCGATGGCTGAGACCGTTCCCATAGAGGCCAGATCGCTGGTTCGTGTTTACGGCGAGGAGCGAGCCGTCGACGGAGTCGACCTCCAGGTAAACGCCGGTGAGATCCACGCCATCGTCGGCCTCAACGGAGCAGGCAAGACCACGCTGATGCGAATGCTCCTCGGCATGGTGCGACCCACCGTCGGAACGGCGCTGATCGACGGACACGACGTGACAGCGGACGGGTCCGACGTGTGGAAGGGGGTGGGGTGTCTCGTCGAGACACCGTTCGCCTACCCGGAGCTCACCGTGCGGGAGAACCTCTGGGCGGCGGCGGTGCTCCACGGCGTCGAACGGGCACGGGTCGACGCCGAGGTAGCCAAGGCGATCGACGAATTCGAGCTCGGGCACTGGGCGGACAGGCGGTCGAGCGTCCTCTCGCTCGGCAACAAGCAGCGTCTCGGGCTCGCCTCCGCGCTCGTCCACCATCCGTCGATCCTCGTGCTCGACGAACCCGCCAACGCCCTCGACCCGGCCGGCGTCGTGTTCATCAGAGACCTGATGCGAAGATCGGCCGAGCAGGGGACGGCCGTGCTCGTCTCCAGCCACCATCTCGATCAACTCGCTCGGGTGGCATATCGTATCTCGCTCCTTCATCGGGGCCGGATCATCGGGACGCTCGACCCCGGCGGGCACGACCTGGAACAGGAATTCTTCGGCCAGGTCTACCGGAACGACCGAGAGAGGGGTGCGGCGTGAAGCGGGCCCTGGCCGTCGAATATCTCAAGCTGCGCCGCTCGATGGTGGTGGTCGTCACCACCGTGTTCGTGGTCCTCTTCATCCCGCTCCTGTGTGTCGGGTTCGTCGCCATCGCCGAGAGCGGCGGGGCAGGTGCCGCCGCACTCAAGGCACAGGGGATGGTGGTGGGAGAGGGATGGGAGGCGTACATCGGGTTGCTCGGCCAGATGGTGTCGGTGGCCATGTTCATCGGCCCGGGCATGGTGGTGACATGGGCATTCGGCCGCGAGCACTCCGACCGTACCTTCCCGTCGCTGTTCGCCCTACCGGTGTCGCAGCGGTCCATCGCCGCCGCCAAGCTCGTGGTGCTGGCGGGCTGGGGACTGGCACTCATCGTTCTGTTGTTGCTGGGTTCCGTCGTGGCAGGTCTGCTCGCCGGAGTGGGGCCCCTCGAGGGTGTGGACCTGGCCCCGCACCTTGCCCGGCTAGGCATCGCCGGATTCCTCACCGCGCTGCTCGCCCTGACCATTGGCTTCGTGGCCAGCGTCGGGAGAGGGTATCTGCCCGCCCTTGGGGCGATGATCCTGCTCACCGTGATCACCCAGGTCTCGGTGCTGTTCGGTACCGGCGGATGGTTCCCCTACGCCACCCCTGGGCTGTATGCGCTGGCGGGGGCCGAAGGCATCCCCGAAGTCTCGGTGTTTCAGCTGCTGCTCGTTCCGGTGACCGTGGGCATCATCGCCTGGCTCACCGTGAGGTGGTGGGAGCGGGCGGAAGTAGTCTGAAGGTCACGAGAACGCGTTCCACTCGGAGGCGGGTCGACCTCACCGCCGGCTGTCGCCCTGACACGCCCGCAGCGACCAGTGATCCTGCGGACCGGTGGACTTGACCCCGACGGGGGTCGGCTTCCGATGAGGAAGGCGTCATACGGACCCAGAGCGCGAACCTGGCCCACGGCTTGGCGTCAGCACATCTCCCTCTTCGAATAGAGCCGTCGTGGGCGGCGGACGGTGTCGTCCCCGCCGTTCCCCGATCACGATGAGAAGCACACCCCAGATGACGGCGAGAGAGCCCCAACCAAGGCCCAGCGAGCCGGTCGCGTCGCTAATGGCTATGGAGGTGGATCCGATCAGGATCGCCCCCGCCCCGGCGCTCCACAGGGGAAGCCTCCACCCCGGGGTTCTGAAACCGGCGAGGCCGCCGGCCAACACGATCGCGATCGTGGCCGCCGCCATCTCAGCAAAGCGGTCGCCGCGGGCGCATTGGCCGAGGAAACAGGATGGTCCAGCCTCGACCGCAAGGTCGAGCATGCTGACCGCATACCCGATGGCGGGAACCCCGGCCAGCACCGACAACGCCAGCACCGGCACATCAATACCCGGACCAGGAGCAAAGATCTCCCGCCGCGCCGGATGGAGACCCACCAGCACCGCCACGACAAGAAGGAGGAGAACGGCGCCGATCGCTGGCTCGATCCGCGCCCCGATCACCCCTGCCCCTCCGAGGGAGAGGATCCCGATCCCCGCCTGCTGCAGCCCCGCAATACGCTGCTCTGCCCGGCGTAGCTGGCAGGCCAGACCCACCCCGATGATGGCGCCTAGAGCGAAGAAACTCAGATCACCGACTGGCGTGGTCTCCGTGTAACCAGGGTCGGTCAGCCACAGCGCTAGCGTGAGCACGGTGACTCCGAGGAACGTGACGCCGATCACTATCGACCAGACTGCCGCCCACACCCGAAACATTGACTGTCTCATCGTGATCCTCAAGGGCTCCTACTGGCGCCGGCTTCAAGGGTGTTCTTGATGTGGTGGAAGTTCTCAGGTTCTCGACGACGCATGGCGATGACGGCAAGCGGCGCATACAGACGAGCTGCGCCCCTGGCCTCGACCTCCACCGTCGTCTGGTAACGCGTTCCCGGAGCCAGATCAGAAAGCCTCCCCTGGACGGTGACCATCAACCCGCCGGCACGGGAGCGAGTCTCCCACATCAGCGGAGCGTTGAACCCAACAACCTCGACGACGATCCTCCCGCTGTTGGACCATTTCGCCGCGTACCGAGTACCCATCCCGACCGGTCCGCGAGTGAGCTTTTCCACATACTCCAACGTCGGGTTCCACACCTGTTCGTTTCTCAGATCGGAGCAGAAGTCGAACACTTCAACCGGTGATCTGTCGATCACCTCTTCGACGGTATAGGACAAGAGACTCATCTCCCAGCCCCTGAGGCTCGCCCGGTCGAGCCGAGGTGTAGGAGCTGTCGACCGGTGAGCACTGAGAAGACGACCCAAGGGATGAGGGAACCGAGGGCGAAGACCATCCCCACGGTCCCGGCCGTGGAAGGTACGACCATCAGCACCGCCGCCGCCAATCCCCAGAAGCCGGTGGCACGGCTGAACAGCCGCGAGCGGAGCATCGACCCGGCGAAAAGGAATAGAGCGACTGCGCTGAGCACGTAATAGATATCGAAGGCAGTGCCCTCGAACACAGCCAGCATCGCCTCCCCGGCACCAATGAGCGCGATCTGCCCGGCGGTGTCGGCCGTTGCGTAGGCGCCGGCCAGAGACAGCATCTCAAAACTGGTATTGGAGGCCATGTAGGCCGCCATCCCCATCGCTCCCAACAGCAGACCAATGGTGACCGTCGACGGATGGGCGCGTCGAAGTACGGCGAACAATGCCAGATAGGCGAGAAGGACAATCGCGTTGTTGACGATATAGAGCAGGTCCATGGACAGCAGCCCGAGGAACGGGCGTTCGGCGAAGAGGGCGTAGAAGCCTTCCACAGTCTCCGGTGGGGGCCACTGGACGTAGATCCAAACCTGCACGAAGGTGAGAGCAACCGACGCCAGGGCGGCCCAACCCCCGGCCCTGAGCACGCCTCGCCATTGCACGAGTCCCTCCGAGAATGACTCGGCTGATCCGATTCGCCTCGTATCGATCGAACCGGCTTCGCCCATCAGCTCGACCGCCCGCCTGTCAATTGGTCATGCAGGCGGGCAGCGACCAGCGAAAGGATCAGGCCGGCAAAGGCGACCAGCATGAGTCCCGAGACCAGGTAGGGATTGTCGAAGCCGGTCATCCGACTGACCAGCACCATCCCGGGGACCAGCCCGAGATAGCCGACCAGCCCGGCACCCAACAGCCACGGCCACGCCCTGGCCAAGACAGACCCGATGAATCCGGGTTCTTTCCTGCGTTCCTTACCGATCCTGGTCGCCGCCACACCGATGATCGCCGCCATTATCGGCGGCCCGAACCCCCCGCCGACCAACAGCAGTACGACGGAGAGGCCGATCAGAATCAGCCCGCCATGGGGTCGCTGGATGAACCAGACCGCCCAGACCCCAACCGCCAACGCGGCGATGATCGCCAGGACTCCGGTGACAGCCATGTTTGGCACCAGCGTCATCGCCGGTTCACCGGACAGGATCTCAAATCCGGCGGTGTCGGGCCACGACTCGATGACCACCGACGGAGGGCGCACCGAGCCTTGCAGGATCTCACCAACCCCGTGCTCTACGCCCGCAAACGCCACCAAGACGCCAAACGCCGAGACCACGATCCGAGTCGCCGTGGTCTTCTTCTCCCGCCCCGCTCGAGACGATGCGGCCGTCACAACAGCACTCATAACCCGACTCCAATCGTCATTCCTTCCTCTCTACGGGAACGCGCCAGCACAACCCAGGGGCTTTCGCCCCTCCCCAGCCAGCCAACAGTCCGAGAGTGGGTAAACGATGGAGCACGAGGCGTCGGCTCGGAACGAACGGCGGTCACCGCCACCCCACGGCCCTCATCGCCTTCCATCGATCCTCGGCACAGCGGCAGTGACGCCACCTCTTCACTCCATTGGTGCTTCGTCGGCCACCGACACCTCAGCCCAGGTCCTTTCGGGAAACAGGACCACGGACGCGGTGGCCAACACCACCGGCTTGTCGTCTTCGTTGGAGATTTCGGCGTGTGCAACGGCCATCCGTCGGCCTTGGTACACCACCGTGCCCATTGCCCGAAGCTGTCTCCCGTCTGGTACCACGGGTCGGACGAATTGCACCTTGAGATCGAGTGGCGAGAACACGGTGCGGACGGACAGAGAACTGGACACGGCACCGGAGAGGACGATGTCGGCCAGTAGCGCCAACACGCCGCCATAGACGACCCCTACGGGGCTTGTCAGCCAGGGGCTCGCCTTGGCGATCAGCGTGAACGACCCCTTGTCGACCGACGGTTGCGAGAAGCCGAATAGATCTAGGCACGGTGCGAGTGGAAGCTCACCACTCTGTTTCGCAGCGACGATCTCTTCAAAACTCGAGTAGTCCCGTAGGCGATCGCCGGCCAGGGGGACCATGCGCTGATAGGGATCCGGATCCGGGTAGCTCGGCTCAGGTAGTGCAGCCAGATCCTCTACCAGTTGAGGCGGCTCCCAGCGGGATATGAAACACCGGGTCGTCGCGTACGCAATAAGGCGCCCTTGTCCATCCTCGATGGTCGCTTCGGCGAGACCCAACGACCTGCCCACGTCGATCGGCCGGGCCCGTGCCATCAACTGCTGGCCGGCAACGGTCACCGGGCGGAGAAAGTTGAGAGACAGATCCGACGTGGCCACGATTGCACCTGGCGGTAGGGTCACCTGCACTGCACCTGCCAGGGCCGCGTCGGCCACCAGCGCCGAAGTCCCGGCATAGAAGAATCCCTCATCTGACATCAGCCGCGGGCTCGTGGGAATCGAGAAGGTCACCCCTGCCGGCCCAACAGATACCGGTCGCAATCCAAAGAGATGATGGATGGGCGGAGCGGGCATCAAGCGACGCGTGGGCGCTCGCATCCGCTCCAAGCCCGATAGGGCCAGGAGAACCGGATCTGGGTAGCCCCCGCGAACCGGCTCGGTGTCCATCCAGGCCGGTTCGACTCCGCTCTCAGTCGGTCGACTCGCCGTCATCGATTCGCTCCCAGTTGGGAGATATCCAGTGCGCTACATCCAGCACGCGGGCAGAGATAGGGCCAAACGGCCCTTCTGTCGTACGTTCACTTAATCCCACTCAGGCATCCTGGGAAGCGAGATTGTGACTGCGACAGCCGGGTGGAGGCGGGCATCTGATCCTCTGAAGCGTTCCGAGCCAGCCTCGCCCGACTCCAGGGTCTTGTCGTCTTCTCGGAGAGAGAAGACCGACCTTCGTCTTCGGCTAGCCATCTGCACACTCAAGCAAGAGCCACCAACGCCTGGACCGGGACCCCATAGAGGTGCTGCAGAATCTCTGCGCCTGGTCAGGGTTTGTATGGCTCGAAGCCGTGGATTCGTTGCTGTTCCCGCACGAACGCGACGATGGCCTGGACGTCTTCGGTGGACAGCCCTTCGATGGGGGGCATGTCGTCGAAGGACCAGTGGTGGGCTCGGGAGCCGGCCTGGACGGCGAGAAGAAAGGCACCGTCGGCGTGGTGGTCCGGCTCGTATACCTCGGAGAGAGGTGACGGTCCCTTGTCGGTGCCTCGAAGGTCGGCGCCGTGGCACTCTGCGCAGTTTGCGGCATAGAGCTGCTCCCCGGTAGCCACCAGACCGGGATCCTGGACCGGTATGTCTACTTCCTCGCTGGCCCCTCCGCACGCCGCCAGCAGAATCGACAGTGTCAACGCTAACGCTGAACCGGTGGAGCTCGTCCGCGCACAGTTTTTCACGATCGTCACTCGTCTCCCAAGGTCGGGACCGCGGCGAGGGTACCGGGCGGTGTCGGCGTCGTCCTCCGTCCTCTCGATGTGCTCAACCCGAGGTACGGGGAGACCGCAACCCACGACGAGAGAATCGGGTAGCCAATCACACGACGGTCAGCCGGACGTGTCTCCGGTGGTGGTGGGTAGCTCGTCCGGCAGAAGCGGATTAGGACGATTTCTCTGCCACCGCTCGATGACCTCCGCGTCACAGTGGGTGCAGAGGTGGATGATGCGGATCCCGACCACGGAGAGCTGCGTGCCCCGG
>DATHUP010000024.1:0-47902 GCA_035462175.1 Acidimicrobiia bacterium | reverse complement strand
TTCCCCTCCCCGGAGATCGCACAGGGGTCTTACGACTATCGCACCCTGGGCCTGGGCTACGCCAACCTTGGGTCGTTGTTGATGCGTCAGGGCATCGCCTACGACTCCGACGAGGGTCGCTCCATCGCCGGGGCACTCACCTCCATCCTCACCGGCTATTCCTATGCAACCTCGGCGGAGATCGCCGCGGTGGTGGGACCATTCCCGAGGTTCGCCGAGAACCGGGAGTCGATGCTGCGAGTGATCCGCAACCATCGGCGCGCCGCATACGGCGACACCGACTACGAAGGCGTCAGCCACAAGGTGATGGCCATTGACCCCGTCCTCTGCCCCGAGGATCTGCTCGCCGCGGCGAGAAGCTCGTGGGACCTGGCGTTGGCCCAGGGTGAGGAGAACGGATACCGCAACGCACAATCCAGTGTCATTGCTCCTACCGGAACCATCGGGCTCTTGATGGACTGTGACACCACCGGGGTCGAGCCCGACTTCGCCCTGGTCAAGTTCAAGAAGCTGGCCGGTGGCGGCTACTTCAAGATCGCCAACCAGTCGGTGACCCCGGCGCTGCGGCACCTGGGCTACGACGAGGGCCAGATCAAGGAAGTGGTCGAGTACATCGTCGGCACCAGCTCACTCGACGGCGCCCCCCACATCAACCGGGAGACCCTGGCCGCCAAGGGGTTCAGCGACGAGGACCTGGACAAGGTGGAGAAGGCCCTGCCCGCGATCTTCGAGCTGCGGCATGCCTTCAACGTGTTCACCTTCGGTGAGGAGACCCTGCAGCGGCTCGGCTTCGGTGTCGACGATTACACCGGGTGGGAGTTCAACCTGCTCAAGGCGCTCGGGTTCAGCTCGAAGGAGATCGCCGAGGCCAACGACCACATCTGTGGCCGGCAGACCATCGAAGGTGCGCCACACATCAAGGACGAGCATCTCTCCGTGTTCGACACCGCCAACAAGAACGGCAAGTTCGGGGAGAGGTTCATCCACCACTACGGGCACATCAAGATGATGGCCGCGGCCCAGCCGTTCATCTCCGGTGCGATCAGCAAGACGATCAACATGCCCCACGAGATCACGGTCGAGGACATCGAGGAGTCCTACCGGATGTCGTGGGAGTGGGGTCTCAAGGCGATGGCCCTCTACCGGGACGGCTCCAAGGCGGCCCAGCCGCTCAACTCGACCTCCGACGAGGGTGAGGAGAGCGAAGACGAGGCGCCTACGGTCACCGCGGCGGTGGAGGCGGAGAAGGCGATCCACTGGGGCAACTTGCCGGCGGGAATCTCCCCGACGCAGGCCTATCGGCAGGGGATGAAGCCGCCCCGGTTTCTCCTTCCCGCCCGTCGTGCCGGGTACAACCAGGAGGCGAGGATCGGCGGGCACAAGGTGTTCCTACGCACCGGCGAATACGAGGACGGGACCCTGGGCGAGATCTTCATCGACCTGGCCAAGGAGGGAGCGACCCTGAAGGGCATCCTCTCCTGTTTCGCCATCGCCGTATCCAAAGGCCTCCAGTACGGGGTTCCGTTGGAGGAGTACGTCGACACCTTCACCTTCCAGACCTTCGAGCCGAGAGGCATGGTCGATGGCCACTCCAACATCAAGATGGCCAACTCGATCCTGGACTACGTGTTCAGGGCTCTGGGGGTGGAGTACCTCGAGCGTGACGAGCTGGCCCAGGTGCCGCCCAACCGTGACATGGAGCTGCCCGAGCCACCCAATGGAATCGCCATCGAGGCCGGAGTCCAACTCGACCTCACCGACGCCGTTGCCGAGACGGATGTGGATGCGGTGAAGCAGGCAGCTGCCTTCGTGGATGCCCCTGAATCGTCGCCAAACGGGAAGGTTGCGGTCCAGGTCACCGAGAAGGTCCAGGTTGAGGAGAAGGTGACGGTCGTCGCCGGCAGTGCCTCCCTGGTCGACTCTGCCCTCAAGGAGAACATGGGCGATGCCCCGGTCTGCTCCAACTGCGGCCACATGACGATCAGGAACGGCTCGTGTTACGTCTGCCTCACCTGCGGGGATACCACCGGTTGTAGTTGATGTGAGGTGACAGCCTCACAGACGCCCGACCCAGGAGGGTGAGGGTGGCGTTGACACCGAACGAGAGTCGGTGACAAGACCCCATTGTTGGCTGTTCAGATCCGCTCGGTAAAGATCTGGACAGGAGAGGCCGACAGGAAGTTCGTGAGGAAGTCGCGCATCCGCAGGTTCGTCCCCTTCCTCCGCCGTCACCCCAACGCCCGGTGGGCTATGCCGGTCGCCGGGCTGCTCGTAATCGCCCTCCTCCCCGTGCCCTGGCTGAAGGCCAGCACACCCAACCCCCCGGGTATGGCGTGGCGGCTCGACGGTCGGTTCCAGTTCGATGGGGAGACGATCGACCCACAGGGCACCTGGTACGCCCTCTCCGCCGGCAGGCCGCCACTGGTGGGCGAGGTCGTGCTGAGCTGGATCAACCCGGACATCCGATCGCCTCGAAACATGACCCGTGGGTCGGGGTTCAACTCGCCGGCGATGGCGGAGCCGGCGGCGATCGCCATCGGCTTGGTTCGTGCAGGGCGGGAGATCAAGCTCACCACCGTGGTCGAGGTCAGCGGCCCCACGATCCCAGGCCTGCCCGAGAGGGTCCAGGTGGCCCTTGTCAACGGACAGGCCATCACCACCGGGGACGAATGGTCGAATGCACTCTCCAACCTGGGACAGGAGAACGAGTTCATCGCCCGGGGCGGTGCGGTCCACTACTTCTCCGGGGCCGAGTTGCCCTACCTGGAGGTGGCGACGATGGGCCTCCCGATCGAAGCATCGGTGTCGCTCACCGGATGGCTTCGTTTCGTCCCCGAAAGTTGGTACCGAAACCTCACCCTGGGAAGGTCGCACGGGCTGATCCTCGCCTTGGCCGCCTACACGCACGCTTCGGGAGAGGACCTGGCCAGAGGCCGGGTGATCGCCGGCACGGGAGCGATCCGAATCGACGGCACTATCTCCGCTGTGGGCGGCCTCGCCGCCAAGGCGCAAGCTGCGCATCGGGCCGGCGTCGACGTGTTCGTGTACCCGGCAGCACAGCGATGCCAGGGCGATGCCGTCGCCGAGAGTCTCCGAGACCAAGACATGACGATGCAGCCCGTGGAGACCCTCGACGAGGCGATCGGGGTCCTGCGCGGGGCGCCCGGCCCTCCTCCGGAGACCGGCTGTCCCTGATCGACTCTGGTGGGGGTCAGGGGCACCCCAACCCGACATCCAGGACGGTACGGTGCAGTCATAGCCGATCCGACGACGTCCGATATCACGGTCGTTCCCGCCAATGAGGTGAGCTGGAACGATCTCCAGACGGTGTTCGGCAGCCGTGGGGATCCGTCCAGGTGCCAGTGCCAGCGATACAAGATGCAGCCTGGGGAGTCGTGGGCGTCGGTGGGCCCGGAGGAGCTGGGCTTCCGGCTGCGGACCCAAACCGATCCGGGTCATCCCGAGTCGAACACCACAACGGGTCTGATCGCCTACCTCGACCGCGAGCCTGTCGGCTGGTGTGCGGTCGAGCCGCGCACCTCCTACCCGCGGCTGCTGCTGAAGACTCGTGTGCCCTGGGAGGGCCGAGCCGAGGACAAGGGCGATGACAGCGTTTGGGCCGTGACCTGCTGCTTCACTCGTGCCGGCTTCCGTCGCCGCGGGATAAGTCGCGCCCTGGTCCACGCCGCCGTCGACCACGCCCGGCTTCATGGCGCCCGCGCCATCGAGGGCTACCCGATGGTCCTGGAGCCAGGGCAAGGAGTGCTTCCTGTCGAGCTTCATGTCGGTCTCCGCAGCGTCTTCGACGACGCAGGATTCACCGAGGTCACTCATCCCACCCTGCGACGGGTGGTCATGCGGATCGACTTCTAAGATCCCGCCCACCCGAATGGAGTAGCCGTATGGGAATCGTGGATCAGCATTTCGCCGCGGAGAACGCCCACGACGTGGCTGCCACCCTGGCCACCTACACCGACGACATCGTGTGGGACGACGTCACCCACCCCTTGAGCCCGGTGCACGGCAAGGAAGCGGTGGGGGCGGTGTACTCCGACATCATCGACGCCATCCCCGACGTCAACTTCGTGTCGACCCGTCGTATCACGTCCGAGGATGGTCAGTGGGTGGTCGACGAGTCCAACGTCACCGGGCATGTGCACGGACAGTGGGCCGGGATCGAGGGGGAGGGCGCGCCGGTCGAGATCAGGATCCTTCACCTCTTCCAACTCCGCGACGGTCTGATCGCGTACGAGAACACCTGGTTCGACTCGGCAGCGGTCGCCCGCCAGGTCGAGGCGTGGAAGGCGTCGAGGGGCTGAACCACTCGGATCACTCGGACTCTCGATCGATGTAGGCCATCGCCGGGGTCGCGGTCACTCCGTGGATCACGACCGAGATGAGCACGACCAGGGCCGTGATCGCCCACACCTGCTCCACCTGGAGGAACTCCACCTGGTTGGAGGCATAGGCGAGGTAGTAGAAGGAGCCGACCCCTCGGATTCCGAAGAAAGCGACCGCGGCACGCTCCCGTTGCGGCATCGGGGAGCGAGCAAGGCCGGCCATTCCCGCGAGCGGGCGGACAACCAGCACTATCAGCGCAGCCACCAGGACCCCCCGCCAGTCCAGATATCTCAAGATCCCAGTGGCCAGCGCCCCGCCGAAAAGTATCAGCACGACGGCACTCAGCAGACGTTCGATCTGATCCGAGAACTGATGCATGACCTCCAGGTACGAATGCTTCCGCTCCTGGTTGCGGATGACCACGGCGGCCACGAACACGGCCAGGAACCCGTAGCCGCCCACCATCTCGGTCACGGCGTAGGCGATGAGGGTGGCGGCCAGGGCGATCATTCCGTCCCTGATCCGGGTCAGTGGTGAACGGCGGGCGAAGATCCCCCAAGCCAGAACCCGTCCCACCACCACACCCCCCAACAACCCGACGGTGAGCTTGTACAGCACCTCGACCAACAAGAAGTCGGCCAGCCAGCCCGAAGGCGCCACCCCGTTCAGGGCGATCAGAATTGCCAGGTTGGTGAAAGGAAAGGCGAGACCGTCGTTGAGCCCGGCCTCCGAGGTGAGAGCGAAGCGCACCTCGTCGTCGTCCTCCTCCTTGGCCGGAGCGGAGACTTGCACGTCGCTGGCCAGCACCGGATCGGTCGGAGCGAGAACGGCACCGAGGAGCACGGCTGCCGCCGGCGTCAACCCGAGCGCCCACCAGCCCAGCACGGCGACCGCGGCAATGGTGAGAGGCATGGTGATTGCGAGCAGCTTCACAGTCGATCCCCACGCCTTCCACCCCGGCACCCGGTTGATGGCCAGTCCGGCGCCCATGAGCGCGGTGATGACTCCGATCTCGGTGAGCGTCTCGGTGGTTTCGGCGAACTCGATCGGGTCGGGTTGGATCAGCCCGAGAGGAAACGAGAAGAGGAGGACACCCACCGCCACGAAGACGACCGGATAGGACAACGGCTGCCGGCTGAGGACATGAGGCAGGCCGACCACTCCGAAGGCGGCCAGCCCGAGAACGAGCAGTGCCAGCTCGTGTGCCTCGATGAGCTCTATCACAGCCCGCAACCCCCCTGGTGGTGGAGCCAAGCCGACCGATGCATCGGTTGATTCAACCAGCCCGCGGTCGACCTCCTACGCCACTGCTTTCGGTCGGAGCGGTCAGAGCCCGCTTCGATCTCAGGGGGACTCCCGGACCCAGATCGAGATGGTGGCCGGCTCCATGGTCCGCGCCGTGACGTCCTGCAACTCGCGGCCCAGCTCGTCGAGGCTGATCCTGGACCGCACTCGGTCGGAGAAGGCTTCGATGGTTCGGGCGGCGTCATAACGGGACCGGTTGAATCGTCGGTCCACGATCCCTTGAACCCGCCGTCGCAGGGGATTGAAAGCGGCCGCCATCACCAGAGTCGTCGCGGCGACTGGCAGGGGGCCTTCGAAGGAGAACATGCCGACGAGGCCCACCACACCGAAGTAGAGCGCGGCCAGGAGCACGACTATGACACCGTAGGACACGGTCCGGGAAACGATGCGGTCGATTTCGTAGAGGCGGCTTCTGGTCACGGCAAGAACGATGGAGATGGGCATGGCCAGACCGGCCATCTCATTGACGGCTGCGGTCCACCCTCCTTGCACCGGGCCTTCGATCACCTCACTGCCGATGATCGACACCGCCAACCCCATCACCTGGATCAGAGCCGCCCAGAGCAGCCACTTGATCTGCTCCCGTTCCAGCGTCCCACCTCGTCGCCAGCGCATCACCAGTGCCACGATCCCTGCCGGCACTCCCACGACGAGCAACACCATGAAGGGCGCCGTCTGGCCGACCTCGAACCATTCCGCGTTGCCGACGAGTCCCCACGGATTGTCCACCGAGCCCATGAAGTAGAGGGGCGCACGGAAGAAGAGAGTGACAAACACATAGATCGCGGCGGCTCCTCCCGAAAGCCACAGCACCCATTTCCAGCGGGGCCCTATGGGGCGACCATCGGGAAACAGGACCATCAGGGCGATGAAACCGACGGCCACACCGGGAACCCAAAGCGCATCGCCGATCACGGCGATCACCTCTGTCAGGAGTGTCGGACGTTCCTGGTAGACGTGGGTGTAGATGATCGCCCTGCCCGCCAGGCTCTGGAAAGCCATGCTCCAGGCGGCTATGAGGAGAATCCACCCGATGGCCCGACGGGGCAGGCGCAGGGTCAACACCAGGCCGGCCGCCACCCATCCAAGAGTTGACACCACGGAGATCAGATCCAAACCCACGTCACCCGTGAGGTGGGCAGCCGGCGGTCCGATGACCAGGAGAATCGCAGAGGTGGCAAGAATCGAGGAGACGGCGAACGAGGCCAGAGCGACAGCTGCGGCGTGGAGATAACGCGGCGCGGAGTCGGTTTTCCCTTGCCTCATCTCCACATTGTGGCTTGGCTGCGGCACACCGGGCTTTCGGGTTGCGTTCGAGGTCGAGCCCACCTCTCGTTCTGCGACACCATGCCTTGGCCCCGTTCCGGGATCGTTACCGTTCGCTTCAACCCGAGTCGCCCGGATCGCGGCCTCGTAACGGTGGCGGCCCTCAGACCCGGACCCGATCTGGGTCGGCGTGTCTCCCCGGCTCGACCCGGCCCACGGTCTCCTTGTAGGCGGGGATCTCGGCTCGAGGTGAGCGGAGACCGGGGTCGACGAGGATGTTGCCCTCCGGCCAATGCACCTGCAGGCTCCCCGGTGCGACATCGGCAATGGCTACCAGGCCGGCAAGGGCGCCGTGGTCGTTGACCACGGTGATCTCGTCGCCCTCCTTCAACCCGAGACGCGAGACGTCGGCTGCGTTCATGAGGATGCCCTCACGGTCGACCCGGTTGAGCGGGTCGTGGTCTTGATGGACCATCGAGTTGAACTGTTTTCCCCTCCTGGTGCCAATCAGGAACTCGTCGGGACCGCGCGGCCTCGAGGGCAGTGCAACGGCGTCGAACCGGGCGCGGCCGTCGGGAGTAGGGAACACCCAGCCCTCGCAGAGCATCGGACCTCCGTACTGGAACTGGTCGCCCTTCGCCTGCAAGTGCTGGATTCCATCGTACATCGGGATCACTCGGGCGATCTCGGCGCGGATGGCGTCGGTGTCGGCAAACCGGGCCGCGGCGGCGCGGTCGGGTCGGACCCGGGCCGCGATCTCGGCGAATACTTCCCATTCCGGACGAGCCTCCGCAATGCGGGGACCTGGGATCTCCGGGCTGAAGATCACCCTTCGCTCGGTGCTGGTCTCGGTGACGCCACCCGGCATCTCGAAACGGGTGGTGGCCGGGAGGATGAGCACGGTGTCGGCCGGATCATCGAGCATCTGGCTGGATAAGGCGATGTCGAGGTGCACCCGCAACGGGATACGGGCCAGGGCAGCCCGGATCCGGGCCGGGCCGGGCATGACCTCGCGGAAGTTGCCACCGACCGCGAGCAGGACTTCGATCTCGCCTCTCCCGGCCAGGTCGAGCATCTCGGGTGTGGTCGGCGCAACGTGGTCGCGCACCTCGAAGCCGTACAGGTCGGTGAATCTCCGCGCCGAGCCGGCATCGAGCGGCATGCCGGG
The DNA here is from genome assembly GCA_035462175.1 of Acidimicrobiia bacterium. Classification (GTDB taxonomy): domain Bacteria; phylum Actinomycetota; class Acidimicrobiia; order Spongiisociales; family ZC4RG35; genus JARDZU01. The sequence goes on along the minus strand of DATHUP010000024.1, from coordinate 39,822 downwards.
GAGCACCGTGGCGTACGCCCCCATCTCGGCGCCGCCCTGGACACCGGAGTGGCCCCGGATCGGCATCAGCCCGCACCCTCGCCGCCCCACGAAGCCTTTGGTCAGGGCGACGTTGATGATGGCCTGGACCGCGTCCTCGGCCCGAACGTGCTGGGTCACCCCCATCCCCCACACGAACACCGCCGTGTCGGCCGCGGCGACCATTTCGGCGTAAGCCTCGATCTCGGCGCGAGCCAGACCCGAGTCCTCTTCGATGCGCTCCCAGTCGAGCGAGGAGACGAGGGCCGCCAGATCGTCGAACCCGGTCGTGTGCTCATCGATGAAGCCGGCATCGACGGCGTCCTTCTCGATCAGCGCCTTGACTGCTCCGTGTAAGAAGGCGATGTCCCCGGAGGGCCGGACCTGGAAGAACCGGTCGGTGATGGTGGTGCCGAACAACGCCGACTCCAGGTCCGAGGGCACCCAGTAGTCGTCCATGCCCGGCTCGAGGTAGGGGTTGACCAGGGCCACCTTCGTCCCCGCCTTCTTGGCGTGGAAGAGGTACTTCATCAGCACCGGCTGGTTCTTGGCCGGGTTGGAGCCGATGAAGGTGACCAGGTCGGTGCCGATCAGGTCGGAGTACGAGCAGGTGGTGGCGGCGACGCCAAGCGCGTCCTTGAGCGCGAACGTCGACGGGGAGTGACAGACCCGGGCCGCGTTGTCGATGTTGTTGGTCCCCATCGCCCGGACCGACTTCTGCACCGAGTAGTAGGTCTCGTTGGGTATGCCTCGGCTGGTCAGATAGGTGTAGGTCCGGTCCGGATCGGTGGACCGGATCCGCTCGGCGACGACGTCGATGGCCTCATCCCAGCCGATGCGAGTGAAACCGGCATCACCGCGGCGGCGGATGAGCGGGTGGGGGATGCGCCCGAGATGGCGGAGGTCGCGCGACCTCTTCTCCCGCAGGTCGGCCACATCGGCGAGCACTGAGGCGTCGAGTGGGCCCATGGTGCTGAGCCGGAGCAGCCGCAGCCTGACATTGCACAGGTGGACCCCGTCGATGGTCCAGTCGTCCATCCCGCTCGTCCCCAGGGCGCAGCCGTCGCAAACGCCGTCGGAGAGGATGCGGAAGGCGTATCGGGCATTGTCCCGGTTCTCCCAGGCGGCGCGGGGGACCTCGAGGAGGTTTTCGATACGGGTGAGGGGGATCCGGGTCGCCCATTGCTCACGGTCCCAGCCCTTCTTCGGCTCCCGAACCGGGTCGGTGGGCTGGCTCGACATGATCCCCATGCCGGGCGAGGGTACATCGGAGTTGGTGGGAGGCTTCCCCTCGTATCATCGTGCCCCCGATCTGGAGGTGCCTCGTCGAAACCGTTATGAGCTCCCGGCCGCTCGGGGCGCGAAGCGGCTTGAACGTGTCTGAACTGGGCCTCGGCCTGTGGGCGGTCGCCGGCTCCGAGTGGGGACCGGGTGACGACGATGCCACCCTCGGGGCGATCGAGGCCGCCCTCGACGCCGGGGTGACCTTCTTCGACACCGCCGACGTCTACGGCGACGGGCACTCCGAGGAGTTGCTGGGCCGGGCCATGGAGGGGCGGCGGGACCGGTTCCGGGTCGCCACCAAGATCGGGTGGGTCGGCTACGACCACCAAGCCGGGCACAGCCGGTACGACACCGTCGAGGGGCTGGTGGCCGGGGTGGAGTCGTCGCTGCGTCGGCTCAACACCGACCGGGTCGAGGCGATCCAGTGCCACATCGGCCATTTCGAGCCCAACACCCCGGTGTTCATCGAAGGGTTCCGCAAGCTGCAGGAACAGGGCAAGGTGCTGGCCTGGGGGGTGAGCACCAGCGATCTCGCGTTGTTGCAGCGGTTCAACCTCGGTGGGGACTGCGACCTACTCCAGATCGACTACTCGATCCTGAACCGGACCGCCGAGGCAGAGATCCTCCCCTACTGCCAGGAGAACGGGATCGGCGTCATCGTCCGCGGACCGCTGGCCATGGGGATCCTCGCCGACAAATACACCACGTCGGTCACGTTCCCGGAGGACGACTTCCGAAGGTCGTGGATCCAGGACCCGGTGGCGAACCGTCAGTTCCGCGACGACCTGGCGGTGGTGGAGAATCTCCGGGATGTGTTGCCCGAGGGTCAGAACATGGCCCAGTTCGCCCTCCGGTTCGTCCGCAGCCACCCTGCGGTGAGCACCGTCATCCCCGGGGCCCGGGACCGGGCCCAATCTGAGGCCAATGTGTCCGCGGCGGCACTCCCCCTGCTCTCATCCGGGGAACTGGAAGCGGTGGACCGTCTCGTGCCTCCGGGAGGCGGGCGCAAGATCTGGCCGGCATGACCGGCGAGCGGCGGCCCTCGTAGACTTCCCCGATGCCACGCCTAGACGCAATCGGTGTCATTGTCTCGGACATGGCCCGGGCCATCGACTTCTACCGTCGGGTCGGCCTCGATTTCGACGAGGAAACCGGCGACGAGGTCCACGCCGAGGCGGTCGGGCCCGGAGGGCTTCGGGTGATGCTCGACACCGAGGCCAGCGTCATGTCCTTCTCCTCATGGCAGCCTCCGACCGGTGGCAGCCCTCGCACGGCCCTCGCCTTTCTCTGCGACAGCCCGGCCGAAGTGGATCGGCTGTTCGCCGAGCTCGCCGGGGCCGGCGGCAGCGGCCATCTCCGGCCATTCGACGCCCCGTGGGGCCAGCGTTACGCCACGGTGCACGATCCCGATGGCAACGCCGTCGACCTCTTCGCCCCGCTCTAGAAGAGCAGCGGCTCCTCGCTTCGCTAGCCCCCCTGGTAGCTCAGGATGGCATGTGTGTTGCCGTTGGCGTCTTGTAAGAAGGCCGTGTCACCGTCGTTGTTCCAGATGGCCGACCCGACGCTGCACCAGTGCAGTTCGGTTCCTGAATCGTCGCCACATCCGGACCTCACCGTCACCGCCTCGCCGGGAGCGAGAGTGAACGAGTCGGGGAACAGGTACCGGTTCCGGGCGGATGCGTCCCTGATCCCCCATCCGCTGAGATCGACCGGGCGGTTCCCGTCGTTGCGGATCACGATCCACTCCTGGTTCAAGTTGAGAGTGTCGTCTCCGGGAGCGTCGTACTCCAGTTCGACGATGCTCAGCTCCGCGTCCGAGCGGGGACCGCAGGCTTCGGGATCCCACAAACCCCGCTGCGCCACGCTGGCCTCGACCTGGGCCCTTTCCAGCGTCTCGGCCATCGTCGTGTCAGGCGGATAGCGGCGGGCTATCGCCGCTCCCAACCGCACCATCTCCTCGTTCACCGACATCCCGTCCCGCCAGAGGTAGCGGAGAAGGCGACCGAACTCGTCCACCTCGCTCACGTCGCGGGTCATCCCGATGACGATCCCTTCAGGCACCAGGGTTGCCAGCACCCGGACCGCCTCCTCGGCGAAGCACTCCCCGGTCTCGGGGGAGTGCATCCCGATCAGCCTCACCGCAGTGTCCGGGCCACCCTCGAGGGAGACCCTGACCGTGTCGCCATCGGTGACCGAGACAACCGTGGCCGGCTCGGCATCGTCGGGCAGTGAAAGATCGGGATCACCCGACGTGGGTGTGGTGGGATCGGAGTCTGTCGAGAGCGTGGTCGGCGAGGTGACGTCTGTTGGCACCGGAGTGTCGGCTGTGTCGGACATCGGGGAGGAGCCGGCACATGCGGAAACGATCAGCAGCGTCGTCAGGGCGAAGACGGGCAGGTGTCGCTTTCGGGGCATCGCGTTCGATGATGCTGGCAGTATCCGCCGGTGAGCGAGAGTCTGTCCCTGGTCCGACGAGCCCAAGACCGGCCGGACCGAATCGCCATCGGTGATGACGAGGGAGAACACAGTTATGGCGCCCTGCTCGCCGGCTCGGAGCGGGGTGCGGCCCGGATCCTCGCGAAGCTGGGCGACCTCGACCAAGCCAGGGTCGCCTTCATGGTCGAGCCCTCATACAGATACATTCGCATCCAGTGGTCGATCTGGCGCGCCGGTGGCGTGGCTGTCCCACTCTGTCTCACCCACCCGGCCCCTGAGCTCGAGTACGTGCTCGACACGACCCGACCCGCAATCGTCATCTCGTCACGTCGATTCGCCGACATCGTTGGGCCCCTGGCCGAGACGCGTGGCATCGAGCTACTGGTCGACGACGAGGTCGATGCCGAGCCCGTGCCCCTCCCCACGATCGACCCGTCGCGCCGGGCCATGATCCTGTTCACCAGCGGCACCACCGGACGCCCCAAGGGCGTGATCACCACCCACGCCAACATCGAAGCCCAGATCCGGTCACTGGTCGAGGCCTGGGAGTGGTCGACCGAGGACAGGATCCTTCTCACCCTCCCCCTCCATCACATCCACGGCATCGTGAACGTCATCGGATGCGCCCTGTGGAGCGGGGCCAGATGCGACATCCTCCCCGGCTTCGACGCAGCCGAGGTGTTGACCCGTCTCGCCGGGAGCGATCTCACCCTCTATATGGCGGTTCCTACCATCTATCACCGCCTCATTGCCATGCTCGACCAGGTTTCGGAGAAGGAGAGGGAGCGGGTGAGAGAGGGCGCGAGCCGGCTCCGCCTCATGGTCTCCGGCTCGGCAGCCCTGCCCGTCCCGGTGCTGGAGCGATGGCGCGAGCTGTCCGGGCACACCCTGCTGGAGCGGTACGGGATGACCGAGATCGGGATGGGGCTCTCCAATCCATATCGGGGCGAGCGCATCCCCGGCTCGGTGGGTACCTCCCTTCCCGGGGTCGAGGTCCGCCTTGTCGACGAGCGGGGTGCGGCGGTCGCCGAAGGCGAGCCCGGGGAGATCCAGGTGAGCGGTACCACCGTGTTCCACGAGTACTGGGAGCGACCGGAAGAGACCGGGCTCGCCTTCACCGACGACGGGTGGTTCCGCACCGGAGACACCGCGGTGATCGAGTCGGGTCGGTATCGCATCCTGGGAAGGTCGTCGGTGGACATCCTCAAATCCGGCGGGGAGAAGATCTCCGCGCTGGAGATCGAGGAGGTGCTCCTCGGGCACGAGGCCATCAGCGAGGCGGCGGTGGTCGGGATCGACGACCCCGAATGGGGACAGCGGGTGGTTGCGGTGGTGGTGGTCAAGCATCCGGTCGATGCCGAGGAGCTGAGGCGGTGGGCTCGGGGCATCCTGGCCCCGCACAAGGTGCCCAAGGAGTTCCACTTCACCGATGCCCTGCCCCGCAACCCATTGGGTAAGACCGTCAAACCCGAAGTGGTGCGAATGCTGGCCGAAAGCCGCTAGCCGCCGGAGCGATGAGTCAGGGCTCTTTGTCCTTCGGATCCCAATCCGGGTTGTACGGCACGTAGGGAGAGACCTGCCCTCCATCACCGCCGTGGCCACCGCTTCCAGGAACGAACCAGACCTTCTTGATGTCCGGCGCGCGTTGCCCGAAGATGGTGAATGAGAGCCGGTCGAGCTTCCTGTTCAGCCAACTGCGGAGTGATCGCATTGGCACACCCGGGGCGTGACCCGGTATCGACCCCATTCAAGTCGCCTGGGACTTCAACGGGTCTCTAGGCCTTACGGCTGGCCTCGACCACGTATCCCATGTCCTCCGCGCCGAATCCCTGCTCGACGAGATCTTCCATCAACTGCAGGCTTCTCTCCAACTGGCCGTAGGGCGCACCCGTCCTCTTCGCCTGCTCGAGGGCGAGAACCAGATCCTTGCGAGCAAGGTCGACGGTGAAGCTGATCGGGGCGGTGTCGGGGTGGAGGTACTGCTCACGGCGATAGGTCAGCATCGGTGCCCCCGCCGCCCCTTTGGCCAGGATGTCGAGGGTCGTCTCGGGTGTGACCCCGGCCTTCTCCGCCAGCGCCACCGCCTCTCCGACCGCCTGGTTCAACCCGTAGAGCACTGAGTTGACCGCCAGCTTCAACACCGCGGCCGAGCCGGTCGGCCCGACACGGACCGGGTTGCCGACTGCCTGGAGGACGGGCTCGACCTGCTCGTAGACCTCGGGTGTGGCACCCACCATCACCAGCAGCGAGGCCGACTCGGCAGCGGCGGTCGCTCCCGAGACCGGGGCGTCGACCATGGTCCCGCCGCGGGCCTCGACGAGGGCGCGAACACGCTCGAATGCCTCCGGGCCCGAGGTTCCCATGTCGATGGCGAGCGTCTCGGGCCCCACGCCCGCGGCCAGGCCACCTTCTCCCTCGTACACCGCTGCCAGCGCATCGCCGTCGGCGAGCATCGTGATCAGGATTCGGCTGCCGGCGACGAGATCCGACAGGCTTTCCGCCACGTCGGCGCCGTTGTCTGCGGCCCATTGCTCGGCGACGGATGCGGTCCGGTTCCAGACCATGATCTCGTGACCGGCGCCGGCGAGATTGTGGGCGATCCTCGACCCCATCCGGCCCAGTCCGACGAATCCGATCGATTGCGCAAAACTTGTCATCGACCCACCAGCGAGTCCACTGCCCACTCCCTCGAGTCTGCCTACCTGCGCCCGCACTATCGTGCTGCGTCCGGACGACTCTACCGGGAGGGTTGATGAGGGCGGTCGAGTACCACGGGCCTGGCGATTTTCGACTCGTCGAAAGGGCGTCGCCGACGCCTGGGGCCGGGGAGCTACTGATCAGGGTGGGCACGGCGGGGATATGCGGGTCCGATGTCGGAGAGTACGTGCACGATCCACTCTTCTTCCCGATCGGTGAACGGCACCCCCACAGCGGGCACCTCGGTCCCACCGTCGCCGGCCACGAGTTCTCGGGGTGGGTGGAGGGCGTCGGCGAAGGAGTGACCGGGTTCGACATCGGGGAACTCGTGGCGGTCGGAGCCGGCGTGTCCTGTGGGACCTGTCCACCTTGCATTGTTGGCAACACAAATATGTGTCTTCGCTACTGGACCGTCGGTCTTCACGCCGACGGCGGTTTGGCCGAGCAGGTGGTCGTTCCAGCCTCCTGCACTCTCGTCCTCTCCGGTTCGTCGTTGACACCCGATCTCGCCGCCCTCGCCCAGCCGATGGCGATCGCGGTCCATGCCACACGACGGGGTCGGGTCGCAGAGGCGGATCGGGTGCTGGTGCTCGGGGCGGGAGGCATAGGGAGCTTCATCACCTACGCCGCAGCCCACTCCGGGGCCACCGTCACTGCGGTCGACCTCGACCCGGGCAGACTGGGGGTGGCCACCAGCCTCGGAGCAATCCGGACGCTGGATGCGACCTCTCCCGTTTTCGAAGAGGAGCTGGCCGCCGCTGAGCCTCCGACCGTGGTGTTCGAGTGCACCGCCCGCTCCGAGTCATTGGTCCGGGCAATGCGTGTCACCGCGGAGAATGGTCGTTTGGTGGTCGTGGGCCACCAACCCGAGACGGTTGCAGTCGACTTCAAGCTGGTCTCGATGGGAGAGCGGGAGATCATCGGAACCATGGCCCATGTATTTGCCAAGGATCTTCCGGCGGCGGTGGAGCAAATCGCGTCAGATCCTGGGGCGTGGGCCGGTGTTGCGCCGACCGTGTTCCCGCTGGAAGATGTGGTGCGATTGGGTCTCGAGCCCATGTCGCGCGGTGATTCTCAGCAGATCAAGATCTTGTTCGACCCGTCGCTGGATGCTCCCCGGCCGTTGCTGACCCAATCCGACCGATGAGCGTCAGCTAGGTGTGGCCGGGAGACATGACAACAGCGCCCTCGAGAACCGGCGCGCCGAAGGATTCGGGCGTGCTCAGCTCACCATCTGATCGAAGCACTCACTGCAACGGTGCTGCCGCAAAGGGAACGGCGAAGCGAAGGCACCAGACGAGCACGGCGCGATGGACCGCGGGGTCGAACTCGTCGGGCAGGTCATAGTTCTGACCTCCGACCGTGCCCTTGAGGAGCCCGAGGTCGATGTACTCATCGGGGGTACCGGATTCGTAGGAAGTGTCAGCGAGCAACCAGACGTAGAGATCCGGCCCGTTCTGGATGTCGGTGTCGTCCTCGAAGCGAAGCACGAACTCGCCGTCCTGCTCGTATACGGTGGCGGTGCCTTCTGCATCGTGGTCGATTCCGAAGAACTGACCGGTGACGATCTGGGTTGGCCCGGCGGGGGGCGCGGTCGTGGTGGGCTGAAGCGCCGAGGTGGTGGAGGTGGGATCGGCGACGGTGGTCGCCGATCCCTCCTCCTCAATGGTCGTAGTCGTGTTGAAGGCCTCCTCCAGCGACTCGTCGGCCTCGACGTCGCTAAACAGGGTGTCGGGGCGGAAGAGGAGGAAAGCGACAACCCCGATCACGATCGCCGCCCCGACTGCCAGCCATCTTCTCTGGCTCATCCGCCGTCGGGGGGAGTGAGGACGGTGTCGATGACGTGGATCACCCCGTTCGAAGCGACGATGTCGTAGCGCAGGATCGTGGCCTCCCCCACCATCACCGTGTCACCATCCACGGTCACCTCGAGGGGTGCACCGTTGAGCGTGGTGAAGGGCTGGCCGTCCATGCCCATCACCATCTCGGAGTCCTCGGTCATAGTCACCACGTGGTATCCCAGGATCGCTTGGAGCATCTCCGCCCCGGCAAATGCTTCTTCCTGGCTCATCTCATTCTGGTCGAGATAGGCGGCGAAGGCCTCGTCGGTGGGGATGAACAGGGTGAAGGGCCCTTCACCGTGGAAGTCCTCCATGATCCCGGCCGCATCCAGGGCAGCGAGGAAGGTCCCCAGATCGCCCTCGGCTTCGGCAACGGCAAGAACGTCATCGTCCATCATCTCCTCGGTCGTCGAGGTCTCCTCCATCTGCTCGGTCGTCGAGGTGTCGTCCATCTCCTCGGTCGTCGAGGTGTCGACCGCTGCCGGCGAGGTGGTTGTCGAGGCGTCCTCCCCACAGGCGGCGAGCAAGAGGACGACCGACATCAGCCAGGGGGCGATGCGAGAGGTGCGATGCAACAAGTGTTCTCCTTTTCGGGTGCTCGAGCCAACGTACGAGCGGGCCTGCGAGAAAGGGCGGCCGTTCACCACCTGTTAAGGCTTTGTTGTCGGAGCCGTCACGAGAGGTGAAAAGTTGCGAAACCCGCGACGTCCCCACTCCCCATCCGGCTGGCTGCGCATACCATTTCTCCGGTGGACGACCCGAACCGGGACACCGGCCATCGCATCCTGCTCGTCGACGACGAGCCGCGCATCCGCGAAGTAGTGGCCAACTACCTGCGTCGTGACGGCTACCTGGTGGAGACGGCCGGCGACGGCGCCGCCGCTCGTATCCATCTCGCCGAGTTCAAACCCGATCTCGTCGTGCTCGACCTCATGCTCCCGGCCGTATCCGGATTCGAGGTTCTCAGCGAGATCCGCCGCGCCGGGGACCTCCCCGTGATCGTTCTCACCGCCCGCGCCGAGGAGACCGACCGGGTCGCAGGGCTCGAGTTGGGAGCCGACGACTACGTGGTCAAGCCGTTCTCGCCCCGGGAGCTGGTAGCCCGGGTCAGGACGGTGCTGCGCCGAGCCACTCCCCGGCCCGCACCCGGGCCAATCGACTTCGACGGCGTGGAGATCGACCCAGGGCGACGTGTCGCGACCGTCGCCGGACAGCCGATCGAGCTGACCGCTCGTGAGTTCGACCTGCTCGCCTTCTTCGTGGCCAACGCCCGGCAGGTGTTCAGCCGCGGTGAGCTCCTGGAGAGGGTGTGGGGCTCGTCGGCAGAGTGGCAGGACCCGGCCACGGTCACAGTCCACGTTCGCCGCATCCGTCAGAAGATGGAGACGGATCTGCAGGATCCGCGGTGGATCCAGACGGTCTGGGGCGTCGGGTACAGGTTCGGATCGTGAGGACCACCCTTTGGGCTCTGGCCATCGTGCTCGCTGCCGGTCTGCTCATGGCCGAGCTGGTGATGGACGTGACCCCGCCCGAGCGGCGGCAGCTCTATCTGGTGTTCGGGCTCATGGCTCTGTCCACGTTGGTCGCCGCTGTGGTCGCCGTCAGGATGGCGACGCGACTCTCGTCCCTCCGGGCCAGTCTCATCATCGTGGCCATGGCGGCCGTGGGAGTCACCGCCGCGGCGGTGGCGGTGGCCGCTCTGACCATGTTCATCGAGCCCCACGACCTGACCCTGGTCCTCGTGGCATTGCTACTCGGTGTGGGTCTGGGTGGAGTGGTGGCCAGCGGGGTGGCCCGGCCGCTCGCCTCGGACCTCGAGGCGATCTCCGTCGCCGCGGAGCGAGCCGGTGAGGGCGACCTCACCGCCCGGACCGGCGTGAATCGGATCGACGAGCTGGGCGAGGCGGCGGCGGCACTGGACGCCATGATCGGGAAACTCGAGCTGGCAGAAGGGGAACGCCGTGTCCTCCTCACCGCGGTCGGACACGATCTGCGCACTCCCCTCGGGTCGATGCAGGCCGCCATCGAAGCGCTCCAGGACGGGGTCGCACCGGATCCAGCTGCCTACCTGCGCGGTCTCTCCCATGATCTCGAGCACCTGACGCACCTGGTCGACGACCTGTTCCTGCTCTCCAGGATCGAGGCAGGGAGGCTGGAGCTGTCGACCACGACGGTGGACCTGGCCGAGCTGGCAGACGAGGCGACGGAAGCCGTGGCCCCGGCCGCGGCGCGCCGTCAGGTCCGGTTGACGGTGGAGGCTCCGGGTCATGTCGGCGTGGTCGGTGACCCGGCAGCGCTGGGACGGGTGTTCCGCAACCTCCTCGCCAACGCGGTGCGGCACAGCCCGGAAAGCGGAGAGGTGAGGATCGTCCTCACCCGCAATGGGCTGCTCGCCGAGGTCTCGGTCGTCGATCAGGGAGAGGGTTTCCCCGATCGTCTCAAGGCGAACGCCTTCGAGCGTTTTGTCCGGGCCGACGATTCGCGCAATCGCGAGTCGGGCGGCACCGGGCTCGGGCTGGCCATCGCCAAGGGCATCGTCGAGGCCCACGACGGGGCCATCGCCATCGAGGACGGTCCCGGCGGCCACGTCCGATTCACGGTGCCCCTCGCCTGAGCCGGCACGACCCGTTCTGTGCGGGTCTCCGCGTCTCCATGCCGCGCGAATTCGTACAGAATCGAGACGAGGCGCCTCATTGACCTACCGAGCCCGGGGCGATGGGGGACTCGGACGGGCCGACGTGAGCGGTGTCCCGGAGAGGGATCTCGGGAAGGAAGATCACCAGGAGGAGAGCCAGCACCAGGAAGGGGATGGCGACGGTGAAAGCCGTGGTGATGGCATGGGAGAAGGCATCGACGACGTCCCCTCTGATTTCGGGAGGGAGTTGGGCGATGAGCTCCGGGCTCCCGGTCAGGTCCTGGAGATCGCCTGCCGAACCGGCGCGGAGCCGGGGGGCCAGTCGTGTCACGAGCTGACTGGTGAGGATGGCCCCGAACAATGCCGTCCCAAACGACCCTCCCAGCGAGCGGAAGAATGTGGCCGAGGAGGTGGCCACGCCGAGATCGCGAGCCTCCACTGCATTCTGCACCGCGATCACCAGCACCTGGAGCACACCGCCCATCCCGATCCCGAAGGCGAGCATGTAGATCGAGGCCTGGAGCAGGGTGGTCCCGGGGCTCATCGTGGAGAGAAGCCACAGACCGAGCGCCATGAGGGCGGTACCGACGATCGGGTACACCTTGTAGCGGCCGGTTCGGGTGATGCGCCGGCCGGTGAGGATCGAGGAGGTGACCACCCCACCCATCAAAGGCAGAAGGAGCAGCCCGGAGTTGGTGGGTGTTGCACCCATCACCACCTGGAGGAACAGCGGCAGGAAGACGATGGCCCCGAACATCCCGACGCCCACGATGAACGCCGCGCCCGACGTGATGGCAAAGGTGCGATCCCGGAACAGGCGCAAGGGAAGGATCGGCTCGGCCACTCGCCGCTCCTGAAGGATGAACATGGCGAGCAGCGCCACAGCGAGCACCGACAGCCCGATGATCACCGGCGAGCCCCAGGCGTACTCCGAGCCTCCCCACACCGTGACCAGGAGAAGCGAGCTCACCCCCCCGACCAGGAGACCGGCCCCCAGGTAGTCGACGGGATGGTCGACACGGCGGAAGGGCAGGTCGAGCACGGTCGCGGTGACGAAGAGGGCGGCGAGCCCGATGGGCAGATTGATGTAGAACACCCAGCGCCAGGAGAGATTGTCCACGAAGAATCCGCCCAGCAGGGGGCCGGCGATCGAGGAGAGGGCGAACACCGCACCGATGTAGCCCTGGTAGCGCCCTCGTTCCCGGGGAGAGAGCACGTCGCCGACGATGGTCATCGTCATCACTATCAACCCTCCGGCGCCGAGTCCCTGGATCGCCCTGAAACCGATGAGCTGCACCATCGACTGGGAGAGCCCGGCCAACACCGATCCGACCAGGAAGGTGACGATGGAGAACTGGAAGACGATCTTCCGCCCGTACATGTCGGACACCTTCCCGTAGAGAGGGGCCGAGGCGGTGGAGGTGAGCAGATAGGCGGTCACCACCCAGGAGAGTTGTTCCAGCCCACCGAGCTCGCCGGCGATCGTGGGGAGGGCCGTGGCCACGATCGTCTGGTCGAGGGCGGCCAGGAAGAGCCCCAGCATCAGCCCGCTGAGAACCAGCAGGATCTGGCGATGGGTCATCCGGGGTGCGGCGGGTGCGGTGGTTTCCAAGGTTGGTCCTGTGAGAGGCGTGGCGTCAGGTGAGATGACGCTGGACGTGATCGGTGAGGTCGGCGGCGAAGCGCTCGGTCAGGTCGAAGAGGGCATCCTGGTCGGCCGGGTCCCACCCGGCCAGGACCGAGGCAAGGACACGACGGCGCTCGGCCTCCAATCGGGCCACGACCCGTTCCCCGCTCTTGGTGGCCGTGACCAGAGCGGCTCGTCGGTCCCCCGGATCGGGGACCCTGCGCACCCAGCCACGCACTTCCACGGCGCGGAGATGGCGGCTGATCGTGGAGGGGTCGAGCCCCAGGTCACGGGCCAGGTCGGTGACCCGGATCGGGCCCTCCGAGACGACCCGGCGCATGACCAGGAAACCGGCGCGCTCACAGTCGATGCCTGCCCGGGAGGCAACATGGTCATGGAGACGTTGCAGAGTCCCGTGCCGGAACAGACCTGCCATCGCCTGCTGGAATCGCTCTAAGCCCTGATCGGTGGCAGTCAGCATTCGGGGCAGCATAATGGTTGTATTCAGCAACCAAGTTGCCGGGGGGGACCGCTGGCTATTCGGAGACGAAGAGCCTGTCGGCGGCGAACTTGCCCACACCGACCGGGCTTCCGTTGACACGCACCGTCAGTGCACCGTGTGGGTCGCGTTGGACCAGCTCCACCGAGGCGTCGGGACGAAGCCCACTCTCGTCGAGGTACTTCATCATCTCGGCGTCCAGCTCGAGCTCCTCGGAGATCCGCTCCAAACGCAACGACTCCCCCGGCTCGATCTCGCTCATGGGCTTCATCTTCGGCGGCTTGTACCCGGCGCCGGGGATGGGATTGCCGTGCGGGCAGGTCTTCGGATCCTCCAGCACCGCCCACATCGCCTCTTCGACCTGATCGGAGATGGTGGTCTCCCAGACCTCTGCCTCGGCATGGACCTTGTCCCAGGGAAGCTTGAGGACATCACTGAGAAACCGTTCGGCGAGGCGATGCCGGCGGACGATCACCGCGGCGAGGTGACGCCCTTCCTCGGTCAGCTCGATGCCGTCGCCGGAGACGAGCAGGCCCTCGTCGGCCATCCGGCGCACCATCTCGGAGACACTGGCCCGACTCACGCCGAGCCAGTCGGCAATGCGGGCTTGGATGACCGGGATCCCCTCCTCCTCGATCTCCCAGATCGCCTCGGCGTACTCGCGGTAGCGGATGGAATAGGTCGACGTCACCGAGGGCAGCGTAACCGGCGTTCGCCTCGCACCCGATAGGCGGCACGGGGTGACACCGCATTCCTAATGCATGGCGTCACGTATACGTGACGCCATGCATAAAGCTGAGCTCAGTCCTCCTGATCGCGCTTGATGAGACGCTTGGGGAGCACCACGAATGCCACGAACAAGGTCCCGAATGCTGCCAATGCTGCGAATTCCATGTCCTACCTCCTCTTGTCGTTGCTTGCTTTCTAGGAAATCTCGGCGCCCACGTACCCGGGCTGGGTGAACTCGGTGGCGTCGAGCCCGGCGTCCTCGTCGGCCTCGGAGACACGCAGCCCGATGCTGCGCTTGATGAGCCCGAAGACGATCGTCGAGGCGATCCCGGTCCAGGCCACCACGGCCCCGATCGAAGCCAGCTGGGCGACGAATGTGTCGGTGCCACCGGCGATCAGACCGGCGACTTCGAGGTACTCGCCGTTGGCGAAGATGCCCAGGGCGAGCAGTCCCCACAGACCGCAGATGCCGTGGCAGGCAATGGCCCACACCGGATCATCGATCCGCAGCCGTCGCTCGAGGAACCCGGCACCGACGATGGCGAGGGCACCGGAGGCCCCGCCGATGACCAGGGCGGCCCAGTTGTCGACGAAGGCGCAGGGGGCGGTGATTCCGACCAGCCCCGCGATGATCCCGGAGCAGGTGACTGGGATGTCGGCCTTGCCGGTCCGGGCCAGCTGGATGTAGTAGGCCACCAGGCCACCGGCGATCGCCGCCAGGAATGTGTTCACCGCGATCACCGCGATCTGCGGGTCGTTCCCGTTGAGAGTGGAGCCCGGGTTGAATCCGAACCAGCCGAAGAAGAGGATGATCGTGCCGAGGACGACATAACCCATGTTGTGCCCGGGTATCGCCCGCGGTGTCCCGTCGGCGGCGTACTTGTCTTTCCGTGGCCCGACCATCCGGGCGCCGACGAAAGCGGCGATGCCCCCGACGGCGTGGACAACGCCGGACCCGGCGAAATCCCACGCACCGAGCTCGGCCAGCCAGCCCCCGCCCCAGACCCAATGCCCGTAGACGGGGTAGACGATCGCCGAGATGAGGAAGGAGTAGGCCATGTAGGCGTCGAGCCGGGTTCGCTCGGCCAGGGCGCCGGAGACGATGGTGGCCGCGGTGGCGGCGAAGACCATCTGGAAGAACCAGAGGAGTGCGGTATCGGTGGTGCCGTAGTCACCGGCGAGGAAGAAGCCTTCGGTTCCGAAGAACCGATTGCCGGTGCCGAACATGATGGCAAAGCCGAAGGCCCAGAAGGCGAGACCGCACATGCAGAAGTCCATGAGGTTCTTCATGAACACCGAGCCCGAGTTGCGGGCCCTGGTCGACCCGGCCTCGAGCAGGGCGAAACCGGCCTGCATCAGGAAGACGAGAATGGCGGCGACCATCATCCAGACGTAGTCGAGGCTCGACGCCACCGACTCCACCGTCGGTCCCTCCTGGGCCATTGCCATTCCGGTCGGGACCAAGCCGAACACCAGTAGCAGGAAGGCCACCCAGAGCCTCCGCTGACGCACCCACCCTTTCAACAATGCCTGCTTCTCCACCGCTCCAACCCCTTCTGCCAATGGTCAGGTTCCGAACGGAGAAAATGATGCGGCCAGGGTGTTTCTGCCCTGTGACCCGCCGGTTACGAGTCGGAAACGGTCTTGTTACGGGCGTGTTGCGAGCTCAGCGCGTGGGACCGAAGCGCTGCCCCACCAAGGACAACGCCAATCCAGACCGCAGAGGACTGAGCACGGCCGCCCAGGGGCTTCAGTCTGAATCTCGCGCCGACGCCACCATGACCGCCAACACCACGCCCCAGATCAGGATTATCCCCGTGGTCAACTCTGACACGCCGGCCATCACACCGATGGCGACTCCGATGACCGTGGCCAGGACCACCACTGTCGAGATCGACTTCAATCGATCGGGCCGGGAGGTTCGCGGTCGCGTCTTCCCGGCCCTGTCGACAACCTCCTCGGGCTCGGCGGTTCGATCCCGGGTCTCCCTCCGCATGCGACGGATCAGATGCGCCTCCAGAGCACGCCCGTAGCGGAATCCGACCCACAAAAGGGCGACGAAGACCGTCGCGGCCAGAGCCCAGACCCAGGCCGGGGCCCCTTCCAGACCAGCCATGGCAAAGACTCCGGCGGCGACGGCGGGGACACGGCCGACGGTTGCGATCACCATGAAGCGGCGGAACGAGATCCCGGAGATCCCGGCCAGGGCGCAGAGAGCATCGTCGGGAAGGAGGGGGAGCAGGAAGACCAGCCAGATGAGGAGACCTCCACGGGCAGTCATCAGGTTCTCGTAACGGTGGATCCGGTCTGCTCCCACCAGCCGAACCGCCAGCGGCCGCCCCCAGCGTCTTGCCACCAGGAACACCGCAGCCGAACCGAGCGCCATCCCGGCCAGACTCAGCCCTAGGGCGAGCCACGGGCCGAAGGCGAGGGCGCCAACCGGGGGGAACACCGCACCGGGGATTGGGACCAAGATCACCTGGACGGCCTGGGCGAGGAGGAAGACGACAGGCCCCCAAGCCCCGAAGGCCTCCACCCATGTCCTGAATCCCTCGGGTGTGGTCAACGTGGATGAGACCCGGTCCCACCACAGCCCGATCTCGGTGCCGAAGATGAGGGTCACCCAGACTGCAGCGAGAGCCAGGACGAACCATAGGATCCAGCTCAGCGGCCGCCTTACGGGGGCGTCCGGGGCGTCCTGGAACGGAGTCGGTGTCGGGGTGGGACTGACCTGATCCACACCGCGATTCTCGCCAGCGGGGCGAATCGACACAATCGGGGGCACCCCCCAGCACACCCCGATCCCATCAGGGACAGGGGTCGGGTCAAGGATCCCCGGTCGGGCGATGTCGTGCCGGGCCGAGTCCCGCATGCTGAGGAGTGTCAGTCGCCCACGACGAGGAACTCATATGTCTGTCATCGAAGTCGAGGATCTGGTCAAGAGCTACGACCAGATACCGATTGTCGACGGAATCTCCTTCAGGGCGGCGGCTGATCCGGTCGCATGGGACTCGGGGACGTCCGCTCGGGATACGCTCAAACCGCCATCATGACCACGGGTCTTTCGGTCGGACAGCTTGCCGGTGAGCTGCGTCGTCTCGGTGTCGTCGCCGGCGACGTCCTCATGGTCCATGCCTCCCTTCGCAGGCTAGGCCCGGTCGGGGGTGGTGCGGCCGGTGTGATCTCCGCGCTGGACCAGGCAGTTGGCAGGGCAGGGACTCTGCTCATGGTGCTCGGCGCCAGAGACGACTTCTCCTGGGTCAACGAGCGGCCAGAGGATGAGCGGCCAGGTCTTCTGGCCGGAATCCCGCCCTTCGACCACCGCACCACTCCGGCGGACCCTGACGTCGGCGTTCTCGCCGAGGTGTTCCGCGTGCATCCCGGAACATCGGTCAACAATCATCCGGAGGCGCGATTCGCCGCTCGGGGGAGGCTCTCGGAGGCTCTGATCGAGAGTCCGCCCTGGGACGACTACTACGGCCGGGGATCGCCACTGGAGCGGCTGGTGGAGGCAGATGGCAAAGTGCTTCGGATCGGGGCGGATCCCGACACCGTGACCCTCCTCCACTACGCCGAATACCTGGCCGAGGTGCCGGATAAGCGTCGGGTCCTCCGACACCGGAGGGTGCTCCAGAACGAAAGCGCTGTCATCAAGACGGTCTCCACGCTCGACGACTCCCAAGGCATCGTCGACTACCCCGGCCGGGACTACTTCGTCGATATCCTCGCCGAGTTCCTCGCAGCAGGGGGCGCCGCGATCGGACAGGTAGGCCAGGCCCGATCGGAGCTGTTCAGGGCGGTGGACTTGGTCCGTTTCGCCACGGATTGGATGAACCGCAACCTGGTGCGGTCGGTCAATCGGGCTGATCCAACGCCCATCTAGTGACCCAGCTCTCCGGGAAGCGACGCCCGAGGGCGTAGACGTAGCGAATGATCTGCCCCTGATGCTGAATCTCGTGCTCGAGAAGGTCGAGGAGCAGGCCCTCGCGTGTGTCTGTCCAGCCGACGCCATCCATGGCCTCGGCAAGCACCGCCCCCGAGCGCGCCAGCGCTTCCAGCACCAGCTCCTTGCTGGTTGTGTCCTCACCCGACAGCGAGCAGCTGAATCCGATCCAACCATCGTCCTCGATGGCCCTGGCGTAGCTCTCGCGAGCTCCGACCACACACCACATCTGCGCGCCGATCGTGTTCGACCTGTCCCCCAGGCGCCGACCCAGGTCATCCTCCGACAGCAGATCGATCAGCTGGTGGTGGGCCAGTTCGGCCGCGGCGAGATGTTCGATGACTCTTGCTCTCATGAGGCCTACTCGAAGACGATGGTACGGCGGCCGGCCACGATCACCCGATGCTCGAGGTGGCCCGAACCGCCGAAGCCAGCACCCGGGCTCTACCTCACGTCCCCTTCGCTTTGCGCCGAGACCAGGCTCACGATGCCGGGGCGGTCCGGGCAGGCGAGCAGCAACAGCCGACGTGGTCATGGGACGGCAAGGTAACCCGAGCGATGGCCGCCGACACCGGCGTCAGCCGGTCATGCGAGACCGCCCGCTCGGCTCAGGTTGCTATTTCGACCGGTTGAACCGAAGACCTAGCGCAAGGGCATCGCGGCACGGTGCATGCCGACTGGCGGTGTTCCTTGAGAGGATGACCGCAGTCGGTGCACCGATCCGCTTTGTGTTTCGACCCGTCGCGTTTCGGCTTGGGTACGGCTTTGATCAACGAGACCGCTCTTTGGCCAGGTTCACGGTGAGCTGACGGCCCCCGAGATCCTTGCCGTTCAGGGCTGATATCGCCCTTTCGGCGGCGTCGGCTGATCCCATCTCGACGAATCCGAAGCCACGGGAGCGACCGGTCTCGCGATCGGTGATCACCTGGGCTTTGGATACCGGTCCGTGCTGGGCGAAAAGCTCTTCCAGACTGGCCGAATCGGTGTCGAAGGAGAGATTCCCGACATAGATGTTGGTGGACATGACATGCTCCTTTGAGCTCGTGCCGTCGTTTGCTCGACGCCTCGCCGGGCATGTCCGTGATCCAGGTTCGCGGTGAGCGGGGAGTCTCGGGGTGTGCCCTGCGTGACTTCACCCGACGGAACGAAGGAAGCGAAGAAGGCGCAGCACGCATCACACGTGCGTTGTCTTCACATGTTAGCCGGTCGTGGGCGTTGTGCCGAGCCGAGGGCCGCACCGGGAAGAAGCCCCGGCCGCGGTTAGGGTCTCCGGGAGAGGCGTCAACCCGGTCACATACGACGCCGCCGGCGAAGAGGAAGGACTGGCATGGCAAAACGAGGACGTGAGGCCATGGCGAAGCGGGCACGAGAACAGGCTCGCCAGCAGAAACGTGAGGCGAAACAGGAGCGCATCGAGGCTCGTGGAGAGCCGGAGCCCAAGCTGGACGCCGACGACGAGGCCGGCCTGCTCGAGGAATTCGCCCGTCTCAACGACGCGTTCGCAGCCGATCGGGTCAGCCAGAGTCATTTCGACGAGGAGAAGCACCGGATCCTGGTCGCCCTCGG
This sequence comes from Acidimicrobiia bacterium, assembly GCA_035462175.1. Classification (GTDB taxonomy): domain Bacteria; phylum Actinomycetota; class Acidimicrobiia; order Spongiisociales; family ZC4RG35; genus JARDZU01. Next base: position 20,547 of record DATHUP010000024.1, on the reverse strand, counting down.
TATCGAGAGCGACGAAGACTCCTGAGCTGCCGGCGGCTCCCTACTTCACCGCCCCACTGAGCAAACCCGCGACGTAGTAGCGCTGGAGCAGGAAGTACACCAGAACGCAGGGGATGATGGCGATGGTGACACCTGCTTGGAGCATCCCCCAGTCGGTACTGCCCAGGCTGGTGACGCTGCGGGCGGCGGCGAGGACCAGTGGCAGGGTGAGGCTGCTGTCCCTGGTCAGCATGACGAGGGCGCCGAGGAACTCGTTCCACGATGTGACGAAGGCGAAGAGGGTGACGGTGATCACAGCCGGCACCATCGTCGGCATGAAGACTCGCCGCAGCACCTGCCATGAGTTGGCCCCGTCAACCAGCGCCGCCTCCTCGAGCTCACGGGGGACCGCCTCGAAGGCGTTGCGCATGATGTACAGGCTGAAGGGGAGCTGGATGGTGGTGTGGACGATTGCCAGCCCGAGGAGGTTGTTGGTCAGGCCCAAGGTGGAGAACATGAGGAAGACCGGGGTGAGAAGCGCCTGGTAGGGGATGATCAGCGCCAGCAGGAGGAAGACGAAGATCACGTCTTTGCCCGGGACGGGGAACCGGGCCAACCCGTATCCCGCCGGCACGGTGAGTGCCAGGACCATGACGATGGTGAGTGCCGCCGTGATCAGGCTGTTCCCCAAGTAGGTGACCAACCCGCTGCCGTAGTTCCACAGCTTCTCGTAGTTGTCCATGCTCAGCTCGCTGGGGAAGTAGGTGGGTGGCACCGCCGCCGCCTCGGCTGTCGACTTGAGAGACGCCGAGATCGAGAGCACGATCGGGGCGACCATCACCAGGCAGATGACGATGCACACCGCGCCCAGCAGGTACCTGTTTCGGCCAGCCCAGAGGCGGTTGGGCTCCTTCCTCGTGAGAGGAGGCTCGATCTCCAGCTCCAATGGCGCCGCCTGTATCGGGTCGGACAGGGCCTTGGTCATGTCTCGCTCCGCCTGGTCAGAGTCATCTGGACGATGGTGAACCCGAGGATGATCAGCGCCAGGATCATGGAGAGGGCGGCGCCATATCCCAGCTTGAGGTAGGGGAACGAGTTGAGATAGACGTAGAAGGTGGACGTAGCCGTCAGGTTGCGGGGCTGGCCCGCAGTCATCAGATAGAACTGGTCGAATGCAAGCAACGACCCGATGACGCTGATCAAGGTCACCAGCAAGATCGTCCTTCGAGTGAGAGGCAGGATCACCTTGCGCACTCTCTGCCAGAACCCGGCACCGTCCACCATGGTCGCCTCGGTTATCTCCTGGGGGATTGCCTGGATGGCGGCGACGAAGAGGATCATCCCGAAGCCCAGGACCTTCCAGGTGATGGAGGTGATGACCGCCCAGTTGGAGAGGTCGGCGTCGACGCCCAGCCAGAGGATCGGGCTCTCGATGAGCCCGGTGTCGAGCAGGAACCTGTTGATCAGCCCGTAGTGGGGGCTGAACAGCCAGTACCAGAGCAGGGAAGAGGCGCCAAGCCCGATCACGACCGGCGTGAAGACGACGGTGCGGGTGAACCGGCTCAGCCCGCTGTTGGGAGTGACGAGGAGAGCGATCAGATAGCCACCGATCATCAGGATCGGCGTGATGTAGAGCGTGTACTTCAGGGTGAATCGAAGCGAGATCCAGAACTGGGAGTCCGAGAAGGCGTCGAGATAGTTCTCCAGCCCGACGAAGGTGGGCGGGGTTATCAACGACCAGTTGTTGAGCGAGATCCATACCATCTGGAGGAAGGGCCAGGCAGTGAAGATCAGCACGAAAGCCAGGGCCGGCAGCACATAGAACAGACCTGTCAGTCTGTCGCGTCTGGTCTTGTGCATGCCCTTGCTCCCGTCACGAAGCGACGTCGTCGAGGCTATTTGGCTCGGTGAAGCGAGGGCCGCAGTATCCCGGAGGTATGACACTGCGGCCCATCGGCTTCAGACTGCGACGTTCCTCGTCATTCGCTGATGATGCTCTCCATCTCCGCCTTGGCGTCGGCGATGATCGTGTTGATGTCGTCGTCGCTGTAGTAGGCCCGCTGCAGCATCTGCAGCCACGGGCCCTGTGGCGAGTTGATCAGCTCGAAGAACTTCAACGTGAACGGTGTTTGTGCGATCTCGATGGCCTGGGAGACGTCCTGGACCAGTGGGTTGGCTTGGAAGTACTCGTTGTCGGCCATTTCCGACCTGGTGGTCATGTTGAGCAGCTTGGCGTAGGCCTCGACTTGGACCTCGTCCGAGAGGATGAAGTTCATGAAGTCGACGGCGTCTTCGAGCCGTTCACTGCCTTGGGGGACCACCACGATGTCGCCGCCGGCGAACGACGAGGCGTCGCCGGTGTTGAGCCCGGGGATCACTGTGATGCCGAAGTTCATGTCCGGGTTCTGGCCTTCGATGCCTTCGGCCCCGGTCACCAAGGTGATGTTGAAGTTGCCGGTGCCCATGATCCCGACATTGCCCGAGCCGAAGACCTGGGCAAAGGTCGCCCCGTCCTCCGACTGCGCGGCAGGATCGATATGGCCCTCCTGATGCATCATCCGGGCCCACTCCAGGACCGGCGCGATCAGCTCCGGGGTGACCATTGCCTCGTCACCGGGAGCGGCCGGCTCGATCTTCCCTCCATTGGCCCAGATCATCGGGCCGAAGGTAAAGATGTTGCAGCCGGCGCAGTTGCCGGGCAGGTAATAGCCGTAGACACCGTCCTCGACGCCGGTGATCGCCGCAGCCATGTCGTGCAGCTCGGTCAGGTTGGTCGGAGGCGTCTCCGGGTCGAGCCCGGCGGCCTCGAACAGGTCCTTGTTCCAGAACAACGCCGAGACGTCGGCGTAGAGGGGGACACCGTAGAGCTCGTCCTCCCAGGTGGCGACGTCGATGTGTCCCTGGCTGGCGGTGGCGAGATAGGCCTCGTCGATCATTCCCGAGACTGGCTGGAGCTGACCGGCGCTGGTGAACTGCGGGCCATAGATTAAGTCCAGACCCATCAGGTCGGGCACATCACCGGTGGCCAGCCCGCGGGCCAACCGATCCACCATTGCTGTGTGCTCGATGTACTCCAGGTTGATGAAGCGGTCGGGGTTGCGGTCGTTCCAGGCACAGACCAGGGCGTCGACCATCTGGGCGTTGCCACCGGTCCGCTCCCACATCGTCATTGCCCCTTCGACATCTGACCGATCCGTCGTGTCGCACACGACGACCAACTCGCCGCCGACCGACGTGGTCGTGTCACCTGCGGCCGAAGTGGTGGTCTCTTCGGGGGCGCCCGCGGTAGTGGTCGGCTCCTCCTCGCCGCCTGCGGTCGTGGTGGTGTCTCCCGCGCCGCTGTCGGCGCACGCCGAGATCACCAAGGCCATGACTATCGCCACGATGGCCGTCAACGACGGACCACCGCGACGGCGGTCACCATGCTTTCTCGTCGTCACCAATTTCTCCTCCTTGTTGGGTGATGTCCGTGCGTCACCGTCGGCGGAACCGAGATGGCGCGGGATACGAGTGGGGCACAGGTGTCGGGGCAGGTCAGATTGGGCTGGTGAGCCTCCCGGTGCCCTCTTTAGCTCCTTCCTCCGCCCTGCGAAAAGGGCCGTTCTCCACTGCGATTACGTGACTGCAATCCTATGCATACAACGCAATGCTGTCAAACGTTGTCTGAAAAGCGATGAAAAGCGGCTGGGGACGGCTGATCCTCAGGGAGCGGTGATGAGATGGTGATAGGCCTGGTTCCAGCGCAGCTCGCGCTCGAAGGAGGCGAAGCTGGTCTCACTGTCGATGGCGGCCAGCTCGATTCCGGCCATGGCGGCGAAATCGGTGATGACCTCGAGATCGAGGTCGAGGCTGAGACAGGTGTGGTGCGATCCGCCGGCTAGCAGCCACGCCGCCGCCGCCGTGGCGAAATCGGGCTGCGGCCGCCACACGGCGCGGGCCACGGGGAGCCTGGGAAGGGGTGCATCGGGCTCGGTCAGCTCGACCTCGTTGGCCACCAGGCGGAACCGATTCCCAAGATCGATCAGGCCGACGATCACACCAGGCCCGGTGCGGGCGGTGAACACCAGACGCACCGGGTCTGGCTTGCCCCCGATGGAGAGCGGGTGGATCTCACAGGAAGGGCGGTCACCGGCGATCGACGGGCACACTTCGAGCATGTGCGCACCCAGGACCTTGGGCCCGGTGTCGCCCAGGTGGTAGGTGTACTCCTCCATGAAGGAGGCGCCTCGGCCCAGACCCGCACCCATCACCTTCATCACCCGCACCAGGCTCGCCGTCTTCCAATCTCCTTCGGCACCGAACCCGAAGCCGTCGGCCATGAGACGCTGCACCGCGATCCCCGGCAGCTGGGGCAGACCGGCGAGATCCTCGAAGGTGTCGGTGAACGCCTTGAAGCCGCCCTCCTGAAGGAAGTCGCGCAGACCCTGCTCGATTCGTGCGGCCTCGACGAGCGACTCGTGCCGCTCACCGTCACGCTGCAGCTCGGGCGCCATCCGGTACTCGTCGTGGTACTCCTCGATCAGCTTGTCGACCGACTTCGGCTCGACCGCGGCCATGGCTTTCTCGAGATCGGCCACCCCGAACCCGTCGACGGCGACACCGAGTTTCACCTGGGCCTCGAGCCGGTCTCCGTCGGTCACGGCGACCCGGCGCATGTTGCTGCCGAACCGCGCAACCTTGAGGCTCCGCGACTCGTGCCAGCCACATGCAGCCCTGGCCCACAGCCCGATCCTCTTCGCCACCGACGGGTCCTGCCAGTGACCGACGACGATCTTCCGGGAGACGCGGAGACGGCTGAGGATGAATCCGAACTCGCGGTCGCCATGCGCCGCCTGGTTCAGGTTCATGAAGTCCATGTCGATCTCGGCCCAGGGAAGATCCCGGTTGAACTGGGTGTGGAGATGGAGCAACGGCTTGTCGAGAGCCATGAGACCCGGGATCCACATCTTGGCCGGGGAGAAGGTGTGCATCCAGGTGATCACCCCGACACAAGCCGGGCTGGCGTTGGCCTGACGACAGATCTCTTCGATCCCCTCGGGGCTGCTGACCACCGGCTTGGCCACGATGCGCACCGGAATGGTCCCGGCGTCGTCGAGACCGGTTGCGATGGCGGCCGAGTTGTCGGCGACCTGACGAAGCACCTCCTCCCCGTACAGACCCTGGCTACCGGTCAGGAACCAGATCTCGAAGTCGCCCAGCGGGCTCACGCCGGCACCCTCTCGTGACGACGGGCCCGATGCTGCAGCGAGCGAAGCCGCCGCATCGGGGAGTCGGGTGCCGCCATCGAGTCGTGAAGGGCGAGGTAGAGGCCATGAAGCTCGTCGTACACCGACTTGGCCGACTCATCGGGCAGGTATTCCTCCCCACCGAGACGGGCCATCCGTTGAGATGCCTCGACTATTGAGCCATGACCACCCAGCTCGGGCCCGGCCGCGACGGCTGCGAACATCGCCGAGCCGAGAGCCGGAGTCTGCCGGGAGGCGGCCACCCGCACCGGCAGACCTGTGATGTCGGCCGACAGCTGCATGAGCAGACGGTTCTGGAAGGGGAGACCACCGCAGACGACCATCTCCTTCACGCCGATCCCCGCTCCCTCCAGTGTCTCGATTATGACCCGGGTGCCGAAAACGGTGGATTCGAGGAGTGCCCGATAGATGTCGGCCGGTCCGGTGGACAGGGTCGCTCCCATGACCAGCCCGGTCAGCTCGGCGTCGACGAGGACGGATCGATTCCCGTTCCACCAATCGAGGGCGACGAGTCCCGACTCGCCGGGCTCGAGGATGCCCGCCTCCCGCTCCAACGACGCATGGAGATCATCGACCGAGCCACCGTCGCCGGAGAGCAAGCCGGTGAACCAGGCAAACATGTCGCCGACGGCCGCCTGCCCGGCCTCATAGCCGAAGAGACCAGGGATGACCCCGTCCTCGACCACCCCGCAAAATCCGGGCACGACCCGGTCGACCTCGGCGAGAGCGAGGTGACAGGTGCTGGTCCCCATAACCGCTACCAGAGATCCGGGAGCGACGACGGTCGCCGCTGGGACCGAGACGTGGGCATCGACGTTGGCCACCGCCACCGGCGTGCCCGGCTCCAAGCCGGTGAGCTCGGCGGCGTGGCTGGTGACGACCCCAGCCCGGTCTCCGGGGCTGGAGACGACCCGAGACATCTTCTCGTCGATCACGTCTGCGAATCCGGGGTGGAGGGCGGCGAAGTACGACCTCTCGGGAAAACCGTCGCTCTTCGACCAGAGCGCCTTGTACCCGGCTGTGCAGCTGTTTCGGGTTTCCACCCCGGTCAGCTGCCAAACCACCCAATCAGCGGCTTCGATGAGTCGATCCGCCCTGGCATATACCGCGGGCGCCTCATCCAGTATTTGCAGTGCCTTGGCGAAGAACCACTCCGACGAGGTCCTGCGCCCGTAGCGGTCGAGCCAGGCCTCACCCCGCTCCTCGGCCGTCTGGTTGATCAGGTCGGCCTCGGGTTGGGCAGCGTGGTGCTTCCACAGCTTGACCCACGAGTGGGGGTCGGGACGAAGATCGGGGAGACGACACAGCGGGGTCCCATCGGAGGTGACCGGCAGCATGGTGCATGCGGTGAAGTCGATCCCTATGCCGATCACCCGGGATGGCGCGATCCCGCTCTGGTGGAGGACGGCGCGCACGGTGGCGCCCAGCGCTTCGAGGTAGTCGTCGGGGTCCTGAAGAGCCCAGTCCGGAGGCAATTCCCTGCCCGTTCCCGGAAGCCGTTGGTCGATCACCCCGGAGGGGTAGCGATGCACTGCGGTGGCCAGCTCCTCACCGGTCTCGACGTCGACCAGAACCGCCCGCGCCGACTCCGTCCCGAAGTCGACCCCCACCGTGGCCTTCCCGGTCCCGCTCATGGCTGCCCGTAGTAGGCCATGGGGCCGTGCTTGCGGCCGAAGTGCCGGTCGTGGAGGTGCTGTTCGATAGCCGGCTGGTCGGAGCGAATCGCCAGGGTGTGGGTGGCGAGCTCGGCGACCAGCTCGATGGCCGATGCCATCTCCACCGCCGCCCTCGCATCGTCGCCCCAGGCGAAAGGACCGTGGGATGCGACCAGCGCACCCGGCGCCTCGTCCGCACGTAGACCCCCCGGTTGGTACAGCTCGACGATCACCCGCCCGGTGCTCGTCTCGTACTCACCCTCCACCTCTTCGGGGCTCAGGGGACGGGTGACCGGGACTGGGCCGCGGAAGTGGTCGGCATGGGTGGTGCCGAGGCACGGGATCGGCAGCCGGGCCTGGGCCCAGGCAGTGGCATAGATGGAGTGGGTGTGGACGACACCGCCGACCGACTCGATGCCGTTGTAGATCGCCCGGTGGGTCGGAGTGTCCGAGGAGGGGCGCTTTCCTCCCCAGACGACTGCTCCGTCGTCGAGCGAGACCACCACGATGTCGTCCCCGGTGACCTCACGGCAAGGGATGCCACTCGGCTTTATGGCAAACACACCCGTGTCCCGATCGACCTGGCTGGCATTGCCGAAGGCGTGCACCACCAGCCCAGCCGCGGCGATCCCCTGGTTGGCCAGCGCCACCGCTCCCCGTAGCTCGGCGTGGCCCTCGGTCATGCCCCGGCCGTCTCAGCGGTCGACTTCCGCACCACCAGCGTCGGGGCGACCACGAAGTTGGCCACGCCACCGTCGGCGTCGGTCTCGGCCTCGTCCATGGCCAGCCGGGCCGCGATCGAGGTCATCTCGTCGACCGGCATGTGGATCGTGGTCAAGGAAGGCACGGTGTAGCTCGCCATGGGTATGTCGTCGAACCCGATCACGGACAACCGGCCGGGTACCTCGATCCCCAGCTCGGCAGCGGCATGGAGCACTCCGATGGCCAGGTGGTCGGTGGAACAGAGCACTGCCGTGGGCGGGGTTTCCAGACCCATCAAGGCCCGGAGTGCGGCATCGCCCCCGGCGAGGTCGTTGGTGACCTCTTGGACGTACCCTTCCGGGGCCGCCAGACCCTTTGCCTCGAGGTACTCGAGGTGGGCGGTTCGCCGCTCCCGTATGTCGCCCAGTGGGCGACCGCCGATGAAGGCGATGCGACGATGCCCCAGATCGGTGAGATGATCGAGCCCGGCCATCATGCCCGCCCGGTTGTCGATGTTGACCGTGGGGACCCCATCGAGCTCGGTCCCGTGCCAGAGAGCGATCACCGGCGTCTGCGAGGCGCGCAGATCCTCGAGGAACTTCGGCTCGTCCCTCATGTCGCCGAGCAGGAGAATGGCATCGCAGTGACGGGTCTCGAGAACGGCCTTGAGCGCGATGGCCTCGTCGGCCTTGCTGTGGGCGCTGCCCAGCACGACGTTGTACCCGCGCGCCAAAGCCTCGGTTGACAACGCCTCGATCGCCATGGCGAAGAACGGGTCGGTGATCTCTCGAACGATCACCCCGAGCAGCATGGTGCGTGCCCCGCGCAGTCCCCGGGCGAGGGGATTGGGCCGGTAGCCGAGACGTTGCGCCACCTCCTGGACCCGCTCCCGCGTCTCGGCGGCGATCGGGACCGAGGTCGGGGTGTCGTTGAGCACACGGGAGACGGTGGATTGGGAGACACCGGCCGCCGTGGCTATGTCCTGCATCGTCACCGGGCGGGTGGGCCGGCGCGACGCGGTCACCTGGACCGCCCTCTCGACCCGGACATACTCGATCTTCCCTTCATTGCGGCACTTTCCGAATTCATGCGCGCCAAGTTACTGCCCGACCACGTCCGCGGGAGGAACCGTCGGCCATGAGTACGATTGTCAGCATAGCGTTGCCTGCATAGGTTATCCATTCCGGCGATCCTTCGACTCTCAGCGATCGCCGGCTTGCTCGGTGGGCACCACGATCACCTTCAGCCCCCGCCGCTCCACAAGGGTGCGGAACGCCTCGTCGCTCTCCTCCAGCGGGAACCGATGACTGACCAGCGCATCGAGGTCGACCATCCCGTCGCCGGCGAGCGCTGCCGCCCTGACCAGGTCGTCGGGAAGCATCCGACGGCAGAAGACGAGGGTCAGCTCCTTCCTCCGGGGAGTCGAGTGGAGAAATGAGCTTCGATCACCGGCCGGGATCCCGACCAGCACGACCCGGCCGCCTGGCCGGGCCACCGCCAGGGCGCTGCCCAGAGCGGTGTCGGTCCCGGCCGTCTCGATCACGACAGCGGCGCCGCCGTCGACCGCGGACAGCAACAGCTCCAGTTCCTCGTCGTCCTCCGTTGCCGCGATTGCCCGGCTGGCGCCCATCGCCACCGCGGCGTCGAGACGGTGAGGGAGCCGGTCGGTGACCACGATCGGCCCCACGCTCTGTGCCCGCAGGGCGGACACCACCACCAAGCCGATCGGGCCGCTGCCAATGACGACCACCGGCTCGTCCGCTCTCGGTCGACCGAGCTCGATGGCGTGAAGCCCGATGCCCAGCGGCTCGAGGAGTGCACCAGCCTCGGAGGACACATGGTCGGGAATCGGGACCAGGCACCGCTCCGGCCATGCCAGGCGACCACGCAGCCCCCCGTCGGTGGCGCCGTGTCCGGCGAAACGGAGGTCGACGCACAGGTTCTTCCGGCCGGCGAGGCAGGGTGGGCAGGCCAGACAGGGGACCGAGGGGTCGACCGCGACCCTCTGTCCACGCCGTGGCCCGGATTCGATCACGGCACTCAGCTCGTGACCGAGGATCAGCCCTTCGCCAAGAACGGCGTCGCCTATCCCCCCTTCCTCGAACCAATGTGCATCGGAGCCACATAGACCGACGGCGAGCACACGGATCACCACCTCGCCCTGGGCAGGCTCGGGCACCGGCACCTGGACCAGATCGAGGCGCGCGACGCCGGCGAGACGGACGGCAGGGGTGGACGCTGGAATCATGCCCTGGAGGCGATGGGAGGGGTAGCTGATCAGCTGGCCGAGTCCACGGCCGGCTTGACCACCCCGATCAACCTCTCCATCGTCTCCTCGTCATAGGGGGCCGGCATCTCCGCGAGCAGGGTGTGGAACCCGATCTGCTTGTAGGCGAGCAGCCGCTCCGTCACCTCATCCGCTTTGCCCACCCAGAAGGTGTGGTCGTCTGCGATCGAGGACATCGGGGTTCGATTGTGCTCCATCAGCCCTTCGAGGATGCGCCTCGCCTCCGCCTCGGATTCCCTGATCACGATCTTGGCCCCGACGGTTCGCTCGATCTCCTCGTGGTTGCGCCCCACGTCCTCGCAATGCCGGCGCAGGACCGCGTCCTTTCCGGCCAGGGTCTCCGGGCTCCCAAAGGCGTTCCACTGGTCGGCGTACTTCGCAACGGTCCGCAACGTCTTCTTCTCCCCCGAGCCACCGATCATTATCGGCATGCGATCCCGGGCCGGCAGGGGGTCGAGTCGCAGATCGCGGAAGCTGTACCTGCCTTCGCCGCCGCTGGTCACCGTCTTGCCGTCGAGAAGGGACCGAATCGCCTCGGTGGCCTCGTCCATCCAATCGAGCCGTTGACCGAAGCCGGTACCGAAGTCGATGCCGAAAGCGGCGTGCTCGGGACCGAACCAGGCACCACCCAAGCCGAGGATGGCGCGACCCCCGCTCATGTGGTCGATGGTGACCATCGACTTGGCCACGATTCCGGGGTTGCGAAAGGTGTTGGCTCCCACCAGCAGGCCGATCTCGGCACGCTCGGTTCCCATGGCCAGCCCGGCCAGTGCGGTGTAGCCCTCCACTATGGGCTGGAGCGGCTCGCCGAAGATGGCGTAGAGATGGTCCCAGGTCCAAATCGAGTCGTATCCCAGACGATCCACGCTTCTCGCCGCGGTGAGGAAACCTTCCCAGTCGGTGGCCTGGCTCCAGAGCACCGCCCCCAGCTTCATCTGCGACATGACAGCTTGCCTCCTCTGCTCGGTGGAACAACGCCGGTCGAACGGCGTCAAAAACGAATGTAGCATACGAATTCATGATCGATTCAAGAACCCCCCGATGAGGCTCGTTGTCACCGGGGGCAGCGGCAAAACCGGGCGTTGGGTCGTGCGCGACCTGCGCGACCGTGGTCACGACGTGCTCAATGTCGACGCCAAACACGACGGGAGCGAGCATGGTCTTTGTGCGGTCGCCGATCTCGCCGACCCGGGCCAGGCGTGGGAGCTGATCGGCGGGGCGGAGGGCGTGGTCCATCTGGCGGCCATTCCCGCGCCAGGGATACGCTCCGAGGCGGAGACATTTCGCATCAACACCCTCTCCACCTTCAACGTCTTTGCCGCCGCGGCAGCGGCCGAAGTCGACCGGGTGGTGTGGGCGTCGAGTGAAACCGTTCTCGGGCTGCCATTCGACACCCCGCCCTTGTTCGCCCCGATCGACGAGACCATCGAGCCCCGGCCGGAGAGCTCGTACGCCCTGTCCAAGTTGATCGGTGAGGACATGGCTGCCCAGTTCTCCCGGCGCACCGGGATCCCGTTCCTCGGGCTCCGCTTCTCCAACATCATGGAGCCGGAGGACTATGAGGCCTTCCCCGGATACTGGGACAACCCGGCTCTGCGCAGGTGGAATCTCTGGGGCTATGTCGACGTGCGCGACGTGGCCCAGTCGATCCGCCTCGGGCTCGAGAAGGACATCGAAGGCGCTGAGATCTGCATCGTGGCGGCAGCCGACACGGTGATGACCCGGCCCTCGTCTGAATTGATGGCCGAGGTGTTCCCCGATGTCCCCCTCCGCAGGCCGATCGAGGGACGGGAGACGCTGCTCGCCGTCGACCGGGCACGCGAGCTGCTCGGCTACGAGCCCGAGCACAGCTGGCAGGACCACGTCTCGTGAATGGCCGGTTCGACGGTCGCCCGGTCGTCCCCGGCTCAGGACGCCTGCGCCCGCTCGGGTTGGACGAGGTGGAGATAACCGGAGGGTTCTGGGCCGGGCGCCAGGAGGTGAACTCGGCCGCGACGATCGCCCACTGCCACGACTGGATGGAACGACTGGACTGGGTGGGCAACTTCCGGGCGGCGGTCGAGGGAAGGCTCCCCGACGACCGGAAGGGCGTCGTCTTCACCGACTCGGACGTCTACAAGCTGATGGAGGCGGCCGCCTGGGAAACGGGTCGATCCGGATCGAGCGATGCCGACGAGCGATTCACGTCCCTCGCCGAGGTGATCGCACCTGTCCAGGAGGAAGACGGCTATCTCAACACCGTGTTCGGGCGCCCCGGCCAGCCACCGCGTTACAGCGACCTGGAGTGGGGCCATGAGCTCTACTGCTATGGGCACATGCTCCAGGCTGCCGTGGCCCGAGCCCGGACCGGGAAGGATGATCTCTTCGTCGAGGTGGCGAAGAGAGCCGCCGACCACGTCTGCGAGACGTTCGGGTCGGGTGGCATCGAACGTGTCGGGGGCCATCCCGAGATCGAGCTCGGCCTGGTGGAACTGGCCAGGCTCACCGGCGAGGAGCGTTATCTCCAGCAGGCCTCCGTGTTCCTCGAGCGCCGGGGCCGACAGACCCTCGGCGACATTCATTGGGGCCGCTCGTATTTCCAGGACGACGTGCCGATCAGGGACCAGGAGGCTTTCACCGGGCATGCGGTGCGGGCGCTCTACCTCGCCGCGGCGGCGGTCGACGTTGCGGTGGAGACCGAGGACGAGGACCTTCTCCAGGCCATCATCGGGCAATGGGAGCGGACCGTTGCCCGGCGCACTTATCTGACCGGGGGCATGGGCTCGCACCACGACGGCGAGAAGTTCGGGGTTGATTTCGTCCTGCCCCCCGACCGCGCCTACTCCGAGACCTGCGCCGGCATCGCCTCGGTGATGCTCTCGTGGCGTCTCCTCCTCGCCACCGGCGAGTCGAGGTATGCCGATCTGGCCGAGCGAACCCTGTTCAATGTCGTCGCCACCTCTCCCGCACCCGACGGGCGCGCCTTCTTCTACGCCAATCCTCTCCATCAGCGGGTCCCCGGAGTGGTGCCGGCGCCCGACTTCGTCAGCAATCGCGCCGCCTCCAGCCTGCGCGAGCCATGGTTCGCCGTCTCCTGCTGCCCCACCAACATCGCCCGCACCGTGGCCTCCCTGGCCGCCTATCTCGCCACCGTCGATCGGAGCGGGCTCCAGATCCATCAGTACGCCGACAGCCGGATCTCCGCCACTCTCGACGATGGACGCAAGGTCGGAGTCGAGGTGAAGACCGGGTACCCCAAGGACGGCATCGTCTCGGTGACGGTGACCGAGTCCGACGACGTCTCTTGGGAGCTCGCCCTCAGGGTGCCGGAATGGGCCACGGGCGCCCGTCTCACCGAGCAGGGCGAGACAAGGCCGGTTGCCCCGGGTGTGGCCTCGGTGCATCGTCCCTTCTCTGTCGGTGAGCGACTGGAGCTCGAGTTGCCCATGACCCCGAGATGGACGTTCCCCGACCCGCGCATCGACGCCATCCGAGGCTGTGTCGCAGTGGAGAAGGGGCCTCTCGTGCTCTGTGTCGAGTCCGTCGACCTTCCCGAGGAGAAAGACGTCGACACCGTCCGGGTCGACCCAGGCCGCGACCTCGAGGAGCGGGACGGGGGGGCGGTCGCTCCTGGTCGGGTGGTCGACATCGAGGAGCGGGATTGGCCGTACCGCGGCCGAGACGATTGGTCAGACGCCGGGCACGAGATAGGCATCCCTCTCGTCCCCTACCACCAATGGGCAAACCGGGGGCCTGCCACGATGCGGGTCTGGGTGCCAACCGTTTAGTCGGATCGACCGACTTTCGCGATCCAGTCGGTGATGAGGTCTCCGGATGCCTCCGCCGAGTAGATCTCGTGGTGGTCGGCCCCGGGGACCATCTGCACTGTCACAGCGTGGCCGCCCAGCTTCAGGGCCCGTGCGACCTCGGTGGTGAACGAAGTCGGCACCAGGTCGTCTGCATCGCCATGGATGAGCAGCACGGGGACCTCGGGTCGGAGCGCGGCTCGCAACAGCGGATTACCCGACTCCCAGAGTGCCGGGTCCGTCTCCGGGCTCACGCCGAACAGATTCCTGGCAATGCCGGACACGATGCCGACGTCATAGGTCCCGGCCAGCCCGACCAGGGCATCGGGAGTCTGCAGCTGATCGGGGCAGCCGGATGAGAATTCGGACGGGGCGAGTACGGCCAGCGATGCGAGGTGTGCACCGCTGGAGTGGCCAAGGAGCACAACCGGGCCGGCGTCGAACCCGTTCGACCGTGCCCACGCCACGCTGTGCGCCACGGCGCAGAGCACGTCCTCGACCGGCACCGGGTAGAGGACGTCGTCCTCGGCCGCCCTCACCTCGACCGCCGCAGCCAGGATGCCGGACATGGCGAGATCCCGGGCAAGTCCTTCGAATCCGGCCGGGTCGGCCGTTGACCATCCTCCGCCCGGCACCATCACGAGCAGCGGCACCCGATCCGCCGGCGCGGGCAGATGGAGCCGTGCTTCGAGGCCGGGGAGGTACTCGGAGACGGGGACGACGGTGGTGTTCGTCGAGTCGCCGGTCGTGCCGGTCACCGGGGGGGCGTTCGTGGCCTCGGGCTGGGGCCGGCCCTCCACGGCGCAGCCGGTGACGATGATTCCGAGCACGAGGGCGAGGGCTCGCATCGTCAGCCTTCTAGTCGATCCGGGCACGGTGTGACGAGAGGTGACGGACATGCCGATGATCCGGCGTAACAGCGGCCCGACTCAGGGCCCGGAGCCGGTGAGAGCCGACCGGTATCGGCCGGTGACTTCGAGCCAGGCCTGATTGGTACGGGCCTGCCGGTCCGGGCCCACCTCGTCCCCCAGTTTCTCGAAGCCGGTCTGAACCAGCTTGACCCGGGAGCCGGTCCCGGTCCCGGTGAAGGTGACGGTGATCACGGTGGCCTCGCTCCGATCGAAGAAGAGATGCCAGAGATAACCGACCCGGGACGGCGGCTCCCAGACCAGGATCTCCCCCCACTCGTGCTCGGATCCATCCGAGCCGCGCTCGTAGATCCGCCCGCCCTCGAAGGGCTCGAACACCACGATCAGATCGGGGTCCTGGGTCACCGTGTGAGATCGCGGCCACCACATCGTTGGACGCGAGATCCACACGTCGAAAGCATGGGCCGGGGTGGCGTCGACCTCGAACTCGACGATGATCGGCTCCATCAGCCTCGTTCCGAAGTGTTCTCGGCCACGAGGCGGTAGCGGACAACCGCCTCGCCCCAGACCTGCTCCATGTACCCGGCCATAAACGCAGCTCCCTTGTCGTCGAGGCTGTATAGCCGTCTGGTGCCTTCGGGGCGGTCGACGACGAGACCGGCCTCCTTGAGCAGCCTCAGATGCCTGGAGACTGCGGGGCGGCTGATCGGGAGCTCGTCTGCGATCTCGTTGACCCACCGACCCCCGACGGCGAGAAGCTCCACTATCGCCCTGCGGTGGGGGTCGCCGAGTGCGGCAAAGGGGTCTCGGGCCGCTGCTCCAGTCATGCGTGTTAATGTAACAAAACGGTTACTGAGATGGGAGCATCCATTGCCAGCAGCACCTTTCACCGGTTTGGGCACTGCCGCCGATCCCTGGGTCCTGAAGACACCGAGCCTCGGTTCGGAGATTCTTATGCACCGTGACGAAGAGCACGACCCTCCGGTGCTCGTTTGCACGGTGGGGAGCACCGTCTTGCATTACGACCTGCGCATCATCGAAGACCTGCACCACATGCTCGAAGAGCGCGGCGACTGGGTGCCGCTCGGCAATGCCGACGAGCAGAAGCCTGCCGCCGAAGGGACGGTCGAGGCTTGGGCTCGCTCACCCGAGAATCCAATCGGAGGGTGGTACGGGTTGAAGAAGGGCTTGCGGGGACGAGTGGGTAACTACGTGCCACCGGTGCTTGAGGCACTCGGCCTGGCCGAAGTGGAGCACAACGCCCGAAACAACCGGATGCGGGCACTTTGACGTCGAGAGAGTCTCTCAGCCCGAGTCGGCGACCCTTGGGGCGGGGAAGTAGGACTCGAGATCCGACGCCCACACCTGAATCAGCTCCTCCTCCGCGGGGAGCCCCTGGAGCAGGAATGGGCCCAGGCTCCTGACCGCCAGATCGCCGAGGCCTGCGCCGATCTCATCCCGGGCCGCCGTGGTGATGAGGATCTGGCCGCCGTGACCCGCGGAGGCGACTCTGGCCAGGACGTGCACCGGCAGGCCGACATAGCCGGTGTCGGTGACGGCCGGGCTCCCGCTGTGGATCCCGATCCTCACCCTGACCCGATGCCCGCCGGACCCGGAGAGGCCAACCATCGCTCGCTGGATGGCGAGGGCCGCGGCGATGGCGTCGTCGGCCCGGGCGAAGGCGGCGAAGAACTCGTCGGCACGCGCATCCACCTCGTAGCCCCGATGGGTGTCGACCACCTCCCTGATCACCCGGCGCACCTCATCGAGCAGATCCGGGTAGCCCGGCCCGAGCTCCTGGACCAGACCGGTGGATCCTTCGATGTCGCTGAGGAGCAGGGTGACCAAACCCGACGGGAGGTCGGCCGTCTCGTCGGAGCGTCCCGCCTCGCGCAGCTGTCGGGTGACGAAGCCCACCGGGGCGATCCCGTACTCGGCCGCTGCCTTGAGCAAACGGCGAAACGACCGCTCCTTCGCGTCTCTGCTCTCGAATTTGACCTGGTTGAACCGGGAGAGGGCATTGCGGACGTGGGCCTCGTCGTGGATGGGGAGCCGCCGGTTCCCTTTCGAGTCGACGTAGGCAAAGGCGCTGTTCGGTAGGCTGGCCCGTTTCTTGGCGTCGAGCGTTGCCATCAGGCGGCCGACGGTACCCGATCCGGCACATTTCGCGACCTGTGTGACCCGAATTGAGTTGGGCACGGTGATGTGGTGTCCTATGAGCCCCTGTCGTCACATTCCCTTTGAGCTCAACCCGCCTCCCCGCGGTCGTCCTGGTCCTCGTGGTCCTCTTCGGAGGTCTGTTCGTGTGGCGAATGGGCGATGGGCCGGGAACCGGCGGTGCGGGGATTTCGCCGGGCGATGGGACCGTGGCGGGAGGCGAGAACGGCGAGGTCGGCTACGTGGTGAGCCGGGATGGCACGATGCTGTCGAGCGATCCAGGAGTGTCGGCGCAGGCAATCGCCGCCGGGATCATCCTCCCGGTCATGGCGGAGACCGACGGCATGTTCGAGGTGTTCGACACCTGCAACCGCACGGGCTGGATTAGTGCGGACGACGTCGAGGTGGGGCTGATCCCCCAGGAACGGGGACGCGAGATGGGCCGCTCGGTGTTCGTGATCGATGCCGGCCACGGCTTCCCCGATCTCGGCGCCGTCGGGCCGAGCGGCCTCACCGAAGCCGAGGTCAACGTCGACGTCGCCGACCGCATCATCGCGCTGCTCGGCTCGCCCCACGACATCGACTGGGCGACCGGTGCGGTCACCGATGGGAATGCGATTCCGGCCGCGGCCGCGGCCATCCCGACCCGCGCCCCTGAAGGCCCCAATGGCGGGGACTTTGAGCTGGGCCTCACCTTCCGGGCAACGCTCGCAAACGCGGTCCATGCCACGGCTCTGGTCTCGATCCACCACAACACGGAGCCGACCCGGGATCTCGCTCATCCCGGATCGTCCGCCTTCGTCTCGGTCGCAAACCCTGAATCCCCCCGATTGGGTGGCCTGATCGTCGACGAGCTGCGCACGGCGCTCGCTCGTTTCGAGGCCGACTGGGTCGGGTCGCGGGGAAACGGCCTGTCCGCCCGGGTCGATGGGGACGGGACCGACTATTACTCGATCCTGGCACGGTCGGAAGTGCCGGCAGCGATCGTCGAGGGCGCCTACATCTCCAATCCCTCGGAAGAGGCGCTGATCGTGACCGACGACTTCCGTCAGGAATACGCCGAAGCGGTGTACCGGGCGCTGGTCCGCTATGTCACCACCGACGACGACCCGATCCCTGCTCCGGAGCCGGAGTTGTTCGACGTCGAGCCACCACCACGCTCGATGGACGATTGCGTCGTACCCGCCCCCTGAGCACGTGGTGATTGTGATGGTCGACGGCCGACGACTACGGTGCCCCCCGTGACGAGCTCCTACCGCTGCATTTGTGTCTGTCGACACTCTCGGGTGACCCGCCCGCGTGTTGACGCTCGTCGTTCGCACTCCTAGACGCCACCGCCCGAGAGCCGCACCACCCGGCGTCGTCCCCACGACCTTCCTTCTCTTCAGGAGTGCCCATGAGACGTCTCGTCGCCGGCCGCAGTGCCGGCTCCATCCCACCCGCCCCTGCATCCACAACAGACCTCCGCCGACCCGACTCCGCTTAGGGGCGGCCGTGCTCGTCGTGGCCCTGTTCGCGGTGGTATGTGACGGTGGGACCGATGCCGGCACCGTCGACGAGATCACCGTCGACGAGATCACCGTCGACTGGGCCTACTACAACCCGGTGAGCCTGGTCCTCCGCGAGAAGGGCTGGCTCGAGGAGGAGCTCGAGGGAGTGGGGGTCAACTGGGTCCAATCGGCGGGCAGCAACAAGGCACTCGAGTTCCTGGCTGCCCGGAGCATCCAGTTCGGCTCGACCGCGGGCGCCGCCGCCCTTCTCGCCAGGATCAACGGCACCCGGATCAAGTCGGTCTACGCCTACTCGCAGCCGGAGTGGACTGCCCTGGTGACCAACGGGGACAGCGACATCGACAGCATCGAAGACCTGGCCGGCAAGAAGGTGGCCGTCACTCGGGGCACCGACCCCTACATCTTCCTGGTGCGTGCTCTCGCCGATCACGGCTTGGCCGAGGACGACATAGAGGCGGTCCTCCTCCAGCATGCCGACGGCCGGAATGCCCTGATCGGAGGCTCGGTCGATGCCTGGGCAGGTCTCGACCCGATGATGGCTGAGGCGGAGCTGGAACAGGAGACAAACCTCTTCTACCGGGCTCCGGATCTCAACACCTGGGGTGTGCTCAACGTCGACGAGACGTTCGCGACGCAGCATCCCGAGATCGTCGAAGCCGTGATCGCGGCCTATGAGCGGGCCCGGCTCTGGGCCCTGGAGAACCCAGGCGAGCTGGCGGCGATCCTGGCCGAGTCGGTGGTCTGAGCGAGCAGGTCGCCGAGCGACAGCTGGAGCGCACCGACCTCACCACCCCGGCCATCGGGACCGTCCAGCGGGACTCGATCTTGGGAGCCGGGATCGCCCTTCAGGGCTCTGGTGTCATCGCGGCCGAGGTCGACATCGAGGGCATGGTCGACGACCTGCTCGACGAGGGATTCACCGGAGATCTGGGAGGCGGGGGATGACCGACGTCGCGGTGCCCACACGACAGGATCGAGAGACGCCGTTCGCTGCGCTGCCCCGAAGCCGGCGGGGGCTTCCCCGCTGGCTGGTGGGGGCCGTCTTCCCTGTGGCGGCCATCGTGCTCTGGGAGATCGGGGCGAGGGCTGGGGTGACCTCGAGCCGGCTGATCCCGCCGCCGAGCGAGATCGCGGCCACGATTGTCGATCTCGCCGCGGCCGGGGAGCTGCTCGGTCATCTTCTCTCGACCACGGGGAGAGTGCTGGCAGGATTCGCACTCGGAGCCATGGTGGGGACGGTGCTCGGTGCGGCGACCGGGGTCTCGTCCCAGTTCTGTGCCCTTTTCGACCCCAGCTTGCAGGCGCTGCGGAACATCCCCTCCATCGCCTGGACTCCGCTGTTCATCCTCTGGTTCGGGATCTTCGAGACGTCCAAGGTCCTGATGATCGCCCTCGGAGTCTTCTTCCCGGTGTATCTCACCTTCAGCGCGGCCATCGCCTCGGTGGACCGGAAGTTGGTGGAGGTGGGCCGCGTCTACGGTCTGAGTAGGGCGGGGCTCATCCGGCGGATCCTGTTCCCGGCTTCGCTGCCGACCTACCTGATCGGTCTCCGCAACGGCCTCGGGCTGGGTTGGATGTTCGTGGTCGCCGCCGAGTTTCTCGGGGCGAGCCGGGGTCTCGGCTATCTCCTGGTCGACGGCCAGCAGACCGGCCGACCGGCGGTGATCATCGCCGCCATCGTCCTCTTCGCCGTGCTCGGCAAGCTCACCGACCGGCTGCTGACCGGGGTCGGAACCCGGTTCACCAGATGGCAGGACGGGTTCGCGGGGAGGGCGGGGGCATGATCGAGCTTCGCGACGTGGCCAAGCAGTTCCCCGGCGGCCTGCTCGCCGTCTCGGATGTGGATCTCACGGTCGAAGCGAGCGAGATTGTCGCCGTCATCGGACCGAGCGGGTGTGGGAAGAGCACCGTCCTCCGTCTCATCGCCGGGCTCGAGACCCCAACCACGGGTACCGTCGAGGTCGCCGGACACCAGGTCGACGGGCCCGATCGGTCGGTTGGGCTCGTGTTCCAGGAGCCTCGCTTGATGCCATGGCTCACGGTGGCGCAGAATGTCGCCTTCGGATTGGAGGACCGAGACGGGAAGCGGGCGGTGGTCAGCGAGGCGATCGAACGGGTCGGCCTCGGCTCGTTCTCCCATTGTTTGCCCAGGAGCTGTCGGGAGGGATGGCGCAGAGGACCGCCATCGCCAGGGCCTTGGTGACCAAGCCACCTGTCCTGCTCCTGGACGAGCCGTTCAGTGCCCTCGACGCATTCACCAGGGTCGACCTCCAGGACCACCTCCTCGATGTATGGGACTGGTACCGGCCGACCACCTTCCTGGTCACCCACGACATCGACGAGGCACTCACCCTCG
>DATHUP010000023.1:0-56073 GCA_035462175.1 Acidimicrobiia bacterium | reverse complement strand
CGGGATCGGCGTACTTGCCGTCTCCGGTCATTGCATGACGGCGGCATGGGCGCTGCAGCCAGTCTGCGGGTCCTCGTTCTGGTGGGTGATCGCCAGCTCGCCCGAGGTGCTCATCTTCCTCTTCTTCATGATCACCGACCCCAAGACGATTCCGGAGGGCGGAGCGGCCCGGGTGGCGTTCGCGGTCAGCCTCGCCCTGGTCTGCACCCTGCTCATCGCCCCGCAGACGACCGAGTTCGGAGCCAAGGTCGGTCTGCTCGGCGGGCTGGTCCTGATGACCCCGCTTCGCCTCTCCTTCGACCGGTTGATGGTGAGGGTGGATCTGCTCGGGCTCCGGCCCGGAGTCGCCCCGATTCGCACCTTTGCCCGCGGCGCCGCGATCGGTGCCCTGGTCGTGGTGGTCTCGGTGGGGATCGTGGCCGCCGGCGCCCCGGCGCGGCAGACCGCCGGGGCGGCGACCACCGACCCGGTGACCCCCGTTGTCGACATCGACCCGACCCTGCTACCCCCGGTCACGGTGAGCGCCGAGGCCCAGGCCCTCAACGAGGATGTCGACCCCGATGCACTGGCAGTGTCTCTCGCCGAGGCGCTCGCCATCGAGGCCGATGCCCTGCGCACCGGCGACACCTCTCTTCTCCGCGCCGCCGACGATGGGGAGCGTCTCCTCGCGATGGAGAGAAAGGTCGAGATCGCGGCGACCAGGGGCGAATCGGTGGTGCCCGAGCACGCGTTCGACTCGCTGCATCTCGACATCGTCTTCCACAAAGGACCTCAGGGCGGGGCGAGTCTGGGGCTCGAGGCGACCGGCACCGTCGACCACGTCACATACGATTCCGGCGGGGTCGAGCAGGGCCGGGAGAGCGAGGCATTTGCCACCACCTTCGTGTTGAGCCGGGGCGCCGGGGGCAGGTGGCTCATCGTGGCGGAGGAGGAAGGATGACGCACAACCCGGTGATCGAGATGTTGGGGCGCAGGCTGCGGCTTGCGGTGATCGGCGGGGGTCCCGGGAGCTTCATCGGCGCCATGCATCGAGCGGCAGCCCGTCTCGACGATCGTTACCAGCTCGTCGCAGGTGCTCTCTCCTCCCGCCCCGATCTGGCCCGCTCCGCCGGGACCGAGATCGGCCTGGAGGCGGATCGTGCCTACGGCGATGGCCTCGAGCTGCTCGAAGCCGAGGCCTCCCGTGCAGACGGGGCCGAAGTGATCGCCATCATGACCCCCAACGACAGTCATCATCTCTATGCCGGGCGGGCCCTGGAGCTCGGCTTCGACGTCATCTGCGACAAGCCGCTCACCAACACGTTGGAGGAGGCGCTCGATCTGGTTGCCAAGGTGAGGGAGACCGGTCTCGTCTTCTGCCTCACCCACAACTACACCGGCTACCCGATGGTCCGCCAGGCCAGGGCAATGGTCGAGGACGGCGAAATCGGCGAGATCCGCCTCGTCCAGGTCGAATACGTCCAGGGAGGCAAGGCCGACGAGAACGACCCCGAGCCGGGCGAGGGGCTGCCCTGGCGCTACGACCCGGTGCGGGGAGGGCCTTCGCTGGTGATGGGGGACATCGGGACCCACGCCCACAACCTGGCCCGGTTCATCACCGGTCTCGAGGTGTCGGAGGTCGCCGCCGAGGTGGGCGCGGTGGTCCCGGGCAGGATGGTCCACGACTACGCCGCCGCCATGCTTCGCTTCTCCAACGGCGCCCGCGGCACCTTCTGGGTCACTCAGGCCGCGGCCGGGGTGGAAAACTGCCTCAGGATCAGGGTGTCCGGCACCAGGGGGAGCCTCGAGTGGAATCAGGAGACCCCGACCCGGCTGATCTTCACCCCTCTCGACGGCCCGGCCGAGACGAGGACCCCCAACGGCCCCGGGACCCTTCCCCTGGCAGCCCGGGCGACCCGGATCGTGGCCGGGCACCCCGAGGCATTCCTCGAGGCGTTCGCCAACATCTACTCGGACGCTGCAGAGGCCATAGCTGCCCGTCGCAGCGGGGCCACACCCGACCCGCTCGCACTGCACTTCCCCGATGTGGTCGACGGGGCTATCGGCATCGGCTTCGTCCAGTCGGTCATCGCCTCGGGCGCCGCCGGCGGGATGTGGACCGCCGTGGCCCAGGAGGTCTAACCGGCCCTGGTGATCAACCCGGCTTCCCGGTCGATGGTGACGAACCGATTCGAAGTGACGTTGAACCAGGGCCCCTTCTCGCCGTCGGGCCATTGCACCCGGACCTCGACGGTGGCCGCGTCCCCGACACCGAAGTGGATCCAGCCGAGCTGGCCTCCGGCGTGGCCACCCCCGACGGTGACCTCGCGTTGCACCACCCGATTTCCCATCCTCACCTCCACCCACGATCCGACGGCGTCGACATTGGGAGCAGGTTGCTCCAGACCCAATGCCACCCAGTTGCCCATCGGGGCAGGCTCCTGGCCGTCACTCCAGCCGACGTTGCGCCACAGCTCGATGTTCTCCTTCCGGTTGACCTCCACCAGGTCCAGCATCCCGTCGAGATTGAGGTCGACCAGGGCGGCGCCACGGGCCCGGGCGAAGTTGACGAGCCCGGCGGCATCCGCCACCTCGGTGAAGGTGCCATCGGGGTTGCCCAGGAGCAGGTTGCTCGGGTCCTGGGAAGCGAACTCGGGCTGGTCCTCGACATTGCCCTTTGAGATGTAGAGATCGACCAGACCGTCGTTGTTGACGTCCCTGAACTCGGGGTGCCACGCAGTCGACGGTCGCACCACATCTCCGGCATACGGCCTGTGGGCGGTCACCCCGCGGTCGAAAGCTATGTCGACGTACTCGGGCCGGGACGCGTCTTGGGCCAACGTCTGCAGCTTGTTGTCGGACTGACTGGTGAGGAACACCTCGGGCAACCCGTCGCCGGTCAGGTCGTGGCTGGCGATGCCCATGCCCCAGATCTGCATCGACCGCCATCCTTCGTCGTGGGTGTAGAGACGGGGCGGCTCATCGGGCTCGATGCGCCACAGTTGCTCTTCCCCATCCCGGTAGTAGTGCCGGTCGTTGGTGGTCCGCAGGTCCCGACGCCCGGATCGGTCCCAATCGCTGAAGAGGATCGACAGGGTGCACCAGCCGGGGGCGAGTGCATGCGGTGTCCCGTAGCCGGTGTCGTCGGGCCGGAACAGGTAGTTGTCGGAACATCCCCCGGTCTGCGCACTCTTCTCGTCGAGCTCGACGTAGTTGCCGAAGGCGAGGGTGGGCAGATCGGCGCCCGGCTCCCAGGTCGCACTGAACGCCGTCGTCCATTCGCCGCCGCCGTCGATCGACCACCTCCCGCCGGCATTTTCGAACCGACAGTCGCCCAAGCCGCGCAGCATCACATTCTCTCCGTGTCGGAGCACGGCGAGGTCGATCTCGCCATCGCCTTCCACATCCAGGGGGTAGGCGCCGGTCACCCCGGTGAGGTCGGTCTCGTTCCCGGGTTGTCTGCTGAACTCGAGGGCACCTCCGGTCGGGCTTACGTTGCGAAAGAGCGCGGCCGGGTTGGCCCCTCCGGCGAAGTAGAGGTCGGGGCGGTGGTCGGAGTCGCAGTCGAAGACTGCCACTCCGCCGCCGACGAAGAAGTCGAACTCTCCGTCGTATACGTGTTCGACGCCGGCGCCGCCCGACTCTTCGACAAAGCGAGGGGGTGGTGAAGCGGAGGCGGGCAGATCCGAGTTGAAGAGGGCCCGGGCCCCCAGGGCCAGGACAGCGGTGGCAAGGGCCCCGGTCGCGACGCCGGCGGCGAGCCAGATGGTGCCTCGGCCATGGCCGGTGCCGCGCTCGGTCATCGAATCGCTCCCGTTTGCCCCCGATGTGCCGGTCCGACACAATGCCTCATGGTCCGATTCTGTCCAATGACGAGGGGTAAGTGGTGACTGATCCGGTTCGCTGGGGCGTGTTGGGGTGCGCCGACATCGCGGTGACGAAGGTGATCCCGGCGATGAGCCGGTCGGCGATGAGCCGGGTCAGCGCGGTCGCCTCCCGGTCGGCGGACAAGGCTCGCGCCACCGCCGATGCCCTGGGCATCCCTGGTTGGCACGGGAGCTATGCGGACCTGCTTGCCGACCCCGAGATCGAAGCCGTATACATCCCGCTTCCCAACCATCTCCATGCCGAGTGGGCGATCGCCGCGGCCGAGGCCGGCAAACACGTCTTGTGCGAAAAGCCGATGGCGACCACCAGTGCCGATGCCGTCGCCATGATCGAGGCCGCCGAGCGGGCCGGGGTGAAGCTGATGGAAGCCTTCATGTACCGGCTCCACCCTCTCTGGGTGGAGGTGCGCCGGCTTCTCGGGGAAGGAGTGATCGGCGAACTGCTCGCGATCCAGTCCTTTTTCTCCTACTACAACGATGACCCCGAAGACATCCGAAACCGGGTGGATGCCGGGGGAGGTGCGATGTTCGACGTCGGCTGCTATCCGGTCAACGTCGCCCGAATGCTGTTCGGCTCCGAGCCCGACGAGGTCAGCGCCTCCATCCGGCGCGACCCGGTCGGTGGCACCGATGTGCTCACCTCGGTCATCCTCGACTTCGAAGGTCGACATGCCGCCTTCACCTGCTCCACCAGGCTGGAGGACGACCAGAGGGTCCACATCCAGGGGACCGAGGGCCGGCTTCTCGTGGAGATCCCCTTCAACATCCCACCCGACCTGCCGACCCGGGTTCTCGCCGTGGCCGGCGGTGAGCCGCCGGTGGCTCCCGATGTCGTCGTTCACGAGGTAGCGTCGGCCGATCAGTACACGGTGCAGGCCGATGCCTTCTCCCGGGCGGTGCGGGAGGGGTCCGACGTGCCGACCCCACCCCAGGACGCGGTGGCCAATCTGAGGGTCATCGAGCGGATCTTTGCCGACGCGCAGGATCGGCGATGACCTCGGCCAGGGCCAGCTCGGCCGCCCCGATCAGCAGCGCATCGGACCCGAGCCCGCTCCTGGTGATCTCCACGATGTTGCCGGGCGCGTCGAGAGCCCCGAATCGCGCCGCGTCGCTCACCGCTCCCTCGAAATAGGGGAACAGGTGGTGGTACAAGCCGCCCAGGACCACCAGCTCGGGGTTGAAGACGTTGATCAGGTTGCCGATGCCCAGCCCGAGCCAGCGCCCCACATCGGCAATGGCATGCAGGGCCACCTCGTCGCCGGCATCGGCTCGGGTCAGGACCGTCTCGAGGAGACGGGACCCTCCGATCGTCGGCGGAAGGCCGGCACGCCGGGCGAGGGCCGCCTCTCCCGCCTCTGTCTCCCAACAGCCGGTGGCGCCACAGCTGCAGGACAGGCCGTCGGGATTCATCAGGGTGTGGCCCGCCTCACCGGCATAGCCGGCCGCTCCCAGCATTGGCTTGGAGTCGTGGATGATCCCGGCGCCGATACCGGCCTCGCCCGATATGTAGACGAGGTGTGACACCCCCGAGCCCACCCCTCGGCGGGACTCGGCCAGCGCGCCCAGATCGGCCTCGTTGGCCAACAGGATCGGAAGAGGCAGGCCAAGCGCTGCGGTGAGCATCGATCCCAACGGGACGCTGTGCCAACCGAGGTTGGGGGCGAGGTGGACGAACCCGTCGGACCGGCGGGTGATCGCGGCCACGGCTGCGCCGACCCCGGCCAGTGCCGCGTCCTCCGGCAGCGAGGCCAGCATCGGTCGGGCGAGCCCGACCACGTCGCGTATCGCCTCCTCGGGGGAGAACCCACCACGTGGCCTGGCCACCCTGACCTTCTCGTAGACATGGCCGCCGAGACCCACGGTCGCCACCGCGATCGAGTCGACCGAGACCTCGATGGCGACCACCACGGCGCCCTGGGGCCTGGTGCGGACCACGGGAGAGGGACGTCCCGGTCCCGATGCCGCAACCGCTGGTCCCTCCTCGATGAGCCCGAGGGTGGTCAGCTGACCGATGAGGTCGGCGATAGTCGACCTGTTGAGCCCGGTGCTGGAGACCAGATCGGAGCGGGAGTTGGCGCCACCGAGGTGAAGTCGCTCGAGGACCGTAGCCAGGTTGTGCCGGCGTAGCTCTTCTGCCGCGATGCCCCGGTTGCGGTCCCTGGTCCGGGTCTGGGGGCGCATGGATGTGGATTGGTCGATGAGGTCGTGACCTTTTGTTGGAGGAGCCACTATATCCAGATCGCCAATCCGCAACAGGAGATCCCGGGGTTGGTTGGCGTCGACGCCGGGGCACCTGGTATTTGTTGCGAGGCAAAACATATGCGTTGTATGCTCGCAATGCGGGCCGGCCGGAGCGGTGGGCCCGATAATCTCGAAAGGAACGGACAGCCCACCGATGGGCTGCCACTGAGGAGGAAGGAACCAAGATGAAGAAACGCCTGTGGGCGTTCGTGGCGATCCTCGCCCTTTTCGTCGCCGCATGCGGTGACGATGGAGGTGAGGCCACCACGACTGAGGGCGGCGGGGCCGACACCACCGCAGCGAGCGGTGAAGGAGTCGTCGTCGGAATCTCATGGAACAACTACGCACAGCCACGTTGGGCCAAGGCAGACGGCCCGGCCATCATCGAGGCGGTGGAGGCAGCCGGGGGCACGGTCATCGAGACCGACGCCAACGACTCTGCGGAGCAGCAGCTCACCGACGTCGACAGCCTGGTCGCTCAAGGGGCGGACGTGCTGATCATCCTGGCGAAAGACGCCGAGGCGATTCTGCCTGCGGTGCAGAGGGCAACCGAAGCGGGAATCCCGGTCATCGGCTATGACCGTCTCATCGCCGACCCGGAGGCCTTCTACATCACGTTCAACAACCAGGGTGTAGGCACGATCATGGCCGAGGTGATCACCGAGGCCGTGCCGGCGGGCAACTACGCCATCGTCAAGGGGCACGCCGCCGATCCCAACGCCGACTTCCTCCGTGCCGGTATGGAAGAGCTCGTCGACGGGAACCCGGACATCAACATCGTCTGTGAGGACTACAACGACAACTGGGACACCAACAACGCCCGCAACATGATGGATGCCTGCCTGGCCGCCAATGACAACGAGATCGACGCCGTCATCTCGGAGAACGACAGCATGGCCACCGGTGTGGTGGCCGCGCTGGACGCGGTCGGCCTGGCCGGGACCGTGCCGGTCACCGGTCAGGATGGTGACCTGCCTGCCATCAACCGGGTGGCCCTGGGGACCCAGCTTGTCTCGGTGTGGAAGGACGCCTTCGGTCTGGGCAAGACCGCCGGTGAGGTGGCTATTCAGCTCGCCCAAGGGGTGGCTCTGGCCGACGTGAAGGCCCCCGACGACCTGGAGGACCACGTCTTCCCCGAGGCCGGGGTGGATGCTCAGCCCTTCGACGCCGATGGCGTCGAGGTTTGGTCGATCATCCTCAAGCCGACCCCGATCACCCAGGACAACCTGAACCTGGTGATCGATCTCGGCTGGGAGCCACAGGACGCAGTGTGTGACGGGGTTGCACCCGGCACAGTGGACGCCTGCGGCTGAGCACTGAATCGATCGTTGCGTCCCGCGTCTCCCACGGGAGGCGCGGGACGCTACGCATCGGTATTGTCGAGATAAGCCGATGACGCGCTTGTCTACCGCGCCCCCCGCCCAAGCCCAGGTCGAAGAGGGTTCCCGTCGAGGGTTCCTCAAGGCGCTGGAGATCGACCTCCGTGTCTTCGGCATGGTGGTTGCGCTGGTATTGATCCTGGTCGGTTTCGGTCTGGCCACCGATGGCCGGTTCCTACGACCGGTCAACATGGTCAACCTGGCGGTCCAATCGGTATCGGTCGCCATCATCGCCACCGGGATGACGATGGTCATCGTCGCCCGCCAGATCGATCTCTCGGTCGGTTCCATCGTGGGGGTGGTGGGGATGACCTATGCCTTTCTCATGGCCCGTGTCCTCCCCGATATCATCGGTTTTGGCAATCCTTGGATCTGGGTGATCGCCCTAGCGGTCGGACTCCTCCTGGGGGTAACCATCGGGGCGGTTCAGGGCTTCATCGTGGCCTACATCGGGGTTCCCTCATTCGTGGTCACCCTTGGAGGTCTGCTCATATTTCGCGGCGCCACCTGGCTGGTCACCAGAGGGGTGACCATTTCCCCGGTCGATCCCACCTTCCGCTTGCTTGGTGGTGGGCCCCAGGGCTCCATCGGCGGCACCGCCAGCTGGGTGGTGGGCGGTCTCGCCTGTGCCGGGATCATCTTCCTGCTTGCTTCGGGCAGACGGCAGCGATTGAGGTTCGGCTTTCCCCTGCGCCAGATGTGGGCCGAGGCTTTGGTGGGCACCGTGAGCTGTGCCGCCGTGCTGGGTCTGGTCTGGTTGTTCAACAGCTACAAGTGGCCCCCGGCCCTGGCCGAGAGACATGCGGCCGAGACCGGGACCACTATCCCTCCCGACGGCCTTCCGGCGGGAGTCCCCTGGCCGGTCATCCTCCTCCTCGCCGTGACCCTGGTGATGAACTTCGTCGCCACCCGGCGTCGTTACGGGCGGTATGTGTTCGCCATCGGCGGCAACCCAGAGGCCTCCGACCTTGCCGGCATCAACACCAAGTGGACGGTGATGAAGACCTTCATGCTCATCGGGCTCCTCTGTGCGGTGAGCAGCGCGGTGGCCACGGCCCGTCTCGACGGCGCCACCCTCGATCTGGGTGAGGGTTATGAGCTCTACGTGATCGCCGCCTCGGTGATCGGCGGTACCTCGTTCTCGGGTGGCATCGGTACCATCCCCGGAGCGGTTCTGGGCGCCCTGGTCATGTCGTCGCTCGCCTACGGGCTCAGCTTCATGGGCCTGTCGTCGCCGATCCAGGACATCGTGGCCGGGATCGTGCTCATCATCGCGGTGGCCTTCGACACCATCAACCGTCGGCGCAAGGTTTGAGGAGGAATAGGTGACCGAAGGCGTGCCCCTGGTCGAGCTGAGGAACATGAACGTCTCCTTCGGCGGGGTCCACGCCGTGAACGATGTCACCGTCGACCTGTACCCGGGCGAGATCCTCGGGTTGGTCGGGGGCAACGGCGCCGGCAAATCGACCCTGATCAAGACCCTGTCCGGGGCGCAGAAACCCGACTCGGGCCAGATCTTCATCGACGGCAAGCCGGTCGCCATCCATGGTCCCATGGACGCCAAGGAGCTCGGGGTGGAGACCATCTACCAGACCTTGGCGCTGGCTGACAACATCGATGCCCCGGCCAATGTCTTTCTCGGGCGCGAGCTGTTGACCCCGGTCCGCACCCTCGACGACTCGGCGATGGAGGACGCCACCCGCAAGGTGATGAAGCGCCTCAATCCCAGGTTCGACAACTTCAAGGTCCCGGTGGAGTCGCTATCCGGTGGCCAGCGTCAGTCGGTGGCCATCGCCAAGGCCGTTCAATTCAACGCCCGGATCCTGATCATGGACGAGCCCACCGCAGCGCTCGGCCCTGCCGAGACCGAGGTCGTGCGCGGGCTGATGAGGCAGTTGAAGGAAGAAGGGATCGGGATCTTCCTGATAAGCCACGACATCCACGACGTGTTCGACCTGGCCGACCGCATCAGCGTCATGCTGCAGGGAAAGCTGGTGGGGACGGTGAACAAGTCCGACGTGACCATGGACGAGGTGCTGGCGATGATCATCATCGGGAAGCAGCCAGAAGAGGTCACCGACACAGACCTGGAGCAACTGCACGGCTGACTCACCAACAAGAAGGGATCCAATGGGAAGTCTCGAAGGAAAGGTCGCGCTGATCACGGGGGCCAGCCGTGGGATCGGCGCCGCCGTGGCCAGGTCGGTCGCCGCCGAGGGAGTCAGGTTGGGTCTCGCTTCGAGAAGCGGAGACGACCTCGGATTGCCCGACGTCGTGGCCCAGCCCGCCGACGTGCGTGATCCGGAGGCCATGGAACAGATCGTGGCGGCGACCGTGGACCGCTTCGGCGGGCTCGACATCCTCGTGGTCAACGCCGGGGTCGGCGCCTATGGGCCCTTCCTCGACCTTTCTCTCGAGGACCTCGATGAGATGATCGATGTCAACGTCAAGGGCGCCCTCTATTCGATCCGCGCCGCCCTGCCCCATCTCCAGGCCAGCGGTGCGGCCGACATCGTGACCGTGGCCAGCGAGGCCGGGCGGAGAGGCCTGCCCTACGAGGCGGTGTACTGCTCCTCCAAGTTCGCACAGATCGGGCTGACCCGCGCCCTGGACCATGAGCTCCGTGAGCAAGGGATCCGCTGCACCAATGTGGCCCCCGGCGGTGTGGCCACAGACTTCGCCATGGGCCACGGCCGGACTCCGGACATGCCGGAGCTGAAGGGGATGATGTCGGCCGAGAACGTGGCCGAGGCTGTGCTCTTCGTCTTGACCCGACCCCGAAACCATCGCATCCTCGAGGTCGCTTTCCGTCCGACCACGGAGACCAGCTGGGGCTAGCGGTGGAAGGTCGGTCTCAGCGCCGGATACAGCCCCTGGTATGACTCGTGAGCCCTCCGGTAGAGGTCGACATCGTCTGAGGGCTGGGCGGCCGGCTCGACTTTGACCACCGCGGCGGCCTCCTCCACGGAGGCGTGCCAGCCGGCGCCGACGGCGGCGAGCAGGGCGGCTCCGAAGGCGGCGCCTTCCTCGGTGGGTACGGTGGCGATCTCCGCCTCGAGGACATTGGCGAGGATCTGACGCCACAGCCCGCTCCGTGTGCCACCTCCCGAGGCACGGACCTGGCCCGGCGGGGCCATGCCCGAGGCCACCATCAAGTCGAGCCCGTCCCGGAGCCCGAAGGCGACCCCCTCGAGAACGGCCCGGGTGAGATGACGGAGGTCGTGGCTCACGGTGAGGCCGACGAACGCCCCCCGGGCCAGTGGATCGGGGTGAGGGGTCCGCTCCCCGGTCAGGTAGGGGAGGAACAGCAACCCGTCGCTCCCTGCCGCCACCTCGGCCGCTCCGTCGACCAGGGACTCGAATGATTGGCCGGGTGCCAATGCGTCACGCAACCAGCGGAGGCTTCCCGCTGCCGACAGCATCACACCCATCATGTGCCAACGCCCGGGCACGGCATGGCAGAAGGCATGGACCCTGCCCGCCGCCTCGACCGAAGGGCCGTCGGTGGTGGCGAAGACCACCCCGGAGGTGCCCAGTGAGAGGGCGACGACCCCCGGCGCCACCGCCCCCACTCCGACCGCATTGGCGGACTGGTCGCCTCCCCCGGCCACGACCGGAGTGCCTTCTCGCAGACCGGTGAGCTCCGCCGCTTCACTCGTGACCGCCCCGGTCCTCTCCGGGCCCTCGTACGTGGGGGGGAGAAGGGCGGGCTCGAGATCCAGCGCATCGAGCATTTCGGGCGACCAGGTCCGCTCCGCCAGGTCGAAGAGGATGGTCCCCGACCCGTCGGCGACATCCACCGCATGGTCACCGGTGAGCCGGTAGCGGACGTAATCTTTGGGAAGGAGGATGTGACGGACCCGTTCCCAGCTCTCGGGCTCGTGGCGCTGCACCCAGAGCAGCTTGGGGGCGGTGAATCCGGTCAGTGCGTCGTTGCCGGTGATCTGGATGAGCCGCTCCCGACCCACCCGGGCGCGGATCTCGTCACACTCCTGTTCCGTCCTCTGGTCATTCCACAAGATGGCTGGTCTCACCACCTCGCTGCCGGCGTCGAGGAGCACCGAGCCGTGCATCTGCCCGGTGAGCCCGACAGCTTCGATCTCGGCAGCGTCCACGCCGCTTTCATCGAGCAATACTCCCAAGGCGCTCAGCGTCCCTTCCCACCACAGATGCGGGTCCTGTTCGGTCCACTGCGGGTGGGGCACCTCGTAGTCATAGGACGCCGTTCCGACTCCGCGCACTTTCCCGTCCTCGTCTACGAGGATCGCCTTGGTAGCGGTCGTGGAGGAGTCGATGCCCAGCACCAGGCTCATTCGGCCTCGCCGGCTACCCGTCGGAAGGCTGTGTCCAGGTCGTCGCACGGCTGGATCTGCCAGAGCTCGCGATGGGTGACGGAGGCCCCCGGATCCAGTGCGGTGAGCGGGCCGACGCTCTCCAACTCGCCGAAGGACCCATTCACGTACACCTGGGCCACCGCGCCACGATCCGGGTATTCGCCGGTGGTCGCGGGAGGTATGTCTTTGATGAAAAGGTGGCCCTGGAACAGGTATCCGAGCCGCCCCGGCGTCGGGCCGGATCCCACCTTGAGCGGGGCACCCGCCGTGGCCTGGATCATGAGAGCTCGCTCCCGCCAGGTCAGCCGTGAGTCGGACAGGTCGGTGTATGGCCACAGAACGAGACTGTGGGATGCCTGGAGCCCTTGCCTGGCCACGGCGCCGAGGGGCAACAGCACCGTGCCCCCCAGCGGAACCTGGGTGATCGCCCAGGGCGCCACCTCCAGCGGCTCGCTGCCTTCGTTGGCCAGGGTGTGATCCACGGCGAGTCTCCCCCCATCGCTGCTGACGATGATCCTCTTGACCAGACCGGCCCGGTCTGCCGGCGCGGTGACGGCGAGGTCGCCCCCTTCGGCGGAGACATGACACGGGTGGTCGTC
Organism: Acidimicrobiia bacterium; assembly: GCA_035462175.1. GTDB lineage: Bacteria > Actinomycetota > Acidimicrobiia > Spongiisociales > ZC4RG35 > JARDZU01. Next base: position 43,654 of record DATHUP010000023.1, on the reverse strand, counting down.
GGGTGCATAGGTAATGGCCGGGATCTCCGGCGCGGCCCAGAGCCGGTGCCCGCCGTGAAAGCGGTAGGTGCCCGAATCGGGGCGGTCGATCACCACGTCGGGGGAGAGGGCGGCGAGCATCTCGGGCCCCTCCCCGAGACGTAGGCCGGCCACCCGGGGGCCGTAGCGCGTGGCGACCGAGAGGCGATAGCCGTCCAGATCGTGGTGCACGGCTTCCTCGGCCCCGATCGGGCCTGGGGCAGCGCCGGGCATCGGATCAGTTCCCTGTGCCCCAGATGACCCTGTTCACCCGGTTCTCGAGCAGTTCCTGGCGTCCGGACGCGGGGGCGGGGTCGATCTCGCCCGACGAGACCCGGGCCTCGAGCGAGTCGACGCTCTCGTCGCCGGTCAGGATCGATTTCCCGAGATCCGACGACCATCCGGCGTAGCGCTCGGCGAGCGGCCGGGACAGTGTCTCCGACTCGATCAGGTCGGCGGCGACGAGGAGGGCTCGGGCCAGAGTGTCGATCCCGCCGATGTGGCCGTGGAACAGGTCCGTCCGGGCCATCGACTGGCGGCGAAGCTTGGTGTCGAAGTTGAACCCACCGGTGGTGAACCCGCCCCCTTTGAGGATCTCGTAGAGAGCGAGGGACAACTCGTCGACCGAGTTGGGGAACTGGTCGGTGTCCCACCCGTTCTGGTAGTCACCCCGGTTGGCATCGATGGAGCCGAATATCCCGTTGGCGACCGAGTAAGCCACCTCGTGATGGAAGGAGTGCCCTGCCAGCGTTGCGTGATTCCCTTCGATGTTCACCCGGTACTCGTCGGCGAGGTCGTAACGCTCGAGGAACCCGTGCACGGTCTGGCAGTCGTAGTCGTATTGGTGCTTGGTGGGCTCCGCCGGCTTGGGCTCGATGAGCAGTGTGCCGGTGAACCCGATCTGGTGCTTGTGCTCGGCGACCATGGTCAGGAAGCGGGCGAACTGGTCCCCTTCCCGCTTCAGGTCGGTGTTGAGAAGGGTCTCGTAGCCCTCCCGACCGCCCCACAACACGTAGTTGGCTCCGCCCAACCTGTGGGTCGCCTCGAGTGCGTGCTTCACCTGGGCGGCGGCGTAAGCGAAGACCTCCGGGTCGGGATTGGTCGAGGCCCCGGCCGCATAGCGGGGATGGGAGAAGAGGTTGGCCGTGCCCCAGAGCACCCGGACCCCGGTGTCGGCCATCTTCTTCTCGGCGTAGTCGACCATGGCATCGAGATTCGCCGCCGATCCGGCGAAGGTGTCGGCCTCGGGGGCGATGTCCACGTCGTGGAAGCAGAAAAACGGCGTGCCCAGCTTGGAGAAGAACTCGAACGCAGCGTCCATCTTCTCCCGGGCGGCTTCCATCGGATCATCGGTGCTCCCCAGCCAGGGGCGGTCGAATGTGCCCGCTCCGAACACGTCGCTCCCCGGCCAGGTGAACGAGTGCCAGTAGCAAACGGCAATGCGGAGCTGGTCTTCCATCCGTTTTCCCAGGACGATCCGCTCGGGGTCGTAGACCCGGAACGAGAGGTCGTCGTCAGAGTCGGGCCCGGCAAAGCCAACCCGATCTTTCACTTCCGCAAAGAACTCGCCTGACATCGTCGTCCCTTCTCAGCAGTGATGTACACCTCGCGGTGTCTCGTGCGTCGCCGTCGATGAACACTATTTGGGCTGGGGGCGCGGGGCAAAGACGAGGTGGTGCAGGCGACGAACCAGTCGCAGAGATATCCGGCTGCGTGGCCGAATCCTGGCAGGATGAGTGTTCCATGACACACATCGGAGTCCTCACCGCCGGAGGCGACTGTCCCGGCCTCAACGCCGCCATCCGCGGCGTGGTGGCCAGGGCCACCTCCGCGGGCGCCCAGGTGTCGGGGGTCGAGGATGGCTGGGATGGTCTGATGCGTGGCCGGACCAGGCCACTTGGGCGGGACGACGTCCGGGGCATACTGACCCGCGGCGGCACCATCCTGGGAACATCCCGAACCGACCCCTACTACCACGGCGACGGCCTGGCATCGTTGGCCCCGACCCTGGCAGATACCGGGATCGACACTCTGGTGGTCATCGGGGGCGACGGCTCGCTGCGGACCGCAGCCCGACTTGGGGAGGAGGGCCTGGGCGTGGTCGGAGTGCCCAAGACCATCGACAACGACATCGAGGGAACGGATGTCTCGTTCGGCTTCAACACTGCGGTCCAGATCGTGACCGACGCCATCGACCGGCTCACCACGACTGCCGAGGCGCACAACCGGATCATGGTGGTGGAGGTGATGGGTCGTCAGTCCGGATGGATCGCCGTCCATGCCGGGTTGGCCGGCGCCGCAGAGGCGATCCTGGTCCCGGAGAGGCCGTACGACCTAGACGATCTGTCTCGCCGATTGACTGCCCGTCACGACGCCGGGAGCGACTATTCGGTGGTGGTCGTGGCGGAAGGGGTTCCTGCCCCGACGGGTGAGAGGATCACCGCCGGAGCGGACCACATGGGGTTCGAGCGGCTGGGCGGTGTCTCCACCTGGATAGGCGCCGAGTTGGAGCGTCGTACCGGATTCGAGACCAGGGTGACGATCCTCGGCCATCTGCAACGGGGCGGCACCCCCACGGCCTTCGACCGGGTCCTGGCCACCCGTATGGGAATCAGGGCCGCTGAGGCCGCCCTGGCGGGCGATCACGGGATGATGGTCGCCAGCATCGGCCAGGATATGGTGCTGGTTCCCCTCTCCTCGGCTGTGGCGGAGCCGCGATCGGTCCCTCAGGACCGTCTCGACGAGGCCGACTGGTTCCTGGTCTGAGTGTTTATCGACGCTCAGGCGGTGGAGCGAAGCACCTCGACGATGGTCGCCTGATAGGGCCCACTCGGCGCATCTACGGTCACTTCGTCCTTTACCCGATGCCCGAGCACGGCGCCGGCGAGAGGTGAGTCCGACGAGATCCGGATCTGGTCGAGCCCGGCCTCGGCCGGGTGCACGATCAGGTGTCGCACTTCCTCGTTGTCCCCGATGCGGACCGTGACCCAGTCTCCGATCTGCACAACGTCGGGGTCCTCCGGGATCTCGTAGACACTGCCGGCGGTTTCGAGAACGTATTTGAGCTGTTCCAGCTCCCTCATGGCCAGGTCGTACTCCAGACGCGGCGCCATCTCGTCGTCTTCGTCGTCGATGGCCTCGACCAGAGCCGGGATCGTCTCCTCTTCGAGGCGCCGGGCGCGCTCGGCCAGCCGCGTGCGACCCTCCTCGGTGAGAAGCGGTGGTTCGCTCGATGAGGGCATGTGGACGTCCTTTCGCCGAATCCGCAGGATGCGATGCCGCGGGATTCAAAGAAGAGCCCGATGAGCGACTTCCTGCGCTGGCATTAACCAGATCAGGTTCTGCGGTCACTGACTCCTACTGCCAGTATCTCAGCCGGGAAGTCACCCAGCACCCGTAGCCACCCTTCGGGCTCTTCAGCTTGAACCTTGGCACACATGTCCTGGTTTGTCCAGTGGCTCGACTCACCATTCTCGATGGAACACGACTTCTCCGACATCGCTGTCGGCGTGGGCAAACCGGAGCAGGCGACGGGCTTCCTCGCCGACTGCATCGAGGTCCGAATCCGGGAGCCGACGGAGGAACCCGAGCTCGATCCGGACCGGACCCTGGGACGTGACGGGCTTCCACCAGCCGCTGTACATGCCGTCGACCAGCAGGTTGCCCGCCCAGCCAGGCGGGATCACGCCGTGGATGAAGAAACGGGACCGATCGGCATGCCCGAGCAGGACGTTGTCGTATTCGGGGAGGAAGCGGGGAGGCGCCGGTGTGTCCTCGTCGAGGATGAGGGCGTCGGGGAGATCGAAGAGCTCGGCCCCGTTGTCGTCGCCGAGCACTCGGAGCCGGCCACGCATTTTCTCGATCACCGGGCGCAGACCGCCGAGGCGGGACCAGATCCTCATGTCGGCGACCGACGCCGGACCGAATGCAGCCAGATAGCGGATCACCGTCCGCTCCACGGCCGTCGACAACGGCAGTTCGACTCCGGCCGAGGCCTCGATCGTCGTCCAGGCGGCGGGACCGGTTTGGCCCCAGAGCCCGCGTGGGGGCACCTGGATCACCGGGAGCAGGTATGTGACGACCTGGGCCAACGACGCCCCGGGGACACCTGGCCATCGCGCCTCGAGGATGGGCGCCAGCTCGGCCCTGGTCATCGGCCTCTCCTCGAGCAGCGAGCGCCCCAGGTCGAGCAAGGCGTCTCTGTCGATGTCCCGGCTGTCTTTGGCGTACACGGTGGAGCCAAGGACCGAAGCAAGAGTCGCCTGGAGTTGGGGACGAAGGACGACGAAGTCGGGGGTGGTGGCGAGATGGATGGTGCCCCGCATCAAAGCCCCTCTCACGGCCTCCCTTCGTTCGATCATGCCGGAGAGGTTCTCCGGATCGAAGCCTTCGACCCGCGACCACAGCGCGTAATAGGGGTCATTTGGATTCTGCGCCTGCATCCCGACCAACAGCTCCACAACCTCAGCTGCCGGTCGGCTCGATCGTTCCAGTAGCAACTGGCGGCCCAGAGTGGTGCGGTTCAGTGCCCTCCGGCTGATTCGGTCCACGGAGAGCACCCCGATCCTGAGCGCCCGTCAGTGCTTGATCTCGAGCCCACCGAACAAAACGGTCGCGTTGACGGCGAGGGTGGGGGCGTCGGCCGCGATCTGCTCCTTGGCGGTGGCGTTGTCGATCCCGCCGAACAGGGGCAGGCCCTTGGTGGCCACGTGCCAACCTCGTGGCACCGTCACCTCGACACCTCCGAAAGCGGCGAATATGTCGAGCACCGCCCCGGGCGCCGGCGTCGCGTCGCGAAGGTCGAGTTCGGCCCCGCCGAACACTGCCGAGATGCTTCCACCCTCGAACTGCTTCGAGTGCGAGGCGATCTCGCTCCCGGAAAAGACGTTGAAGCTGTTGATCCGGTCACCGGCTTCGGTTCTCGAACCAAGACCCCTCCCGAAGATCACGAAGAGACCGATGACGATGATGGCAGCGGGGATGATGACGTTACCGATGTCGACGATGTCGAGTCGGGACAGCAGGAAGGCCAGCCCGACGGCGCTGATGATGAGCGCCACTGGCCAATGACGGGGGTTGGCGGCGAAGGTGAGGAGTCCGGCGAGGAGCACGACGGCCGGCCACCAGTTGCCGAATGTCTCGCCGGCATCGAGCACCTCGGCATTGTCCAACAGCAGCACGGTGCCCACCGCCACGATCATCACGCCGAAGAACAGCCGTCCCCAATTCATGTGACCTCCTTGTCGAGGCGACTCTATCCACGGGACCTGGGCGGGGGCCCAACCGAATGCACTGCGTCACGTATACGTGACGCCCTGCATTAGGAAAGCGGTTCAGTCCCCGGCCACGAAGAACTGCCACTGGCCGTCCTCGGTGATGCCGATCCGCCAGCCGGCGTAGGAGCCGAAGCCGGCGATCTGGTCGAGCTCCTCCTGGGTGTAGATGGTGCGGAGGGCTTCCAGATCTGCCGGGGGAATCTCCTCCCAGGTGTTGTAGACGAATGCTGAAGGCCAGACGTAGTAACGGGGAAGGTCCTCGAAGTCCTGGGTGGCAAATGGGGTGTCGAAGAGCTCGATCAGGGTGCCGAGCTGGCCTTCGCCTTGTCCCTCCCAGAGCGGGATATTCCGAAACCCATCACCGCCGAAGCCGGTGTTCAGGTTGGTGCCGCCCAGTGCCTCCAGCGTCGGGTAGTCACAGGCGATGGCGGCGGCGGCGACTGCCCTTCGTGTCTCGGCGACCGGGGCGGGGAGACCTTCCTGATCGGACGGCATGGACTGACCCGCGGCCGAGCAGTCGGCGCCCACCACCGTGGTAGGTGTGGTGGGGGTCGTGGTGGCCGGCACCGGTGCCGTCGTGGGCGAGGGCTCGGCCAGGGTGCCGTCGGGCTCCCCCGATCCGGAGAGCAACGGGATCACCCCATCGCCAGGATCACCACGGCGAAGGCGGCGGCGAACACAAGCCAGCCCGGTTGGATCCGCGACCTGGCTGCCCCATCGTCGATTGGTGGCGGGACCGAGTGTCTCGCCGTCTGACGCACTTCCCGCGCCGCCTCCTCCAGTCTCTGCTCGAGTCGACTCAAGTGCTTCATCTCGCCTCCTCGTCCCAATCCTGAAGAGGCTCGCTCAGACGATTCCGCCCCGATGGAGGTGGGACTTGACCGCTCCGGAGCTGCATCCCATGACCACGCCGATCTCCTCGACAGTGAGCTGGTCGACGTAGTGGAGCACTGTGGCCTGGGGCCTGCCGTCTCGGCAGCCTGCGCACCTCCTCCCAGACCTCGGTGGTCTGGGGAGTCAGCTCGGGGACGGTCGTCTCGTCGGCCTTGCCCCCGAGACGATCGACCGCCCGCCACTCGGCGCCCAGTCTGCGTTGGAGGGACGTCGCCCGGTTGATCAGCACCCGACGCACCCACGCACCCGGGTCGTCATAGGCGCCGATGCGATCCCAATGCCGGTGTGCCGTCACAAAGGACTCCTGGGCCAGGTCCTCGGCGGCCGAGGCGTTGCGGAGAAGAGCGCGGGCCATTGCCACCATCCGGGTGTACTCGCGTCGGTAGAAGGCCTCGAATGACTCGACCTCGGGTGTCCCCTGGTCTCGGGAAGGCACTTGTCTCCTCGCTCGTTGAAGCGTGGTCACCTTCCTAACACGCACACCCGGCCCATCCGGTTTACCCCGGGGAACAGGGCGGGTACGGACGTAAGATTCTCGATTCGATGGATCTGAGCCGACTCACCGAGAAATCACAGCAGGCGCTGAGCGAGGCCCAGTCGCTGGCGGTGCGTCTCGACCACACCGAGGTCGACGGCGAGCACCTGCTCCTCGCCCTTCTCACCCAGCCCGAAGGGCTGGTCCCGCGTCTCATCTCCCAGGCCGGAGGTGACCCGGTTCGGCTCGTCGCCGACATGGAGGCAGACCTGGGCACTCGGGCACGGGTCACCGGCTCGGGCCTCTCACCCGGCGAGATCCGGATCACCCAGCGTCTCGCCCGGTTGCTGGACACGGCCGGAACCGAGGCGACCCGTCTCAAGGACGAATACATCTCGGTGGAGCACCTGATCATCGCCTTCCTCGCCGAGCCGGACGACTCGGCGGCGAAACGCGCCCTCGTCGGGCAGGGGATCAGCCGGGATCGCTTCCTCGAGGCGCTGACCGAGATCCGGGGCAACCAACGGGTCACCTCGGCCAATCCCGAGGCTGCCTACGAGGCCCTGGAGAAGTACGGGCGAGATCTGGTGATCGACGCCAGGACCGGAAAACTCGATCCGGTGATCGGCCGGGACAGCGAAATCCGGCGCGTCGTCCAGATCCTCTCCCGAAAGACCAAGAACAACCCGGTCCTGATCGGTGACCCGGGCGTGGGCAAGACCGCCATCGTCGAGGGCCTCGCCCAGCGGATCATGCGGGGAGACGTGCCCGAGGGTCTCAGGGACAAGACCGTCTTCGCCCTCGATATGGGCGCCCTGATCGCGGGCGCCAAGTACCGCGGCGAGTTCGAAGAGCGGCTCAAGGCGGTTCTCGGCGAGGTGAAGGCCGCGGAGGGCCGGATCCTCCTCTTCGTCGACGAATTGCATACGGTGGTCGGGGCGGGGGCGGCGGAAGGGGCCATGGACGCCGGGAACATGTTGAAGCCGATGCTGGCCAGGGGCGAGCTGCACATGATCGGCGCCACCACCCTCGCCGAGTACCGCAAGCACATCGAGAAGGATGCCGCCTTGGAGCGTCGCTTCCAGACCGTGCTCGTCGACGAGCCCACGGTCGAGGACGCCATCTCGATCCTGCGCGGCCTCCGCGAGCGTTTCGAGGTCTTCCACGGCGTCAAGATCCAGGACGCCGCCCTGGTCGCCGCCGCTGTCCTCAGCCACCGTTACATCACCGACCGGTTCCTCCCCGACAAGGCGATCGACCTGGTCGACGAGGCGTGCGCCATGCTCCGCACCGAGATCGACTCGATGCCCGCCGAGCTCGACGAGCTCACCCGCCGGGTCACCAGGCTGGAGATCGAGGAAGCGGCGCTGGCCAAGGAGAAGGACGCCTCCAGCAAGAAGCGGCTCGAGGAATTGCGTCGAGAGCTGGCCGATCTCAAGACCGAGGCGGCGGCAACGCGGTCGCAGTGGGACTCGGAGCGGCAGATCCTGCGCGAGGTCCAGGAGCTGAGGGCCGAGATCGAGCGGAAGAATAGGGAAACCGAAGAAGCGGAGAGGAATTACGACCTCGACCGGGCCGCCCGGCTTCGTCATGGCGAGTTGCCCCAGCTCGAGACGAACCTCAAAGAGCTGGAGGAGAAGCTGGCGGCAGAGCAGGCCGGGCATCGGCTGCTCCGCGAGGTGGTGACCGAAGAGGAGATCGCAAACATCGTCTCCCGATGGACCGGCATCCCGGTCAGCCGCCTTCAGGAGGGGGAGCGGGAGAAGCTCCTCCGTCTCGATGCCGTCCTCCACGAGCGGGTGGTGGGCCAGGACGAGGCGGTGCAACTGGTCGCCGACGCCATCATCCGCGCCCGCTCCGGGATCAAGGACCCCCGGCGACCGATCGGCTCTTTCGTCTTCCTCGGGCCCACCGGGGTGGGCAAGACCGAACTGGCCAAGGCCCTGGCCGAGGCGCTCTTCGATACCGAGGAGAACATGGTCCGCATCGACATGAGCGAGTATCAGGAGCGGCACACGGTGAGCCGTCTCATCGGCGCCCCGCCCGGGTACGTCGGCTACGAAGAAGGGGGCCAGCTCACCGAAGCGGTGCGGCGCAAGCCCTACTCGGTGGTGCTCTTCGACGAGATCGAGAAGGCGCACGCCGACGTGTTCAACACCTTGCTCCAGGTGCTCGACGACGGGCGTCTCACCGACGCCCAGGGGAGGACGGTCGACTTCAGGAACACCGTGGTGATCATGACCTCCAACATCGGCTCCCAGTACCTGCTGGAGGGGATCACGCCCTCGGGCGAGATCAAGCCGGAGGCGAGGGAGATGGTGACCTCTGAGTTGCGACGCCATTTTCGCCCCGAGTTCCTGAATCGGGTCGACGACGTGGTCCTTTTCAAGCCACTGACACTTTCCGAGATCGAGAAAGTGGTCGACCTCATGCTCGACGATGTGAGAAGCCGGCTCTCCGAGAGGAACATGACCATCGAGGTGAGCGAGCAGGCTCTCGAGTTCATCGCGGAGCAGGGGTTCGATCCCGTGTACGGGGCACGACCGCTGCGCCGGTTCATCTCCCACGAGCTCGAGACCCGAATCGGCAGGGCACTGATCGGTGGCGATGTCCGCGATGGAGCGACGATTCGCATCGACTTGGTGGAAGGCGATCTCCAAGTCGACTTCGACAACCCCGAGGTGCCGACGGCCTGAGTCGGTAGTCGCCCCTGGAGCTACCCGTCCCACAGTGGTATCATTCTTGTTCACGAGCGGCCACGCGCCAGCTTTCGTTTTCCCCGCAGAGTTCACGGGTAAGCAGCTCTCAGGAGCCGGTCATCGGCTCGAGGACAGCCGTCGCATCGCCTGCTACTCGACTTTTCGGAGATCTGTATGAAGCAAACGTCAGCCATTCGCCCGTCGATCGCATTCGTCAGCACCTACCCCCCGACTGCGTGTGGTTTGGCCACCTTCACGACCGCCCTGCGCGGCGCCATGGCGGAGCGCCGTCAATCCGATGAGGGTCTGGACGTGGTGAGCATGCTGGAGGAGGAGTCGAGCTCTTCTCTTCCAGAGGTCGTATACCAGCATCGCAACCGGGACACGGCCTCGTTGAAGATTGCCATCGACGTCCTCAACCGCCATGACGCCGTGGTCCTGCAGCATGAGTACGGGATCTACGGAGGGCCCGACGGCGAAGAGATACTCGAGCTCATGGCCGGGCTCCAGGTTCCCACCATCGTCACCCTCCACACGGTGCTGAGCGACCCGACGCCAAGGCAGAAGGAGATTCTGGAGAGGGTCGTGGACATGGCCAGCCGTGCCGTGGTGATGAGTTACACCGCTTTGAGGCGTCTCACCGACAGATATCGGGTCGACTCGCACAAGGTGCTGATGGTGCCCCACGGCGCCAGGGCGAGTCTGGCCGGCCCCAGCACGCGCTCCGCTCGCCCGGTCGTACTGACCTGGGGGTTGATCGGCCCGGGGAAGGGGTTGGAGACGGCTATCGAGGCCTTTGCCGCCCTGAAGGACGTCCGGCCGCTGCCGCGCTATCTGATCTTGGGCAGGACCCATCCCAAGGTGAGGGCGGTTCATGGCGACGCCTACATGGACGGGCTGAAGAGCAAGGTCGTCTCCCTCGGTCTCGAGGATGTCGTCGAGTTCGACGGTCGTTACCTCGACACCGACTCCCTCGTCTCGTTCATACGCCAGGCGGACATCGCACTCCTCCCCTATGTGTCCACCGAGCAGGTGACGTCTGGTGTGCTGGTCGAGGCGGTCGCTGCCGGTAAGCCGGTCGTCGCCACCGACTTTCCCCACGCCGTGGAGATGCTTGGAACCGGAGCGGGCGCACTGGTCCCCCACTCCGATCCCGAAGCCATGGCCGCATCGTTGCGATCCCTGCTGACCGAGCCCGGCGTTGCCGCCCGGATGGCCCAGGTAGCCGCTTCGATCGGGGCCACCCTGCACTGGCCGGTCGTTGCCGAGCATTATGAATCGATCGCCGCGACCCTGGTCGATGATGCCGTGGCCGTTCCTGCATTGCCGGTCCGGCGACTTCCCGACGACCTGGCCCGGGTCGGGTGAGGACGGCCCGGGGGAGCACGATGATCCGGTCGTTTTCGCCTGTCGATCCCGATTCCCCGGTCTTCCATTCCCTCCCGGCACCACGCTTCCAGCACCTGCGTCGCATGACCGACCATGTCGGGCTCTGGGAGCATGCCCGGTACACGGTTCCCCGTCGCGAGCACGGTTACTGCACCGACGACAACGCCCGCGCCTTGATCGTGGTCTGTCGTGAGCCGCAGCCCTCCTCCGAGCTGGTCGGGTTGGGCAGGGTCTATCTGCGGTTCCTGGAAGAAGCTGCCCTTCCCCAGGGAGGATTCCACAACCGGCGCAATGCCGACGGTTCGTGGGCCGATGAGATCGGATCCGACGACTCGCAGGGTCGTGCCCTCTGGTCTCTGGGCACGACAGCGCGAATCGGGCCCGAGACCTGGATGCGACGCTCAGCTACCGATCTCTTCGACCGCCAGCTGAGCTTTTCCACGAAGTCGCCTCGCTCCAACGCGTTCGCCGTGTTGGGGGCGTCAGAGCTCTTGACAGGGGATCCCGGTCATCCTCGCGCCAGAGAGGCTTTGACCGGTTGGGCGGGTCAGATCCAGGTCTCCGATGACCCGGGCTGGCCATGGCCGGAGGCGCGTCTCGCATACGACAACGCCCGGCTCCCCGAGGCTCTCCTCGCCGCCGGTGCCGCGCTCGGCGACCACCACCTGGTCGAATCCGGTCTGCGTCTCCTCGATTGGCTGGTCGCGACCGAAACGCGGGACGGTCATTTCAGCTACACACCCGTAGGAGGTTGGGCTCCGGGTGAGCCCCGCCCCGGCTACGACCAGCAACCTGTGGAGACAGCGGCCATGGCCGATGCCTGCGCCCGGGCCTGGCAGATCACCGGCGATGACAAATGGGGAGACGCCGCGCTCAGAGCGGCCCGATGGCTCGTCGAAGCCAACGACCGAGACGTCGTCCTCTACGACTTCCACACCGGGGGCTGCTGCGATGGCCTCACCCCGAGCGGGCCCAACCTGAACCAGGGGGCCGAATCGACTCTGGCCGCGTTGAGCGCATTGCAGCAGGCGGCCCGCATCGTCCGAGCCCGACGACACGATTTCGCCGATCCGGCGTCAGGAATCCCTGGATAAGAGCCGAGTCCGGGATAATCTCATCTCGGGTCTGGGGAACAAGGGGTGGGGATCCTGTCAAGAGGTCGAACAATTCACCAAAAGAGCTCCCTCGTCGTCACGCGGACGAGCACGTGTCTCCTTCCCGACCCGAAACGGGTGATCACCAAACCCTTCTTGCCGGGGGAACATGCCTTCCCCAATGGGAAGTCGAGGGCGCAGATGATCATCGGGCGCGTCCTCGAGCTCGAAGAGTCCGAGGTTTCGGAGACTCTGGCCGCCGCACACGCCTCGTTCGCCGACCGCCACGACAGCATGACCGAGGTGTTTCATCGCAGCTTCGAGCAGGTCGTCGATCAAATCGAGCGCCCCGAGGATCTGTCGTTCGATCGAAGGATGCTGATCGGCGCTTACTTCGCACACGAGTACTCGATCGAAGCAGCCGCGCTGAACAACCCCTCGATCGTGCCGGCGCCGGATCAATCCGGTCTCGCCGACGGCGAGCTCCGGTTCATCATGAGTCTGCGCGGCATCGGAGAGGGGCACATCTCATGCATCGAGTTCCGCTCCGGGGTCATCGACCACGACGGGGAGCCGAAGATCGACGATCCGGGGACGAATCCGACAACTGGCCGACGGACGCCCTCGCTCTACGACAAGGGGTTCTTCACCAGCAGGCTGATGGAGCTGGGCGCTCTGAATGACATCTCGGGCCCCATCCTCGACTCGCTCACCGAGCAGTTCACCCTCGAGCAGGTGGAGGCCGCCATCCTCCAACAGGACAACCATCTGGCCGATCGCCCGATCGTGTTCGAGACGATCAGGGTGTTCCACTGGCTCGCATCGTCGAATTACTCCTTGGAGTTCGAGCCAGGGTCCGAGCTGTCGGAGCGGGTCATCTTCCCGGCGGGGCCGACCGAGAGCCAGGGCATGGAAGACGCTCGATTCGTCGACTTCACCGACGACGACGGAACGGTTCGCTACTTCGCCACCTACACCGCCTTCGACGGCTTCCAGATCCTCCCCCAGCTGATCGAGACACCCGACTTCGTCTCCTTCCGGATCCGCACACTCGGTGGCATCCGCGCCGTCAACAAGGGGATCGCCCTGTTCCCGCGCAAGATCGGCGGCCGTTTTGCCGCCCTCTCCCGGTATGACAACGAGAGCAACTATGTGATGTTCTCCGACTCGGTCCGCTTCTGGAACGACGCCGAGAGGCTCCAGGTCCCCAAGAGCCCTTGGGAGCTGGTCCAGATCGGGAACTGCGGATCTCCGCTGGAGACCGACGCCGGCTGGCTGGTCATCACCCACGGTGTCGGGCCGATGCGCCAGTATTCCTTGGGGGCGACCCTGCTCGACCTCGACGACCCCCGTCGGGTCATCGGTCACCTCGATGACCCGATCCTGGTGCCCGAGGAGGATGAGCGCGACGGGTACGTCCCCAACGTGGTCTACTCATGTGGGAGTCTGATCCACGGCGATCATCTGGTCCTGCCCTACGGATTCTCCGATCAGGCGACCCGGATCGCCACCCTGCCGTTGGACGACCTGCTCGCCAGGTTGGCCAGCTAGGCGGGGACGATTCGGCGGTAGAGCGCCAGGTATTCGCTCACCATCCTGTCCACCCCGAATCGAGCTTCCACCGCTTCGCGAACCCGCCGCCGGTCGAGCCCGGCGGAGGCGTGCACCGCCTCCAGCGCCGCTTCGGTCGAATCGACCAGGAAACCGTTGACTCCATCGTCGACGATTTCGGGCATCGAGCCCCGCCGGTGCGCGATCACCGGCGTTCCGCAGGCCATGGCTTCCACGACGCTCAGCCCGAATGGCTCGTCGAAGTCGATCAGATGGAGCAGCGCCCGGGCATCGCCGAGCAGCTCGGCTCCCTCCTGGCGGCTCACCGGCCCCAGGTAGGTGACGCTGTCCCCGTCCAAGTGAGGAGCGACTTCCCTATCGAAGTAAGCCTGATCCTGGACGATCCCGGCGAGGACAAGGGGCAGACCGGCCCGTCTGGACACCTCGATCGCCGCGGCCGTCCCCTTGTCCGGATGGATCCTCCCGTAGAAGAGCAAGGAGTCCCCGGGCTCCGTCTCCAGGTGGAACAGGTCCATCTCGATGCCGTGATGGATCGTTGCCGCATAATCCAGGGTGGGATGCCGGTCGGCGTCGCTGATCGCCACGTAGTGGGTCTCCCCGTTGTACTTCTGGTAGACGGGGAGGATCCGCTCCGAGGAGAACCCGTGAATCGTGGTGACGACGGGGGTGTCGACCAGCCTGCTGTAGGTGAGGGGGAGGAAGTCGAAGCTGTTGTGGATCAGGTCGAACTCCCCGGCTCGCTCGTAGACCGCAGAGATGTGCAAAGCCTCCTCCACCTTGGCGTCCAGTGACGGATCCTCCGAGTATCCGGTGGGCGTGGTCCCGACCAGGTGCGCCGTAGTCACCGAATCGGCGGTGGCGAAAAGCGTCACGTCGACGCCGAGCGAGACCAGGCCCTCGGTGAGCAGGGAGGCGAACTGCTCCCACGGCCCGTAGTGACGTGGCGGGGTCCGCCAGGAGATCGGGGCGAGCACCGCAACTCGCAGCGGCGATCCTTGGGGCATACTTCGCAGCTTGCCACAACTTCTCGCCCGATCACTGGTCTTCGTCAGCGCGGCCGCGGTCCTCATCCTCGAAATCCTGGCGGGCCGGCTGCTCGCCCCCTATCTCGGGATCAGTCTCGAGGTGTTCACCGGGATCATCGGGGTCATTCTGGCCGGGATCTCGGTGGGTGCCTGGGCCGGGGGGCGTGCGGCCGACCGCGGCGACCCGCGCCGGCTGCTCGGGCCCCTGCTCGTCGCCGGCGGGCTCACCGCCGTTGCCTCACCGCTCGTGGTCGACCTGGTCGGCCCGATGGTGTCCACCGGGCCGCTGTCGATCGTTGCCATCACCGTCGTCGGCTTCTTCGCACCCGCCGCCGTGCTCTCGGCTGTATCCCCGATCGTGGTCAAGATCCGTCTCTCCTCCCTCCAGGAGACGGGTTCGGTGGTGGGCACCTACTCGGCCATCGGCACGGCCGGGGCCATCTTCGGCACGTTCGCCACTGGGTTCGTCCTCATCGCTGCCTTCCCCACCCGCCCTATCGTGGTGGTCGTCGGCGCCGCCCTCAGTTTGCTCGGACTGCTCCTGTGGGTGGGGCGCCGGGTCTGGGCCGTGGCCGGCTCCGTCGGCGGCATGATCGTGCTCTCTGCGCTGCTCCTGGTCGTGGATGGGCCCTGCCAATACGAGACCACCTACCATTGCGCCGTGGTCGAAGTCGACCCCGGACGCCCAACCGGCCGGCTCCTCGTCCTCGACCGAGGGCACAACAGCTATGTCGATTTGGCCGACCCGACCCACATCGAGTTCCGATACCTCCAGGTCATGGTCGATCTCATCGACACGGAGATGGCCCCGGGCCCGCTCGACGTCGTCTCCATCGGGGGCGGTGGCTTCACTCTTCCCGGCTACCTGGACGCCACCAGGCCCGGCACCGAGCACCTCGTCCTCGAGATCGACGCCGGCCTGCTCGACATCGGCCGCCGGGACCTCGGCTTCGGCGACGAGGCCGAGGTGGTGGTCGATGACGCCAGCAGGTCCATCGACCTGGTCCCCGAGGCATCGGTGGACGTCGTGGTCGGCGATGCCTTCACCGGTCTGACCGTGCCCTGGCACCTGACCACGGTCGAATTCGTGGAGAAGGTCGCCGACCGCCTCGCTCCGGGCGGGATCTACACGGTCAATGTCATCGACCGCGCCGAGCTCAGGTTCGCCCGGGCGGAGGCGGCGACCCTGGCGGTGGTCTTCGAGCACGTGGCGCTGTTCGCGCCACCCGGGTACCTGGCCGGCACCCAGGGCGGCAACTTCGTCCTGGCCGGCTCGGATGAGCCGATCGACGTGGATCGGGTCGAGGAGGCGATCGCCTCCCGCGGCGGTGTCGAGCAGGGAGTGACGGGAGACGACCTGGCCCGCTTCATCGACCGGTCTCGGCCCTTGACCGACGACTTCGCTCCCGTCGACCAGATGCTCAGTGGTCTGTGATCGCGGAGTCTTCGGCGAGGCCTCCCCCGACACTGTCGCAGGGACGTCCCGTGGCTGTGATCCGGGTGAGCCGGGACGGAGTCGAGGTGACCCCGGTGATCGACTTCACCAAAGTCGGTGTGACCTTGCTCCTCGGGGTGATCGGAGTCTGGCGGGCCTTGCGCCGCTGAGCCTGGCGATCAGGTCTCGGACTTGACCACGAGGACGTCACATGTGGCGGTCTTGATCGCCTCCTGCGCCGTCGAGCCGAGAAACAGCTTCTCCACCCTTCCCCGTCCCCGAGGGCCGACGACGAGGACCGAGGCACCGGCTTCCTCCGCGTAGGCGGTGATGGCCTTCCCCGGCTTCCCGTCGAGCTCCACCTTGACCACCTCGGTGCCGGCATCGCCGAGAATGGGCTCGACCCTTCGCCAGATCTCCGCCCGATCGCCCTCTGCCACCTCGCCGGTGGTGATCGTCTTGTCTCCTTGCAGATGGAGGACCGCGGGAGTCACGTCGAGCACATGCACCACGTGGACCTGGACTCCGCGCCATTCGGCTTCCCGGATCCCGTGTCGCAAGGCAACCAGGCTGGCCTCGGACCCGTCGATGCCGACCACGACCGGGCCGATCGGTGTCGAT
The DNA here is from genome assembly GCA_035462175.1 of Acidimicrobiia bacterium. Lineage (GTDB taxonomy): Bacteria > Actinomycetota > Acidimicrobiia > Spongiisociales > ZC4RG35 > JARDZU01. The sequence continues at coordinate 27,156 of DATHUP010000023.1, read as the reverse complement.
TCGGCTGCCATGACACGAATCCTGCCAGAGAAGCGGGTCAAAGCCGAACCGCATGGACGCTGTCCTAAGATCCCGGGGCTCATGGCGGTCGTCGAGGTCAGTGGCCTATCCAAGCGTTACGGTGAGGTCGCCGCTGTCGATGCGGTTGATCTCACCATCGAAGCCGGTGAGGTGTTCGCATTGCTCGGGCCCAATGGTGCCGGGAAGACCACCACGGTCGAGATCCTGGAGGGTCATCGCGCCGCCGACCACGGGGCCGTCTCGGTCCTCGGGTTCGACCCGTCGACCGGAGGACGCGAGTACCGGGAGCGAATCGGAATCGTCCTCCAGGAGGGATCCGTCGAACGCGAACTCACCGTCCGCGAGGCTCTCGAGCTCTACGGTTCGATGTACCCCCGACGCCGCAGCTCAGGGGAGCTGATCGAGCTCGTCGGGCTGGAATCCAAGGCCGACTCCCGAATCAAGACGCTCTCCGGCGGCCAGCAGCGTCGTCTCGAGTTGGCGTTGGGGCTGGTGGGCGACCCCGACCTACTCTTCCTCGACGAGCCGACCACCGGGTTCGACCCGTCGGCCCGACGCCAGGCTTGGGGGATCCTGGAAAACCTCACCTCTTTGGGCAAGACCATCCTCCTCACCACGCACTACATGGACGAAGCCCAGCACCTGGCTGACCGGATCGCCATCATCGACCGGGGTCGCATCGTGGCCGAGGGGACCCCGGACACCCTGGGCGGGCGCCGGGAGGGCATGGTCAGCGTCAGGTTCGGAGCACCGACCGGGGTCGAGCCGGGTGAGATCCCGGTCGCTGGGCTCGAAGCCCGGGACGGCACCTTCCAGGTGGACACCGATTCGCCCACCAAGGTTCTCTACGAGCTGACCGGATGGGCGGTGCAGCGAGGGATCGAACTGGACCACCTCGAGATGCGCCGCCCCTCTCTCGAGGATGTGTATCTGGAGCTGACCGGTGACGACTGAGACGATCGGGATGCGACGGCCCGGAACCGCGGAACTGGTCTGGCACCAGTTCCGGCATCAGAACCGGATCTTCTGGCGCACGCCGATCGCGGCGTTCTTCACCATCGGGTTTCCTCTGATGCTCATCATCCTCTTCACCGCTCTGTTCGGAATCGAGGCCGCCAAGTTCTTCACCCCCAGCCTCGCCGTCTTCGCCGCGGTGTCGGCCACCTACACCAACCTCGCCATCGGCACCGCTCTGGCCCGGGACAACGGGATCCTCAAGCGGGTGCGGGGCACGCCCATACCCCCGGCGGCCTATTTGGCCGGCCGGGTCCTCTCCGGCATCTATCTGGCCTTCATCGCCATCGTCTTGATGATGGGGACCGGGATGCTCTTCTTCGAGATCGACTTGGTCCCACGCGCCCTGCCGGCCGCTTTCGTGACGTTCCTCGTCGGTGTCGGCTGCTTCGCCGCTCTCGGAATGCTGGTCGCCGCGGTGTCGCCGAGCGGGGATGCCGCCCCGGCGATCACCAACGCCAGTCTCCTTCCCATCGCCTTCATCTCCGACGTGTTCATCCCGCTGGAAGAGGCCCCGGGGTGGCTGCTGGCCATCGGCAGCTTCTTCCCGCTGAAGCCATTCGCGGTGTCCTTTCGCGACGCGTTCGACCCGAGTCTGAGCGGCGCCCAGTTCCACTGGCCCGAGCTGGCCTCGATGGCGGTCTGGGGCCTGGTCGCGGCAATCCTCGCCATCCGCCTCTTCAAGTGGGAACCGAGCACCGGATCGGGATCGCGTCGCCGTCGGCGCAGGGGCGGAGGTGGATTGGAGACCGACTGATCGGGAATGTTCGGCTCCGTGGGGACGTCGCTACGATCCGCCGCCGTGCACCTGCTCAGCGGTCCGTTCCTCGCCATCTCGGCCCTACTGGTGGTCGCCGGGTCGATGAAGGTCTACCGCCCAAAGTTCACGGTGGGTGCCCTCCGGGCGGCACGTCTCCCGGCGAGCCCGTCCCTGGTTCGCGGCCTCGGCTTGGGTGAGCTCGTGGTCGGGATCGGAGCCGTTGTCGACGGAAGCCCGGTCTGGGCGACCGCGGTCGCGGTGTTCTACATCGGTTTCGCCGGGTTCGTCATCCATGCCCTTCGCGGTGGGATCCCGATCTCGAGCTGCGGATGCTTCGGCAGCCCGGATACCCCGCCTAGTGTCGGGCACCTGGTGCTCAACTCGGCGGCAACGGCCGTGGCATTGGCGGTTGCGATGGCCCCGATCGGTCCCTGGGGCGGGTTGCCGGGGGTAGATGCCGGCACCGCGTGGGCTTTTCTCCTCTTCTCCGCCGCCACCGTGTACCTGCTCTATGCGATCGTCGACGTCCTGCCACAGCGGCTGACGCCGGATCGAAGCCTGTCCACAATTCCGCTCTCTGCCACCCGGAGACCGGTCGATGAGTAGGACGCTGGTGCGGCGGGCCACGGAGATGGTGGACCGTCCGGTGAGCCGGCGTGGTTTCCTCCGCCGTTTGACCATGAGCGCCACGGCCCTGACCGTGGCCCCTCTCCTCTACATGAGCCGCCCGGTGACTGCTCATGCCGCCATCTGCTCGTGTTCCGGCTCGAGCTGTGATTGCGGGGACCTGTGTTGTGACGGGTACACCGAGTTCTGCTGCAGCATCTACGGGGAGAACACCTGCCCGGCGGGGACGATCCCGGCCGGGTGGTGGAAGGCCGACGGCTCGGGTGTCTGTGACAACGAACTGGGACCTCAGCCCCGCTACTACCTCGACTGCAACATCGCCACCTGTGGGTCCTGTGGCTGCGGAGGCAGCGGGATCTGCTCCGGAGGTTGTCAGCAGGGAACCAGCTTCACCTGCGGCTGTGCCAACGGCGACTGCCATCTGCGCAAGTCTTCGTGCACCGGCTTCCGCTACGGCCAGTGCAACCAGGACGTGAACTGCGTCGGCCCCATCGTGTGCCGGGTGGTCACCTGCACCCCGCCCTGGATTTGGGACGATTCGTGCACGACGGCGTCCGCCACCGACAACAACACCCGCTTCCACAATGCAGCCTGTCTCAATCAGCCGGGTCTCCTCGCCTCGCTGCCGGCCGGAGTCCCGGTCAGCGGAGACTGGACTGGTGCCGGCCGGGACATGCCCGGAGTGTTCGTCAACGGGCTCTGGCATCTTCGACCCGCCGGCGGCGACGACATCGTGTTCGAATTCGGTGGGCCTGGGGACAGGCCGGTGGTGGGTGATTGGAACGGGGACGGTGTCGACACCCCCGGTGTCTATCGCAACGGCACCTTCTACCTGCGCAATTCGAACAGCACCGGCGTCGCGGATGTGGCATTCGGCTTTGGGGACTCGGGCGACTACCCGCTGGCGGGCGACTGGACCGGCAAGGGATTCGACTCGGTCGGGGTGCATCGCGCCGGCACATGGCTCCTGCGCAACTCGAACTCGAGCGGGCCCGCCGATATCAGCTTCGGGTACGGAAACCCGACGGATCGGCCGCTGGTCGGCGACTGGGACGGCGACGGGGTGGACACCCCGGGTCTGTACCGCCACGACTCCTGGTACCTGCGCAATTCGAACACCACCGGCGTGGCCAACTCCACCTTCCTCTTCGGTGACCCGGGGGACACTGCGGTAACCGGAGACTGGGATGGGACCGGGACCGATACCCCGGGTATCGTCAGGAACCGACGCTTCTATCTTCGAAACTCGAACTCGTCCGGACCCGCCGACCAGGTGATCTGAGCATGACAGCCGTCCTCATCATCGAAGGCATTGCCATCATCCTCCTCGCCGTGTTGGTGGTGGGGTTGCTCCGCAGCAACGCAGACGTGTTGCGGGCGCTACATGAGCTGGGGGCCGGCGAGCCCGGGTCCGAGGGCGCCCCACGTCGGCGTCACCGGCACCAGGCCCCGGCCCGCGAGGGAGCCTCTCCAGACATCTCCGGGTCGTCTCTGAGCGGTTCGGTGGTCCATCTCGGGATAAGCGGCGCACCGCACTCGACGCTGCTCGCATTCCTCTCCACCGGTTGCTCGGCGTGTATCGGGCTCTGGGAGGGATTGAGGACAGGCGTGGGCCAGATCGGGGCCGAAGACACCAGGTTGGTGGTGGTGACCAAAGGCCCGGAGGCGGAGAGCGAGTCCAGGTTGCGGGAGCTGGCCGCCGAAGGAGTGACCCTGGTCCAATCGACCGATGCCTGGACGGACTACGAGGTGCCGGTGTCGCCATACTTCGTGCTTGTCGACGGCCCGTCGGGAGCCGTCATCGGCGAGGGGTCGGCGGGCTCGTGGGGCCAGGTGTCCTCGTTGATGAGCCAGGCGATCGCCGATGCCACCACGGTCCGTCGCGACCGTCTCGAGAACGGCGAGTTCCGCTCGGACGCAGAGCTGCGCAAGGCCGGCATCATGCCCGGCGATCCCAGCCTCTACCCGGAGGGTCCGCCCCGGGGCGGCGAAGGATGACACGGCAATGGTGAGATCGGCCGGGATCGAGGTCAGCGTCCCCTCAGGTTGGGACGCGGAGATATACAGCCGTGAGGCCGACTTTGCTCTCCAATCCGGGGAATCGGCGGCCAGCCGACCCGTAGTCCATCTCGGCACCTTCCCCCTGCCTCAGGGCCGGGGCGACTTCGGCTCGGGGGCAGTGGAGATCATGCGCTCGGACGACCTGCTGGTCGTGCTCTTCGAGTATGGCCCGGAGTCGGCGGGCACTGCCCTGTTCGCACGTGCCGGCGTCCCCCGGGTGAGCGCAGCCGACTTTGCCCCCAACAACATGCAACGGCCGATCCCCGGGCAGTCGGGCGCCCAGTACTTCTTCAACCAGTCGGGCCGTGCTTTCTGCCTCTACGTCGTGCTCGGTGCCCACGCCCGTCGTCAGGAGCTGGTCCCTGAGGTCAACCAGGTGCTGGACGGGCTCAGGATCGACCCCGTTTGAGCGACCGATACCTGCCCGACCCCGACCGGTACCGCCGGATTCCCTATTCCCGGTCGGGGAGGAGCGGCCTCGACCTGCCCCGTATCTCGATCGGGCTGTGGCACAACTTCGGTGGCGACTCGCTCGGTGACGAGGGGCGGCAGATCATCCTCAACTCGTTCGACCGGGGGATCACCCACTTCGACCTGGCCAACAACTACGGGCCGCCGCCGGGCTCGGCTGAGCGCAACTTCGGGTCGCTTATGGCCACCGACCTCGCCCCCTTCCGCGACGAGCTGATCATCTCGACCAAGGCCGGCTACGACATGTGGCCCGGACCGTACGGCGAGTGGGGCTCGCGCAAGTACCTGTTGGCCAGTCTGGACCAGAGCCTGCGCCGAATGGGGCTCGACTACGTCGACATCTTCTACTCGCATCGCTACGACCCCGACACAACGCTCGAGGAGACGATGGGTGCCCTGGACACCGCGGTCCGGGCGGGGAAGGCGCTCTATGTGGGCATCTCTTCCTACGGCCCGGAGAAGACCCGTGAGGCGGCGGAGATCCTGGCCCGTCTCGGGACCCCGTTCATCATCCATCAGCCGTCCTATTCGATGCTCAACCGCTGGGTGGAGGACGGGCTGCTCGACGTGCTCGGCGAGCTTGGCATCGGCTGCATCGTCTTCTCGCCACTGGCTCAGGGACTGCTGACCGACAAGTACCTCGACGGTGTCCCCGACGACTCACGGGTGGTCAGGGGAGGCGCTCTCGATCGCTCGATGCTCTCCGAGGACAACCTGGCCCGGGTGCGAGGGCTCGACCAGTTGGCCCGGGAGAGGGGTCAGACCCTGGCCCAGATGGCCATTTCTTGGGTGCTGCGCGACGAGAGGGTCACCTCCGCCCTGATGGGGGCGAGCCGCTGGTCCCAGGTGGAGGACGCGTTGGGCGCCCTCGACAACACCCGCTTCAGCGACGAGGAGTTGGCGGCCATCGACCAGTTCGCCGTCGACGGCGCCATCAACATCTGGGCCCGATCCAGCGACGCCGGCTGAACCCCGCGGTGAGGGATTCCACCGTCAAGTGGCTGTCCTCGCTGCATCGAGTCCTGTACCGGATGACGAGCGGGCTGCTCGGACGACGTCTGGTCGACAACGACATCCTGATCCTCACCACCCGGGGCCGGAGCACGGGTCGGGAGCACACCGTTCCCTTGCTCTATTTGCGTGACGGGGACCGCCTGGTGGTGATCGCTTCCTACGGGGGCCGCGACCGGCATCCCGAGTGGTACCTGAACCTGGTCGCCGAGCCTCTGGTCACCGTTCAGATCGGCGGCGAGCTGAGGGCGTATCGTGCACGGACCGCCACGGAGGAAGAGTGGGAGACTTGGTGGCCGCATGTCGTCTCCGCCTACTCCGACTATGCGGTTTACCAGAGTCGGACCGACCGGCAGATCCCGGTGATCATGCTCGAGCCGGCAGGCCCGACGTAATCTCAGGCCATGTCCGTCGCCGACCGTCTCGCCGCCTTCGGGGTCACCATCTTCAGCGAGATGACCGCTCTGGCACTGGAGCACGATGCGATCAACCTGGGGCAGGGCTTTCCCAATTGGGACGGCGCCGACTTTGTCAAGGAGGCGGCTCGACGATCCATGGAGGAAGGGGGGAGCGACCAGTACCCACCGAGCCAGGGTGTTCCCGCCCTGCGTGAGGCCATCGCCGATCGATACGGGCCGCTACTGGGACGGACCCTCGACCCGGCGATCGAGGTCACCGTCACCTGTGGCTGCACCGAGGCCCTGGCTGCGTCCTTCCTCGGTCTGGTCGACCCCGGTGACGAGGTGATCCTGATCGAGCCCTTCTACGACGCCTACCCGGTGTTCGTCTCTATGACCGGTGCGGTGCCCAGGTACGTCACCCTGCGCCCACCATCATTCGAACTCGACCTCGACGAGCTTCGGGCGGCGTTCTCGCCGAAGACCAAGGCGATCGTGGTCAACAACCCGCACAACCCGACCGGTCGGGTCTTCACCGACGAGGAGCTGACCGCCATCGCCGCGCTCTGCGTCGAAGACGACGTCATCGCCATCACCGACGAGGTCTACGAGGAGATGACCTACGAGGGGGAGCATCGGCGTCTTGCCGCCTACGACGGCATGTGGGAGCGGACCCTCACCCTGTCCTCGATAGGGAAGACCTTCTCCCTGACCGGGTGGAAGCTGGGATGGGGGATCGCACCGGCGGCGCTCACGGCGGGACTTCGCTCCGCCCACCAGTTCCTCACCTTCACCACCCCCACCCCGGTGCAGCATGGTGCAGTAGCGGCGATGGCCGCTCCCGAAGGGTTCTATGAGGATCTCAGGTCGGGCTATCTGAAGAAGCGGGACCTGCTCGCCGATGGTCTGGAGGCGGTCGGGTTCGAGGTCCACCGCCCCCAAGGGACCTATTTCATGATGGCCGGGTTCGACCGTTTCGGCTTCAGCGACGACCGCTCCTTCTGTCGTCACCTGGTGGAGCGGGCTCGGGTGGTGGCCATCCCGCCCAGTGTCTTCTACCACCGCCCCGAGGACGGGTCGAGCCTGGTCCGCTTCGCCTTCTGCAAGGACGAGGCCCTCCTCACCGAGGCCCTGGACCGGCTGTCGGTGCTGGACGGTTGACCTCACCCGGCCAGGGCCGGGATCACCTCACGGGCGAACAGGTCGAGGCTCGATGTGTCGTATGCCGGGTCGGGGAAGTAGATGATGGCGTAGGCCAGGCCCAGCGCCTCCCACTCCTTCAGCCGGGTGATGACCTGCTCCGGAGTGCCCGAGGCGTGGCGGTAGAGGCGGGCCTGCTCGGAGGCCTTCTCCTCAGACGCGTGCTCACGCATCCGGGACTCGACCCAGGCGATCTTCTCCTCGACCTCGGCCTCGACCTCGGCACAGACGACGTTGAAGTTGGCCGACCTGACGATCTCGTCGAAGTCGCGCCCCACATCACGACAATGCCGGGCCAGAACCTCGGACTTGTGGGCGAACAGCTCGGGTTTGATCCCGAAGTTGGAGTACTGGGCATGGCGGGCGACCACCCGGAGGGTGAGTTGCTCCCCGCCCCCGGCCACCCACAAAGGGATGTGCGGGTCCTGGACCGGTTTGGGCTGGCTTATCGCACCCCTCAGCTGATAGTGCTTCCCCTCGTAGTCGACGACGTCCTCGGTCCACATCGCCTTCATGATCTCGACGCCTTCTTCCAGCATCTTGATCCTGGGGGCAGGCTCCAGGAAGGGGTAGCCGTAACCGTCGTGCTCGTGCTCGTACCACCCGGCGCCGATCCCCATCTCCAGCCTTCCCCCCGAGATGACGTCGATTGAGGCCGCCACCTTGGCCAGATACGAGGGCGGGCGATAGGTGTTGCAGGTGCACATCTGGCCCAACCGCACCGTGTCGGTCACCGCGGCCAGCGCGGCCATCAAGGTCCACGCCTCGTAGGTGACTTCCTGGGTGGGGGAGGGCACGGTATGGAAGTGGTCGTAAACCCAGAGCGACTCGAAGCCGCTCTCCTCGATGCGCCGGGCCACGTTGGTCATGGTCTCCCAGTGAAGGTCTCGCTCGATCCCGGTCAGATCGAGACGCCATCCCTGGGGCACGAATGCTCCGAATCTCATGGAGCCGAGGCTAACGGGAGAGGCCGAGGCGGGGAAAGCATGGCTGGACAGGCATTTTTGCGGTTTACACTTGATCGCTCCCCGAGAAACCCTGGGAGCGATGACCGCACCTTTCTTCGATCCGGGCCCTGATCGTGATGCCTGTGGCGTCGGGTTCATCGCCGCCCTGGATCGGGCTCCCAGCCACCGGATGACCGGTCTCGCAGTCCAATGTCTGGTCAACCTCGACCATCGCGGCGCTCGCGCCGCCGACGGGACCGGCGACGGTGCCGGGCTTCTCACCCAGCTTCCCCACCGGTTGATCGATCGGGAGCTGAGGACCCACGGTCTCGACGTGTCGCCGGGAAGTCTCGGTGTGGTCATGTGTTTCCTCTCGCCCACCGAGGCGGCCGCCTCCCGTTCCGTGGTGACCGAGGCCATGGAGGCCGAGGGGATGAGAGTGCTGTTCTGGCGTACCGTCCCCACCGACCCCTCCGTCCTGGGCGATCATGCCCGGTCGGTGCTCCCCCTCATCGAGCAGGCCATCGTCACCGGGGCGGTGGAGGGGGCCGATTTCGAGCGCAGCCTCTACCTGGCCAGGAAGCGAATCGAGCGACAGGCCGTCCCCGGGCTGTCGATACCGTCGGCGTCCAGCCGGACCGTGGTCTACAAGGGCCTGTTCACCGCGGCCAGGATCGCAGACTTCTACCGGGACCTGGTCGACCCCGATTACGAGACGGCGTTCGCCATCTTCCATCAGCGTTACTCGACCAACACCTTCCCCTCCTGGGACAACGCGCAGCCTTTCCGCACCCTGGCTCACAACGGGGAGATCAACACCATCCAGTCGAATCGCTCCTGGATGCTGGCCCGGGAGAAAGCGGCCACTCCTGGGGTCTGGGGCGATCGTTTGCCCGATCTCTTCCCATTCCTCCAGCCCGGCATCTCCGACTCGGGCAGCCTGGACAACGCCTTCGAGTTGCTGATGCGAAGCGGTCGTTCCCTGGCCCATGTCAAGGAGATCCTGATCCCGGCGGCCTGGGAGAACGTCCCCGACCTCGATCCCGACCTGGCCGCGTTCTACGCCTATCACGCCTTTCTCACCGAGCCTTGGGACGGACCGGTCGCCGTCGCCGCCACCGACGGCTCTTCGCTGCTCGCCGGCATGGATCGCAATGGTTTGCGGCCGGCCCGCTGGGCAATCACTCCCGATGTGATCCTCGTCGCCTCCGAAGCCGGGGTCTGCCCCGAGGAGGAGGCGAAGGCGACGGCCAACGGCCAGCTCGGCCCTGGGGAGGTGATCGTCTTCGACGGCGAGACCGGCGAGGTGCAGCACTCCGATCAAGTCAAGGCGATGCTGGCGGCGGCCCGGCCCTACGGCGATTGGGTGAACACCGAGACCCTTCGCATACAGGCACCGTTCGACGACCGGGCCGACGATCGTTTCGACGCTGCCGCCCTGAGCCGGGTCTTCGGCTACACCGCCGAGGAGCGCCGGCTGATCATCGCCGACATGGCCCGGGGGGACAACCCGCTGGGGGCAATGGGAGACGACACCGGTCTGGCGGTGCTGGCCTCCAGGCCCCGCCGCCTCACCCAGTACTTCCACGAGCAGTTTGCCCAGGTGACCAATCCGCCCATGGACCCGATCCGGGAGAAGCTGGTCATGTCGCTGCGCATCCAACTGGGCCGTCGCGGCCCCCTGCTCGAGGACACCCCACAGCAGGCACATCTGATCGAGCTGGCCAGCCCGATCCTCTCCGACGGCGAGCTCGAGTCGATCGTCCGCTCCGGAGACCCCCGCTTCTTCTCCCATTGGATCGCAACCACCTGGGCCGTGGCCGACGGCCCGGAGGGATTGGAGAAACGCCTCGACGAGATCTGCGAAGAGGCGGCACAGGCGGTCAAGCTGGGCGCGAGCATCATCGTCCTCTCCGACCGCGAGACCGAGGCGACCCGTGCCCCGGTGCCGATGCTGCTCGCCGTGGGTGCGGTGCACCACCGCCTCATCGACGAGGGGGTGCGCGGGCTCGTCTCGTTGGTGGTCGTCTCCGGTGAGCCGCGCGACCCTCACGACCTGGCTTGTCTGATCGGGTTCGGGGCATCGGCGGTGAATCCGTATCTCGCCATCGAGCACGCTCGCGACCTGGCCGCCTCCGGTGCCATCGACGTCGACCCGGTGGCTGCCCAGGAGAACTTCCGCGACGCCATGGAAGGCGGTCTGCTCAAGATCATGTCCAAGATGGGGATCTGCACCTTGTCGGCATACCGCGGCTCGGAGCTCTTCGAGGTGATAGGGCTCTCCGAGCACGTCTGCCGCAAGGCGTTCCGCAACGCACCACGCCGGCTGCGTGGGGTCGGGCTCCGCGAGATTGCCCGCCAGGCATTGAGGCGGCACCACGCCTATACAGAGGACAGCTCAGAGCCCGGCGGGTTCTACAAGCACCGACGCGGCGCCGACATCCACGTGACCAGCCCGATGGTGGTTCTGGGCGTACAGAAGGCGGTGCGCTCGGGCGACCCGGAGGATTGGGCCAAGTACATCGAGCTGATCTCTGACCGGGAGCCGGCCCTGGTGCGCGATCTGCTCACCTTCGTGCAGAGGACTCCGGTGCCGCTCGACGAGGTGGAGCCGGTCGAGGCGATCATGCGTCGCTTCACCACCGCGGCGATGTCGCTCGGCGCCCTCTCCGCCGAGGCTCACGTGGCCCTGGCCGAGGCGATGAACCTGATCGGGGGCCACTCCAACTCCGGCGAGGGGGGAGAGGACCCGGAGCGGTTCGGGACCCCGATGAACTCGGCGATCAAACAGGTGGCATCGGGCCGGTTCGGGGTGACTCCGGCCTATCTCTACTCGGCCGACGAGTTGCAGATCAAGATGGCCCAGGGCTCCAAGCCCGGTGAGGGTGGCCAGTTGCCCGGGCACAAGGTGTCGGCCGAGATCGCCCGTCTCCGTTACACCGAGCCCGGAGTGACCCTGATCTCCCCTCCGCCGCATCACGACATCTACAGCATCGAGGACCTGGCCCAGCTGATCTACGACCTGAAGGCGTTCAAGCCGAGCGCTCGGGTGTCGGTGAAGCTGGTAAGTGAGCCGGGAGTGGGCACGATCGCCGTCGGCGTGGCCAAGGCCGACGCAGATGTCATCACCATCTCGGGATCCGAAGGCGGGACCGGCGCCTCCCCTCTGGTCTCGATCAAGCACGCCGGCTCGCCCTGGGAGCTCGGTCTGGCCGAAGCGCATCAGGTGTTGACCGCCAACGGGCAGCGGTCCCGGGTGCTTCTCGAGACCGACGGCGGTCTCCGCACCGGCCGCGACGTGGTGGTGGCGGCCATGCTGGGAGCGGAGCGGTTCGGGTTCGGGACGCTCCCCCTCCTCGCCATGGGCTGCAAGATGGTGCGTCAGTGCCATCTCAACACCTGTCCGGTCGGAATCGCCACCCAGAACGAAGATCTGAGAGCCAAGTTTACCGGCTCCGCCGACCAGGTGGTCCTGCTCTTCCGTCGTCTCGCCGAGGAGGCGAGAAGCCACATGGCGGCTCTGGGCGTGCGGTCCATCGAGGAGCTGGTCGGTCGCGCCGACCTGCTCCGACCCATCGATCCCCAGCATCCCCTCTCGGCCGATCTGTCGGCGATGCTGATCGCCTCACAGGGGGGCAAGAGACACGAGGGGTACCGCAAGATCCCGCTCTCGGAGCTGTCGGTTCGCCTTGTGGCCGACAGCCAGGGGGCGATCGCCACCAAGAAGCCCATCGAGCTCTCCTACCCCATACGCAACGTGGACCGGGCGATCGGCACCCGTCTCTCCGGCGATATCACCGCCCGGCATGGTGGCGAAGGTCTTCCCGAGAGCACGATCGTGGTCAGGCTCATCGGGACTGCCGGGCAGAGTTTCGGGGCCTGGCTGTGTCGTGGTGTGGACCTGCATCTCGACGGCACTTCCAACGACTATCTGGGTAAGGGAATGGGTGGCGGGCTGATCTCGGTGTCCCCGCGTCGCCCCGATGGCCTGGTTCCCCAGGCCGCCGGAAATGCAGTGCTCTACGGGGCCACCGGCGGCCGGGTCTTCCTCGCCGGCCGGGTCGCCCAGCGCTTCGCGGTGAGGAACTCGGGAGCCACCGCGGTCATCGAGGGGTGCTCCGACCACGGCTGTGAGTACATGACCGGGGGCAAGGTGCTGGTGATCGGCGATGTCGGGCGCAACTTCGCCGCCGGCATGACCGGCGGGGTGGCCTATGTATGGGACCCCGATCTCAGTCTCAAGGCGATGCTGGCCGACACCGCCCCGTCGGCCCGCAGGCCATCTGACTCCGACCTGGCCGACATCCGGGCGCTCCTCGAGGCCCATCTCGACAACACCGGCAGCCCGATCGCCGCCGGGATCCTCGGCGACTGGCCCGGGCAGCAGGGCGCATTTTGGGTGATATCCACTTCGGGTCAGGCCCGGGAGGCGGTCCGGGTCGAGGTCGGGGAAGTCCCCTCGGCGGGTTGATGCCCGAACGGGACCGTCTTGCCAGACGTTGAGTCGACGGGCGCCATGGGGGGCCATGTCGTGATCGTGGGCCCGATGGGCTCGGGCAAGACGACGCTGGCGCGAGGGTTGGCCCGGGCTCTGGGGTGGGAGGTCTTCGACTCCGACCTATCGATATCTGAGCGCACCGGTCGCATCGGTCGTGAGATCGCCGAAAGTGACGGGGTCGACGTGTTGCATCGGCTCGAGGCCGATGTCCTGCTCGATGCCCTTGCCAATCCGGACCCGGCGGTGGTCGCGGCGGCGGCTTCGGTGATCGAGGACCCCGAGGTGAGAGAGGCCCTGGAGGATGCCTACTGTGTCTGGGTGACCGCCGACCCTGACATCCTGGCGGAGCGGTCCGCTCGGGGAAGTCATCGACGTGCAGTGGCCCGTCACGAGGATCTGGGGCATCGGGACCTGCTGTTCGAGGAGGCAGCCGACCTGGTGGTCGACACCGGGGAGCTCTCGGAGGCAGAGTCCCTGAGGCAGGTCCTGGAGGCGATCGAAGCGAGCAGACGTTGAACGCGGTTGGCGACCGCTACCCGCTGGGTGTCAACTACTGGCCCCGCCGCAAGGCCATGTACTGGTGGTCGGACTTCGACCGGGGCGAGGTAGCGGAGGAGTTCGATGTCATCGCCGCCCTCGGGCTGTCCGTGGCCCGGATCTTCCTGCTCTGGGACGACTGGCAGCCGTCGCCCGACGTGGTCTCCGCCGACCGTCTCCGCGATCTGGGCACCGTCCTCGACGTGGCTTCGGACCGTGGGCTCGGGCTGGACGTCACCTTCTTCACCGGCCACATGAGCGGCCCCAACTGGTCGCCGGGGTGGCTGCTCGACCGTTCCGCCGACCGACACCCATCTCCCCACGTGCGTCAAGTGGTGAGTGGCGGAGTGGTGGTCGACAGTTCCTACCGCAACATGTTCCACGATCCGGTCGCGCTCGAAGCCGAGCGGCTTCTCCTCGAGACGGTGGTCGGGGAGTATCGGGACCATCCTGGCGTCTGGCTGTGGAACCTGGGCAACGAGCCGGACCTCTTCGCCCATGCGCACAACGCCGACGAGGGCCGGCGCTGGGTGCGCGAGATGACGGGCCGCATCAAGGATCTCGACCCGGTTCACCCGGTCACCACGGGGTTACACACCGCCAGCCTCTTCACCGACAATGGGCTCCGGGTCGACGAGGTGTTCGCCGAGAGCGACGTCGCGGTGATGCACGGCTATCCGATGTATGTCGAGTGGGCGCGGGATCCGCTCGACCCCGACTTCGTCCCCTATCTCTGCGCGTTGGTGACGGCGCTCAGCGGCAAGCCCTGTCTCGCCGAGGAGTGGGGCGGTTGCACATCGCCCGACACCCAGGGCTCGGTGACCTGGGCCTGGGACGCCTACGGACGGCCCCGTACCCAGTTCATGGCCGGGGAGGAGGAGTTTGCCTCATACGTGAGCGAGGTGCTGCCTCGACTGGTCGAGGTCGGGGCCACGGGTGCCTTCCTCTGGTGTTTCGCCGACTATGCACCCCAGCTATGGGACCGGCCTCCTTGCGACGAGGGCGGGGCCAAGCACGAGCGTCACTTCGGCCTGGTCCGCCCCGACGGCAGTCTCAAGCCGCACACCGAATCGCTACGTGCGTTCGCCGCCACCGATCCGACCATTCAGGATCCGGTCAAGACCGTTGACCTCGACGTCAGCCCCGAGGAGTACTACCTGGACCCGGCCGGTCACGCCAGACGGCTGTACCAGACGTTCTGAGCAGTTCCTGCCCGGATGGGAGCAATACAAGGAGGCGATGGACACACTCCAGAGCGGGGTGCTCACCGATCCCGACCTGGACCTCGATGCCGCGATACCCGAGTTGGAAGCCAACTTGACCGCGATATTCGAGGAGAACGCGGAGTAGCGGATCTTGGCAGTACCTGCCATCACCGGGAAGGGAGCGGCCGAGCACCCGGCCGCTCCCTTCCTGCTCGCCAAGAAGTCACTGGCCAAGCGACGGGGACGCGCCGGCCTCTGGTTCGTCATGCCCTGGATCGTCGGCTTTTTCCTCTGGTATGCCATCCCGATGCTCGCCTCGCTCTGGTTCTCGTTCACCGATTTCAACCTGGTGTCCAACAAGCCCACCGAGTTCGTCGGGCTCAGAAACTGGGCCAAGCTGTTCTCCGATCCCGAAGTGCGCGCCTCGGTTTTGGTCACGGTGCGATTCGGGCTCATCGCCCTCCCCGTGGCGGTGCTCTTCCCCATGGGTCTCGCCTATCTGCTGGTCAACAAGAACCTGAAGGTTCGGGAGACCTTCCGCGCCCTTTTCTTCATGCCCTCGATCATCCCCTTCGTCGCCGCAGTCCTCATCTTCGGCGGGGTGATGAACAGTCAGATCGGCTGGGTCAACAAGATCCTCGACCTGGTCGGCATCGACGGGCCACGCTGGTTCCTCGACAAGACCTACGTCTACCCCGCCCTGGTCTTCATCGGCCTCTGGGGCGTGGGCAATGCCATGATCATCTTCATCGCCTCGATGAACTCGGTTCCGTCCACCCTCTACGACGCGGCCAAGATCGATGGCGCCTCCGAATGGCAGTCGTTCCGCCACGTGACCCTCCCCCTGATCTCCCCGATCATCTTCTACAACCTGGTCATTGCCCTGATCGGGTTGTTCAACTACTTCGTCGTCCCCTTCGTCCTCTACAACGGGAGCGGGGACCCTGGGGGCGCCACCAACTTCTACGCCCTCTACTTCTTCAGGGTCGGGTTCCAGTTCTTCAACATGGGTTATGCCGCCACTCTGGCCTGGGCCCTGTTCGTGGCGGCGATCGCCATCACCGGGCTGTTGTTCTGGTCGGCCAAGTACTGGGTCCACTACGAGTACGGGAGGTCCTGAGCCAATGGCGGTGACTGTGAGCCGGCCGGGTCAGAATCTGCGCAGACCCCCGGTGGTGTCGGGAGGGTCGCCGCCAGGGAAACGGCGCCGTTTCGAGGGCTGGCTGGTCACCGCATTCACCACCCTGGTCCTCATCGTCTTCCTGATGCCGATGGGGTACATGGCAGTCACCTCGCTCAAGTCCGAGCAGCAGCTCGCCAACCTCACCGGCCCGATCCTCCCCATGTCCCCGGCCAAATTCGAGTACGAGGGCCGGCAACTCGACATGATGACCGTGCCCATGCCCGACGGGTCGGAGATGGAGCTGGCCATGCTCCAACCGGGGCGGCAGGTCTCCCAGTTCATCGACCCGGCCAATCCCGATGCGGGCCCGATCCAGTGGGAGGGGAACTGGAGAATCCTCAAGTCCGCCTACGAGCTCGACCCGCAGTGGCAGAACTTCCCCAGAGCGTGGGAGAACATGAAGTTCCCTCTCCTGCTCCGCAACACCCTCATCAGCCTGGAACGACTTCTTCGAGCCGATGATCTATCTCTCGGCCCGGGCCGACGTCCAGCCGATCTCGGTGGGTCTGCGCACCTTCAACACGCTCTATGACTCCCAGCCCAACCTCATCCAATCCGGCTCCTTGTTGGCGCTGATCATTCCCGTGGTCGTGTTCTTGTTCGCTCAGCGGGTGTTCCTCCAGGGCATCGACCTGTCTGGCGTGCAGAAATAGCTAGTGGCCCGTCGCAGAAATACTGGTGGTGGCTCCGACAGACCACTAGAGAAAGGAAACAGCGCCAGATGACATCGGTGTCGCAATTCCCCCCTGGGTTCCTCTGGGGTGTGGCCACTGCCTCGTATCAGGTCGAGGGGGCGGTCGACGAGGACGGCAGGGGCAAGAGCATATGGGACACGTTCGCCCACACCCCCGGCATGACCAGTAACGGGGACAACGGCGATCTCGCCGTCGACCACTATCACCGCTACGTCGAGGACGTGGCCCTGATGTCCGAGGTGGGGGTCAATGTCTATCGGTTCTCCATCGCCTGGTCCCGGCTTCTGCCCGAGGGGACGGGCCGCCGGGTCAATCAGGCCGGCGTCGACTTCTACCGGCGTCTGTGCAAGGAGCTCTCCGGCGCCGGGATCACACCGGTGGCCACGCTCTACCACTGGGACCTGCCTCAGGCCTTGCAGGGGCGTGGGGGATGGGTCAGCCCCGAGTCGGTGGCATGGTTCACCGAGTACGCCTCCGTGGCCAAGGACGCCCTTGGCGACATGGTGACCAACTGGGCCACCCTCAACGAGCCGTGGTGCACCGCGTTCCTCGGTCACAGCGCCGGTGAGCACGCCCCCGGGATCACGGAGACCCCGAGCGCATTCCTCGCCGCCCACCATCTCATTCTCGCCCATCACTCGGGGATCAGGGTCATGCGCGAGACCTCGCCCCGGGACGAGGACAAGCTGGGCATCGTCCTCAACCTGATCCCCGCCTGGCCTCAATCCGACACCGACGAGGACCGGGCCGCGGCCGCAGCGGTGGACCTGGTGCAGAACCGGCTCTTCACCGATGCGGTGTTCCATGGCACCTATTCCGACGAGGCGCGCGCCCTGCACGAGCACTACGGCGTGGCCGATCACATCGACCCCCAGGCATTGGCCGATTCGAAGCAACCTATCGATTTTCTCGGAGTCAACTACTACAACATCAACCACATCGAGCATCGCCCCGGGACGGAGTCGATGCCGGCATGGCCCGGAACCTGGGACGCCCGGATGACCCGGCCCCCAGGGGAGCTGACAGAGATGAACTGGGGTGTCGAGCCGGAGGGGCTGACCTGGATGCTGGAACGGGTGGCCCGGGAGCATCCGGGCGTGCCGATACTGATCTGCGAGAACGGCGCCGCCTATGTCGACGAGGTCGGTCCGGACGGCTTCGTCGACGACCCGGCTCGCACCGAGTACATCAAGAGTCACATAGAGGCGATGAAGGTGGCCATCGACCGTGGTGCAGATGTGCGCGGTTACTTCCTGTGGTCTCTGCTCGACAACTTCGAGTGGGCCCGTGGCTACGACAAGCGATTCGGCATCGTCCGCGTCGATCTGGACACCATGGAGCGCAACCTGAAGACAAGCGGGATGTGGTACCGAGATTTCCTGGCAGGGAGCGCAACTACCGACTGACTGGGCGTCCGCTACCGGTGGAGCACCTGGCGCTTGGGCTTGGGATCGTGGGGGGAGCGTTGTCTCGGGGCCCGACCCCGTGAGGCGACCTGAATCAAGTCCCCGAGCATGGCGCTGGCCGTCGCCTGACCACCTGCGCCAGGCCCGGTGAAGAGGAGTCGGCCTACAGATGGCCCTTCGATGAAGATTGCGTTGGTCACCCCGTTGACCCCGGCCAAGGGATGATCGGAGGGCAGGCTGACCGGTTTGACCCGAGCCTCGAGCCGGCCATCAGCGCCACGCTGCGCCGAGCCGATCAGCTTGATCACCTCGCCGCGCTCGGTGGCCGCGGCCACGTCTTCGCCGCTGACAGCTTCGATCCCCTCGCA
Source organism: Acidimicrobiia bacterium (assembly GCA_035462175.1). Taxonomy (GTDB): domain Bacteria; phylum Actinomycetota; class Acidimicrobiia; order Spongiisociales; family ZC4RG35; genus JARDZU01. Next base: position 8,754 of record DATHUP010000023.1, on the reverse strand, counting down.
CTCGACCTCCCAGGGGGCAACCCGCTCCCCGAAGGCGAGACTCGCCAGGATCGCCGTCTTGAAAGCGGCATCCCGGCCCGAGACATCGTCGCCGGGGTCGGTCTCGGCATAGCCGAGGCGTTGCGCCTCCTCGAGGGCGTCGTCGTAGCTCCGCCCCTCCCTGGCCATGGCGGTGAGGATGTAGTTGGTCGTCCCGTTGACGATCCCGCTGACCACGTCGATGTCTTCCCCGGCGAGGCTCTCGGCCAGGGGGCGGATCACGGGGATGCCCCCACCGACCGCCGCCTCGTACATCACCGATACGCCGGCTCGGCGCGCCGCCTCGGCGATCTCCTGTCCCCTGGTGGCGATCAGCTCCTTGTTTGCGGTGACCACCGGCTTGCCCGAGCGGAGAGCGGCCAGAACCAGCTCTCCGGCGGGATCGAGTCCACCGATCACCTCGACGACCACGTCGATGGAGGGATCCGTGACCACCGACATCGCGATGTCGGTCATCCGATCGGCCTTGAGGTCGAAGGGGCGCTGCTTGGTGAGGTCTCTCACTGCCACCCGCTTGACCTCGAGATCCACACCCGACTTGAGCCTGATGGCATCGCGATCAGCCAGGAGCCGGTTGACCAATGCGCCGCCCACCGTCCCTGCGCCCAGGACGCCCACCCGGACGGTCATGGTCTCCGTCTCCCGTGTTTCGAATGTCGCATCTCGTCTCGCTCCCTCGGAGGTCCGTTGCCCGGGGGGTGGGTCAAAAAAATCCGCCCCGTCTGCCGGTGCGGATCTCGTGTTTCGTGTGGTTGGGGCTGGTTACACGGTCGAGTCGCACGGCCTCGCGGTCGTGGTCGTCATACCCGTCATGCAACCAGTGCTCATGTGACGAGCAAGGTATCCCGGTTCCGGGGCCAAGTCAATGCAGGGCAGACCTTGCACTTAGCGGCATTGGTGAAATATCCTGTGCTGGACGAAGCGCTCATCTTGAGCGGTGGAGGGATCAGGCCCGACGAAACCGCGGCAACCGGCGCAAGCACGGTGCCAATGCCTGGATCGATGAGTTGCCGGAGCCACGGCTCCCGGCGCTCTTCAAGCGTTTCGAGAAGAAACAAGAGGAGTTGACCGGTGAGCGAGGCCGTGCCCTGTTCCTGTAAGCCCAAACGCCAAGGTGTCCGACCATGAGCGGCTACCTCGATGTCGTCCACGATGGGCTGGTCATCTTCGATGGCGCCACCGGGACCAACCTGCAGACCGTCGGGTTGACCGCCGATGACTTCGGCGGGCCATTGCTGGAGGGCTGCAACGAGCTGTTGAACCTTCGTCGCCCCGACGTGATCCGCGATCTGCACCGTTCCTTCCTCGAGGTCGGCGTCGACGTAGTCGAGTCGAACACCTTTGGAGCCTTCGCCGTCCCTCTCGGCGAATACGGGTTGGAGGCGCAGTCCTACGAGATCGCAGCCGCCGGGGCAACCTTGGCCCGGGACGCCGTCGACGAATTCGTCAGAGCCGACGGGCGGGGGCGTTTCGTCGCCGGGTCGATCGGGCCCGGGACCAAGTTCACCACCCTCGGCCAGATCTCGTATCGCGACCTGGCCGCCGCCTATGAGGTGGAGGCGGCGGGTCTCATCGACGGGGGAGCCGATCTGCTCATCATCGAGACCCAGTTCGACCTGCTCGGGGCGAAGGCGGCGATAGAAGGCGCTCGACGGGCGATGAGGTCCGCGGGCATCGAGCTCCCGCTTCAGGTCCAGGTGACCATCGAGCTGACCGGGCGGATGCTGCCCGGGACCGAGATCGGCGCGGCCCTCACCACCCTGGAGGCACTAGGTCCCGATGTCATCGGGCTCAACTGCGCAACCGGCCCTGCCGAGATGTACGAGCCGCTGCGTCACCTCGCCCGTCACTCACCGGTTCCCGTCTCGGCCATCCCCAATGCGGGCATGCCCCACGTCGAGGACGGGGAGATGGCCTACGACCTCGAGCCCGACGAGCTGGCACATCATCTCGGCCAGTTCGTCACCGAGATGGGGGTCGGGGTGATCGGTGGCTGCTGTGGCACCACGCCGGCTCATCTCGCCGCCGTGGTCGAGAAGATTCGCCCTCTGACCGTGGCAGAGCGCAATCCGGAGATGGAGCCCTCGGCGGCCTCCATCTACAGCCAGGTTCCCTTCGACCAGGACACCTCTTTCCTCATCATCGGGGAGAGGGCAAATGCCAACGGCTCTCGGGCCTTCAAAGAGGCCCTGCTCGCCGAGGACGTCGAGAGCTGTGTCGCCGTTGGCCAGGAGCAGGTGAGAGAGGGTGCCCATCTCGTCGATCTCTGCGTCGACTACGTGGGACGCGACGGCGTGGCCGATATGGAGAAGCTCGCCTCGGCCTTCGCAACGGACGTGACCGCTCCGGTGGTGCTCGACTCCACCGAGCCCGAGGTGATGGAGGCCGGGCTGGAGAGACTGGGAGGGCGAAGTGTCCTCAACAGCGCCAACCTCGAGGACGGGGAGGCCCCGGGCTCCCGGCTCGACCGGGTGTTCGGGTTGGCCAAGATGCATGGTGCCGCCGTGATCTGTCTCCTCATCGACGAGGAGGGCCAGGCCCGCACCCTGGAGTGGAAGCTCCGCATCGCCCATCGCATCCACGACCTCGCCGTCAACCGGTACGGGCTTCGCTCCGAAGACCTCATCTTCGATGCTCTCACCTTCCCGCTGACCACCGGTGACGACGACCTGCGCAGGGACGGCATGGCCACGCTCGACGCCATCCGCCAAATCAAGGCCGAGCTCCCCGGGGTCCGCACCGTGCTCGGTGTCTCCAACGTGTCCTTCGGGCTCAACCCTGCCGCCCGGCGCATCCTCAACTCGGTGTTCCTCCACGAGGCGGTGGAGGCCGGCCTCGACGCGGCCATCGTCCACGCCGGCAAGATCGAGCCGCTGAACCGGATCGACCCCGAGCAGCGCAAGACATGTCTCGATCTCATCTACGACCGTCGCGCCGAGGGTTACGACCCTTTGGAGCGGTTGCTGGAGCTGTTCGCCGGTGTGGAGACAGTCGAGCGATCGGAGAGCGACTACGACGACCTGGACGTGGGGGAGCGGCTGGCGCGGAGGATCGTCGACGGCGACCAGAAGAGCGTGGTCGCCGATCTCGACGCGGCCCTCGCCGAGGGGACCACTCCGCTCGACATAATCAACGACCATCTCCTCGCCGGGATGAAGGTGGTCGGCGACCTGTTCGCCAGCGGCGAGATGCAGCTTCCCTTCGTGCTCAAGTCGGCGGAGACGATGAAGAAGGCGGTCGCCTACCTGGAGCCGATGATGGAAAAGGCCGACACCGAGACCAGAGGCCGGATCGTGCTTGCCACCGTCTCGGGTGACGTCCACGACATCGGCAAGAACCTGGTCGACATCATCCTGACCAACAACGGCTATGAGGTGCACAACCTCGGGATCAAGGTTGGAATCTCCGACATGATCGCCAAGTTCGAGGAGACCTCGGCCGACGCGATCGGGATGAGCGGGCTGCTGGTCAAGAGCACCCTCATAATGCGGGACAACCTCGACGAGTTGGAACGAAGGGGGTTGGGCAATGTGCCGGTCCTCCTCGGCGGCGCCGCCTTGACCAGAAACTATGTCGAGGCCGATCTCCGCTCGCGCTACAACGGTCCGCTCTACTACGGCAAGAATGCTTTCGCCGGGCTGGACGCGATGGGCAGGATCGTGGCCGGGGAGCCGGCTCCGCAGCCGATCGCTCCGAGGAAACACGCCGTGCGGCAGACGGGGGTAGGGGAGGTCCCGGCTCGTTCCCCGGACGTCAAGCGCGACAACCAGATATACGTCCCCCCGTTCACCGGCTCGCGGGTGATCAGAGGCGTGTCGATCGACGAGATCGTCCCATATCTCAACCTGACCGCCCTCTTCCGCAACCAGTGGCAGTATCGGCCGGAGAAAGGGGAGCGGGACCCGGAGTTCAAGGAACGTCTGGCTCCAATGCTCCGCGACCAGATCGCCCAGGCTCGGGCCGACGACCTCCTCCATCCCAAGGTGGTCTACGGGTACTTCCCGGCCAACGCCGACGGCGACGATCTGGTCATCTGGGACGACGAGCGGGCCCAGACAGAACTGACCCGTTTCAGCTTCCCACGCCAGCAGGAGGACCCCTACCTGTGCATCGCCGACTTCTTCCGTCCGGCAGGGGAGGAGGTCGACTACGCCGCGTTCCACATCGTGACCATGGGGAGTCAGATCTCGGAGCGGACCAAGGAATTGTTCGACGCCGACCGGTACACCGACTACCTCCATCTCCACGGTCTCGGGGTCGAGATGGCCGAGGCCCTGGCCGAGCACTGGCATCACAGGATCCGTGACGAGTGGGGCTTCGCCGACCAGGACGGGCCTTCGCTACTCGGTCTGTTCCGCCAGCAGTACAGGGGCGGCCGGTACTCCTGGGGCTACCCGGCATGCCCCGATCTGGAGGACAACGAGAAAGTGGCCTATCTGCTCGGTGCGGATCGGATCGGTATCGCGGTGGGCGAAGAGACTTCGTATCAGTACCAACCCGAGCAGACCACTTCGGCGATCATCTGCCACCACCCCCAGGCCAAGTATTTCGTCGCCCGCAAGCCAAGGGAGAAGAACGATGTTGATTGAGTCGCGCGACTGGCTTCGCATCGCGGAGATCAACCCGCCAGAGCTGCCCAACCTCCAACACAGGAGCCTCTCACCGGATTGGAGCCACGTCCTGGTGACCGACAACGTGTTCGGGCGAATCCGGGTATCGCCGTACGCCTTCTCGGCGAGGATCACCCATGACACGCCCGATGTGCACCCCACCGTTGTGGTCTCGACCCGGGATCGGAACATCCTCGCCATCGAGTCGGAGGTGCGGGGGGCGTTGGGGAACGGGGTCGACTCCTTCCTCGTCGTGATCGGGGACACCGTGCCCCACGTGGACCATCTCGCTCACCACTACGAGATCGTGGAGCACCTCACCGAGCTCCAGGAGAATCTGCCCAACTTCGAGGTGGGCATGCCCACCAGGTTCCGGGAGTGGCAGTTCCGTCGTCGTATCGAGCTCGGCGCCCAGTTCTTCGTCACGGGTCCCATCCTCGATCCCGAGGTCCTCGAGCGTCACATGGGCCGGCTCAACCTGAAACCGGAGGATCCCCCCGTCTATGTGATGATAATTCCCCCGTTCAGCCCGCTCTGGGTCGATCAGATGGAGGCGATCGGATCCGTCCCGGCCAGCCACGGCTTGAAGCAGCGTTTGGGGGAGCTGGCACCGGACGTAGCCCGCAAGCTGGCCTGGGAGTTGACCGCAGAGCTCGAGATCCGGGCCCGTGATGCCGGGGCAGCCGGGGTGATCCTGATGGGTCTCAAGTACGACTCTGTGGTCGGTGAGGCGGCGGAAAGGTGGCTTCGCCGACCCGAGCCCTAGCCTCCAGATCGCCGGGTCAGATCAGGTCCGGGGCGGGGCCGGGGATCAGATCGAGCAGCTCTGTGTTCAGTTCGAAGAAGCGGTCGGTCGTCATCGAGCCCTGACCGTGTCTGTGGTTGATCTCCTTGAGCAGGTTGAGCCAGCGGGCGAATGCCTGGGCCGGCGACACCGAATCCGAGGCGAGTGCGTCGGCTACCTCGGAGATGCGACGCCGTATCTCTTCGACCTGACTGCCATCGGAGCTTGTCTCGGCGGGCAGAAGAGACGAGGCGGGCTCCCCGTTGAAGGCTCTCTGATAGTTCAACTGACCCTTGATCGAAGCCAGGCCGCTCCGGGGCAGGTTGGACGCATTGACTTCGACCAGGGGAACGGGTCGACGCCCGGTGATTCCCAACTCGGCGGCGAATCGGGTGGAATCGGTCACGTTGAGGATGATCTCCTCGCCGTCGACGGTGACGTGAAAGCCGTCGGACTTGGACTTGATGTCGAGCTCCTCCAGCGCCCAATCCCCAACCTTCCGATCGCCGGCCATCAGGGACATCCGCTCTCGGAAGATGTCGACCTCGACACCCATCGGGAGTCGGGAGCGGCCCGGCATGCGGAGCCTTGCAGCGAACGACGACATAGATATCAACCTCGTGTCAAACCCCGGGTGACGGCCCGTCCGTCACCTTTCGTAATCGCCGCACCGCCGTCCCGGGTTACGTTGCTGGACGCTGCATGCGGGCTCGCCTGCCGATTCTCGTGGGCCGGCAGGTTGGGGAAGTGCGGCAAACCGGTCAGGGAGGCTCGGGGCGACGTAGGTACTTGTGGCCGAGGGGGCTGACCCATTCGTAGACCCCCGGTTCGACCTGTCGCAGTGTCCAATGTCGCTGATGACGGTTGACGTGGTCATGCCGGCACAACGGCTCGAGGCCGATGCTCGGAGTGAGATGGGTTTCGGACCAGGGATGCTCGTGATCGAGATCGGACTGACTGGCGGGCATTCGGCATCCTGGGAAGACACAGGTGGGATTCCGCGCCTCGACCTGTCGTCTTTGAGTCGCCGTCGGCCTTCGTTTGGTGGTGGTGACCCCGATCGGCCGCCCGTCCTCGTCGGTGATGGTGATCCGCCACTCCGATTCGTCCTGCTCGCGGGCGATCTTGCGGGCGATGTCGGCGATGACGGGTCCCCATCCCGGGATCAGCCCCGGACTTTCGTCCAAGCCGGCCAATGTGTCGAGGTCGACCCTGATGTCGACGACGCCTCGATCGCCGTCCCTCCCGTTTTGTCTCCTGGAGGCGAGCAGGTCGAGGAGGACATCGGCTCGGATCTGGTCGATCGTCCTCGGATCGCCTTTGGTCTTGGCAGCACGGGCGAGCCGGTTGATCCGTCGCATCGCCGCATTGGCATCGGCGGCGGGAAGGTGGAGACCGTGCAGGTTGGCGGTACCATCTTCTCCAGCGTCCAGCACCACCCTCCTCTCTTCCAGTCTCCGTTCGTACCGATCTCTGGCTGAGACGGGGTCGATGGCGATGACGAGACGTTGGATGCGGGCTCTCAGCTGTCCGGTGGTCAGATCGGGCGCGGAGAGAAGGGCAGTATCGGCGACTCGTCTCGCCTCTTCACGAGGCAGGTGGATGGTCTGATCGCAGATCACTCTTGCCCTAAGCAGGTCGACGATCCCCTGGTGGAGCGCCAACCACACCCGGGGGAGTCGCTCTCTGAGGTTGAACGCCATATCGACCTGGGCTTCGGCGCTGCGGCGGGTGAGGGTGAGTGCGACCCGAACCTCTGAGCAAGCCGTGTGGAAACGCTCCTCGAGATCATCGATGTGGTACATCTCGCCGATGGCTTCGGAGACCGACTGGATGTCCGCATAGAGCTGTGCCTGCTCGTGCGCCAACTGCCGGGCGCGGGCCTTGAGCAGTTCGATCCGATCGTGGCCTCCGAGTCGCTGACGGTCCACTCGGGCCAGTGCCAGGGCCAGGTCTGGGCCCGGGGCAATTGCATCCAGGTTGTCCGGTCTCCACTCGTAATCGAACATCTGTTCGATAACCTACAACCTGCCAAGGACAAATTACACCCCTGTGATTTGATCAAATCAACGGAACAGCCTTCCTACACCGGTGTCACCGTCCGTCAATCGACCACCCGGCCCTCAAGAAAACCCGCGGAAATCTCCGATAACCCCTCATGGGGGCGGAGCGCCCGATCGGTCGGACTGCACGTCGGCGTGCGGTGATCGTTGCCATAGGGGCGACGCTGATTCTGGCCGTCCTCGTCGTCGGTCTCGCTTTCGCAAACTCCGTGGGTGCAGCCCAGGTGGCCCGGAACGCCGAAGAGTTGCACCATGCCAACGCTTCACTGGGCACGGCCGCCCTGACCAGGGCCGCCCTGGTCCAGGCGACGACATTCGCCGAGCTCGCCAGCACCGCGTTGGTCACCGATGGTGACCTGGCCGCTGCCATGGGCGAGGCGGGTGATGCGCGCAGCCGGCTCGCCGAGCTCCGCGACGGTGCAGGAGCAAGTGTCTCCCTGGCCGCCATGACCCATTTCCTCGCCCGGGTCGATCAGGTGATAGCGGCACTCGACAGCGAAGACCACGCTACGGCCAAGGACCGTCTGATGACCGACGCCGAGCGGACATACATCGACCTGGTCGATTCGCTCCAGTCGGAGCAGACCGCCATCCAGGCCCGGATCGATGCCAACACCGCGGAGGCCCGCCGCACCACATCCTTCATCCAGTTCTTCCTCATGCTGGCGATACCTGGTGCCGCGGTGCTCATCTATCGCTATATCGCCCGTCGCCAAGTGCGCGAGTTTCGACTCAAGGTGGATCTGGAGCTGGAGAAGGAACGGGAGGTGGGGCGGGCCAAGGACGAGTTCATCGCCGGTCTCTCCCATGAGCTGCGAACCCCGCTGACATCGATATACGGGTTCGCCGAGGTCCTGGCCGACGGGGGAGGTGACGACCCGGCGACGGGGAGAGAGCTCTCGCAGATCATCGTCAACGAGGCCGCGGAGATGACTCGTATGGTCGACGACCTGCTGGCAGCGGCCAGGTTGGAGAGCACCGGGGTCGAGATCGAGTTGAGCCCGACGAGGGTGTCCGAAGTGGTGGATGCCGCTCTCCTTCCCTTCCAGCGTGCCGGGTTGACCGTCAAGAGGTCCGGGGGCGACGCTTCCGTGTCCACCGACGCGCCGCGGCTGCGTCACGTCCTGGTCAACCTGGTTTCGAACGCGGCCCGTCATGGTGGCCCGCACATCGGGGTCGAGATCTCCACCGGCGACGGCGTTGTCGATATCGAGGTGTGGGACGACGGCGACGGCGTGCCCGAGGATCGGCTCGGCGG
>DATHUP010000022.1:0-14733 GCA_035462175.1 Acidimicrobiia bacterium | reverse complement strand
GGAGAAGGCGATCGAGGCGTCGGTCGAGGCGACCAAATACGCTCACGACAACGGGCTCAAGGTGACCTTCTTCCCCATCGACGCCACCCGAGCCACCACGATGACCCAGCTCCTCGACGACCTGGAGCAGGTTGCCACCCATGGCCACGTCGACAACATCGCCCTGGTCGACACCTTCGGCGTCACCTCTCCGCACGCCATCCGCTATTACACCCAGCGGATCCGGGAGCGGATGGACGTCCCCTTGGAGACCCATTTCCACCTGGATTTCGGGATGGGTGTGGCCAACACCGCCCTGGCCGTGGCCGAAGGCGCCTCGGTGATCCACACCACGGTGAGCGGGCTCGGGGAGCGAGCCGGGAACGCCCCGACCGAGGAGACAGTCCTCGCCCTGCTCACCATGTACGGGATAGACACCGGCATCAAGACCGAGACGTTCACCGAGATCGCCCGACTCGTGGCCGATCTCTCCGGGGTGACCCAACCCGGGAACCGCCCGGTGACCGGGGACATGCTCTTCAACGTCGAATCGGGGATCATCGCCACCTGGGTCAAAAACGTCGGAGACGAGTTGACCGAGCCGTTCCCCTTCCGACCCGAGCTGGTCGGCCAGGCAGCCCCGAAGATCGTGCTGGGCAAGGGCTCGGGCCTCGACTCGGTGGCGATCTGGCTGGGCAGACACGGAATTCACGACGCCGAGACCAAGGAGATCGAAGCCATCCTGACCGAGGTCAAGGGCCGCTCGCTGGCCAAGAAAGGTCTGCTCGACGACGACGAATTCATGGACATCGTCCGGGAAGTCATTCCGGATAAGGTCGACTGAAACAACCCGAGGGAGGGATCCACGCAATGAGAGAAGCGTTTTTCACGCTCAGCACCGACTGGAAAGAGGGCATCAACTGGGCCAATGTCCGTGACTGGCGCCTGAAGCGGGCCCACGCCGAGATGGAGAGGGCCGGGCTCGGGGCCCTCCTGCTCTTCTACGACGAGAACATGCGCTACGTCTCCTCGACCCTCACCCCCGGTTGGAACCGGCTCAAGCCCGGTCTCCGCTATGTGGTGCTCCCTGCCGGCAAGCCGCCGATTGTCTACGAGCAGGGCGACATCGGGTTCCATCTCGAGGTGCACAACCCGTGGATCCCCAAGGAGAACATCCGGCACTCCTACATCTGGATCAAGGGAGCGGTCGGCCCGGCCGCCGAGCAACAGGTGAACAAGTTCGTCGACTCGCTCCTCAACGACCTCGAAGAGGCGGGAGTCAAGGACCAGCCCCTCGGTGTCGACTTCATCGACATAAACCTGATGCGGGAGTTCGAGAAGCGGCAGATCAACTGGACCGACGGGATGACCCCGATGATGAACGCCAGGGCGATCAAGAGCCCCGACGAGATCAAGGCGTTCTCCATAGTCGGCGCCATCTGCGACTACGTCCACTACGAGATCACCAACTTCATCAAGCCCGGGTTGACCGAGAACGAGGTGGCCGCCTTCGGGTTCGAGAAGCTCTACTCCATCCCGGGAATGGAAGACGTCGAAGACGTCATCGTTTCCTCCGGCCCCAACGCCTGGCCCAACTGGAGGAACTTCTCCGACCGCATGATCCGACCCGGCGAGCTGGTGATCATCGACCTGGCCGCCCTCACCTGGAACGGGTTCAAGTCCTGCGTGTACCGCACGTACTGCGTTGGCGGGACACCGACCGACGAGCATCAGAAGACCTACGACGCCGCCCACAAGTGGCTGTGGGACTCGATCGAGATGGTCAAGCCGGGGGTCACCACCGCAGACGTCGCCTCCAAGTGGCCCTCGGCCAAGGAGGCATGGGGCTACGAAGAGGAGGACCAGGCCGCCGCCAACAACTGGGGACACGGTCTCGGCTTGGCCCAGTACGACCCGCCGGTGATCTCACGGATCTGGTCCCTCGACCACCCCGTCGAGATCAAGACCGGGATGACCTTCGCCCTCGAGACCCAACACGGCAAGCTCCACGACCACGGTGTGCGGCTCGAGGAGATGCTCTACGTGACCGAAACCGGCTACGAGATGGTCTCCACCTACAAGCAACACGAGATCATCTCGGTCACTTGACCGAGTGATCGTCGACCTCGACACCGAGGCCGGTCTCGACCCGGGCCGGGTCGGGGCAAAGGCGGCGTGGCTGGCGATGGGCCGGCGCAACGGGCTCCCCATCCTCCCCGGGCTCGTCGTGGAGATTGCCGAGTCCCGGGGACACATGCGGCTGGCCGCCCTGACCCTGCCAGAGCGCGGGTCGGGGGGAGCCAGGCTGGCAATGACCGCGGAGCCGCTTGGCATCGCCGACGAGCTCACCGTGGCGGGCTCCCGGCTCGGTGAGAATCTCGTGGCCCGCTCTTCCACCGTACTGGAGGGCTCGGGCCAGTGGTCGGGGGCATTCTCCTCCTACCTCGAGCTCACCCCCGGCGACCTGCCCAAGGCCGTCGTCGGATGTTGGGCCTCGGCGTTCGGGGTCGCTGCCCTGGAACGGCAGGAGGCGGCAGGTGTCGAGCCCGGCTCGTTCGGGATGGCGGTGCTGGTGCAACCCGCGCTGTCCCCGGCAGCGGGTGGCACGGCCACCATCGAAGATGGAGGGACGGTGAGGGTCACCGGGGTGAAGGGATCACCGGCCCCCCTGCTCCAGGGGTGGAGCACAGGTCACGATGCACACAGCCCAACGCCCGGGGAGTGGCATGGAGACGAGCTGATCGAACTGGTCGGCCGTCCCGCGCTGGACGAGATCGCAGTCTGGATCCGGAGGGCGAAGACGTCCCTCGACGCCAACCAATGTGAATGGGCACTGGACGGCCAGGTTTGGATACTGCAACTCGGCGTCTCCCCGACGGCGCCGGTCGCAGCGCCTCCCCTCCCGACCGGGCTGGTCGACCCACGCATGATCGCGATCGCCCGTCTGGTGACCCGGGCAGGGGGGCGCCTCGGCGACGAGCTGATCCTCCCCTGGGCGTTGGCCGGGCTCCCCGAAACAGCCCCTGGCGAGGTCGAGAAGGCACCCGACCCGTTGTCGCTGGCCAGAGAGCTGCGCGACGAGCTGGTGGCCCAGGTGTGGGGAATGCCCGCCGCAGAGGCGCTCTCCGCCTCCCGCGCCTGCATGGCGGGGGTCCTCGGACCGGATCCGATCCCGGCCCTCGACCATATCTCCGGACTGACACCCGCTGATGAATCCCGCGCCCGCCGACTGATCGCGTTGGTGGAGGAGCTGAATTCGAAGGACGACGCCGTCCTGCCCCGGCTGGGCGTGGGACGTTGGGAGCCATTCGTGGCCGCAGTCGTCCTGGGGGCCGGAGAGCATCAGCAGGGGACAGCGGCATCTCCCGGGATCGGAGCCGGGTTGCGCCGTCACATCGCCGACCCGAGCGACCTGGATCTCTTCACAGCTCGCGCCGTGATCACCTCACCCCGCCCCATCCCCAACCTGGCGCCGTTGCTGTGGGACGCGGCCGGCCTCGTCACCGCCACCGGCAGCCCCGCGGCCCATCTCTTCGAGTCGGCCCGGGCGCTGGGCATCCCGGCCGTGTCCGGGGTGGAAGTTCCCGAGGGCGATCAGATCGTGGCCATCGACGGTCACACCGGGCTGGTCGCCGCCCTCACCATGAACGGAGAAGAGAATGTCTGAGCGGATTGGAGTCGTCGGGCTGGGGGTGATGGGCTCGGCGATGGGCCGCAACCTGCTGGCGGCCGGTCATCAGGTGCTGGGGTTCGACATCGACCCGGAGAAGAACGCGACGTTCGCCGATATCGGCGGCGAGACCGCCTCGAACGCAGGCGAGGTAGCCGGCGCCACCGAGCTGGTGGTCTTCTCCCTGCCGACCACTGGTGCCCTGGCCTCGGTGGCCGAGGAGATCGCCCGTGACCGCCATCCTGGCTTGGTCTGCCTGGAAACAGGCACGTTCCCCCTCCAGGCCAAGCTCGACGCCCGAGAGATTCTCGCTGCGGCGGGAGTCGACCTCCTCGACACGCCCCTCTCCGGCACCGGCCTCCAGGCAGCCGACGCCACACTGGTGGTGTTCGCCTCGGGCAGCCGGGAAGGCTTCGAGCGCGCCCGCCCCGTCTTCGATGCGATCGGCCGTTCCACCCACTACCTGGGTGAGTTCGGCAACGGCTCCAAGATGAAGTACATCGCGAACCTCCTGGTTGCGGTGCATGGTCTCGCCGCGGCCGAGGCCCATGTGCTCGGCATTGCCGCCGGGCTCGACCCGGCTCGGGTGCAGGAGGTCATGGAGGACGGGGTGGGCTCGTCGAAGATCTTCGAGATCCGGGGCCCGATGATGGTCGCCGACGACTACCCGGCGGCGGCCCGGCTCGACATCCTGCTCAAGGACTCCACCCTGATCCGGGACTACGCCAGGTCTGTGGGCGCACCGACCCCGCTGCTCGACGCCGCGGTCCCGGTGTATGCCCAATCCAGCGAGGCCGGGCTGGGAGACCTCGATGCGGCCGCGCTGTGCCGCTTCCTGGAAGATCTCGGCGGGCTGGAACGGTGATTGGCCGCCCGCTTCGCCGGCTCGAGGACCCGCGCCTGGTCACCGGCCAGGGTCGTTATGTCGACGACATCGTCATGGAGGAGATGGTCCACGCCGTCTTCGTCCGCAGCGTGGAGGCGCATGCCAGCCTCGGCGCGGTCACCATCGATCCGGACCGCGGCTGCCGGGGCGATTTGTTCACCGGTTTCGACCTCGGGCTGGACCGCCCCATGCCCAACCAATACCCGTCGCCGGTGATCACCCAGTCGATCCAGGCCCCTCCCCTCGCCCTCGACGAGGTCTGCTACGTCGGCCAACCGCTCGCAGTGGTCGTGGCGGGGAGCGCAGGCGAGGCTGTGGACTGCGCCGACGCGGTGCAGGTCGAATACGACACCCTTCCTGTGGTGATCGACCACCGCAAGGCGCTCGATCCCGACGCTGCCCCGGCCCATCAGGGCTCGGGCTCGAATCTGGTGGCCACCCTCGCCGCCGGCTTCGGTGACGTCGAAGGTGCCTTCGCCGCGGCCGAGCGGGTGGTGAGTGTCGATGTCGACCAGCATCGCGGGGCGCTCGCTTCGATGGAAGGCCGGGCCGTGCTGGCCCGCTGGGACGACGTCGATCGACGGCTCACCGTGTGGACATCCACCCAGGCGCCGCATGCGGTGCGAGCCCATCTCGCCTCCTATCTCGGTCTCTCGCCCGACGAGGTCAGGGTGGTTGCGCCCGATGTCGGGGGCGGGTTCGGCCCCAAAGCCGCCATCTACGCCGAGGAGTACGTCGTCGCCGCCCTCGCTCTCAGGTTGCGCAGACCGGTCAAGTGGACCGAGCGGAGACGGGAGCATTTCGTAGCCACCAACCAGCAGCGGGGCCAGAGTGGCAGGCTCGAGGCGGCGGTGGACGGAGATGGCCGCATCCTCGCCCTCAGGGCACGTCTGGTCCACGATTCCGGTGCTTTCGTGCCCTACGGGATCGTGGTCCCCATGACCACCCTGCGGCTCATGTCCGGGCCCTATGCCATACCCGCCCTTGACGCACAGATCGACGTGGTCTTCACCAACGCCACCCCCACCGGCGCCATCCGGGGCGCCGGCCGTCCCAACGCCACCTTCGCCGTGGAACGGGTGGTCGATGCCGTCGCCCGCGAGTTGGGAATCGACCGGGCCGAGGTGCGGAGACGCAATTTCGTCCCTGCGGACGCCTTTCCCTATCAGGTCGACATCACCGCGTCGGATGGTCGCAAGGTCACCTACGACGGAGGCGACTACCCGGCCGCCCTGGACGCGGCGCTGGCCGCGGCGAATCTCGAGGGGTTCGGGGAGCGAAGGGCCGCATCGGCCCGGGAGGGCCGTCTCCGCGGGTACGGGATCGCTTCCTATGTCGAAGACACCGGGCTGGGCCCCTACGAGGGGGTGAGGATGGAGGTCCTGACCAACGGCGACGTTCTCGTGGAGACCGGAGCCGGATCACAGGGGCAGGGGCACGCCACCGTCTTCGCCCAGATCTGCGCCGGCGATCTCGGGGTGAGCCCGGATCGGGTCAGAGTCCGGGGGGGCGACACGGCGAGCTACGGGCACGGGGTCGCCACCGTGGCCAGCCGGACCGGGCAGACGGCCGCCTCGGTGGTCCATGTTGCCGCCGGTGACCTGGCCGAGACGATCAAGGGTCTCGCGGCCGAGCGTCTGGAGGCTTCCCCCCACGACATCGTCCTGATCGACGGGGCGGCGATGGTGGTGGGCCAGCCGGGCACCGAGATCCCTCTGGGCGAGCTCGCATCCGGTCTACAGCCCAAGTTGGGGGCATCGCTGCCCGACGGGCAGCAGCAACCCGGGCTCTCGGTGGAACGGGTCCTCCCCTTCGACGGTCTGGGGTACACCTACGGAACCCATGTCGCCGAGGTCGAGATCGACTCGGAGACCGGTTTGGTGACGGTGGTCGGGTACGTCGTCGTCCACGACTGCGGCACCCTGATCAACCCGATGATCGTCGACGGGCAGATCGAGGGAGGCGTAGCCCATGGGTTGGGCAACGCCCTGATGGAAGAGATCCGCTTCGACGAGGCGGGCCAGCCCCTGACCACTTCCTTCATGGACTATCGCCTCATGACCGCAGTCGACATGCCGCCGCTGGTCAAGATCCACACCGAGACCCCGTCCCCGACCAATCCCCTGGGGGCCAAGGGCGCCGGGGAGGGAGGAACCATCCCCGCCGCCGCCGCCGTCGTCTCCGCCATCGAGCATGCTCTCGTCGACCATGGCGTGTTGGTCAACCATCATCCGGTCAGCGCGGAGTGGGTGCACCGGATGCTGGCATCCTCGGCGGAGTGAGCCGCGAACCACCCGAACAGTTCAAGATCCGCTCGCTGACGGGTTCGGTCTATCTCCCCAACCTCCTGTTTGCAATCGGCCAGGGGGCGGCAGTCCCCGTCATCGCCCTCCTCGCCCTCGATCTCGGCGCCTCTCCGGCCGTGGCCGGCGCCGTGGTCGCACTGCGCGGGATCGGCACGATGCTGTTCGACGTCCCCGCCGGCATCCTGGTCGCCCGCTACGGCGACCGCCGCGCCATGACCGGTGCCACCGTTGCCCTCGCCGGCATCGCCTTCGCCGTCGGCCTCCGCCCCTCGCTCCCCCTCTATGCCGGGCTGATCCTGGTCATGGGATGCGCCTGGTCGGTCTGGGCCCTGGCCCGGCTCTCCTTTGCCACGGAGGCTGCCCCGCTCCGCCATCGGGGCCGGGTGATGTCGATCATGGGCGGCACCATGCGGATCGGGCAGTTCATCGGCCCGTTGCTGGGCGGTCTAGCCGTCGTGCCGCTGGGCTTGCCCGGCCCGTTCTTCATCCAGGCCGCTCTCGCCGTGGCCGCCGCAGTCAGCCTGGTGCTGGCACCGGGGGAACCGACCGCTTCGACGTCGCCGACGATCGAGCCGGTGTCGATGCGGACGATCGCCCGCGCCCATCGGTGGAATCTGGCCACGGCCGGTTTCGTGGCGGTCACTGTGCAGGTCCTTCGCAGCTCGCGTCAGGCGGTGATACCTCTATGGGGTGACCAGATCGGGCTCAACGCGAGCCAGGTGTCGTTCATCTTCGGCGCCTCGTCCGCCGTCGAGATGCTGCTCTTCTACCCGGTGGGGATGATCATGGATCGGCACGGCCGTCGTTGGACGGCGATCCCTTGCCTCCTCCTCCTCTCGGTGGGCATGGCCCTCATCCCTTTGACCTCCGGATTCGGCGGTGTGCTGGCGGTCGGGGTCTTCCTCGGCTTCGCCAACGGTCTCGGATCGGGCATCAACCTGACCCTCGGTTCCGACCTCTCCCCGGAGCTGGGGAGGAGCCAGTTCCTCGGTCTCTGGCGCCTGGTCACCGATGTGGGCACGGCAGGTGGGCCCTTGCTGGTGGCCGCGGTCACGTCGGTGGCCACACTCGGGGCGGCCCCGGTGGCGGTGGCGTTGATCGGATTGCTCGGCGCCGGGGTGATGTGGCAGGCGGTCCCCGAGACCCTGACCCCGAACCTCGAGTGACCCTCGTATCCTCCCCGGCCGGAAAGGGCCCGCATTGGATCTAGGAATCAGCGGAAGGACCGCATTGCTCACCGCGTCCAGCCGGGGGCTGGGGAGGGCCTGCGCCCTGGCCCTGGCCAACGAGGGGGTGAATGTCGTCATCAACGGGCTCGGTGTCGACAACCTCGATCGCGCCGCGGAGGAGATCAGGAGCCGGGCCGGCGTGGATGTGGTCACCGTCGTCGCCGACATCAACACCGCCGACGGCCGGGACCATCTCCTCGAGGTCTGTCCCGACCCCGACATCCTGGTCAACAACAACTGGGGCCCACCCCCGGGGAAGTGGGAGGACTTCGAGTACGAGGATTGGCTGAGGGCCGTCGAGTCCAACATGTTGGCCCCGTTGATGATGATCAGGGGCGTGGTGGGCGGGATGAAACGGCGGCGCTTCGGGCGCATCGTCAACATCACCTCCCAGATGGTCAAATCCCCCTTCGCGGTTATGGGGCTTTCCGCGGGCGCCCGCACCGGTCTGACCGCGGCGGCCAAGGCTCTGTCCCGTGAGGTGGCCGAGTACAACGTGACCATCAACAACCTTCTCCCGGAGCGGATCGACACCGAGCGTCAGGTGTACATGGCTCAGCAGCGGGCGGAGTCCGCCGGCATCACCTACGAAGAGGCGCGACAGGAGATCGTGGAGAGCATCGCCGCCAAGCGGATGGGTCGTCCCGAGGAGTTCGGGGCCGCGTGCGCCTTCCTGTGCGGCGCCCAGGCGGGGTACATCTCCGGCCAGAACCTCCAGCTCGACGGTGGGTCGTACCGGGGGACGTTCTAGGTCCCCACAAGACCGCTTTACAATGCGGGGTCAACGGTCAGCTTCCCGTGGATCTCCCCAATGGTGACCCGGGCGAGGCCAGGGGAAGGGTGATCAGTTGCGGGATCGGTTTCGACGTTGGGGACGGATGGCGGTGGTGGACATCACCCCGCTCCGGGAAGTGCCCTCCTATCGCTGGCTCTACGCCGGGATGTTCTTCGTCCAGGCCGGTCGGAATCTCACCATCGTTGCGGTCCCCTTCCAGGTTTTCGAGCAGACCGGCTCGACCCTGGCGGTGGGCATGCTCGGCCTCGCCCAACTCGTACCGCTGCTCATAGTGTCCATTGTGGGCGGAGCACTCGCCGATGCAGTCGATCGCCGGATCCTGCTGGTGGTGTCGCAACTGGGGCTGGCTGCCACCGCGGCGGGGCTGATGTGGAACTCGTTGCTCGATGCCCCCGCGATATGGCCGTTGTACGTGCTCAGCGCGGTCAATGCCGGAATCTCCGGGATCGACTCCCCCACCCGTCACGCCATCGTTCCCGGGCTGGTCGGGCCGGCACTCCTCTCCAGGGCCTTTGCGCTCAACCAGACGATGACAAATGTCGCCCACGCCGCGTTTCCGGCGATTGCCGGCTTGCTCATCGCGACCGCCGGCCTCCCCTTCAGCTACGGCGCCGAGATGGTCATGTTTCTCGTCGGCGCCCTCCTGATGCGACGTCTCCCCGAGATCCAGGTCGAGGGGGGAAGACGCAAGTTCGAGCTGTCGTCCATCGTCGAGGGGTTCAGATTCCTCAGAGATCGGCGCGTCATCCAGGCCACCCTGCTCATCGATCTCAATGCCATGGTCTTCGGGATGCCGACGGCCCTGTTCCCCGCCATCGGGACCGAGCTGTTCGGCGGCGACGCCTTCACGGTTGGCCTGCTCTATGCCGCTCCCGGTGTCGGCGCCCTCATCGGAGCCGTCACCTCGGGTTGGGTGGGGTCGGTGCGGCGGCAAGGACGGGCAACGATCATCGCTGTCATCGGCTGGGGGCTGGCGATGGCGATCTTCGGGCTCACCACTTCTCTGCCACTGGCACTGGTGATGCTGGGTCTGGCCGGAGGGGCGGACGTCATCTCCGCCATCTTCCGGGGCACGATCCTGCAGCTGAGTGCACCCGACGAGCTGCGGGGCCGCATGTCGTCTATGCACACCGCAGTGGTCGCCGGCGGACCGAGGTTGGGCGACGTCGAAGCAGGGGTCGTGGCTGCGCTCACCTCGGTCCGCTTCTCGGTGGTGTCGGGGGGCCTCGCCTGTGTCCTCGGTGCCCTCGCTATCGGACGCTGGGCACCCCAGTTCCGCAACTACAGCTATGACCCCGACCGGCCGCAACCGACCGGCACCGGCTCATGAGCCACAGCTCAGCCGATCCCGAACAAATGGGCGGCATTCCCCCCGGAGATGGCCTCGCGCTCCTGATCGGTGAGCCCTTCGGTCGCGGCGATGAGACGGCGAGGGTCGGTTTCGGCCATGTCGAAGGGGAAGTCGGTCCCCAGCATCACCCGGTCGGACCCGACCACCTCGATCAGGTGACGAAGGTAGAGCGGTTGAAACACCATCGTGTCGTAGTAGAGACGCTTCATGTAGTGGCTGGGCGGACGATCGGGGATCGACACCCGGGTCTCGGGGCGGACCTCCCAGGTGTGGTCGGCTCTCGAGCAGTAGAAGGGCAGATACCCTCCCCCGTGCAACAGGACCAGCTTGATCCCGGGATGCTCCTCGAACAGCCCGCTGAAGATCATCCGGGTGGCTGCCACCATCGTCTCCAGCGGGTTCCCGATGCAGTTGACCAGGAAGTAGCTTCCGAGACGCCGGCCCTCGGGGTATCCGCTGGGATGCAGGATGACCGGGATGCCCTTTGCCTCCACCGCCGCCCAGAAAGGCCTGAACTCCGGCTCGTCGAGGTTGCGCCCGTCGATCGTCCCCCCGATTTGGAGCCCTTTGAACCCGAGGTCGTCGACCGCCCGATCCATCTCGGCGATGGCCAGGTCGATGTCCTGGAGCGGGACCGTCGCACCCATCCCCACGAAGCGGGCCGGGTTGTCCGCCACGACCGCCGCCAGGTTGTCGTTCTGGATCCTCGCCGACTCCGCCCCCGCCTCTGCGGGCGCCCAGTAGTTGTACTCGGAGACGAAGGTGGCCAGTCCCTGGAGGTCCACGCCCATCCGGTCCATGTGCTCGATCCGTGCCTCGGCATTGGTGAGTTGATCCCTGATGCTGGGAAACATCACCGTGTTGTGGTCTTTGGAGTCCTCGCCCATGTAGAAGTCGTAGGGCTCGGCCTCCGGGCGCCGGTAGGGGTCCACAGGCGGCCTGCTCGCAGGCGTCGCCAGATGGCAGTGGATGTCGATTGTCCTCATGATGACCGCATTCGTCGGGTGACAGGTGGGGGCACGATAACGTCGAGGCTCCCGGGGAGAGCCGCGTGACCGGCCGCATGAAGGACCTGATCTGGCTCGACGACGGGGGAACGGCTGAGGATCGGCGTCTCACCCGTCCCGCCATCTACGTGCTGCTGGCGACAGTGGTGCTGGTGCTCGGTCTCAACTGGCCGGTCATGGCCACCGGGGTCAAGTCGATCAGCCCGATCTGGATGGGTGTGTTCCGGGTGAGCGGCGCCGCCGCGGTGGTGATGACAATGGGCCTGGCCAGCCGCAACCTGGCGGTGCCACCGCGACGCGATCTCCCCATCATCGCCTCGATGGCCGTGTTCCGCCTCACCACGGTGTTCATCCTCGTCTTCACAGGTTTGCAGTTGGTGCCGGCAGGGAGGTCTTCGGTGGTGGTCTGGACCACCTCGCTATGGACGGTGCCCATCGCCGCCGTCTTCCTCGGCGAGCGTATGACGGGGCGCCGCTGGGCAGGACTCGCCCTGGGCATCACCGGCGTGGTGGTCCTCTTCGAGCCGTGGAGCTTCGACTGGGGCCAGTCTGATGTGACCCTCGGCCACGGCCTCCTCATCCTGGCCGCCATCGTCAACGCTGCAACCGCAGTCCACATCAGGGGCCATCGCTGGACTATGACCCCTCTCGAGGCCGCCCCATGGCAGCTCGTCGGCGCCGCCATCATCATGGTCACCCTCGGCATGGTGGTCGACGGCCCACCGGTGATCGACTGGACCCCGCAGCTGGTCTGGGTGGTCCTCTATCAGGGCGTGCTGGCCACCGGTGTCGCCTTCCTCGCCCAGATCGTGGTCCTGCGCAACGTGGCCGCCGTGTCGACCAATCTCACCCTCATGGCGGTACCGGTGGTCGGCGTGGTGTCATCGGCCATCTTGCTCCGGGAGCCGGTGACGACCACCCTCGCCGCCGGCCTTCTCCTCGTCATCCTCGGGGTGGCGATCAACCTCCTCTCGGATCGGGGGGCTCCCCACGATCTGGGCCCGCCCTCGGAGGTGGTTTGAGCCGGGCCTCAGCTCTCTTCGGCCGCGTCGAATGCGTCGATGGAGGTGCGGAGATGATCGTCGAGCGCCTTCACCGCCGCCTCGACATCGCGTTTCTCCAGTGCGTCCAGGATCGCGGCGTGCCCGTGGTTGGCCTCTTCACGCAAGCCGGGCTTGTGTTTCAGGGAGGCACCGATGTACATCACCGAAGCGTCCTGGAGGTTGCGGATGATGGCAGCGAGCCGGGGTGACGCCGCAGTCTCGTAGACCGCCATGTGAAATACCCGGTTGCGATCGACCCAATCGACCGAATGGGGCTCGTCGAGCATCCCCTTGTGGAGGCGGTGCAGCTGGGTGAGGAGCGCATCGCCCACGTTGGGCACTGCCTGTCTCATCGCCAGCGGCTCCAGCACACGCCGGATCTCGTAGATGTCGTGGACGTCCTCCGCGCTGAGCTCGGAGACGATGGCGCCTCGATGGGGATCGAACTGGACCAGCCCCTCGGTGGCCAGATCCCGCAGCGCCTCGCGCACCGGAGTTGTGCTCACGTCGAGCATGGCGGCCAGTTCGGCCTGGACGAGACGGCTCCCGCTGGCCAGCTCGCCGTTGAGGATGGCGCGGCGAAGGACGCTCCGCACGAACTCGTGGGCAGTCTGCCGCGTGGCGGCGAAGCCCTCCTCCGGCGGTGAGATGCGGAGCCCGGGGATCTGGTCCATCCGGTAGAGCCTACAAACTCGAGCCCGGATCGACCCGTCACCGGGAGGTTTGTCGGGGCGGTATTCGCCTGCTCTACCATGATCCAACCCCTGCGAGGAGACCCTTGAGAGCAGTTCGCGTGGTTGCGCCGGACAGTATCGAGATAACCGACGTGCCCGAGCCCGACCCGGGGAGCTCGGTGCTGGTCCGGGTCGGACAGGTCGGGATCTGTGGTACCGACACCAAGATCCTGGCCGGCAAGATCCCGGTGGAGTATCCCCGGATCATGGGCCACGAGATGGTCGGGGAGGTGGTCTCGGCTCCGGACGGGTCGCCGTACGGGGCGGGCACCCGGGTGCTGGTGGATCCGGGCGTGGCGTGCGGCTGGTGCCACCTGTGCCGTGCCGGCCGATTCAACATCTGTGTCAACGGCGGTCTGCTGGGACGGGACATGGACGGGGTATTCACCGAGTATCACCTGGCTCCTTTCAATCGGCTGATCCCGGTGCCCTCTGACGTCTCCGAGAAGGCGTCGGGTCTGCTCCAGGTTCTCGGGACCAGCATCCATGCGGTGAAGACCATCGAGTCATTCCCGGGCCGGGTGGCGGCGGTATTGGGACTCGGAGTGGCCGGCCAGCTCATCGCCCAGCTGCTCCGTCTGCGCGGGATGACCGTGGTGGGGATCACCCGGTCGGAGTGGAAGCGGGACCTGGCAGCGGCCTCGGGAGCGCACTTCGTGGCACGGCCAGACGAGGCTCCGGCTGTGCTGGGCGAGGTCACCGAGGGCCGGGGCCCGGACCTGGTGGTCGAGGCGGTGGGCACCGAAGCGACCCTGGCTCAGGCCATCGACCTGGCCGCCACCGGTGGCGAGGTGCTGGTCTACGGCACGCTGACCGGGGGAAACCAGGGTCTTCCCTACTACCAGCTCTATCACAAGGAGTTGACCCTGCACAATCCCCGCGCCGCCGTCGTCGGCGACTACGCCGACGGAGTCGCCTTGGCAGCAGCCGGCTCCCTCGACCTCGAGCCAATCGTCACCCACGAGCTCGATCTCGAGGAGGCGGAGAAAGCCTTCGAGCTGGTCCACGACCCCTCCTCGCTCAAAGTGCTGATGAAGGTGAGCTGACTGCCGGAAAACGCTCAGCCGGCAGTGAGGAGGACGATATTGCCGTCGGGGTCCTCGATCATGGCCGCGTAGGGCCCGACGGTCTGCTCGGGCGCCATCGGGCCCGGGTACCCGAGCCCGACCAGTTCTTCGAACTTGGCGTCGACCGCGGCCTCATCCGCGAGGAAGAACTCGAGCATGACCCGGGAGCCTCCTTTCGGCGGTTCCATGTCTGGATAGTGGCGTTTGGCGAAGAAGGTGTCCCAGAAAATCGTCACCCCGCTCTCCATCTGCACCTGGACGAAGGGTTTCTCCTCGGCCCCGAGGGGAATGTCGATGCCGAGCCGTCGATAGAACTCCAGAGCTGGGCCCATGTCCGCGACGATGAGGCCGACCATGCTCAGCTGGAAAGACACTGCTCCTCCTCTTGGACCGTATTGGTCTATCGATGGTATGTCCCGGGCGTGTCGAGTTAGGGAGCCCGGGGTTGGCTGGTGTAGTTGTGGCCGAGTGGGCTGGTCAGCTGGTAGCTGCCGGGTTGGAGCTGGTGGATGGTCCAGCGGTGGTGTCGGATGACATGATGATGGCGGCATAACGGTCCGAGATTGTCTTCTTGGGTGGGTCCGTGTTGCGCCCAGGGCTGGTTGTGGTCGAGGTCACAGTCGAGGGAGGGGATGCGACAGCCGGGGAAGACACAGACCGGTGTG
>DATHUP010000021.1:0-86565 GCA_035462175.1 Acidimicrobiia bacterium | reverse complement strand
AGCGGCTCGGCGGCGAAGCGCAGGGCCTCGGTGACCTTGTCTTCGGGCATCTCGACTTCGAACGAGAGCTCGGCCAGCGTGGCCGGGCGGCCCAGCTTGAGCTCGAGCCGGGCCCGGGCCTTCTGGAGCCGAGCCAGCGTGTCGCCCGCGTGCACCGGGAGCCGGATGGTGCGCCCGGTGTTGGCGATGCCGCGCGTGATGGCCTGGCGGATCCACCAGGTGGCGTAGGTGGAGAACTTGAACCCCTTGCGCCAGTCGAACTTCTCGACGGCGCGGATCAAACCCAGGTTGCCTTCCTGAATCAAGTCGAGCATGTCCACCTTGCTCCCGGCGTAGAGCCGAGCGTTGGACACGACGAGGCGGAGGTTGGCTTCGACGAACTTCTGTCGGGCACGTTCGCCCGCCTTGACAGCGCGCTCGAGGCGCGTCCGCTCACCCGGATCGTCGACTCCGGTTACGAGACGGTCACGTGCCTCGGCCCCGGCCTCCATCGCCTGGGCGAGGCGAACTTCGTCCTCTGCAGTGAGCAACTCGTGCTCACCGATCCCCGCCAGGTATTGGCTGAGGGCGTCGCTGTTGAGGCGACCGCTCTCATCGATGAGCGCTGAGCGCCCCCGATTGCTGGTGTTTCGCTGATTTGGCACAATTAACCGAACATTCGTTCGCAGCCGGACATTCCGCAAATCGACCTGGTGTTTGCCGGGGCTTTGGCATGAGGGAATGGCGCCTAACGTCACTCCATGAGAGAGATCTGCCCTGGTTGTCACGCCGAGGTGGAAGCTGGCGATGGCCCTGCACATCGCTACATCGGGGCGTCACCGGGCTGCTGGGCCGTCTACACCCATCTCCTCGCCGGCGAGCCTCCGATGAGAGTGGGCTCCCTTCACCCGCTGATCGTCGACGCCTATGCGGCTCAGCACCCGGGAGACGACTCCCCCCAGGCCACACAATCGGTGGCGGTCCATCTGGTCGTTCTCGAAGCGGTCCTCGGTCACGGGATGACGCTCGACATGGCGGTTCCCATCCGGACAGCCACGGTGGAGACGGGTCGGCGCGGGCATGGCTTTCCCAAGCTGGAGCCGATGCCGCCGTCGTGGGAGCTGACCATCGCGGACGTGGCCGGGGAGCACACGGAGGAGGGGCGCGGTGCCGCCGGCGATCGCTACGTCCAATCGGTGTGGGAGACCTGGAACGCTTCTCACGGCTGGTTGATCGAGGACTGGCACCGGACCGCGCGCCGCCAACTCGAGCGCTAGTCAGGGCTCGGGGGACGACGGCTTCTCTTCAGTTCGCTCCGCGCCTTCTTTGCGGCCAGACGTCGCTCTCTCGCCCGTCTCGTTGGTTTCGTCTTCCGTCGCTGCTTGGGCTCGACCAGGCCGCGCTCCAGCATCTCGGTGAGGCGGTCCCGGGCAATCTCCCGGTTCCGCCATTGAGAGCGGGTGTCAGATGCAGTGACCTCGACCCGCGGCCCCAAGCGCCGGCTCAGCCTGTCCCGCACGTCGTCGGGTAGTGAGGAGGCGTCTACCTGGAAGCGCAGCGTGACCGCGGTCTCGCTCCGATTGGCGTGCTGGCCCCCGGGCCCACCCGACGTCTCGAATCTCTCCTCGATCTCCGATTCGGGGATCAGCCATGGGCCGACGGTGATCCCCTCCCCGATCACGCCTCGTCGTAGTACTCGGTGCCGAGATGAGTGATCAGATCCTCACCCATCATGTGTCTCAGGTTGTTCTTCAGCTTGGTCAGCTGGATGAACAGGTCGTTCTCTGCGTAGAGACCGGGAGCCGCCTGGGGGCTCTTGAAGTAGAAGGACAGCCACTCCTGGATTCCGGTTCGCCCGGATCGGGCGGCCAGGTCCATGAACAGGGCGAGATCGAGGACGATCGGTGCCGCCAGGATCGAGTCCTTGCAGAGGAAGTCGATCTTGATCTGCATCGGGTAGCCGAGCCAACCGAAAATGTCGATGTTGTCCCAGCCTTCCTTGTCGTCGCCACGAGGCGGGTAGTAGTTGATCCGCACCTTGTGATAGAGGTCGCCGTAGAGCTCGGGGTAGACCTCGGGCTGGAGAATCTGCTCGAGGACCCCAAGTTTTGAGACCTCCTTCGACCTGAAGCTGTCCGGGTCGTCGAGGACCTCGCCGTCGCGGTTGCCGAGGATATTGGTGGAGAACCAGCCCTTGACGCCGAGCATCCTCGCCTTCAGCCCCGGCGCGACCATCGTCTTCATCAGTGTCTGCCCGGTCTTGAAGTCCTTGCCGCAGATCGGCACCCCTTCCTGTGCGGCCAGCTCCAGCATCGCCGGGAGGTCGACGGTCAGGTTCGGGGCGCCGTTTGCGAAGGGGACTTTCATCTTCAAGGCGGCGTACGCATAGATCTGCGACGGGGTGATGCTCGGGTCGTTGTCCTTCAATCCCTGCTCGAATCTGTCCAGATCGGCATGAACGTCGGTTGGCTCCTCGTACGCCTCGGTCGACCCGCACCAGACCATCACCAGGCGGTCGACCACCTTCTCCCCGCGAAACCTGTCGATGTCGCCCATCAGGGCTTCGGCCAGGTCCATGTGGGTGGCCTCCTCCTTCACCTGGTCCACACCCTCGAGATTCTTGACCCAGCGATGGGAGAAAACGGCCGGGTAGGGCTTCACCTTCCTCAATTCGTCGCCGATCCCCTCGAGGTCCCTGGGATCGAGGACCCCGGCTTTCATCGCCGAGGTGTAGGCGTCGTCGGAGTACGGGTCCCAACCCCCGAACTCGAGATCGTCGAGAGGGGCCAGGGGGACGAAGTCCCTGATCAGAGGGTTGCGGCCCTCGGTCCTCTTCCCGAGACGAATGTGCGACATCTGGCTGAGGGATCCATAGGGGACGGCGTAGCCCTTGCGGGCGGCGAGTACCCCGGCGACGAATGTCGTCGAGACTGCACCCATCCCGGGAGTGAGGACACCGAGCTTCCCGGTGGCCGGGGCGGGTGGTTGATGAGCAGACATGGAACCTCCTCGGGTCAACGATAGGGGAGAGGTACCCGGGACCGGAACCCCCCTCGTAGGCTGCCGGGATGGATCGCGCTCCGGATTCGATCGGGCCTACCGTCGACGTGGCACTCCTGGCCGATGCCGTCCAGGCGGTGAGAGGCAAGCTGTTCGTGCTCGGCGGGGGCTGGGACACCTTGTGGGTGCGGACGTTCCCGGCCCGTCACCCCAGCATGGCCATCGGGCTCCGTCTCCGGGTCCCCTCTTCCTGGGGCGCCGACACGTTGAAGCTCTCGGTCGAATTGCAGGATGCAGACGGGGCGCCGCTGCTGTCCCAGCCACTCTCCCACCAGGTCAGGCTGCCCAACCAAGCCCAGCCGTCCGCCACCGACTTCGGGGTGATCCGGTCGTTCACATTCAACAATCTCCTCTTCGGCCGCGAAGGCTCATATTCGTTCGTGATCTCGGTCGACGACGAGCCGGTGTCCCGTCTCCGCTTCAGCGTGAGGGCCCGGCCCGCCGAACCACCCTCCCAGCCCTGAATCCCCTCACGCACTCTCTGTCGCTGCCCCCCACTGTCGGCGCGGAGTTGGTGTAGCCCCGAGCCCGGTCATAGGGTCGCTGTCTGCGAGGGACCCAGGAAAGTCCCTCGTTTTGCTTGCCGAGGACATGGAGGGTTTATGTCGCGCCCGGGGAGAGTTCTACCTGCCCTGACCAAGACGCTGTCGGTGCTGATCGCCGCAGCGACACTGCTACCGGCCCTGCCCGCTGCGGCTGCGCCCGAGCCCCCGTTCCAGATCGAATTCCCCCAGGAGACCGAGCCGACCGAGTTCACCTCGTCGTTCGGTGACGGTCGGTCCGGCGGTCGCCGTCACACCGGCAACGACCTGATGGCGCCGAAGATGACCGAGGTCTATGCGGCCGCCGACGGCATCATCACCGTGATCGCCACCTCGTCCCTAGCCGGGCGCTACATCGAGATCGCCCATCGGGACGGGTGGTCAACCCGGTACATCCATCTCAACAACGACGACATCGGCACCGACAACGGGGGCGCCGATTGGGCTCTGACCGTGGTGCCTGGCCTCCGTGTCGGCAGTCGGGTCATGGCAGGACAGCACATCGGGTTCGTCGGCGACTCGGGTAATGCGGAGGGAGCGGGGTCGCACACCCACTTCGAGCTGGCCTACGAGGGTGGCGAGATCGATCCTTACCCTTACCTGACCTCGGCATTTTCGAGGGCGGTGGAGATTCGGTCCCGGCTCGATCGGATGATCGTCCACCCCGGCGAGCCGAACCACGTGTCCTGAGCTGACCGCTCGCCGGCTCAGGCGAGGGTGCGGGCGTCGTCGAGAGCCACCACCTCTTCTACGAGACCGGGATGGTCAGGGGAGACGGTCCTCACCTCCTTGACTTCGACACGGGGAGCCTCGCCGTCGTGGACCCAGATCACCCTGGTCACGCCGGAGGCCGAAGTCGCACCTGCCCATCCCCGCAGAACCTGCTCCTCGGACGTCGCAAACGATCGCTCCCGACCGTCTCGCGCCGCCTCGGTCATCAGCACCGCAGTGAAGCAGTTCATCGAAGCGCCCTGGACATGACTGTCGTCGGAGACGTCCCCCAGCGCCACCTTCACCCCGGCCTGCCGCAACTCGGTGGCGGCATCGACATCGGTGACGAAGGCCCGCACCTCACGCCCCGGCTCGATCAGCCCCTCGATAACGGCACGACCCTGCTCGGTGTCGGCACCGACGACTATCACCGGCATGAGCCCGAACCTAATGTAAGGCGTCACATATACGTGACGTGGTGCATTGAGTTGGGAAGACCAGCGTTCGTGGCATCTGATCCGCCCCCTGGTGTACTACCTGCGGGAAGACTTCATCCCGCCTGCCATGGCCGCTGGCTCGGACGTCCTCGACTTCTCCGCAGGTCTGGGTGACCTGTCCCAGTATCTCGTCGACTGCGGAGCGAAGACCGTCACCGCCACCCTGCCCGACACCGGTGCTCCCGACACGGATGGGCCTGTCAGATGGCTCGAGGGGGTCGCAGCCAAGAACATCGCAGAGCGTCTGGCCGGTTTTTCGTTCGACGTGGCGGCGGCGCGAATGGTGTTTCAGTTCCCCACCTGGGAAGGCGACCGCGCCGACCCGGACACCATGGTGGAGCAGTTCGCCAAGGTGCTCCGCCCCGGCGGTCGCCTGGTCATCGCCTTCCACCAGTTCCGGGCCTTCGAACCGGTCCCGGCCAGAGGTGATCCCCCCGCCGTGGACCAGGTGCTCGAAGACGCCACGGGCCACCTGGCGGATATGGCCAGAGTGGTCCGCTACCTGGGTCTGCCCCCACGCGAGGGACCGATGGGGGAAACGGGATTCGGGCTGAAGATCCCGATGCTGGTCACGACGCTGCAGACCCACGGGTTCGACATCGAGGCCGCCGATCATCCCGAGCCGTTCACACACCCGCTCGAACTGGATGCGCTCGACGAGGACGAGATCGTCGAGCTCGGAAGTCGGGTCATGGAATTGAAGGCCCGCTATCTGGCCGATCCCTACCGGAGCCCCTACGACCGGCCCCAGACAGTGCGACGCATGCTCATCGAGCTGAGCGGGCTGATGGATTTCGTCGCCTGGCCCATAGTCAGGGTCGTCGCTCACCTGCGCACCTGACGTCGTTTCCGCAAACCCTCGCCTTCCGGTACAATCACACTATCGGGATAGTGGAAATTCCAGAGGCTGCCGTCCCGTTCAATTCATTGAGAGGCCAATACGAAACGACTTTCGAGGTGATTGCCCCGTGGCCACTGTTGATCTAGATCTTGGTGCCTACCAGCTCGGCTGGCACGACGAAATCGAGTACGCCTTCACCCCGCGCAAGGGTATCGACGAAGACGTGATCCGGGAGATGTCGGCCATGAAGAAGGAGCCGGAGTGGATGCTCGAGTTCCGTCTCAAGGCCTATCAGAGGTTCCTGCGCAAGCCGATCCCGCAATGGGGTGGTGGCGGCGCCCTCAACACCATCGACTTCGACGACATCTACTACTACGTCAAGCCCGCGGGTGAGCAGCAGAAGGACTGGGACATGGTGCCCGAGTCGATCAAGGCCACCTACGAGAAGCTGGGCATCCCCGAGGCCGAGCGCAAGTATCTGGCCGGAGTCACCGCTCAGTACGAGTCCGAGGTCGTCTACCACCGGAACCGGGAGGATCTGGAGGGTCTCGGCGTCCTGTTCACCGACATGGACACCGCCTTGCGCGACTACCCCGAGATCGTCGAGGAGTATTTCGGGACCATCATCCCGCCCAGCGACAACAAGTTCGCCGCGCTCAACTCGGCGGTCTGGTCGGGTGGCTCGTTCATCTACGTGCCGCCAGGGGTCCACGTCGACCAGCCGCTGCAAGCATATTTCCGGATCAACTCCGAGAACATGGGCCAGTTCGAGCGGACTCTGATCATCGTCGACGAAGGGGCCTACGTCCACTACGTCGAGGGCTGCTCCGCCCCGGTCTACACCACCGACTCGCTACACGCAGCTGTGGTGGAGATCGTGGTCAAGGAAGGGGGGCGCTGCCGTTACACGACCATCCAGAACTGGTCGAACAACGTCTTCAACCTGGTGACCAAGCGTGCCGCTGCCTATCGAAACGCCACCATGGAGTGGGTCGACGGCAACCTGGGGTCACGTCTCACCATGAAGTACCCGGCCGTGTGGCTGATGGAGCCGGGAGCTCATGGCGAGGTGCTGTCGATTGCCTTCGCCGGCGAAGGCCAGCATCAGGATGCCGGGGCCAAGATCATCCACGTCGCACCCGACACCACGTCGACGATCATCTCCAAGTCGATCGCCAAAGGTGGGGGCCGCTCCGGATACCGAGGTCTGGTCCGGGTCGAGCCAGGTGCCGAGAACGCCAAGTCGTTCGTCCGATGCGACGCATTGATTCTCGACGACGAGAGCCGCTCGGACACCTACCCCTACATGGAGATCGAGGAGAACGACGCTGAGATCGGCCATGAGGCCACCGTGTCCAAGGTGGGCGAGGAGCAGCTCTTCTATCTGATGTCCCGTGGGCTGACCGAGGAGCAGGCGACGTCGATGATCGTGGCCGGGTTCATCGAGCCGATAGTCAAAGAGCTCCCCATGGAGTACGCGGTCGAGATGAACCGCCTCATCGAGCTCAACATGGCGGAGGCGGGTGCAGTTGGTTGAGACGACTTAGTCGTCTCAACCCGTGACAGGCCCTACTTTCTGCCCCCCCGGCGGGCGTCGAGTCGCTGGATGAGATCGTGGGCAGCGAGTTCGATCTCCTTGTGGTCCCACTGGGTCGCCCTGAATCGGCACGCCATGAGACCCGATCGGTGCAGACGTCTGAAGTCGCCGAACACGAAGGCATATCTCCCCTTGGTCCCGTCCCTGGCGCCCTCGGTGAGACCCATGTGCCAACTGGAGTACTTCTCCCATCCGTGACTTTCCAGATAGGCGTTCTCCGCCGCCGCGTCGGGCTGGACCTCGGACCATTCACTTCGGATCACGTAGAGCCGGGACTCGATCAACTCCTCGGCCCTGGCGACTCCCTCCTCGTTGACCCGATACCTGGCCATGCCCCCTCCTCATTGCAGAGGCCCCGGCAATTGGCCGGGGCCTCTGAATGCTGCGAATGCCCGACTATTCGTCACCTGTCTCCTGGATGGTGACGTTGACCTCGTCAGGCAAAACCTCTCCGTCGTCACCCGTATTGGCGACGAGGTACCAGACGCCGAGGATGAGGGCGACGGCGATGATCACACCCGCGATGATGGCGCCGAAGTTCCCGCCGCCACCCCTGGCGTCCGTCACGATGATCTCGCGCTCTCTCTCAGTCATATTGCAGCCTCCTGTCAATTGTGGAATCCCTGATGTCCCCGGAGCGTCATTTACCCCTCGGGCCCACCTGACAAACGTGGAGGCGCCTGTTCGATTTATCCTGTTGCGGACCGTGAGCCCGGAGCCTGTTCATTAGTACCTACCTCGGGTTGGGCGCGGTCGTCCTCCTCATCCTCCTCAACGCCTTCTTCGTGGCAGGCGAGTTCGCCATCGTCGCAGTCGACCGCAGCCTGGTGGAGCGGAAGGCGCGGGACGGCGAGCGAGGCGCCAGACGCATCCTCCACTCGCTGCGCAACCTCTCCTTCGAGCTCTCGGGCGCTCAGCTGGGGATCACTGTCACGTCGCTGGTCCTGGGGGCGATCGCCGAGCCGGCAGTCGCCAGCCTCATCGAGCCGGTCCTCCTCGCCATCCCCTTCATTCCCGAGGAGACGTCGCTGGCCATCTCGGTCCTGTTGACATTGGTTCTGGCCACCGGATTCCAGATGGTGTTCGGCGAACTCGTGCCCAAGAACCTGGCCATCGCCCGCCCTTATCGCTCGGCGGTCTGGTTCGGGATCCCGATGCAGGTGGTCAACAGACTGCTCCGCCAGTTGATCCTGTTGCTCAACAACTCGGCCAATTGGACGGTGCGGCGACTCGGGATCGAGCCGCGGGAGGAGCTGGCCGGAGTGAGGTCCATGGAGGAGCTGGAGCTGATGATCCGCTCCTCCGGGGAGGAAGGGCGACTCGACGACGAGGAGATGGAGCTGCTCACCCGGGCCATCACCTTCACCGAGAAAGTTGCGGCGGACGCCATGGTGCCCAGAGTCTCGGTGGTCGGCCTCAGCCGACACGACTCGATCGCCGAGCTGCGTCGCACCTCGGCTGCCACCGGCCACTCCAGATTCCCGGTGTTCGACGAGGGCCTCGAC
Source organism: Acidimicrobiia bacterium (assembly GCA_035462175.1). Lineage (GTDB taxonomy): Bacteria > Actinomycetota > Acidimicrobiia > Spongiisociales > ZC4RG35 > JARDZU01. The sequence goes on along the minus strand of DATHUP010000021.1, from coordinate 77,833 downwards.
GACATCGTGGGCATAGTCCATGTCAAGGACAGCATCACCGTTCCCGCTTCTCGGATCCCGGTCACCCCGGTGGGCGAGATAACCCAAGCCGCGCTTCAGGTGCCAGAGTCGAGCACCTTGGAGAATCTGTTGTCCGAGCTGCAGAAGGCGGGCCGCGGGATGGCGATCGTGGTCGACGAATACGGTGGCACCGCCGGGGTCGTCACCATCGAGGACCTTCTCGAGGAGATATTCGGCGACATAGAGGACGAATACGACCGGGAGCCGGAGCCCGACGCCGGAGCAGAGGAGATCGAAGTCCTCTCCGGCCTCCTCCACCGTCACGAGGTGGAAGAGGCCGTGGGGTTCGAGTGGCCCGACGGCCGCTACGAGACTCTGGGTGGGTTTCTCGTCTCGCGTCTCGGGCGGTTCCCTCGAGCCGGTGAGGTGATCCGGGTCGGAGACACTTCCTTCGAGATCCTGGCCATGGACGGGCATCGGGTCGATCAGGTGAGGGTCATCCGCCTCACCGACCTCGACGAGGGAACCCGATGAATTGGACGGCTCTGCTATGGCTGGTCCTTCTCCTCATCGCCAACGGGTTCTTCGTCGCCGCCGAGTTCGCCTACATCACGGCGCGCCGGAATGTGCTGGAACAGACGGAAGGGAGGTCCTCGCAGATAGCGGTGGGGCTGAGCCGGGATCTCTCGTTGAGCCTGGCGGCGGCGCAACTCGGCATCACCATGGCGTCTCTGCTGCTCGGGGCCGTGGCCGAGCCTGCGGTGGCCTCAATCCTCGAGCCTCTGCTCGGCTTCCTCCCCCTCTCCGAGGACGCGATTCATGGGATCGCGCTGGTAATCGCCCTGCTCGTCGTGGTTTTCCTGCACATGGTGGTCGGGGAGATGGCACCCAAGAACATCGCCATCTCCGCTCCGGAACGATCTGCTCTGACCATGGCCCTGCCGTTTCGGGGATTCATCTTCGTCTTCCGACCGCTGATCACACTGCTCAATGCCACTGCCAACGGTGTCCTGCGTTTGTTCGGTGTCCGACCGGCCGATGCACTCGATGTTGGGCATTCCGCCGAGGATCTCGCCGTGATCATCGCAACCGGCAGGAAGGAAGGTGTGATCGAGGACTTCGCCCATCGCCTCCTTACAGGAGCGATCGTCTTCGGCGATCTCGATGCTTCCGAAGTGATGGTTCCGAGGCCCGACATCGATGCGTCGCCATCGACGGCGTCTGTGGCCGTGATCCAGGAGTTGATGAGGCTGACCGGCCACTCACGAATCCCGATCCACGGCGTGGATCTCGATGACATCCTCGGGCTGGTCCACGTCAAGGATCTGATGGTCGAGGACATCGACCCGGGTGCTCCGCTCGACGAGGCCCTCATCCGCGAGGCGTTGGTAGTTCCGGAGACCGCGCCGCTGCGGTCGGTCCTCACCGAGATGCGTCAGGGCCGGAGCCATCTGGCCGTGGTGGTGGACGAGCACGGGAGCACCGCGGGCATCATCACGCTAGAGGACATCGCCGAGGAGCTGGTCGGGGAAATAGCCGACGAGCACGACCCGCGTGAGCAGAGGGTCGTCGTCGAGCCCGGCGGGCGGATCATCGCCTCGGGAGCCGTGCGCCCCGACGAGCTGTCCCGGTACGGGGTGGTGCTGTCGACCGGGGACTACGAGACGATCGGCGGATTGGTGATGGATCGTCTGGGACGTGTTCCCCGACGGGGGGATCAGATCGAGGACAGAGGATGGCGGCTGCAAGTGCGCAGCACCAAAGGCCGACGGGTCGACGACGTCGAGATCACCTCTGCCGGGGAAGTCACTTTGCCGTGAACGAGCGGAACGGGGCCCGAAGGCCCCGTTCCTGTCCTGATCCTGGTCAAATCAGGAAGTCCACTCAGCGAACTTGCGCTGGATGTCCTCTGCGGTCTCCCCGGTCTTCTCCTTGACCCGTCCGGCGAACTGGTCGAAGTTGCCCCTGGCCTTCTCCATGTCGTCGTCGGTGAGGTCGCCCCACGTCTCTCTGATCTTGCCCTTGACCCTCTGCCAGGTACCTTCGTCCTGGAGACGGTCCTCCCAGTCTCTGCCTGTCTGCAATTCCATCGAGATTCCTCCTTGATAGAAACCCTGGCCCGGGTGCTTCCCGGAACACATGTCTCTTACCCTGGGCTGGAGGTGGCCAAACTCGGTGCAGGAAGGCGAGGTGCAGGGGAGTTCAGTCGGAGCGACCGACGACGTAGCCGAGGAGGAGGCCGCCGACAGCGGCCCACACCAGCGAGAAACCATCGCCCACCGAGGCGATGGAGGAGGCGCCGGCGATCCTCATGATGGTAGAGCCGGCTATGCCTCCGATGACCCCCATCAGGATGGCCCCGAACAGACTGTTGGCGCTCGAGATGAATCCGCCGATGAGCCCGGCGAGCCCGCCTACGCCGCCGACGATGGCGAGTGCTTCCCAGGTGGAGGCGTCTAGGAACATGCGGACAGGTTAAGTCGCGCCAACCGGGGAGTCGATAGGCGGTCTAGCCGTCTCAGGCCGAGACGACTTTCTCCTCGACGACCGTCGACATGGGAAATTGAACGGATCGCCCGGCCATGCTGAACGGCTCGGTGAGCATGACGACGATCGTTGCCGGTCCCCGAGATACCACATGCCCCGTGTAGGTGTGGAATCCGTCTTGGTCTTCGGTGATGAAAGTTACGACCATATTCGAATCCGACTCTCAGTATCGGCGCCTGGTTTCACGGGATTGTTGGGTCAATAGACCCATACTGGTATGCGACGACCGTGACACCTGGGTTTTCTGCCTACCTTGTGGCATACCCGGTTTACCCGGCCGTTAACAATCGCCTCTTAGTTTTGGAGAGAAGTGCGCCTCCTCATCGTTGAAGACGAGCCCGACCTGGCCAATGCGATTGCCCGGGGTTTACGGCGTGACGGTCACGCCGTCGACACCGCTCTGACCGCCGGCGACGCCGATATCAAGTTGCGCAGCGCCGACTACGACCTGGTGTGCCTCGACTGGAGCCTGCCCGACGGGTCGGGCATCGTTCTCTGTCGTGATCTGGTCAGCGGGGCCCTGCCCACCCTCGAAGGCGAGCGACCCCGCATCCTCATGCTCACCGCCCGCGACGGTGTCGAGGATCGAGTGACGGGTCTCGACTCGGGGGCGGACGACTATCTGGTCAAGCCGTTCGCCTTGGCCGAGCTGTCGGCGCGTGTACGCGCCCTGCTTCGTCGCGAAGACCAGACCCAACCGGTCATCGAAGTCGGCCCGTTGCGCCTGGATCCGGCCCGCTTCGCCGTTTCCAGGGACGGGGTGCCATTGGAGCTGACCGCCAAGGAGTTCTCCCTCCTCCACTTTTTCATGGCTCACGCCGGGCATGTGCTCAGCCAGGAGCGCCTGCTCGAACATGTCTGGGACGAGATGGCCGATCCAATGACCAACGTGGTGCGGGTGACCGTGAGCAATCTCCGCAAGAAGCTGGGCGAGCCGCCATTGATCACGACTGTGCCCGGACGGGGCTACAGGTTCGAGGACTGATGCCTGCCTGGAACTCCATCCGCTTCCGCCTCTCGGTGCAGTATTCGGCAGTCGTATTCGGATTGGGCGCCGCCTTGCTCGGGCTGGTCTATCTGGCCATCCGGCGTTATCTCCGCGCCCAGACCATGACCCGCTTCGTCTGGACCGGCCGCCCCGTCTACCAGGACGGTGTTGAGATCGGCGTCATCCCCAGCCTCGAGGCCCAAGAGGTGCGGCTGATCGAGTCGGTCTACAACGAGATCGTCCTGAACGAGGTGGCGAAGTTCACCATCCTCGCCCTCATCGCCCTGTTCCTTCTCAGCCTGGTGGTTGGTTGGGTGATGTCGGGACGCGTGCTCAGACCCGTCGAGGAGATAACCAACGTGGCCCGCGAGATCCAGGCATCAGACCTGAGTCGGCGCATCGCTCTCAAGGGTCCTGACGACGAGATCACCCGTCTCGCCTCGACCTTCGACGGGATGTTGGAACGGCTCGATCGAGCCTTCTCCAGTCAGAGGCGATTCCTCGCCGATACCAGCCACGACCTGAGGACCCCTCTGGCCGTGATCAGATCCAATGTCGAGGTGGTCGCCGACGATGGCGGAGCGACGGTTGCCGACTGGCAGGAGGTCGGCGGCATCGTCCGGCGCAACGTGGAGAAGATGTCCGAGATGATCGACGGGCTTCTCGCCACGGCCCGTCTTCAGACCGGGAAGGCACAGGCAGTGGCCATCGATCTGGCCGAGATCGTCGCGGCCAAGGCGGCCGAGTTCGGCAAGCCGCTCGGGGAGAAAGGGATAGTCCTGGAGACTTCGACCACTACCGCCCTCGTCGAAGGGGTGCCGGTGTCGTTGGATCGTGCCCTCACCAACCTTCTCGACAATGCCATTGGTGTCTCCGGCCCGGGCTCGAGCATCCACATCGGCGCCGGGACATTCGACGATTGGGCCTGGATGGCGGTCGCCGACGAGGGGCCCGGTCTTCCCGAGGAGCCGGATGGGGGCCGGATCGGCCTCGGGCTCTCCATCGTCGAGCAGATCGCCGCCGGGCACGAAGGTGCGCTGGTCTCCTCATCACGGCCCGGCGGGGGCACCACCATGGTTATTTGGCTCCCCACCAACGGGGTGGGAAGCCCTCATCCGGACTTCGTGCCCTTTACGAAACTTTGAACTACGAGGCCGTAGGTTGAGTATCAGCCAGGAGGTTCAGCCATGACCAATGAAGAGACGACCCCAGGATCGAAGGCCCCTGAGACCGGCGGGGCTGCATCTGGCGAACCGAGTCCCGTCGCAGACGAAAGCCCGGTCCTGACAGAGAATCCCGTCGCAGCGGAGGGGCCCGTCGACACAGAACCGGCGGTGACCCTGGAACTGCCGGCCGGGCCAGAGCCCTCGGCGGTCCCAACCCCTCCGCCCCCTACCCGACCCCCCGTCACTCCGGCTCCGACCCGGCGCTCCCCGTGGATGCTGGGGCTTTTGGCGCTGCTCCTCGTGGTCGGGTCCTCCGGCGTGACCTATCTCCTCGCAACCGCCGAGCAGGAGACGCCGTCGACCCAAGAGATCGTCGACGACCCCGGGGCACTCGAACCTGGCGAAGAGCCGATCGCGGATGCGGCGGCGGTCATCCTTCCCTCCGTGGTCCAGATCCAGACGGGAACCGGGCTGGGATCAGGGGTCGGCTCCGGAGTCATCTACGACGCCGACGGCCTCATCCTGACTGCGGCACATGTGGTGCGGGGCAACGAGACGGTCACCGTCCGCTTCGCGGATGGCGAGCAGGTCGAAGGGACCGTCCTCGGCGGCACCGAGGGCGCAGATGTCGCAGTCGTTGAGGTGGACCGCACCGGGCTGCCCGCGGCCGAGCTGGCCCTCGATGACGATCCGCGGGTGGGGCAACTGGCGATCGCGGTGGGGAGCCCGTGGGGCCTGCAAGGGACTGTGACCTCGGGCATCGTCTCCGCGGTCGATCAGGCGATCCCCTCCGGCGGCAGCGCCAGGGCAGTCCTCCAGACGGACGCCGCCATCAACCCGGGCAACTCCGGCGGGCCTCTCGTCGACCGAGAGGGCCGGGTGCTCGGGATAAACGTGTCCATATTCAGCCTCTCCGGGGCAAACGACGGCGTCGGTTTCGCGGTGCCGATCGACATCGCCCACGACATCGCAGAGCGGCTCGTGGCCGGCGAGGAGATCGAGGGCGCCTTCCTCGGGGTGCGGCTCGACGTGGTCGAGTCCGGCCAGGCCGGGGCGGTGATCGCAGAGGTGACTCCGGGCAGCGCCGCCGACGAGGCCGGTCTCGAGGTCGGTGATCTCGTCGTCGAGATCGACGGGGCTCGGGTGCCGACCCGTGAAGATCTCGCCGCCCAAGTGCAGACCTTCCGGCCAGGGGACACGGTCGACCTCGTCGTGATCCGAGACGGAGAAGAGTTGACGCTGACGGTCACGCTCGGCGAGCGGTCAGACGAAGGCGAGTAGCAGGATCCTCCCGGCGGGCCCGGCTATGATGGCCGGGCCCGCCACTACCGGCGGGCGCCCCGGAGCCAGCGAAGCCGGTTAGACCCCGGCGCTGTCCCGCAACTGTGAAGCCCCTGCGAGGGGACGAGCCAGGTCGCCTGACCTCCAGGGCCACGACGAAAGTCTCGGATGAAGACGGAAGCGTGGGCTCAGGGAAGCCACCGGCCTCTTCATCCTCCGATCATCGGAGGATGTTTCATATGAGAAGGATCATGACGGTCCTGACGCTGCTGGCGCTCGCCGCCTGCGGCACCACCGGTGGGGTCACCGACGCCGCGGGAGCCTCGAACACGACCCTCGTCGAGGGCGCCACGACAACCGGCGAGGCCCCGCCGGAGGTGAGCTCCGATTTCCCGGTGACGATCGCGGCCGCCAATGGTGAGGTCACCGTCGGGGCACGGCCGGGGCGGGTCGTCTCACTGGCTCCCACCGCCACCGAGATGCTGTTTGCCATCGGCGCCGGCGACCAGGTGATCGCGGTCGACGAACTCTCCAACTACCCCGAGGAGGCGCCGACCACCGACCTGTCCGGGTTCGAGCCGAATGTGGAGGCGGTCGCCGCCCTCGACCCGGACCTGGTCGTGGTCTCCGACGACTTCAACGACATCGTCTCCGCCCTTGCCGCCATCGAGGTCCCGGTGATCCATCATCCGGCTGCGGTCACCCTCGAGGACAGCTACACCCAGATCGAGCAGCTGGGCGCGGTCACCGGGAACACCGGTGGTTCCGCCTCGCTGGTGGTCTCGATGCAGAGCGAGATCGACCGATTGGTGACATCCATGCCCGAGCTCGACGAACCGCTCAGCTACTACCACGAGCTGGACGGCTCGCTGTTCAGCGTCACCTCGGAGACTTTCATCGGGGAGATCTACTCGCTGGTCGGCCTGGAGAACATCGCCGACGACGCCGACGGCGCGGAGACCCTCTATCCGCAGCTCTCGGCCGAGCACATCATCGACGCCGACCCCGATCTGATCTTCCTCGCCGACACCAAGTGCTGTGGGGAGTCGACCGAGACCGTTGCCGCCCGGCCCGGATGGGGGGAGTTGACCGCGGTGGCCGAAGGCTCGGTGGTGCCCCTGGACGATGACATCGCCTCTCGTTGGGGCCCCCGGGTCGTTGACCTGTTGGAGACCGTCGTCGCGGCCGTGCATCGCATGAAGTCGGGTGGCTCTTGATGGAGGCGGAGCGCCCGAGGGCGAGGGAGGGGCGGACAACGAGGGTCGGGGCCCGGATGATGGTCGTCGTGCTGGCGGCGGTCCTCGGCAGCGCCATGCTCGGGATCCTGGTCGGGGCCGTCGATCTGTCGATCGGTGCGGTGTTCGCCGAATTGGCAGACCGGGTGCCGGGCATCGATGTCGACTCTGGTCTCTCTGCCCGCGACACCGCCATCCTCTGGGAGCTGCGGGTTCCACGGGTCGTCCTGGCCGGGCTGGTCGGGGGGATGCTGGCCATGGCCGGGGCGGCGTTCCAGGGAGTCTTCAGGAATCCCCTCGCCGATCCGTATCTGCTCGGCGTCGCCGCCGGGGCCGGTCTCGGGGCGACACTGGCCATCGCCTATTTCCCCGGCCAGACCGAGTGGCCGGTCAGCCCGCTGCCCCTGGCCGCGTTTGCCGGGGCGGTGCTCGGGGTGGCGGTCACCTATGTTCTCGGACGCTCGGCGGCCAAGCCATACGCTGCGGCCACACTCATCCTGGCCGGTGTGGCGGTGGCTGCGTTCCTCACCGCATCACAGACATTCGTCCAGCAGCAGCATTCCGAGACGTTTCGCGAGGTATACGCCTGGATTCTCGGCGCCCTGGGGACGGTCGGATGGCGGGAGGTCACCTTGATCCTGCCCTACGTCGTGCTCAGCGGTGTCGCCCTGATCTTCTATCGGAGACTTCTCGACGTCATGGGTGTCGGCGACGAGGAGGCCGACAGCGTGGGGATCAGCTCGGCCCGGGTCCGTCTCGCGGTGGTGGCGGCCGCAACCCTGGGCACCGCGGCAGCGGTGGCGGTGAGCGGGTTGATCGGCTTCGTGGGGATAATCGTGCCCCACGCCATCCGTCTCGTTCTCGGGTCGAGCTACCGGGTGATCCTCCCTTTGTCGCTTGGCTTCGGTGCCGCCTTCCTCATCCTGGCCGATCTCATCGCCCGTTCCGTCCTCGCCCCGGCGGAGATCCCCATCGGCGTGGTCACCGCCTTCTTCGGGGCTCCGTTCTTCCTGTTGGTCCTGTCCCGGTCGAGGAGAGTGGCGTGAGCGACCTCCGGCTCAGCGAAGTGGCCGTTGCCTACAACGGCACCACCGTGATCAACGGGGTCGATGTGGACGTCCCTGCTCGTTCCTGGGTGGCCCTGATCGGTCCCAACGGGGCTGGGAAGACAACCCTGCTCCGGGCGGTGGCAGGTCTCGTCGGCTACTCCGGGACCATCGAGATCGGGGGTCGGCCCGCTCTCGGCATGAGCCGCCGCCGTCTCTCCCAACTGGTTGCCTTCCTCCCCCAGCGGCCGATCATGCCGGAGGGGGTGAGTGTGGCCGACTACGTGTCGATCGGACGAACCCCATACATCCCTTACTGGGGTACCGAGTCCGCCGAGGATCGGGCGGTGGTGCACGAGGTGCTTGAGCGGCTCGAGCTGGCGGCTCTCGCCCATCGTCACATCGAATCGCTCTCCGGTGGCGAGTCGCAACGAGCGGTCCTGGCTCGTGCCCTGGCCCAGAGGTCGGAGATCCTGCTTCTCGACGAGCCCACCTCGGCGCTGGACGTCGGTCATCAGCAGCAGGTCATGGAGTTGATCGACGACTTGAGGGTGGAGCAGGGCCTGACCGTGCTCACCGCCTTGCACGACCTGACCCTGGCCGGTCAGTTCGCCTCGCGTCTGGTGCTGCTCGACCGAGGCCTCGTGGTGAGCGAAGGGCGGGCTCGGGAGGTGCTGACCGAGGAGCGGATCCAACAGCACTATGCGGCCACGGTCAGGGTCGTCGACGAGCCCGGGGCCGGGTTGACCGTGATCCCGGTGCGTTCCCTCTCTCCCACGAGCCAGGCCGCCGTCCCCCAAGAGGAGAGGACGCAGTCGTGGCGCTGACTCTCCTCCTCGGCGGGGCGCGAAGCGGGAAGTCCAGGCTTGCGGAGGGCTTGACCCGTGCCAACACGGGCCCGGTGACCTTGATTGCAACCGCCGAGGCCAGGGACGGCGAGATGCGGGATCGTATCCTGGAACACAAGAGATCACGTCCCGCCCATTGGCGGGTAGTGGAGGTGCCGATCGATCTCGAAGACGCCCTCATCGCTGTCGAGGACGACGACGCCGTAATCGTCGATTGCCTCACATTGTGGGTCTCCAACCTCATCGAGGCGGGGTTCGACGACGCCGAGATCCAGGCGAGGGCGCAAGCCGGCGCGGCGGTGGCGTCGGCGAGGCGACCCGCCACCGTGGTGGTCAGCAACGAGGTGGGCTCGGGCATCGTCCCGGTCAACGAGCTGGCCCGCCGCTATCGAGATCTGCTCGGGAGGGTCAACTCTCTGTGGGCCGACGCCGCCGACCGGGTGTACCTGGCGGTCGCCGGAGGGGTGATCCCGGTGCAATCCTCCCAGTCGATTTGGGGCGAAGCAGCGGATGACTGATCGGGTCGCCTCGCTGCTGGGGAGCCTCACCTCTCCGGACGCGGAGGCTGAGGCGGCAGTGCGGGCACGGTCCGAGGAGATCCTCCGTCCCCTCGGGGCCCTGCAACGACTGGACGACATCGCCATCTGGCTGGCCGGCTGGCAGCGAACGTCTGCCCCACGGGTCGAATCTGTCGATTGCATTGTGTTCGCCGGCGACCACGGCGTCTCCTCAACCGGTGTCAGCGCCTATCCACAGGAGGTCACCGGCGCGATGCTGGGGGCGCTTAGAGGGGGTGTGGCCACTGCCAGTGTCATGTGCTCGGTCCTCGGAATCGACCTGTCCGTGGTCGATGTCGGAGTGGGACGTCCCACCGGCGATATCACCACCGAGCCTGCACTGAGCCAGGCCCGGTTCGACGAGTGTTGGGCCGCAGGCGTGGATTCGGTCTCGGAGTTGGAGCATCCCGACCTACTGGTGGTGGGGGAGATGGGCATCGGCAACACCACCGCTGCCGCCGCGGTCTCCGCCGCCCTTTTCGGTGGGGACGCCGAGGTGTGGACCGGGCTGGGGACCGGGGTGAATGGATCCGCTCTGGAGAAAAAGAAGGCCGCGGTCGATGCGGCGCGACAGAGGGTGGGGCAGGCCGAGCCCATCGAGGTGTTGCGTCAGGTCGGCGGCTCCGAGCTGGTCGCCATCGCAGGTGCGGTCATGGAGGCTCGTGCCCGATCGATCCCCGTGGTCTTGGACGGTTTCGTCGTCACCTCGGCATGTGCCGCCCTCGAGTCGACCCGTGGCGGGGCACTGGCCCACACCGTCGCCGGCCATTGCTCGCCCGAGCCGGGTCACCGACTTCTGCTCGAGAAGCTGGGTAAACCCCCGATCCTCGATCTCGCCATGAGACTGGGTGAGGCCAGCGGAGCCCTCGCCGCGGTGCCGCTGATCCGGCTGGCGGCGAGCTGCATCACCGACGTCGCCACTTTCGACGAGTGGGGGCTGAGCCGATGAGAGGCCTGGGAGCAGCCGTCACGCTGCTGACCAGGGTCCCTGTGGGGACGGCGGATTGGGATAGTCGCGATCTCGGCCGCTCGGTCAAGTGGATGCCGCCTGTCGGCGGCGTCATCGGCCTCGTTGTCGCCATTGCCTACGCAGCGCTGGGTTCGTTGATGCCGGCCACCATTGCGTCCGGCCTGGCGGTGACGCTTGGAGTGCTCCTCACCGGCGCCCTCCACGAGGACGGATTGGCTGACACCGTGGACGCCTTCGGGGGCGGCTCCGATGGGGACGAGGTCATGCGGATCCTGAAAGACCCGCGCCACGGCACCTACGGGGTGTTGGCCTTGGTGCTGAGCGTTGTGTTGCGGGTGACTGCTCTGGGCACCCTGGAGGCGGGGGCAGCCATAGCCATCCTGCCCGCGGTGCATGCCTTGAGCCGCGGTGGCGCGATCGGGCTGATGGCCGCTCTTCCCCCGGCCTCGGGCGAAGGGCTTGGCGCCGCCCACTCCGACCCGGGGCTGCGACCCCAGGTCCTGGTCGGCGTCCTGCTCGCCCTGGTGGTGGGATTGACCACGCTCGGCTGGTGGGTGGCGCCGTTCGCACTGTTGGCGGCGGCAGGTGCTGCGCTGATCGCTTTGCTCGCCCAGAGAAACATCTCCGGGTACACCGGCGACGTTCTGGGGGCGGCCCAGCAGGTCGGCGAGATCTTGCTCCTGGTACTCGGCGCCTCCCTGGCCTCGACGGGTCATATCGAGACGATGTGGTGGCGATGAGGCTCTGGTTGGTCCGTCACGGCGCGACGGATTGGAGCGAAGAGGGCCGTCTCTGCGGGTGGACCGACATCCCCTTGAGTCCCCTCGGGCGGGAACAGGCCGCTCCGCTGCGACCGCGGCTCGCCGCCAACACGTTCGATGGTGTGTGGACTTCGGACCTGAGCCGGTCCTCGGAGTTCGCCCGGCTGGCCGCCGGGCAGGCCGAAGCCGATCGACGTCTTCGCGAGATCGACTTTGGGGTCCTCGAGGGGAGACGCTGGGTCGAATGTGACGGGCCTACCCGGAATGCCCTGGCCAGATACGACGATTTCGCCGCTCCCGGCGGTGAATCCGTCTCCCAGCTCGAGGCCCGAGTTGGGGGTTTTCTCTCCGAGATCGGGCCCGGCGAGCATCTCGTATTCACTCACGGCGGAGTGATCCGGCTCCTGGCCCGACGTCTTAGGCTGGCTTCGCATCCCGCCCCTGGCGAGCTGACGATCCTGGAATGGGCCGGCACCGATGCAGAATGACCCGGCCAAGATGGAGAACGAATTGACCGACCCCTCCCGTCCACCCACCGAGGCCCCCCCGACAGGCGGTCGACGGCAGTCCTCGCTGGTGCTGGTCAATACCGGTGACGGCAAGGGGAAGTCGACGGCTGCCTTTGGCACCGCCTTGCGCGCCGTGGCCCGAGGGTGGAAGGTGGCGGTCATCCAATTCCTCAAGTCGGGCGATTGGAGCGTCGGCGAAGAGAGGTTGGGCCGGCAGATCGGGATCGACTGGTGGGCCCTGGGCGACGGGTTCACCTGGGATTCGGCAGACATGGAGGAGTCCGAGGCAATCGCCCGGGAGGCGTGGCGACAGGCCCGGGAGAAGATGGGCTCCGGGGAGTACCAACTCATGATCCTGGACGAGATCACCTACCCCATCAACTGGGGGTGGATCGACATCGAAGACGTTCTCGCCGCCGTTCGCGACCGCCCGCCCCGTCTCAACCTGATCCTCACCGGTCGTGATGCCCACTCACGTCTGATCGACGTGGCCGATACCGTCACCGAGATGAAGAAGATCAAGCACGCCTTCGACAGCGGTATCGTCGCTCGGCGGGGCATCGACTACTAGGGCCGGGGCCGCTCGCCCGGCCGAAGCCGTCGGACCTGGCCGTTCACCGCTCCTCGGCGGCTGTCTCGGCGGCTTTCCCGGCGACCAGCTCGATCGCCTCCTCGACGGTGATCGCCTCGCCCTCAACCGTGGCGTGGGCGAAGTTCTGCCCGCCGAGTGCGTCTCGGGTCGCTCCCACCATGACCGCGTAATCGCGCTCCTCCGGTGGTGGCCAGACCTCCACCCGGTTCTCGCTCGCCACCCAGTCGGCGAGCCCGAAGAGACGGGCGGCCACCGCCTCCCGCCCCTGCACATGGGCGCAAACGGCCAGCCCGGCCACGGCGATGGCGACGCCTCTCATGTCTTTCGCACCGTGACACAGGATCAGGCTCTCGACCAGGGCGGTTTGGGCTCGGTCCACCTGGCCGTGCCTGAAGGCGGTCTTCCCCATGTGATAGAGATATTCGCCGAGCGCGGCCCGGGGCCCGATCCTGTCCTCGGTCAGCTGGGCACGGCCCCGGTTCTGCTCCACGACACGCTGCAGCTCGTCGGTCGCGGGATTGGACTGGATCATCGTCTTCAGCTCGAACAGGTTGTTGGCGGCTTCCTCGTAGAGGGTGAACCCCTCCAGCGCGGAGCGGTACAGCTCCAAGGCGTAGTCGTGATCACCGGCCAGCCAGGCCATGGCTCCAAGTCCGGCATCGGCGTGGGCCAGCCCCAGCGAATCCCCGGCTATCACGAGGAGGTCACGCCCCTCGGTGTAGCGGCTGGTCGCCTCGTTGTAGTCCCCCTCGTCCCGGGCCAGGGCTCCGAGGCGCAGTGCCGACCACCCGATGTCGAGCAGACCGGCGTGCTCGAGGAACAGCTCATGGCTCTCCATCATCTTGGACCGGGCTTGCTCGAGGTCTCCTTGGAGACGAGCCATGGTCCCCCACACGGCCAGGGTCCACGCCAGCATCCAGGTGTCACCGACCTCCCTGGTGAGACCCTCGGCCACCGGGGCGAGACGTGTGGCTTCCTTCAGGTCGTCGCGCAGCCATGCGGTGGCCATTAGCTGATAAGCCTGGCGGGCTTCGCCCCGCTTGTCCCCGAGGTCGCGGTATATGTCCATGGCCTCGGTCAGTGCTACCTGGGCCTCATCGAAGGCGAGTCTCCTGCTGGCGAGGAGCCCGGCTCCGTTCAAGGCTCGGGCCACGATGGCCGGGGCGACCCCCTCGCGATGGGCGAGGGTGCGTTCCAGCCACTTGGTCCCGTCGCTGACCTCGCGTTTGATGACCCAGAACCAGCGGAGCGCCCCCGCCATGGCCATCGCCTCCTCCGCCCGGCCCTTCTCGTGGAGCCATTCGAGGGCGACCCGGAGGTTGTAGCGGTCGCGTTCGAGACGGTCGGCCCACACATTCTGGGCGGTGTCGAGGATCTGATTGTCGCCTTCCTCGGCGAGGGCGAGAAAATAGGCGGCGTGCCGATCGCGAAGGGTCTCGATCTCGTCCCCCTCGTCGAGTCTCATCCGGGCATAGTGGCTGATCGGTTCGAGGAGCCGGTACCTGATTGGTTCGGAGTCCGTCGCCATCACCAGGGAGGTTTCGACCAGGCGGGCCAGCAGGTTCATGACATGCTCCCGGGCCACGATCCCGCCCGCGCACACGCTCTCGGCAGCCTCCAGGGTGAAGCCGCCGCTGAACACCGAGAGACGGGTGAACAGAGCCCGCTCGGCAATTCCCAGGAAGTCGTAGCTCCAGTCCAACGTGGTCTCGAGGGTCTGTTGATGGGGCGGAAGGTCCCTGGCCGTCCCGGCGAGCAGGGCGAATTGCTGGTCGAGACGATCCACCAGCTGCCCGATCGAGAGCACCTTGAGACGAGCCGCGGCCAGCTCTATGGCCAGCGGAATGCCGTCGAGACGGCGGCACACCTCTGCGGCCAGCTGAGCGTTCAGCGGGCTCAACTCGAAGTTGGGTTGCACCAGCCGCGCCCGATTCACGAAGAGGGCGACCGAGTCGAAGCCGGCGATTGCCTCCACCGACCGTGCTTCGGGACCGGGCACGGCCAGGGGGGAGAGCTGGACCAGGTGCTCTTCCCTGATCGACATCCACTCGCGTGTCGTTGCGAGGATCTTCAGCTCCGCAGTCCCCTGCAGCAGCAGGTCGGCCAGCTTGGCCACCGCATCGATCACGTGCTCACACCCGTCGAGGATCAGCAACGAACGGGCAGCGGCCAACCGAGAGACGAGGGTGTCGGTGACCGAGGTCAAGGGGCTTTCGGTGATGTGCAGCTGACGGGCGATTGCGGCGGGGAGGAGGGTCTCGTCGGGGACCCGGGACACCTCGACCAACCAGACCCCGTCCTCGAAGTCGGGAGACAGCTCTTCTGCGACCTTGAGCGCCAGTGTCGTCTTGCCGACCCCGCCGGGCCCGGTCAAGGTCACCAGCCGCGAGTCGGCCAGCGCCGAGATCACGGCCTCCTTCTCGTGTTGACGCCCGACCAGGGCGAGATCGCGGATCGGGAGGTTTCCCTTGGTCGCGCTCAGCGTCCTCAGCGGGGGGAATTGGCTGGGAATCCCGTCGACGTCGAGTTGATAGATGTGCTCTTCGTGGGTCAGGTCGCGCAACCGGTGTGTGCCCAGGTCCTGAAGCCTGGTTCCCTCGGGAAGGCTGTACTCGGTGAGCCGGGCCGTGGCCTCGGAGAGCAGGACCTGACCACCGTGCCCGGCGTCTCCGATCCTTGCCGCCCTGTGCACGTCGATGCCGACGTAGTCCGATCCCCCGAATCGGCCCTCTCCGGTGTGGATCCCGATCCTCACCCGCACCCTGCGGCTCTCCCCCCACTCCTCGGCGGCCAGCTCTCGCTGGATCCTCACCGAGCACGCCACGGCGTCGACCGCGGATTGGAAGGCGACGAAGAACCCGTCCCCCTCGTTCTTGACGATTTGGCCCCGATTGTCGGCACAGGCCTGGTGGACCACCCGGTTGTGCTGTTCCAGGACAGGGCGAAAGGCATCGCCGAGCTCTTGGAGCATCCTCGTCGAGCCCTCGATGTCGGAGAAGAGAAACGTGACCGTCCCAACCGGCAGGTCTCTGGGTGTCATCGCGTCCACCAAATTAACCGCGGTGGGACGGCGAGAATCCCGGAGCGGGCCCGTTTCTGGCAGGCCCGGGTCAGGAGGCCTTGCGCATGGCCTCCAACAGCGACCGACGGAGGTCTGCCGGATCGACATCCAGGCCGGCCAATGCCCTCGCCGCCCGGTCCGAGCCCGGGAGTCTGGTCAACGCCAGGGCAATGTGCTCGACGCCGATGTGTCGGTGATCGAGGGCCATCGCCTCCTTCAGGGCACCGGTCAAGCTGTCCTTGGCGGCATGGGTGAACGGTATGTGCTTCTTCCCCGTGCGTCCTGGGACCGCGAGGACTCCACGTCGACGAGACCGGGATCGATCCCGACCGCCTCCAATGCCTCGCTGTCCAGTCGATCAAGCTCTCGGTGCAACTCGGCGGGATCCAGGCCAGGCGGGGCGGAGTCGGAGCCGGCCACCCCGAGTAGAAGATGCTCGGTGCCGATCCGGGCATCCGACCGCCTCCGGGCCTCCTCCACCGCCATCGTGACTGTCTTGTGGGCATCCTTGGTGAATCGCTCGAACATCGCTATCTCCCGTACCTCTTGTGGACTGCCTGTCTCGACACGCCAAGGGCGTCCCCGATCTGTTGCCATGTCCAGCCTTGGGCCCGCGCCCTCTTCACATGGGTCCGCTCCAGCCTGTCGGCCAGACGACGGAGGACGACCACAGCTTGAAGACCGTCCTCGGGGTCGGCGTCGCCTGCGGTGATCACGGTTGTCATCTCGTCCATCGTGTCATCTTACGTTGACAGGAATCCTGGTGTCAACCCAGATTGACGCCCTTTGCTGCAACGCCGCAGAATCGAACCGCCGACACAGCAGTCAGTTGTATCGTGGTCAGTCGGCGCGTCGGGCGTCCGACAGGCGGAACAATGCCCTGGCCCCTTCCCCGAGTGGCTCGAAGCGGGGGTCGCTGGTTTGGCCTCGCAGCCATCGGATGTAGATCTGTTGCAGCACAACGGCCAGCTTCCAGGTGCCGAACACGACGTACCATCGAATATCCGCGAGGTCGCGCCCGGAACGCCGGCCGTAACGTTCCAGGGCAGATTCGCGATCGAGCCAGCCGGGTGCAGTGGTTGGCATCGGGACCAGTGCGGACTTCTCCTCTCCGTCGTCATACCAGGACGCCATGAGGGTCCCGAGGTCGGCGAGTGGGTCACCCCGCGTGGCCATGTCCCAGTCGTAGACCGCCACGCAGACCCCCGGGTCGATCTCGGAGACCGCCATGTTGTCCAGACGCCAATCGTTGTGGATCAGGGTCGGCGGGCCGGATCGGGGGACATGAGACCGAAGCCAGGCTCCCACCTCTTCGGCGACCGGGTTGTCCTCGTGTCGCGCCCGCTCCCATCGCCCCCACCAGCCCTCCACCTGCCGCTCCAGGAAGCCGTCGGGATGACCCAGGTCACCCAGATCGCACCCGCCCGGGTCAACCGAGTGCAGCTCGACCAGCGTGTCGACGACCACTGCTGAGAGCTTGCGGTTGGCTTCCGGGTCGGCGCCCCCGCCGAACCGATCCGGCACCACCTCGCGGACCACCACGCCGGGCTTTCGCTCCATCAGGAAAAAGGGGGCGCCGATCAGCGACGGGTCGTCGCAGAAGGCGAGGGCGCGCGGCGCCTTGTCGAAGCTCCTCCACAGACGGGACAAGACCCGGTACTCCCGGGTCATGTCGTGTGCGCCCGCCGCCACCGGTCCCAGCGGGGGACGACGCAACACGAGATCGGTTCCGTCGGGGAACTCCAGGAGATAGGTCAGATTTGCCTTGCCCCCGGCGAACTGTCTCACCCTCGGGGTGCCTTCCGGCAAGGAGCCCTGTCTCCTCATCCATCCGGCGAGGCCGTCGAGCTCGAACCGCTCCTCTCCTCGAACCTCGATGACGTCGTCCACGCTCGAAGCGTATCCCGGGGTCGAGGGTCCCGGACCCACCGTCTAACCTCCGTCGACGTTGCGAGGAGGAGGGCCTTGACCACGCCGTTCGAGATATCCGACCGTCTCACCGAGTCCTTCGCCGATCTGTCCCCGAGCCTGGCCACGACCTTCGGGATCTCGGGCCGGGACCATCTCTGGGACGACTTCAGCCCCGACGGCGAAGCGACGAGAGCCGAGCTCAAAGCCTCGGCCATCGGCGAACTGGAGCCGCATCTCGATCATCCCGACCCGGTGCAGGCGGATGCGGCCAGGATCCTCATCGGCTTCCTGGCCAGCTCCCTTCGGCGCTATGAGAACGGGTATTGGAAGCGGGACCTCAACCACATATACAGCCCATTCCAGAAGGCGCGTGACACCTTCGACGTGGTCTCCAAAGACGGCGCGGAGGCGTGGGAGAACGTTTCCATCCGGTTGTCCAATTGGGGCGACATGCTCGATGGGTACCGGGCGAGCCTCCAGGTTGGGCTCGACGAAGGGATGACGGCGGCGCGCCGACAGGTGCTGAGTGTGATCGATCAGGTTCGGTCGCTGGTCGGGGCCGAGTCGCGTTTTGCCGATCTCCCGGCCATGGCGTCGGAGCGCGGGGGAGACGCGACCCGAGTCACCGAAGCAGTCGAGAAGGCCCGCGGCGCATCCGCCGAGTTCGCCGACTGGCTCGAGACCGTGTACCTGCCCGGCGCCGATCCGGGCGACGCCGTCGGAGTCGAGCGGTATCTGGAGGGTTCGGAGTACTTCCTGGGCATGGATCTCGAGCCGGACGAGACCTACGAATGGGGCTGGTCCGAGGTGCATCGTCTCCGCGCCGAGATGGAGAAGACCGCTGCCGACATCGACCCGGATCGGAGCATCGAGGAGGTCATCGAGCTGCTGGAGACCGATCCGGGTCGGTCGGCTCCCGACCATCAGGCATTTGCCCGGTTCGTGGAGGAGATCCAGACCCAAGCGGTGGCCCAGCTCGACGGGAGCGCCTTCGAGGTCCCGCCCGAGATCAGGGAGGTGACGGTCAACATCGCCCCTCCGGGTGGCAGTCTGGGAGCCTGGTATCACGGTCCCTCCGAGGACTTCAGCCGTCCCGGGTCGATCTGGTACGCGCCGGGCAGCCGGACCCGGATCCCGTATTGGCAGGAGGTGTCGACCGCCTATCACGAAGGCTTCCCCGGTCATCATCTCCAAGTGGGTTTCGCCGTGGTGCAGCGGGAGAAGCTGTCCCGATTCCACCGCATATTCATCTGGTATTCGGGGGCCGGGGAGGGCTGGGCGCTCTATGCCGAGCGGTTGATGGACGAGCTCGGCTACTTCGAGAACCCCGAATACCGTCTCGGTCTACTCGCCAGCCAGCTGTTCCGCTCCACCCGGGTCGTCGTTGACATCGGGCTTCATCTCGAGAAGCGGATTCCCCCCGACGCACCGCTCCACGCCGGCGAGGTCTGGGACTATGGGCGTGCCGTTGACTACATGGAGAAGATCGCTTTGCAGCCGCGGGACATGTCGGAGTCCGAGGTTCTCAGGTACCTCGGATGGCCGGGTCAGGCCATTGCCTACAAGGTAGGGGAGAGGGAGATTCTCGACATGCGCCGAGAGGCGATGGAGAAGGCAGGCGGCGGATTCGCGGCCAAGGACTTCCACAGGCAGCTGTTGGAGGCAGGCGCCATTCGCCTCGACCACCTTCGGGAGACGATCACGGGGGCGGTCTGAGCCACCCCGGACCGCTCAGCAGCCGTTGGCCGCCAGAGTCGGGTGGGGGTTGAGGGCCAGCCCGTTCTTGTACATCCCGAAATGGAGGTGGGGATTGGTGCCCATGGCGTTTCCTGAGGTCCCCACATAGCCGATGACGTCCCCGGCGTTCACCTTGCCCGTCTTTCCGGCGGCATCGAGATGCGACCCGAGATACTCGATCCCGTCGCTTCCGTACAAGTTGAACTGGAGCCCGCCGATCGAACCTGTTATCAGCTCGAGTGTGCCCGACACCGGCGCCCGAACCGGTGACCCTCTGCCGGCGAACAGGTCGTTTCCCTCGTGATATCGGGAGCCGCCGCGGGGGAAGCCCCAGTCGTTGAAGTACCTGGCTCCTTCGACCGGGCAGACCCAGCCCGAGCCTCCGGGTACCTTGAGCGTCTGGCCCGACTTGATCAGGTTCACATCGGAGAGGCCGTTCAGCTCCGCCAGCGCGGAGATGCTGGTGCCGTGCCGGCCGGCGATGTCACCGAGGCGATCGCCCTTCTTCACGACATAGCTCCCGGACCCGCCGCCGCTGAGGTACGAGGGGCCGTCGAGGAAGAGACGGGTCCCGGTGTAGACCTTGCCGCTGGTGATCCCGTTTGCCAGGGCGATGTCGTCAGGCGACACGCCCTGGTACTGGCCGGCGATCGTTTCCAGAGTCTCACCACGTTTCACGACGTGAGACCGTCCTGAGCGTGAGGCCGGGCTTGTGTCGGTGGACCCTTCACTGTCTGCGTCCGATCCTCCCGCCGCCGGCGCTGCGGCCGGGGCCTTGCCCGTGGCCGGTATCTGCAGTTGCTGGCCGGGGACGATGAGATTGGGGTTTCGCAGGCTGTTGGCCCGGGCGATGGTGGCCGCGTTGGACCCATAGGCCGAGGCGATGCGGGACAAGGTTTCGCCCCGAGTCACCACGTGAAGGGTCTCCTGGGTGCCGTCGACTCCGGGAATCAGGATTACCTGCCCGGGGAGGATCAGGTCCGGGTTGCCGATGTCGTTCAGGTCGACCACTTCGGAGAGGGTGACCCCGTTGTCGCGGGCGATCGCGGTGAGGGTGTCGCCCCGCTGCACGGTGTACTCCCCCGAGAAAAGGGCGACAGTCAGGGCGAGAACGCAGCCGACGCCCAGGGCGCGGGCACGACGAATGACCGGCATGAAGGTCCAACTCCTTCAGGCCCCTGCTCCGTCCGCGTCGTCGAGCCTAACTGCAGATCGCGAAATTGCCAGCTAAACCGGATCAGGGTTTCAGTCCCGGCTTGCCGGAGAGGAGGCGGAGCTGACCACAGGCGGCGTCGATTGACCGCCCCCGTGTGTCCCGGATGGTCACGTTGACGCCGCGTCGCCTCAACTCCCGGGCGAAGCTCTTGATGGTGCTTTCGCTGGACGCCCTCTGTTCGGTGAGAGGTGTGGGATTGAGGGCAATGAGGTTGACGTGGGCACGAAGACGCCCGGCGATGGCGCCCAGTTTCCCAGCCTGGTCGATGGTGTCGTTGACCCCATCCATCATTGTCCACTCGATGGAGAGACGGCGTCGCTTCTTCTCCAGGTAGTCGGCGGCCACCGCCTCCAGCTCTTCGAGCGGGTAGCGGCGGTTGATCGGCACCAGGCTGCTGCGCAACTCGTCATCGGCGGCGTGAAGACTCACTGCTAGCGAGACCGGCCAGGGCTCCTCGGCGAGCCGTCTGATTCCGGGGACGATGCCCACTGTCGAGACGGTGATCGATCGCGCCGAGAGACCCATCACCTCGATCATCCGCCGCATCGCCTCCCTGACCCGGTCGTAGTTGGCCAACGGCTCGCCCATGCCCATGAACACGACGTTGGTGAGATGGTCGGGCGAGCCTGGCATGCCGATCTGGCGGAGAAACGCCTGGGCATAGGCAACCTGAGCCAGGATCTCGCCAGGCTCAAGATGCCGCTCGAACCCGAACTGGCCCGTGGCGCAGAAGGTGCAGCCGAGGGCGCAGCCGGCCTGGCTCGAGATGCACAGGGTGGCTCGACGCGGATATCCCATGAGCACCGATTCGATGGCCGCTCCGTCTCCCGCCCGGAACAACCACTTCCGGGTCGTGCCACCGTCGGCGGACTGCTCCACCTCGACCTCGAACGGCCAGAGCGGGTCGAGTCGCTCCCTGACCGCGGCGGGGAGGTTGGTCATGTCCTGGGTGCTCAGGACAGGGCTCCGATACAGCCAATCGCGCAGTTGCCCGACCCGGTAGGGAGGCTCGTCTTCGAGAAGGACGCCGAGGTCCTCCGGGCGGTGCAGATAGGGCAACGTCAGGTAAGGGAGCGCGCCTGGTCGATCCAGCTCCGGGCCCGGGCGGCGCTCACCCCCGCCACCTCGGCGATCGTGTCGGCGGTGGAGGAGGCCAGCTTGGGGACGGTATCGATGCCGGCGCCCCTCAACCGGCCGGCGAAGACCGGGCCGATCCCGTCGATGGTGTCGATCCCGGGGGCGGCAGGGTCCGGCACAGTGGCCCTTAGCAGCGGGGGCTCCGGCTCGCGTGAGGCAGCCACCGAGATGAACCGATCCCTCATCGCCCAGATGAGGGCGAGGGTGCCCCCCACGATCCCGATGACCTTGGCCAAGCGCTTCATGGGGCGAGAGCGTACCCCCTCCGGGCGGGAAGTACCCTGGCCGGACCGTGAAAGTGGACTTCTACTACCCGCCCAGCCCACCACAGGGGGCCGCCCAGGCGGCGAGCGGCGCCGTCCAGCTCGGGTACGACGGCTTCTTCAGCGCCGAGACGCAGTACGACCCGTTCCTGCCGCTCGCCTTCGCCTCCGCCCAAGAGCCCGAACTCGAGGTGGGCACGGCGATCGCGGTGGCATTCCCAAGGTCCCCGATGGTGGTGGCGATGACCGCATGGGATCTCGCCCGCATGTCACGGGGCAAGTTCATGCTCGGTCTGGGTACCCAGGTGAGGGCGCACATCGTGCGACGCTTCTCCACGACATGGGAGCGCCCGGTTCCACGTCTCCGGGAGTACATCCAGTCACTCCGGGCGATCTGGGGCTCCTGGCAGAACTCGGTGCCACTCGACTTCCAAGGGGAGTTCTATCGGTTCTCGCTGATGACCCCTTTTTTCAACCCGGGGCCGATAGAGAGCCCGGACGTCCCGGTCTTCATCGCCGGTGTCGGTCCCCATCTGAGCCGGCTCGCCGGCGAGATGTGCCAGGGATTCCACGTCCATCCCTTTCACACGGTGCGTTACCTGGATGAGGTGGTGCTTCCCGCCATCAGAGCCGGCGCCGAGGGCGCGGGCCGGGAAGTCGAAGACGTGGATCGGGTGACCACGGTCTTCATCATGACCGGGGAGACGGATGCGGAGATCGAGCAATCGATGGCTCCGATTCGACAGCAGATCTCGTTCTACGCCTCCACCCCCTCCTACCAACCGGTGCTCGAGGCGAACGATTGGGACTTCGGAGCTGAGCTCACCGCGATGTCCAAGCGTGGCCAGTGGGCGGAGATGCCCGACCTCGTCCCCGAGGAGGCCGTGCTGACGGTTGGGGTGGCGGCCCCGATCGATCGTCTGGCCGAGGCGATCAAGCAGCGTTATGGGGACAGGGTGCAACGGGTCGGCTTCTACACCATCGGCTCGTCCCTCGACGCCAACCCCGACGCCCTGGCAGAGGTGATCAGCCGGCTGAAGACACCTTGATCATCAGAACACGACAGCCCTCGTGGTGTCGACCCTGGGGTCCGGGTACGTGTCGCGGCGCGCCCCGTCCACTTCGATGACGGAGACCGGGCCCCAGCCCGGTTGGCGGGTACCGACTTCCTCGATGGCATGGCCCCGTGCTCGCAGGTCGGACAGGGTGGAGGCAGGTACACCCGGCTCCACCTGGAATCGCGCCGGCGCGTGGGGTCCGAAGTCCTGAACCGTCCATCTCGGTGCGGTCTGAGCGCTCTCCAGGCTGGTTTCTGCCAGCATCGCCCTGGCCGCCACCTGGGCGACCAGTTGCGGCTGCACTGCGCCTCCCCTGGTCCCGATGACCCATCGGGTCTCGCCGCCCGCGGTCCAGATGGTGGGTGAGAGTGTGTGCAGAGGGCGTTTCCCGGGGAGCAGCTCGTTGGGGTGGCCCGGGGTCAGGGTGAACCCTCCCCCGCGGTTGTGGAGCAGGAAACCGCTGCGGCGGGCACCGAACGCAGACCCGGTCCCGTAGTAGTTCGACTGGATGATCGAGACCGCCAGTCCTTCGTCGTCGACCACGCACAGGTATGCGGTCCCCGACTCCGACCCCATCTTGCGGGGCCAGACGCCTGCCCGTTCCCGTTCGATCGAGGCGGCGGCCCTGGCCAGCCTGGCCGCATCGAGAAGGAGCTGCGGAGGCAATGGGGCATGGTCGGGATCGGCGACCACGTCATCGCGCTCCCATGCCACTGCGCGGAAGGCCTCGATGAGCAGGTGCCACCAATCCGGGCTCTCGGGATCGGATGGCGGCTCGAGCATTTCGAAGACGGCCAGCGTGGCCGGCCCCAGGTACCCCTGTGAGTTGGGCGGCACCACCCACCCCGTCGATCCGGCTACCGGGCAGGAGATGGGGTCGACCCAGTCGGCATGGCCCCGGGCCAGGTCCTCATGGGAGATGATGCCGGCCAACTCCTCCACGATGTCGTCGGCCGGATCACCCAGGTAGAAGGCGTCGCGTCCTCCCTCCCCGATCGCATCCAGGGTGGCGGCCAGCTTGGGGCGTCTCACCAGGTTCCCTCGTTTCACCGTCCTCCCGTTGGGAAAGAAGTCTGCTACTGCGGGGTGCCGGGCATAGAGGTGGGCGGTCTGCTCGAAGGCGAGAGCCTGCTCGGTCGACACTTCGAAGCCTCCGGAGGCATGGGCGACTGCCGGACGCAGACAATCGGCCAGGGTCAATCGGCCCAGTTCGGCAGAGAGCGTGGACCAACCGTCGACACAGCCGGGAACCGTGACCGAGAGTGGATGGTCGCGGGGTATGTCGGAAAGTCCGATGTCGCGGAGCACTGCGGGGTCGGCCGCCGAACCGGCGCGTCCCGAGGCATTCAAGGCACGGGGACGCTCCCAGCCGGGCCTGTGGACCAGGGCGAACAGGTCTCCTCCGATTCCGCAGGTCTCGGGCGCGACCACTCCCTGGGTGGCGGTGGCCGCGATGGCGGCGTCGACCGCGTTTCCTCCGGCCATGAGAACGATCCGCGCCGCCTCGGTGGAGTGACAATGCGGAGTTGAGACGGCGTGGGTCAGGGTGACTTGAGCTCGGGAAGGACGCGGTTCAGCGCATCCAGCACGGAGCGGACCACGGCCCTCGACTCCTCGTCCTCGACGTAGGCAGACCCGATGAGATTCCTCTCGGTGGCCTCGGTGACGACTACGACCTGGGCCACCGCGACCTTGCGGCTCCCCAACACGGGGACATCCATCGAGTGGACGGCGACTGCGGCCTCGTTGTGGATGGCCTGGCGGATGGCTTCCAAGGTCGCCTCGGCGATCTGGCGGGGCCTGGTCGAGGTGGCCGCGGCCCCTTTGGCGGTGCCGGTGAATAGCTCGTCCTGCCAGCGCAGGGTGACGGTGACCTCGGCTCGTGAGCCCTCGAGAACCTCCCCGACATCGATGAGGGCGGGTCGGAAACCCGTTTCCAGGTCGATGTCGGCAAGCTGGACCACGGAGACGATGCGACGGTCGATCTCCTCTCCGAACAAGGCCTGGCTCAGCGACTGCACGTCCCGAACCAGCTGTTTCGGAGGCTTGTTACGGCGGGCCAGGACATGGATTTCCTCGATGTGACCGTTGACCCCGACTATGCGCGCCGCCTCTACTCCGTCGATCCGGCTGATCTTGTCCTGGAGGGCAATCGGGTCCATGACCCGCCCAGCGTAATCGTCGTCAGGGGCGTCACCCGGTTTCCTAGAGTCCTTTTCCCCTTGTCCCTGGTTGCTCAACGCTCTAGATTGCAATTAGCTGGAAGGTAATTCATGGGAATTGTGGGGCAGCGAGGTCCTCTGACCCCGGCTGCCCGGCCCTCGGCGGGCGAAGTCAGGGGCCTTTGACATGTGAAAGCTTTCCCCGTCATCTTTGCCGGGGATAGGTGAGATCCGGCGTCGGACGTCGGCCTTGTAACTGGACGCCCACTACCAAGCGGAGCGGATCGTCAACATCGGCACACAACACCGGTGTAATACGGCATCAACAGGTGAGCGTTATCAGGATGAAGGCATTTCTGGCCCGTAATCGAGACCGGCGCGAGCCTGCGGCTTGTGTCCGGTAGCTCAAAGATCGGTTGATGCGAGACGCCGGCTCACCACTTAACACAGGGCATCATGTCTTGGGGGCCCATGAGGCTAGGTAGGAAGAGACCTTTCCGGGGATGGTTCGCTCGTCTCCGACCCACGGTGCAGCGACGGTTGCGGATTGCTGTGCCCTATTCACTGATGGGGATGACCGCCCTAATCAGTTCTTTTCTGTTCTCTGCTGAGCCGGATTGGGGCTTCTGGCTCCCCTTTGCTGTCCTATTCGTCCTAATCGAGTTTTTCGCCGTCGAGGTAAACGACCGGCTACTCCAATCCTCTTCGGTGATGGTGCTCATGAGCGCCGGCGTCATCTTGGCCATCCTTCCTGGTTCCGACGCCTTATTCGGGCTCGCTTTGATGGCCGGATTGGGACCGTTGACTCCGGCTGACTTCAAGGAGAGGCGGTGGTTCCAACCACTGGCCAACTTCGGGCAATTCGCCTTGGCCGGAGCGGTAGCCGGACTCATCCTCGACCTCAATCTCGATGGCCTGGCAGTGTCGACCGACTCTCTGGTGCATGTGCTCATCGCCTCTTCGGTCGCAGCCTTCGCGTACGCAGCGGTGCAGACGATCCTGATCCGGCGTGCGGTCAAGACCGTCTATGGACGTGAAAATCTCGAGCCCTGGTCCCAGATGCCCGCCCTCTTCACCGGCCAAGTGACCATGGGGATCATCGGTGGTCTCATCGGCGCCGCATTTCTCATCGCCGACCGGGAGGCCATCATCGTGTTCATCGTCGGGGTGTACGCCATCGGCCATCTCTCCCTCTACGCCTTCGCCCAGCTCAGGGACTCCCACCTCGGGTCGATCCGTGGCTTTGTCAAGACCCTGGAGGCCAAGGACATGTACACCCGGGGTCATACCGAGCGTGTCGCCGTCTTCGCCCAGATGATCGGCGAGGAGCTCAGATTCACCGGCACCCAGCTGGAGACGGTCCGCTGGGCCGCCCTCATCCACGATCTGGGCAAGCTCGCCGTCCCCACCGAGTTGATCCGCAAGCGAGGCCGGCTCGAAGACGAGGAATACGCGGAGATGAAAGCCCACGCCCAGCTCGTCGAGGAGATCCTGGCCGAGGTCGACTTTCTCCAGCCCATGGTCGAGATCGCCGCCAATCATCACACCGGTTTCGACGGGGGCGGCTACGGCGGGAGCACACACGACGAGGGCCGTTCGCCCAGCCTGGAGGCTTGCATCATCGCCGCCGCCGACGCATTCGATGCGATGACCTCGGCACGTTCCTATCGGATGGCGCTTTCCCAGCAGTACGCCATTGCCGAGCTGAGACGCAACTCGGGGGAGCAATTCCATCCCGAGGTCGTCGATGCCTTCGACAGGGCGCTGGCCAAGACCGGGCGTCGCTGGGGCGCCCCACATGTCGACGACGAGGAGATGGCGCGCCGCCTCGCCGAGGACCCGGAGCTGAGCGTCCGTGGCTAGCTGGAGCTCGCGCATGCTTTCGGTGACCTCCTGGGCGTATGTGGTGGTCATCGTCGCCATGGGCCTCTACGCCGCCACATTGGCCGACAGCGACCTGTCGACCATTCTCACGGCCGTCACCGCATTGGTCGTCGCCTCGATGGTGCGAGTGGCCGCCTCCAACGCCGGCAACCGGTTCACCACGGGACTGGCCGTGGCCGCGGCGGTGCCGATGGTCCTGGGATCCGATCTCGGGGTCGACCTCGCCGGGGCGATCGCCATCTACGCCATCGGTCTGGCCATCGTCTGGACGATCCGGTACTCACGCGGCGAGGGGCACGCCGACTTGTTGCCCACCCTGGTGCGGCGATTCGCCGGGTATGTCGTCTTCGCAACCTCTTATGCCGCACTTCGCGTCGGCACGTTCGCCGAGCTCAGCGGGGACTGGAGGGACCTGTTTCCCTTCGCGGTCGCGCTGGCAGCCTGGATCGCGGTCGAGGTGGTACTCCGCGCCCTACTGGTATTCGGCAAACGCGAGCTCTCCCGTGGCTATCTGGCTCGCTCAATGATCCACGACATGAACGTGTTCCTCGGTTTGGCCATGACCGGCGCCCTCTTCGGCGAGTTGTGGCCCGAGATCGGCTGGTGGGCCCTCCCCATCGCACTTCTCCCGTATTCGTTCGCGCATCTCGCCTTCCGGAGGTTCCAGGAGACCAAGGTCACCTACAAGCAGACCATCCGTGCCCTGGCCCGCATCCCGGAGGTGTCGGGGCTCGGCATCGACGGCCATGCCGATCGGACCACCGAGCTGGCCACCGCCATCGGGAAGGAGATCGGGCTGGGACCGGTCCAGGTCGAGGATGTCGAGTACGCCGGCCTCATGCACGACATCGGCCGGGTCAGCCTCAACGAGCCGCAGATCCTGCGCATGGGTTACAGCGACGACGACCTGGCCCGCTGGAGCTCGGAGATCATCGCCGAGTCGCCGTACCTGAGCCGGGTGGCTACCCACGTCCGTCATCAATACGAGCCCTACCGCAAGCCAGGCGAGCAGACCGATCCCGACGTCTCGATGGTCTCGAGGATCATCAAGGTGGCCGCAGCCTACGACTGGCAGGTCCATCAGGACGGGCTATCCCCGCTCCAGGCCCTGGAGAACCTGCATGCCGGCGCCGCGTACGAGTACGACCCCGAGATCGTCGCCTCGCTGCGTCGACTGCTCGAGAGCCGGGGTGTGCTCACCCCGGTGCGGGTCTGAATCAGCCGCCTGACAGAGATCCGGACGTTCTCGTCCCGCCTCTGATCAGATCTTGCTGGCCGAACCGGGTTGGGCGTGGGCGCCCCGCTTGAAGTAACGCCGCGGACGACGCAACTCGTGCTCGAGGAAACGACCGAGCCCTACGGCGAGGAAAACGTCACCGAGACTGATTACCTGGCCCAGGTTGCCGAGACGAAGCGGGATCACATCGGCGAGAAGCGTGAGCCGAGAGCTGGCGTCGAGGACGATGTGCTTGAAGGAGCCTGATAGGTCGGGCTCGGTGACAGTGAAGCCGCTGGCCACCTCGGCCGCCTCGGCCAACACCGGCATGCCCCCATTGATGGCGATGACGGTGAAGTTCATCAGGACACCCAGACCCGCCAGCCACATCCCCGGTCGACTTCGATTGAGCAGCACCAGGGTCATGAGCAGGCCGTAGGAGAGCAGCACCATCCCCAGGGCGAGGCCCTCGGCCCAATCGGTGCCCGGGAGCCAGGTGGTCCCGAATTGGAGAGCGAGCGCAACCAGGAGCAACCACCAGGCACGCAACTCGACATCGCCGAGGTTGGTGATCCGGCCCCC
Source organism: Acidimicrobiia bacterium (assembly GCA_035462175.1). Classification (GTDB taxonomy): domain Bacteria; phylum Actinomycetota; class Acidimicrobiia; order Spongiisociales; family ZC4RG35; genus JARDZU01. The sequence goes on along the minus strand of DATHUP010000021.1, from coordinate 49,106 downwards.
TCGCACCACTGCTATGGCCAGTGCGATGAACAAAACGATGGCCAGCCATAGCATGGACCCGACGGTAATACCGCCCGTGCGCTCACAGAAAGAGGAGGCGTTGGTTTCGTACGAAGTCGGCGGGGGTAGGGCAACGATCACGATCGACGATCCAGCCCGGCGCAACCCGATGTCGGTGGCGACGATGGAAGCGCTCCGCGACGCAACGAGGATGGCTCTCGACGATCCGGCGGTCCGGGTTCTGGTCTACACCGGCGCCGGCGATCAGGCATTCTCGGCCGGAGGCGACCTATACGGATCGTTCGTCGACGACCCGGTCGGCCTGCACCAGGCCCGCGGCGCCCTGGCCGACCTGTTCCGACTGATGGTCCGGGGCGGTAAGCCGACGGTGGCTCGGGTCAACGGCCATGCCCTGGCCGGGGGGTTCGGCCTGGCCGTCGCCTGCGACGTGACCATCTGTGTGGACGGGGCCAAGCTGGGGATGACCGAGGTCAAGGTGGGGTTGTGGCCGATGATGATCTCCGCCCTTCTGGCCCGGGTCATGCCGAGGAAGGCGGCGTTGGAGCTGATGCTGACCGGTCGTCTCATCGATCCCTACGAGGCGCAGCGTCTCGGTGCGGTGTCGCGTGTTGTTCCTGCGGGCCAGCTCGATGTCGTGGTGACCGAGACGGTTGACTCGCTCCTGGCCAACAGTGCCGGCACGACGATGATCGGTCGGGACTCCTTCTACGGCATGGTCGACCTCGACTTCGACAGTGCCCTCGACCGTCTTCAGACCGGGCTCACCGCCACCGCCATGTCCGCGGACGCCGCCGAGGGCATCGCTGCCTTCCTGGAGAAGCGTCCCCCCGAGTGGGGAAGCCGCGCCTAGGCCAGAGCGCTTCTCGGCTTGTCGCCTACCGCCCTATTGCGTAACACCTCCGACTCCATAGCCTCATCAACGATGCGACACCGCCACATTGCCATTCTCGGCTGGACGCTGATCTGGAGCGGGTTGTTCATCTTTGGGTATCTCGGCTGGCAACTGTTCGGCACCGACGTGGTCAACGCCCGGGTCCAGGCCGAAGCGGAGGTGGTCTTCGACCAGAAACTCGAGGAGATAGCCGAGGAACCGCCGCAAGTGGAAGTGGTGGAGGAGGCAGCGTCCGAGGTCGACTTCTTCGTCGAGGAAATGCCGGTCGAGGACGAGGCCTTCGCCCGGCTCATCGTCCCTTCCCTCGATCTGGAGGCCATTGTGTTCGAGGGAGTCGGGACCGAGACCCTGGCCAAGGGCCCGGGTCACATGCCGGGGACGCCTCTTCCCGGTCAGCCCGGGAACGCCGTGATCTCGGGGCACCGGACCACCCACGGCCGCCCCTTCTACGACTTCGACCTCCTGGGTGCCGGGGATCGGATCGAGATCGAGACGAGCATCGGAACCCACGTTTACGAGGTCCGTGAGTCATTCATCGTCGAGCCCACCGATGTCTGGGTGACCGACGACAGATCTGGGGCGTGGCTGACCCTGACCACCTGTCACCCTCGCTTCTCCGCCCGGCAACGTCTGATTATCACCGCCGAGCTGGTGGAAGGGCCCAACTGGGAGTACGTGCAGTTCCTCGACCAGCTTCCGGAACCTGCCTAGTGGTCTGTGGCTAGCCGGTCATCTCCTCCAGCATCTCCAAAGTGAGCACTCCGTTGAAGACATCGGTGACGACACCGTCCTCGTCGAGGAAGTAGGTCACCGGCAGGCCGAAGTTGGGGTAGGACTCCTCGAAGGCCGGGTTCCCGACGCCGAGCGGGTAGTCGGGGGATATCTCATCGGCAAAGGCCTCGGCATCCTCGAGCCGGTCTTCGACTGCGACACCGATGACTGCGACCGCCGGGTTGGCGGCGGCGAAGGCGGACAGGTCGGGGATCTCCTCGCGGCACGGAGGGCACCACGAGGCCCAGAGATTGACGATCAGTGGCCTCCGGTCATCGGCGAGATGATCAGACAGGGCGAAGCTGCCCCCACCGAGCAGATCGACGCTGAAGTCTGGCGCCCGCTGACCGGCTCGCGCTGTCCCGTCCGAGCCGTCGAGGGCCCAGGAGACCACGAGACCGACGACGACGACTGCGACGAAGACGCCGGAGAGCAGCAGGCCTCGTTTCGGGAGCGGGTCGATCGGGTCGTCAGGCAGAGGCCATCCTCCTCAACACGAAATGGAGGATGCCACCATGGCGCAGATACTCCACCTCGATCGGAGTGTCGACCCGGGCGACGGTCTCGAATTGCTTGACCAACCCGTCGCTGCCGACCGCGGTCACCTGCACCACCTGACGGGGCGAGAGGGTGTCGTCGATGGCGATGTCAAAGGTCTCGGTCCCGTCCAGCCCCAGGGAATCCGCATCCTGGCCGTCCATGAAGGTCAGGGGAAGGACACCCATCATGACCAGATTGGAGCGATGAATGCGCTCGAACGACTTGGTGATGACCGCACGCACCCCGAGGAGGAAAGCCCCCTTCGCCGCCCAATCCCTCGATGACCCCATTCCGTAGTCCCTCCCCGCGATGACGATCAGGGGAACGGCGGCCTGCTGATAGTGCATCGCCGCGTCGTAGACGGACCTGACCTCACCGTCGAGGAAGTCCGTGGTCCAGCCTCCCTCGGTTCCCGGAGCCAGCTCGTTGCGCACCCTGATGTTGGCGAAGGTCCCCCTCGTCATCACGCGGTCGTTTCCCCGGCGCGATCCGTAGGAGTTGAACATGGCGGGTTGGACACCCTGGGAGATCAGGTATTGCCCGGCGGGACTGGCCGGCGAGATGTTCCCGGCCGGGCTGATGTGGTCGGTGGTCACAGAGTCGCCCAGCTTGGCCAGGACTCGCGCACCGAGCACTGGCCGGATCGGGGTCAGCTCCTTGGTCAGCCCGACGAAGAACGGAGGTTCCTGGATGTAGGTGGAGGAGTCGTCCCACTGATACAGATCGGACTCAGGCGTGGAGATCGCCCGCCACTCCTCGGATCCGGTGAACACATCCGAGTACCGCTCCACGAACTGGCTCTCCATGACGTAGGTGGTGACCGTCCGGTCGATCTCCTCCTGGGTGGGCCAGATGTCCCTCAGATACACGTCCTTCCCATCGCGGTCCTGGCCCAAGGGCTCCTCGATCGGGTCCCAATCCACTGTGCCGGAGATGGCATAGGCGACGACGAGGGGCGGGGAGGCGAGGTAGTTGGCCCGGGCATCGGGGGAGATCCTCCCTTCGAAGTTTCGGTTCCCGGAGAGGACCGATACCGCGACCAGATCGTTCTCGATGATCGCCTTTGACACCGGCTCCGGTAGTGGCCCGGAGTTGCCGATGCAGGTGGTGCAGCCATAGCCGACGATGTAGAAGCCCAAGGCTTCGAGGTCTTCGAGAAGACCCGAGCCGGTCAGATACTCGGTGACCACCTTCGACCCCGGGGCGAGCGACGACTTCACCCAAGGCTTTCGCTCCAGGCCCAGGGCGCGGGCGCGACGGGCGACCAGGCCGGCGGCCACCATGACGTCGGGGTTGGAGGTGTTGGTGCAGGACGTTATGGCGGCGATGACGACGTCGCCGTCGCCCAGCTTGAACCGCTCCCCTTCGTATTCGACATCGACTCCTACCTTGGGCTTGAGTGCTCCGGCGGGTGCGGGAAGCCCGCCTTCGTCCTCCCAGCTCACCACCGTCGAGTTGGTCGATCCACCGTTCTTGCCGAACAGATTGGTCAGATCCGAGCGCCACTGCCCCTGCATCGCAGAGAGGGAGATCCTGTCCTGGGGCCGTCTTGGGCCGGCCAGGGATGGCTCGACCGTGGACATGTCGAGCTCGAGGGTGGAGGAATAGGCGATCTCCCTCTGGTCGTCTCGCCACAGCCCCTGGGTCTTGTAGTACTGCTCGACGGTGTCGACCAGCTTGTCGTCGCGGCCGGTGAGACGCAGGTACCTGAGTGTCTGCTCGTCGACCGGGAAGAACCCGACCGTGGCCCCGTACTCGGGGGCCATGTTGGCGATGGTGGCCCGATTGGCGATGGGCATGTCGGCCAGCCCCGGACCGTGGAACTCGACGAACTTATCGACTACACCATGCTCGCGCAACAGCTCGGTCACCCGGAGCACGAGGTCGGTGGCGGTGGCGCCCTCGGCCAGCCTGCCGGTGAGCCGGAACCCGACCACCTCGGGGAGGAGCATGTAGATGGGCTGGCCCACCATGGCCGCCTCTGCCTCGATGCCGCCCACACCCCAGCCGACGACCCCGAGACCATTGATCATCGTGGTGTGGCTGTCGGTCCCGACCAAGCTGTCGGGGTAGAGCCACAGACCGTCGTCCCAAACGACCTTGGCCAGATACTCCAGGTTGACCTGGTGGACGATCCCGGTGGCCGGCGGCACCACCCGGAAGTTGGCGAAACCCGACTGACCCCACTTGAGGAACTCGTAGCGCTCCTGGTTGCGCTCGAACTCCTTGCGGGAGTTGATCATCAATGCATCGGCGCGGGCGAAGGCATCGACCTGCACCGAGTGGTCGACCACGAGGTCGACCGGGATCAATGGGTTGACCTTCTGTGCGGCAGCCTCGTCACCGGTCATGCGCACGATCGCCGAGCGCATGGCGGCGAGGTCGACGACGGTGGGCACACCGGTGAAGTCTTGGAGCACCACCCTCCCCGGCACGAACGGGATCTCTCCGTCTCCGACCCGAGTCGCGTCGTAGGCGGCGATCCGCCTCACGTCGTGCTCGGTGATCGCCATTCCGTCGAGATTGCGCAGAGCCGACTCGAGGAGCACCTTTATCGAGTACGGAAGTCGCTCGGCGCCTTCGATGGAGTCGAGACGTGCTATCTCACGGGTCCCGAGGGCGGTGTCGACCGTGGCCCGGGCCCCGAACGGATCAGTGGACATGGGAGCCTTTCAAGTTCTCTGGGCCCCAGGCTACCGAGAGAGGTTGCCCTAGACGCTGGACGCTCCCCGCCAATGAGGGGCTGCTTGCCGGTACCCGGAAGAACGACGAAAAATCGCCTCCGACTACCGACTACCGACTACCGATCACCGATCACCGATCACCGATCACCCGATACTGACCGGAACCCGGGTCACGCAATCGTGATCGAGGTCGGTGTGGGGGATGATCACCGGGTTGCAGTCATAGGACAACGCTCCGAACATCCCGGCCACGATGCCGCGGTCGAGCGAGCAGATCACCTCGGGATGGCTGGTCGCCGCCTCACCGAACGGGCAGTGCGAGGTCAGCAATTGCTGGCCTTCCACGTCGGGGTCGACCGAGAACCCGAGGCCGGTCATTGCCCTGGCCACGGCCTGGACCGCCCCGCGGTAGCCGGGCTCGTCGGGCATGCCGATCTCGGCGGCAAGCTCCTGCCCGTAGGCCCTGCCCACCGACTCGGCCACCTGGCCGACGTTCTCGGGAGCGACCTCGTCGAGGACCCGAATCAGCATCTCGACCAGCATCTCGAAGCGTCGGGGGGCGAAGTGGACCGAGATCTCCTTGTTGCTGGCCTGATAGCACTTGGCCGGCCGGCCGGCGCCAGGCCCTCCCTTTCCCGAGGCCCTGCGATGAGTGACCTCGAGATAGCCATCGAAGGCGAGCCGATCGAGATGGTGTCTGGCGACGTTCGGGTGGATTCCGAACAGCTCGGCGATGGCGGAGGTGGTCAAGGGCTCGGCGGACTCACGGACCGTGATGTAGATGGCTCGACGCGTGGGGTCGCCCAGGGCAGAGGTCAAGTGGGAGATTCTCGAATCGAGGGTCTTGATATCCATGAGGGGTATCCGCTGCCCAAAACTATAGTTCGCCCGGTCTTCTAACCACTGCCGGCGTAGGGGAAATCATGCCGTCCGACAACGAGATATTCGAGGCGGTCGCGGCCATCGAGTCCCCGCTATTCGTCGGCCGGACTCTGGGCGACCTCGGTTTGGTCAAGTCGGCGGAGAAGACGCTCACCGGCAGGATCAAGGTCGATCTCCTCCTTCCCGCCTCCAACTCATCCCACGAGCTCGACGATCGTCTCCAAAAGGCCCTGGCGCCCCACGGACGAGGTGCCGACGTGTCGGTTGAGGTGATGACCGAGGAGGCAGCGGTCGAGTGGATCGCCAGGTTGCGCCAAGAAGTGGGCCCCGCCATGGGCGAGCCGGGCTCGGCGACCCGCGTGGTCGCCATCTCGTCGGGCAAAGGGGGTGTCGGCAAGTCGTCGGTCAGCGCCAATCTGGCCGTCTCGCTCCACCGCTCCGGCCAGCGCGTCGGCATCGTCGATGGCGACATCTGGGGATTCTCTATCCCCAGGATGCTCGGTGTGAGCCAGCCACCGCTGCTCATCGGGCAGGCCATCGTCCCGCCTACGGCACACGGGGTCAAGGTGATGTCGATGGACTATTTCGTCGGTGACGACAAGGCGGTCATCTGGAGGGGGCCGATGCTGCACAAGGCCATAGAGCAGTTCCTCAAGGATGTCTTCTGGGATGCCCTCGACTTCCTCATCGTCGACATGCCGCCCGGTACCGGCGACATCGCCATATCCATGGCCCAGTTCCTTCCCCGTGCCCAGGTGCTCCTGGTCACCACGCCGCAGCCAACCGCGCAACGGGTTGCGCGCCGGGCCGCCCTGATGGCTGCGGAGGTCGACCAACAGGTGATGGGCGTGGTGGAGAACATGGCCTGGTTCACCGGGGACGACGGCAAGCGCTACGAGTTGTTCGGCAGCGGTGGCGGCGCCGCGTTGGCCGAGGAGGTCGGGGTCGACCTCATGGCTCGGATCCCGCTCCTCCCTGCAATGGGACGAGGGGCCGACGAGGGGCATCCGGTTTCGATAGCGGCGCCCGGATCGGAGGCGGCCGAGGCTTTCGACCGGCTGGCGGAGGCCGTCATCGAGAAGCGTCCTCGGATCCGGACCAATCCTGCTCTAGTGATCAAGTGAGCGCCCGCTCCAGCGATCGCAGCCGCAGGTTCGCCGTCGGCGTGGCCGGCTGGGTGTTCGGTCTGGCCTCGACCGTGCTCTTGGTCGGCGTCTGGGGTAGGGCGGTGGTGATCGACACCGACCAACTCGCCGAGTCGCTTACACCCCTGGCAGCCAGCGAACTCGTTGCCGAGCGGATCTCCGAATGGCTCGAGTCAGAGCTGGCCGAGTCTGGCATCGACGGTCCCAGTGCCTCGGTGGCGGCCGACCAGGTCCTGGCCCACCCTCGTGTCGGCCCGGTGCTCGAGCAGCTGGTGGCTGATGGTGTGGAGGCGGCGGCTTCGCCCGATCCTGGCGGGGCGTCGCTCGATGTTGCGGCCATTCTCGTGCCTGCCACCGACCAGATCACCGCCGGTCTCAATCAGGCCGGTGTCCGTGTCACCACGACCCAGGTCGAAGCCGCCCTGACCAGGCTCGACCCTCTGGTGGTTCGGGAGCCCTCCGACCGACCATTTATAGGTGCATCTTCCCCGCTGGCCTCTGACCTGGGCACCGCGGTGATGCTCGGCGTTCTGCTCATGCTCCTCTCCGGTTCGGCATACGTGGCCATGTCGAAGGACCGGATGGGTGCGGTGAGGTCGCTGCTCACCCGTTTCGCCCTCGGGGCATTGTCCTTCGCCGTGCTGCTCAGGATCGGCGCCTGGCTGGTGGATCCCGAAGGCGGTCGGGCTCCTTTCCGGGAATCTTTCGCGCTGCTCGCGGACTCCAAGTGGAGGGTGCCTTTGAACTTCGGTCTGGTGTCGTTGGCTGCGGCGGCGATCGCCCGCATGCTGCGGCGAAGGGTCAGACCGGTGGCAGCGTCCCGCTCAGGGCACGAGCCACCCATACGCCAACAAGCATGACCCCGACCCCAACGAGGATCGTGTTCACACGGGTGGTGGACAGCGGTGGGACCCTTCCCCATCGTCGCAGTAGGTACCAGACCGTCCCCAGCAGCGACAGGGCCGCGAACGGGAGGATGAGCGGGTGATAGCCGAGGGCGGTGCCCACGTCGCCCCGGATCAGATGTGAGGCGGCCCGGGTCATGCCGCAACCCGGGCAGGCCATGCCGGTGCAGAGGGCGAAGGGGCAGAGAGTCGGGCCTTCGTCGATCGGGCCGATGACGGCCAGGGCCCCGACAAGTGTCGCCGGACCGACCAAGAAGAGCCGATGCCTCCAAGTCGTGCTCATCGGAAGAAATCGTCGGTGAACGGGATGATCATCAGACCGGCAAAGGCGAGGATGACGACCAGGATGCCAAGTCCCAGCAGCACCGTGCACACGATCCCAATTATGCGAGCTGCACTGGCCGTCCCCTCATTTTCCGGGTTTCGCCTCCCCGTCTTGATCCCCTCCAACTCGTTGTTAGCCATGACCCAGGCCACGACGCCGAGCACCTGGCAGCAGATGAGTCCGATTATCGAGAGGACGAGGGCGGTGGAGGCCTGGCTGGCCTCTGGATACGGGGTCGACTCAGCTGGGAAGGTCATGGCCCGAGCCTATCTACCCAGACGGTCGAGGGTCCTGTAGAGCACCGAGGCCGGGGTGAGGAACCAGGGGTTGCCCCGGTAGTAGAACCGGGTCGGGTGGGGGACCTTGGTGAAGACGCTGGGAGGCTCCTCGCCGAGAAGCATGCCGGCCAGCTCGTGACCCATGAGGGTGGACAGCCCAACTCCGTGACCGGCATAGCCCAGGGCATACCAGGCGCCGTCGATCCGGCCCATGTGCGGAACCAGGTCGAAGGGGACTCCGAGCTTGCCGCCCCAGACATGGCTCAACGCCACGTCGTCCAGCCGGGGGAAATAGTGGACGAGCTGGCCGTGCAGGGCATGGGCGGAATGCTCGAGGTCGAGACCAGTGTGGAGATTGCGCCGACCGCCGATCAGGATCCTGTCGTCCGGGGTCCTTCTCATGTAGTTGAGCAACCGCTTCTTGGTGTAGGTCATGGCCCCGCCGGGAAACACCGCGGCGGCTATCTCCCCGATCGGCTCGGTGACGACGATGTAGGAGCCGACCGGGACGACCCGGCGTGCCAATCCCGGAGATGGCCGGCCGGTGGTGTAGCCGTTGGTGGCGAGCACCACTTCCCCGGTGCGAACCGTTCCCGACTCGGTCTCGACGCGGAACCCCGAGGCGTGGCGTTGCAGCGATCTGGCTTCGCAGTTGGCGACCAGCTTGGCGCCGGCTGCGGCCGCCCTCTCGGCGAGGCCGAAGACGAATCTGGCGGGCTGGATTCCCATGCCCTCCGGTTCGAAGAGGGCGGTGGTGAAGGGGCTTTCGCCCACCACCTCACCCACCCGATCCGGTCCGAGAACTTCCCAGTCGACGCCGACGTTCTCCCGGTACCAGGAGAGGCTGCTCTCGAAGGCTCTCTGTGCGCCCTGCCCGATTCCCAGGGCTGCCATCCCCCCGCGAACGATCGATGCATCGATGGACTCTGCGGCGGCGAGATCTGAGACGATGTCGACCGAGCGCACTGTGGCCTGCCACATCTCCCGGCCCAGCTCCGGGCCGTGACGGTCAAAGATGAACTTGATCCCGGCTTTGATGTCGGGCGAGACCATGCCGCCGTTGACGCTCGACGCTCCCGAGGCGATCTCCCCCGAGTCCACTACCACCACCGACTTGCCACCGCGGGCGAGGCGGAGGGCCGCGGTCAGACCGGTGAGACCAGAGCCGACGATCAGAACGTCCGCGTCGTCGGGGAGATCGGATGTGAGATTCTCGGGTCTCGGGTGCTCCTCGACCCAGAACGGGATCTGCTTCACAGACCTTCCAGGCCGGCGCGCATCAGTGTGGCCATCTCGCTCACCTGCTCCGGGGTCATGATCAGAGGCGGGGACACCTGGAGTGCACCGCCTCCCATCGCCCGGGTGAGCACGCCGGCCTGGCGACAGGCGACTGCGGCTCGGGCCGGAAGTGTCTCGTCGTCGCCCACGGAGAGCTGAACCGCGGCCAGGGCACCGATCCCGCGCCTGACGTGGTCGACCACGTCGAGCTCCTCGATCGGTAGCAATGCCTGGTACAACTCGTCCTCGAGCGCGGCGGCGCGGGCCAGCAGCCCCTCTCTCTCCAGGATGTCCATCACGACCACACCGGCGGCACAGGATGTCGTGTGGCCCGAGTAGGTGTAGCCATGGCGGAATACCAGTCCCGGCGTGTCGAAGAACGGCGCCGCCACCTTTGGTGAGGCGATCACACCACCTAGCGGGGCATAACCGCAGGTCACTCCCTTGGCGAATGTGATCAGGTCGGGCTCGAGCCCGAACCGGTTGGCGGCGAACCAGTCTCCGGCGCGGCCAAACCCGGTGATGACCTCGTCGGAGATGTAGAGCCCTCCGGCACGGTGGATCAGGTCTTGGATGCTGGTCAGGTACGAGGGCTCCACCGGTCGGACCCCACCGGCCCCGATCACCGGCTCGACGAACATACCGGCGATGCGCTCGGCCCCGGCATGATCGATCGCCTTCTCCACCGCCTCGGGGTCGTCGTAGGGGACGATCACGATGTCGGCGACCAGGTCCCCCCCGTAGCCGATCCGGTTCGGCTCCATGCCGCCCAGCGACGTTCCGTACGGGTGCATCCCGTGATAGGCCCACTCGCGCGAGATGAAGACCGTCCGCTCCGGCTGGCCCACTGCGTTGAAGTAGCGCCGCGCCATCTTGGCCGCCGTGTCTACGGCGTCGGATCCCCCGGAGCCGAAGAACACCTTGGACTCGGGGTCCGGGGAGACGGCCGCGATCTTCTCGGCGAGCTCGATCGGTGGCCGTGTGCCGTAGTCGATGAAGGTGTGGAAGGCAGCCAGTTTGCGGAGCTGGGCAGTCATCGCATCGATGATCTCGTCGCGGCCGTAGCCGACGTTCATGTACCAGAGTGAGGCGGCGGCGTCGAGGTACCTTCGCCCCTCTTCGTCGTAGACGTAGATCCCCTCACCTCGGTCGACGATGAACGGCGCGTGCTGCACCTTGCTCATCTCTGCAAACGGGTGCCAGAACGCGGACATGGGGCCGGAGGCTAGCCGGGGCAGGAACCCCCCCAGCTCGCGGCCGTCGGGTGGGATGCCGTCGGTACCCTGCCTGCCCGATGCCAGCCGACCTTCTCTTCGTCAACGGCCCCGTCTTCACCGCCGACCCGGCTCGTTCCTTCGCTCGTGCTCTCGCCGTCGGCGGTGAGAGGATCACGGCGGTGGGGGACGAAGAGACGGTCTCGGAGTCGGCAGGCCCCGCCACCAGGGTGATCGACCTCGCCGGTCGGCTCCTGACCCCGGGATTCCAGGATGCCCACTGTCATCCGAGCAGTAGCGGCCTCGATCTCCTTCGTTGCTCTTTCGCAGGGTGCGAAGACGCCGCCGATGCCGTCGCCTACATCGCCGACTACTCCGCTCGGCACCCGGACCGGGAGTGGATACTCGGCGCCGGCTGGCAACAGATCTGGTTTCCCGGGGGAAGCCCCACGAAGGAGGCGCTCGACGCCGTGGTGCCCGACCGCCCGGTACTGGTCTACAACGCAGACGGGCACGGGGCCTGGGCCAACTCCGTCGCCTTGGCCATGGCCGGGATCGACGCCTCCACGGCGGATCCTCCTGATGGCCGGATCGAGCGTGGGGAAGACGGGCGGCCCCAGGGCACCCTGCACGAGGGCGCTGTCCGGTTGGTGGCGCGCCTCACTCCGGCCGACAGCGAGGACGACCTGCGCGCCGGCATCCTTGCCGGTCAGGACTATCTCCTCTCCAAAGGGATAACCGCCTGGCAGGACGCCCACGTCGATGGCCCAACCCACGCCGCCTATCGGTCACTCGCAGGGTCGGGCGAGCTGGTCGGCACCGCGGTGGGCGCACTCTGGTGGGACCGGGGGCGCGGGATGGAGCAGATCGAGGATTTGGAGGCGATGAGATCCGAGACTGTGGGCCGTTATCTGCCGAAGACCGTGAAGCTGATGCTCGACGGGGTGGTGGAGAACAAGACCGCATCGATGACCGAGCCATACTTCGCCAACGGCGGCCTCACCGAAAACACCGGCATCGACTTCATCGAACCCGGCCTGCTCGACGAGATCGTCACCGACCTCGATCGGCATGGGTTCTCCTGTCATTTCCACGCCATCGGCGATGCGGCGATTCGCCATGCCCTGGACGCCGTGGAGGCGGCTCGTATCGCCAACGGCTGGTCCGGGGGCCGTCACAACATCGCACACCTCCAGGTGGTCCATCCCGACGACCTGCCTCGTTTCCTGCGTCTCGGCGTGATCGCCAATGCCCAGGCGCTGTGGGCCCAGGACGGACCGGATCAGGTCGACCTGACCCTGCCTTGTCTCGGAGCGGAGCGGGCCCGATGGCAATACCCATTCGCCAGCCTGCTCCGGGTCGGTGCGACGCTGGCCATGGGCTCGGATTGGGGAGTGACCACCGCAGACGTCATGGACCAGATCGACACCGCGGTGACGCGGGTCAATCACGATCAGCCCGATCTGCCCCCACTCAACAGCGCCGAGCGGATCACCTTTCTCGACGCACTTGCCGGTTTCACCGCAGGCTCGGCCCACGTCAACCATCGTGACGGTGACAGCGGCACCCTTACAGTCGGTATGCTCGCCGACCTCGCGGTCCTCGACCGCGATCCGATGACGAGTGGGCAAATCCGTGATGCCTCCGTGGCGATGACCGTGGTCGGCGGAAGGGTGGTATTCGAGGAGGGTTGATGGCGAGCCCGGCAGTCGAGTTGGCAGGTGTGACCAAACGGTTTGGTGAGGACGTCGTGGCCGTCGACGCGATCGATCTGACCGTCGAAGACGGGGAGTTCTTCTCGCTCCTCGGGCCGTCCGGCTGCGGGAAGACGACCACCCTTCGCATGATCGCCGGGTTCGAGTTCCCCACCGAGGGCAGCATTCGCATCCACGGTTCTGAGATGGGGCTGCTCCCTCCCAACCAACGCCCGGTCAACACCGTCTTCCAGTCCTATGCCCTGTTCCCCCACATGAGCGTGTCCGAGAACGTCGCCTTCGGGCTTCACATGAGAAAGGTGGAGCGCTCCGAGGTGCAACGCCGGGTGGCCCGGGTGCTGGACCAGGTTCAGCTGTCCAAGCGGGCCGATGCCAGACCGAGCCAGCTCTCAGGCGGGATGCAGCAGCGGGTGGCCCTGGCTCGTGCCCTGGTCAACGAGCCGGAGGTGCTTCTCCTCGACGAGCCGCTGGGGGCATTGGATCTCAAGCTGCGCCAAGCCATGCAGGTCGAGCTCAAGGACCTGCAGGGCCGGGTCGGGATCACCTTCATCTACGTCACCCACGATCAGGAGGAAGCCCTGACCATGTCCGACCGGATCGGGGTGATGAACGACGGGCACCTGCTCCAGGTGGGACGCTCCCAGGACATCTACGAACACCCGACGTCCCGTTTCGTGGCCGACTTCATCGGCGACATCAACCTCTTCGACGCGACCCTCAACGGTGCCGGGGTTGCCCGGCTGCCCAACGGGCTGGAGATCGGCGTCCCCCGGGCCACGGATCGCTCCGACGGCCAGGTGACGGTGGCCTTGAGACCGGAACGCCTCGCCCTGTACGACCTCGACGACGAGATCCCGGCCGACCACAACCGGCTCCGTGCCCGGATCTTGCGAAGGCTGTACTACGGCGACGTCCACTTCTACGACGTCGACGCCGGCATCGGCACCGAGATCGAGGTCAAGGAGGAGAACCGGCCAGGAGTCGAACTGCACGAGGCCGGTGACGAGGTGTTCCTGGTCTGGAACCCGGAGGCAGCCAATCTGGTGACGTCCTGATGACGACGCCTGCAGTCGACGAGGCCACCTTGGCCGCACCGGTGACCCCCCGTTTGGAGCGGGCGGCGCTAAAGGCAGAGGCGAGGCGAGGGTTGCTCATCGCTCTGCCCTCCTACGTATACCTGGTCCTTCTCTTCGTCGTCCCCCTGATCCTGGTTTTCGTCTACTCCTTCGCCACGAGGGACGCCACCGGACAAACCGTCCTCCAGGATTGGAACCTCGACTCCTATCGCAGACTGTTCACGGCACAGGTGGCCGAGATCTTCGTCAGGTCACTGGTGCTGGCACTAGTCACCACGTTGATCTGTCTCGCCGTCTCCTACCCCTTCGCCTACTACATCGCCACCCGCTCCCCACGTGTGCGCAACATCCTTCTCGTGTTCGTCATGATCCCCTTCTGGTCGAACTTCCTGGTCAGGACATATGCCTGGCGGGTGATCCTCGGATCGGAAGGCCCCATCTCCCAGGTGACCCAGCTGCTCGGAGGCGAGCCGTTCCGCCTCCTCTTCACCAACAGCGCAGTTCTCATCGGCCTGGTCTACGGGTTCATGCCCTTCATGGTCCTTCCCCTATACGCCGCCCTGGAGAGGATGGACTGGCGGCTGGTGGAGGCTGCCCGGGACCTCTACGCCGACGGTTGGACCGCCTTTCGAAAAGTGACGCTCCCACTGTCGATGCCCGGGGTGGTAGCCGGCTCGATCCTGGTCTTCATCCCCTCCTTGGGCGCCTACGTGACGCCGGCGCTGTTGGGCGGCGCAAGGACGGTTCTGATGGGCGACTACATCGTCAGTCAGTTCCTCGCCGCCCGCAACTGGCCATTCGGCTCGGCGCTGTCCTTCGCCGTCATGTTCGTGATGCTGCTGGCCACGCTCTTTTACTTCCGAGCCGGGGCGAAGACACTGTGAACGAGGGGACCACGCCAAAGGGCCCGGTTCAGCGGCTGCTCGGGCTCAATGCCTGGTTGGTCTACCTGTTCTTCTACGCCCCGATCGTTCTGCTCATCGTCTTCTCCTTCAACGACAACGACAACGTGGGGATCTGGACCGAGCCCTCATTCCGTTGGTACCAGGCCATGTTCGGGGACGACCGGGTGATGGGAGCGTTGCGCAACTCTCTGGTCGTGGCCCTGTTCTCGACGGTCGTCTCGACGGTGCTGGGCACCATGTTGGCCATCGCCCTCGAGCGCTACCGCTTCCGGGGCCGCGGCACCCTCGACGGGATTGCCTACCTTCCGATCATCATCCCCGACGTGACGATGGCCGTCATGCTCCTCGTCTTCTTCTTCCAGGCATTCGGGGTCCTCAGCGACCTGTTCGCCATGCGTCTCACCACCGGTTTGACCACCATCGCCCTCGCCCACATCGCCTTCAGCATCTCGTTCGTCGCCGTGGTGGTCCGCGCCCGGCTCTCCCAACTCGACTCGTCCCTGGAGGAGGCCGCGGCCGATCTCTACGCCAACCGATGGCAAGCCTTCCGCAGGGTGACCCTGCCCCTGATCGCGCCGGGCGTGGCCGGTGGCGCCCTGCTGGCGCTCACCCTCTCCCTCGACGACGTAGTGGTGACCCAGTTCGTCTCCGGGGCGGGCTCTACCACGCTTCCTGTGTACGTCTTCGGTTTGGTGCGACGCGGAGTGACCCCATTGATCAACGCGGTGAGCACCGTCATGCTGGTGGCGTCGATGATCCTGGTCGGAGTATCCCTCGGCTTCCAACGGGGGGCAGAGGCTCGGGCGCAGCGGCTGGCCGATCCGGAAGCGGTCCGCGAGGAGATCGTGGCGGGCTGATCGGGCACGCCCGACGACACCGACGGTCCCAGGCCCGGATAAGGTGTTCTCGGCGAAACAAAGGCAAATCGACGATTCCCGGGAGGATTAACGAGATGCGAACTGTGGCAAGGCTCATCGCCTTACCCCTGGTGCTGGTGATGGTCCTCGCAGCGTGTGGTGAAGACGACACCGCGGGCGGGACCGGGGACACCGCCGTCGAAGGCACCGAGTCACCAGACGGGGCGACCGGAGCCAACTGCGAGTTGGACCAGGTCGACGGGGACCTCAACTTCTACAACTGGTCCGAATACATGGACCCCGAGCTGGTAACCGCCTTCGAGGAGGAGTACTCGGTCGACGTGGTCGAGGACTTCTACGAGTCCAACGAGGCTCTGCTCGCCCAGATGCAGGCCGGAGCGGTCTACGACCTCATCGTCCCCTCCGACTACATGGTCGGGATCATGATCCAGAACGGGCTCCTCGCTCCCCTCAACGGGGATGCCGTGCCCAATCTGGACAACCTTCTCGACAGATTCACCGAGCTCCCCTACGACCCCGGGCCGGAGTACTCGGCCGCATACCAGTACGGGACCACCGGTCTCGGTGTGAACGTGTCGGCGGTCGGTGCGGACTTCCCCAGGAGCTGGGCCCTGCTCTTCAACCCCGAGCTGACCGAGACCTTCCCGGGTGGTGTGTCGGTCTTGAACGACCCGCGCGAGGCGATGGGGGCGGCCCTGAAGTATCTCGGCTATTCCTTGAACGACACCGATCTGGAACATCTCCAGGAGGCGACCGACACCATATCGGCGGCCCTGGGCGGGATCGCCACATTCGACTCCGACCAGTACGACGAGGCTTTGGTCGCCGGCGAGGTGGCGGTGTCTCACGGCTATTCGGGCAACATGATCGTCGGCATCGGCGAGGCCGAGAATCCCGACGACTTCGAGTACATCCTCCCCGAGGAGGGGGCGACGCTGTGGATCGACAACATGGCTGTGCCGGCAAATGCCGAGCATCCCTGCACCGCGTTCACGTTTATCAACTACATCCTCGATGCGGAGAACGGAGCCGCCCTCACCAACTGGAACTACTACGGCACACCCAACGAGGCTTCGATCGACTTCGTCGATGCCGAGGTGATCGAGTTCTACGAGCCGACCTTCGAAGCCGAGGATCTCGAGGTGATCGAGGACACCGGCGACTACGAGATCAACTTCACCGACTATCTGGCACAGGCGAAGAGCTGACAGAGTCAGCTCTTCGCGTCCTACGTCTGACGTCCTACGTTCTACGAATCGCGTGAGACGTGGGAATTCAATTGGCGTGGTTGCGGCGTCCCTCGCCTGGGTGGTCTTCGCCTTGCCGGCGGGGGCGGAGCCGGCGGGGCGCGACTCGGTCGGCATCGTCGACCAAAGCAGCCGATGGACCTTGACCGACCCGGTCACGGGAGGGCGGCTCCAGTTCGACTACGGCGATCCGGGCGATGTCCCCTTCACCGGTGATTGGGACTGCGACGGTATCGCCACCCCCGGCTTGTACCGCCGCTCCACAGGCCAGGTCTTCCTCCGCGACAGCAACAGCAGCGGGGTCTCCGACGTCACCTTTGTCTTTGGTAACCCCGGCGACATCCCTCTTCCGGGTGATTTCGACGGGGATGGCTGCGACAGCCTGTCCATCTATCGGCCGGCGGAAGCGGGCTTCCACATCACCAACTCGCTCGGGGCCGACGGCGGCGGCTTGGGGGCGGCCGATCTCCACTATCAGTTTGGCGATCCCGGTGACATCCCGTTCGTCGGCGACTGGAACGGGGACGGGATCGACACCATCGCCCTGCGCCGGCCATCGGATGGTTTCGTCTACATGACCGACTCCCATCGCAGCGGCAACGCCGAGGTGTCCTACTTCTATGGGGACCGGGGCGATCTCCCGTTTGCAGGTGATTGGGATGGAGACGGGATCGACAGCGTGGGTTTGTACCGGCCGGGAACAGCCAGCAGCTTCCTGCGCAACGCCCATTCAACGGGCGTCGCCGACCTGACCCTGAGGCAGGGGAGCGGAACCCCGGTGGCTGGCGACTTCGGCCCTCTTCCCGACCCGGCGATGACACTCTCCATGGTCCCGAGGGAGGGTTGGGGGGCACGCCCAGCCGAGACCGGGAGGATGGTCCCCCACACGGTCTCCCGATTGACGGTCCATCACGCCGGCACCCAGCAATCCACCACCGGCCCCCAGCGTTACCGAGGCTGGCAGAGCTGGCACATGGACGGGCAGGACTGGCCGGACCTCGCCTATCACGTGATCATCGGTGTCGACGGGACCATCTACGAAGGGCGGGACCCTGCCTTCCGGGGAGACACCGGCACCAGCTACGACACGACCGGTCACTTCCTGGTCGTGGTCGAGGGAGACTTCGAGGTCGACCGACCCACCCCGGCTCAACTCGACTCGCTGGCCGCGGTCTTGGCCTGGGCCGCCGAGCGATACGGTGCCTCGCCGGGAACGATAAGTGGACATCGGGACCATGCCGCCACCCTCTGCCCGGGGCGTCATCTCGAGGACCGCATCACCTCAGGTGAGCTGAGAGCAGTCGTAGAGGAACTTATCGCCGACGGCGGGGTAGGGCTGGAGTGGCCCTGACCCCGTCGATGGTGGCCGAGCATCGACTCAGGACTCGGTGGGAACGGGCTCGCTAGGTGTCACCGGAGGGCGGCGCTTGCGCCACTGGCGATAGACCACCCAGCCGATGAGCAGAGGGATCCCGACCGTCAGCAACAGCATCGGGAGGGTGTAGAGGGCGAAGCTGATCGCCCAACCCGCCACTCCCTGGAGCCCGGTGACCAGGCTGCGCAAGGCGTCTCGGGCCACCTCGACCGGCGCCCACGTGTCTTCGACGATCGGGACCACAGCCGGGGTCGGGGTGAGCCCGATGCTCAGGGTGGCCAGATCGACGACGTCGTCGAGATAGTTGAGCTGGCCCTGGATCTGCTCGATCTGGGAGCGCACGCTCGAGATCTCGTTGAAGACCCGGAGCAGCTTGTCGGGGTCGGCCTCGGGCTGCTGTCTCACCTCGGCGAGCAAAGCCCGCAGCTCCACTTCCAGAGCTTCGAGATTGGTGAGACGGGCCTCCAGGTCGATGTACTGCTCGCTCACGTCCTGGGCGTCTTGTGACTCGGAGACCACCGTCTCCACCGATCCCTTGATCGCATTCATGGTCTCGGTCAGCTCGGCCGCGGGGACACGCAACGTCATCGTCACCGACGGTTGATCTCCCTCCCCCTCCACCGGATGCACCGTCGCGTCGGCAATGAAGCCTCCGGCGGCTTCGGTCAGCGCGACGATCCGATCAAACGCAGCCCTGGTGTCGTCGGCCTCCAGTTGGAGTTGGGCTTGACGGATCACCTTCCGGTCCTGGGCAATCTCGAGGTTGACCCCGATCGCTCCGCTGACGCCCGCCCCGTCGTCGGCCGTGGCGCCGGCGCTGGTTCCAGTCGTCTCGTCGGGGGCGAGCGCCTCCTCGCCGCCTCGGTCGACATCGCCGGCGATGTTTTCGAAGGTGACCGATTCGCCATCCCCGGCGCTGCAGGCTGCGATGACCACCCCCAGTGCCAATACCAATGCCAGTCGTCTCATATCTTCTCCTCGTTTCATGAGCCCTTCGGGCTCGCTGCTTGGACAGGTGGCCGGAGAGAATCGGTTCCCGCCACCAGCGGCTCGATTGCGCTGGGAGGCCGAGGAGGTAGCGTTGGCCCATGGACGGCGGCCCACTCCGGGTTCTCGAGATCTACGGCGACGCCGCCGATTTCGGGCGCGTTCACGGCGCCGAATGCAGGTCCCTGATTCGCGATTACCTCGACGAGCGCCTCGGTCTCTCCGGCGACCCAGCCTGGGCGGGGCGCACCGCTCGTGGCGACACCGTGCTCGCCCTGGCCGAAGCAACATTGCCCCACCACCAGGCCTATTCGTCCACCCTGTTCGAGGAGATGACCACCCTGGCCGAGGCGGCCGGGATCACCCCGGCCGAGGCGGTCGTGGTCGGCGGATTCACCGACCTGGTGGACGTGGTCCGGGCTCATGACGGCTGGGCCCCCATCGAGGATGATTGCACCGCCGTCCTCGATCCGGTCCAAGGCCTGTTCGCCCAGACCTGGGACATGCATGCCTCGGCGGGTGCGTACGTGGTGATGCTCAAGCTGGACCCCTTGTCCGGCCCGGGTGCGGTGGTCCAGACGACGGCGGGGTGTCTCGGCCAGATCGGCTTGAACGAGGCAGGGATCGGGGTTGGGATCAACAATCTGACCTCAATCGGTAAACCCGGTGTCACCTGGCCGTTCGTGATCAGACGGGTGCTGGAACAGACTTCTCTCGACGCCGCCGTCGATGTCGTACTCGATGCCGATCTGGCCGGGGGCCACAACTACCTGATCGTGGGGCCGGATGGGACCGGGGCCAACATCGAGGCCATGCCCGGAACGGTCGAGGTGACCAAGGTCACAGATGCACCTCTCGTCCACACCAATCATTGCCTTGCGACCGGAACCAGCCTCGAAGAGGGGGCACGCCCGGGGGAGCACGTCGAGAGCAGCCAGGCCAGGCTCGACCGTGGCACCGATCTGGTGGGGGACCTAGATGCCTTCTTCTCGGATCCGTCGATCGCCCGCCGCGCCGATTCGCCCCATGACGTGGCTACGTGCGGGGCGGTGGTCATCAAACCGGGCGAAAGGCGGCTCGACTCGGTTTGGGGCATACCCGGCGATCACCCCTGGGAGACCTTTCGGTTGTGAACGGGGTGACGATCGTCAACCTCCGGCCCGAGATGGCGGAGGATCTGGAGCAGATCGAGCTGGCCTGCTTCCCGATGGCCAACCCGGACGACCTTCTCTCCAAAGAGGACATTGCCGCCTATGCCGCAGTCTTCCCGGAGGGCTACTTCGTCGCCATCGTCGACGGGTGCCCGGTGGGTATGGGCGCGGGCATCTATCTCGACTTCGACTTCGAGCATCCCCAGCACACCATCGCCGGAATCACCGGGGAACATCAGTGTGGCAGCCACGATCCAGACGGTGACTGGTACTACGGGACCGACATCACAGTGCTCCCCGAGTATCGGGGCCGAGGGATCGGGGGCATGCTCTACGAGAAGCGGAAGGCCCTGGTCATCGGAGACCGTAAGCGGGGGATCATCGCAGGGGGCTCGATGCCCGGATACTTCCATCACAAGGCCACCATGCCGATCGGCGACTATGTGGCGAGGGTGGTCGCGGGCGAGCTTCATGATCCCACCCTCAGCTTCCAGCTCGCACATGGCTTCGAGGTACGCGGTCTTCTCGAGAACTACCTGGAGGACGCGGCCGACGACGGCTGGGCCGCGCTCATCGTCTGGGAGAACCCCGAGCTTTGATCGAGCCCCGGGCCCAGGACCGCCTCCACCTACGATTCGGCTATGACACAAGAACCGCACTTTCCCCCGAGCCCGCCCCGAGGAGCGGGCGATCAGCAGATGTGGCAGGTCCTCTCCCACGCCTCTGCGTTCATCCAGGTGATCGGGATCCCTTCGCTGATCGGCCCATTGATCGTCTGGGCGATGAAACGTGACGATCCTGCCATCGAGCCCCACGCCCGGGCCGCGCTCAACTTCCAGCTCACATTGTTGATCTACTTCATCGTGGGCGGGTTCCTGGCCCTTCTCTTCGCGGTGACCATCATCGGATTGGTGATCACCGTGCCCCTGATCTTGTTCCTATTGGCCCTGGTGGTGCTCGAGCTCATCTTCGCGCTGCTCGCTTCCCTCGCCGCGTCGAGGGGCGAGCTATACCGCTATCCGATGAGTCTGAATCTGATCAAGAGCTGAGTTCAGCTCGCTCCGAGCACGTCGCGTAGCTGTCCCATGAAGAACTCCTAGCCCTCGGCGTAGCCCTGGCGCTCCTCGGCGGAGGCCGCCTCGTGCACGATGTCGACCCGGGTCGTCCCCGATCCTGACGCCGACAGATCCATCGCGACCCGGCGGGGCGGCAGGTCCTCGTGATCCCACCTCCAGGTGAAGGTCAGGCGGTCCGGCGGCTCCACTTCGAGGTACTCACCACGGAGATGCCATCCCGGGCCATCCCACCAGAGATGGAGGTTCCCGCCCGGGGCCGGATCGGTGTCGGCGCCATCGGGCCACCAGGCGGTGAGGAGCTCGCCCATCGTGATATGGGCGAAAACGGTCGGTGAGGACGCGGGCACCTCGAAACTCCCACGATATGGCTCGAGGCTCAACCTGCCTCCCCCCGCTCGACCTCTCTCTCCGCCATCCCGTTCAGGATCTCCAGCACCACCCGATTGGCCAGGTAGACGGTCTGCTCGCCGGGCCCGTCGTAAGGAGGTGACACCTCGACGACATCGGCGCCGAGCACGTTCAGGTCCCGCGCCAACCGACGAACCGTGTCCAGGATCTCCCGTGAGTTGAGCCCGCCCGGCTCGGGGGTGCCGGTGCCCGGGGCCAGACCGGGATCCACCACGTCGATGTCGACGCTGATGAAGACGCCTTTGGCCCCGCCTTCGAGCGAATAGGCCACGGCCTCGTCCACCACGTCGTCGAGGCCACGTTCGGTGATCTCGCTCATCATGAACGAGCGCATCTTCTGCTCCCTCATCCACTGGATCACCTCAGGCTCAGGCCAGTAGCCGCGTAGACCGATCTGGACGAACCGGTGCCCGGGGACGGCCCCCGACTCGATCAGCCGGCGCATGGGGGTCCCGTGTCCATGCAACGACCCATTCTGGGTGAACCCGGTGTCGGCGTGGGCATCGAAATGGATAAGGGCGATCTCCCCGAAACCGTGGACCCGGGTCACGCCGAGGGCGTCGGGCCAGGTGATGGTGTGGTCGCCGCCGAGGACGATGGGCACCTTCCCAGCTGCGGATATCTGCTCGACCGTATCGGCGATGCGCCCTATGGAGAGATCGAGCTCTCCGGGGCGAACGTAGACGTCCCCCACGTCGACGACGCCCAGCGTGGAGAACGGGTCGATGCCAGTGGGGAGATGGGGCCGGTACCCGTCCATTGCCCCGTAGTCGGCGTTGCGGATCGCCTGAGGGCCGAACCTGGCTCCGGGCCGGTATGTGGTGCCCCAGTCGAAGGGGGCGCCGACGATGACCACCTTTCCCTCGCCCATTTCGTCGATGGTCACCGCGGGAACTCCGAGAAAAGAGTCCCTCGAAGCGAAGGAGATGTACTCGGCCGAGGCGAAAGGAATCTCGCGCTTGCGTTTTTCGTAGGGCTTGTACATCCGGTCGTTACGCTAACGGCCCTTCGTCCCACGGTGAGCGATGACATCAGAGCGCGTGCAACGCACCTACATAATCCTCACGCTCCTGCAGACGCTCGCCGCGTCGCTGATCTGGGGGGTCAACACACTCTTCCTCCTCGACGCCGGGCTGAGCCTCACCGAGGCGTTCGTGGCCAATGCTGCCTTCACCGCGGGCATGGTGCTCTTCGAGGTCCCGACTGGCGTGATCGCCGACACCTTCGGACGCCGCGCCTCGTTCATCCTCGGCGCCGCAACCCTGCTGGTCACAACCGCCGCCTACCTCGGCCTCTGGTATGTCGCAGCCGGGATCTGGTGGTGGATCCTCGTCTCCGCCCTGATCGGGTTGGGTTTCACCTTCTTCTCCGGCGCCACCGAGGCATGGCTGGTCGATGCCCTGACGGCAACCGGCTACGACGGTGGGGTCGAAACCGTGTTCGGGAAGGGCCAGACCGTCACCGGCGCCGCCATGCTGGCCGGGACGATCGGCGGGGGCTTTCTCGGCCAGATCAACCTGGGGCTGCCGTACGCCGCCCGTTCCATCCTGCTTCTCGCGGTCATCGCGGCCGCTTGGACTTGGATGCACGACATCGGGTATCAGCCGGCCAAGGGCGTTGCAGTCGGGGAGCAGGTGAAGAGCCTCCTCCGCTCGTCCATCCGGCACGGGCTGGGCAATCCACCGATTCGGATGTTCATGTTCGGGGCGCCCTTTGCCGCCGGTATCGGGATCTGGATCTTCTACGCCTTCCAGCCATACCTTCTCGAGCTTTTCGGTGATCCGGATGCCACGTACCTGGCCGGTATCGCCGCAGCCGTGTTCGCCACGGCTCAGATGATCGGCGGCGCCTCGGTCAACTGGGTGAGGAGACGGGCCAGATCGCGAACCGGGGTGATCACGATAGAGGTCGTCGTCGGAGCGTTGGCCCTGGTCGGGGTCGGCCTCGCCGAACTGCTGGCCATCCCACTCGGGTTCTGGGTGGCCATCACGCTGCTCGCCTTGACCGCCCTGGTCTCGGCGCTGTCGACTCCGATGCAACAGGCGTACATGAACGACTGCATCCCCTCGGAGCAGAGGGCAACGGTCCTGTCCTTTGCCTCGCTGATGGGCAGTGCCGGAGGCGTGGTGTCACAGCCTGCCCTGGGCCGGGTCGCCGACGTCTTCTCGTTGGGAACCGGTTACGTCGTCGCCGGGCTGCTCTACTCGATCAGGCTCCCGTTCATCCTCGCGGTGAGAAGGATGCGGCTCCCAGCCGACGAAGTCGTCATGCCGCCACGCGCCACCGGGGTCGTAGGCTCCTAACATCGCCGGGGTATGGCAGACCAGGAGACCACACAACCCGACCCGATGGGCCGGGCGATCCTGCGGGGGATCTTGATCGGCATCCCGACCGTCCTGGTCGGTCTGACGTTCGGGATCTGGGCGATCACCGACCTCGACTTCTTCGAGTCGCTGACGACGGCCCTGCTCCCGGGAGTACTCCTCGGTGCCTTCGGCGGCGGCTTCGCCGGCACCGCGATGACCATGAGGGAGTAGAGCTCGTTCCGCTCGCCGTGTTGCGTCGTACGTTTTACGTTCTACGCATCTTCCCTGAGGACGAAGACGATGGTTTGCAGATCGGTGAACTCGTCGATGCGCTGACGGCCCCAGCCGGTGTCGGTGCCGGCGGCGCCGCCGAAGGGTTGGAAGGTCTCCCAGAAATCGGTCGAGTCGTTCACGATCACGCTCCCGGAGCGGATCCGGTCG
This sequence comes from Acidimicrobiia bacterium, assembly GCA_035462175.1. Lineage (GTDB taxonomy): Bacteria > Actinomycetota > Acidimicrobiia > Spongiisociales > ZC4RG35 > JARDZU01. Next base: position 24,606 of record DATHUP010000021.1, on the reverse strand, counting down.
GCATACCAGAACGCCTTGGTCAGGTCGTTGGTGAACACGGCCGCCTGGAGACCGAGACGGGTCCGGTTGGCCACCCCGACGGCTTCTTCGTCGTCCCGGGCGCCGATGATGGGAACCACGGGGCCGAACGACTCTTCCTGTGACACCAGCGACTGCTCCGGGACACGGTCGAGCACGGTGAACTCGTAGTAGAGGTCGGTGGGATGGCCCGATGCCCTGCCACCGCCCATGAGCAGCTCGGCCCCCTTGTCGAGCGCATCTGCGACGTGCCGGTCCATCTTGGCCGCGGTCGGCTCGTTGTTGAGCGGCCCCATGTTGGTCGAGTCGTCGAATGGGTCGCCCAGCCGGACCTGCTGGGCCGCTTTGAGGGTGGCCTCGACGAACTCGTCGTGCACCTCGTCGACCACTATCACCCGCTCGGTGGCCACACACACCTGCCCGGCGTTGTAGTAGGCGCCGTAGACCGCGGCCTCTGCCGCCTTGGAGATGTCCGCATCTGCGGTGACTACGGTGGGGCCGTTGCCCGACATCTCCATGATCGAGCGCTTGAGGCCCATCACCGAGACGATCTTCCTGCCCGTGGCAGAGGAGCCGGTGAAGCCGATGGCATCGACTCCGTCGTGGGTGACCAGCTGGGTGCCGATGTCGCCGCCACCCGGGATCACCTGGACCGCCCCTTTGGGTGCGCCCGCCTCCTCGAAGACCCTGGCCATTTCGAGCAGGGCCCACGAGGTGAATTCGGGCGGCTTGACGATCACGGCGTTCCCGGTGGCCAGGCCGGGTCCCACGTACTCCATCGGGATCATCACCGGGAAGTTCCACGGCGTGATCGCAGCCCACACTCCCACCGGGCGTCGCACGGTGAACATGCGCCGGTGCCGACTGGTGGTTGGGATCAGCTCGCCGGTGAGCCGTTTCACGTCCTCGGCTGCGATCTGGAAGTAGTCGCCGGACTCGGCGATGTCGTCCTTGGCCTCGGCCTCGTAAGGCTTGCCTTGCTCCAGGGTGAGGATACGGGCCACCTCCTCTACCCGGCTCTGCCAGAGCTCGTAGATGCGGAGACAGAGCTCTGCTCGCTCGAAGGCGGTCCAATGCCGCATCTCGTCGGCGGCCTCGTGCGCCCCCTTCACTGCCCGATCGATGTCGGCGGCAGAGGCCTTGGGCACGTTGTAGATGTGCTCGCCGGTCGAAGGTGAGTGCACCTCGAAGTGGTCGTCGCCTGTGCCTTCTGTCCACTCGCCTGCGATCAAGAGCTTGAGATCGGTCGCCATGGGCCAACCGTACTCCAACCGGGAAGCTCGGTCTGAACGGCGGTTCAGTATCATCGAACCGGTGACGGGTCATCTCCTCATCGACGGTCGCCTCGTCCCCGGGGCCGGCTCAGCCTTCGATGTGATCGACCCCGCCACCGGCGAGAAGCACACCACTCTGACAGCAGTGGACGAAGCTCAGCTGATCGCTGCGACCACAGCGGCCGCCCGTGCCCGGAGGGAGTGGGAGGCCTTGGCCCAACCGGAGCGCAGCCGCCTCCTACACGCCGTGGCCGAGTCGATAGACGCCAATCGGGAATCGCTCGCCACAGCTCTCACCCATGAGACCGGACGGCCGCTGACCCGGAATCATCTCTACGTCGACATGGCGCGGGACCTCTTCCGGCAGTATGCCGAGCTTGCCCGGGCCTTCGGGGGCCGGGTGGCTCCGTCCAACGATCCCGGGCAGCTTTCCCTCGTCCTCCCCCGCCCTTACGGAGTGGTCGGCTGTCTCGTGCCGTGGAACTACCCGCTTCTTCTCTTGGTGTTCAAGGTTGCGCCGGCCCTGGCCGTGGGGAACACGGTCGTGATCAAACCCGCTTCCGAAACCCCGCTCTCTCTCCAGGTGCTGGCCGAGATCTTCGCCGAGCATCTACCGGCCGGGGTCGTCAACACGGTGACCGGGCCGGGCCGGACCGTCGGTGAGGCCCTGGTGACCGACCCCCGCGTCGACCTGGTGGCATTCACGGGCTCCACCGAGGTGGGCAAGAGACTCGCTTCTCTGTGCGCAGAGGCGGTCAAGCCTTCACATCTGGAGCTGGGGGGAAAGGACCCGGCCATCGTCTTCGACGACGTAGACCCCGGCGTGGCTGCAGAGGGAGTGGTCTGGGCCTCGTTCCTCAACGCCGGGCAGGTGTGCACATCGACCGAGCGTGTCTATGTGCACCGCTCGAAGTACGACGAATTCTTGGACCAAGCGGTCAAGCTGACCAACTCGATCCGCCTCGGCGACCCGTTCGACGAGGCCACCCAGGTTGGGCCGATGCGCAGCGAGAGCCGACGGGGCTCGGTGGTCGAGATGGTCGATCGTGCCGTGGCCGGCGGCGCCGAGGTCCTGGCCGGCGGTCATGCCGTCGACGGTCCCGGTTTCTTCATGGAGCCCACCGTCGTGTCCGGTGTCGATCACGGGATGGAACTGATGCAGGAGGAGACCTTCGGCCCGGTGATGCCGGTGATGGCTTTCGACGACGACGACACGGCCTTCGCCCTTGCCGCGGACACTCCTTATGGGTTGGGGGCGAGTGTCTACACCACGAATCCGTCCCGCGTGGAGCGGGCCTATCGGGAGTTGCGTGTCGGCACGGTCTGGGTGAACGATCCTGTCGTCGACAACCTGGCCGCCCCGTTCGGCGGGGTCCGGGCGAGCGGAGATGCAAGGGAGTTGGGTGTCGAGGCACTCGACAGTTTCACGACCCTGCGGCATGTGCACTGGAACCTGGAGCTGGTGCCGAAGCCGTGGTGGTTCCGAGAGGAGTGAGAGCATGAGCCTCCAGGGCGATCAGACCAAGCAATGGTTCCAAAGGGCGCAGAAAGTCCTGGTCAACGGGGTGTCGAGTCAGTTCCGCTATTGGGGGGACGACGACACCATCGTTATCGACCACGGCGAAGGCGGACACCTCGTCGACATGGACGGCAAGCACTACATCGACTACCAGTGCGGTTTCGGACCGATCATCCTCGGTCACGGCGACCCCGATGTCTCGAGGGCCGTGGCCGAGACGGCCAGCGAGGCGACCAGCTTCGCCATGACCCAAAGACGCGAGGTCGAGGCGGCGGAGAAAGTGATCGAGGCACTCGACTGGCCCGATGCCATGCGTTTCAGCAACACCGGTACCGAGGCGACGATGCACGCGATCCGCCTCGCCCGCGGTCTGACCGGGCGAGATGTCGTGATCAAGTTCGAGGGCCAGTACCACGGGATGCACGACTACGTCTTGTTCTCCACCGCCGGGGTCCCCGTCAGCGGTCTCGGATCGAGGTTCCGGCCCATCCCACTGCAATCGAGCTCAGGCATCCCCGAGGCGATCAGGTCGCTGGTGCGGACCCTTCCCTTCAACGACCTCGAGATGGTGGAGCGGGCGTTCAAAGATGAGGGTCATCGAATCGCCGCAGTCATCGTCGAGCCGATGCTGGGCAACGCATTCGGGATCATGCCCCTGCCCGGGTTCTTGGAGGGGCTGCGCGCCCTGTGCGACGAGAACGGAGCGCAACTCATCTTCGACGAGGTCAAGACCGGGTTCCGGGTCGCCTATGGCGGAGCCTTTGAGTGCTTCGGTGTCAAGCCCGACATCGGGACCTACGCCAAGTCGATGGGGAACGGTTTCCCGGTGGCGGCCATTGCCATGACCGACCAGGTGGCCGCCGGCTGGCGTTCCTCGGGGATCGCCCAGGCCGGCACCTACTCGGGCAACGGGATCGCCGTGGCCGCGGCGGCGGCCACCATCGACCGACTCGCCACCGGTGAGCCACACGCCAGGATCGAGAAGGTGGGTCGAAGCCTCATGGAGGGGATCGACCAGGTGCTGGCCGATCACGGGGTCGAGGGCCGGGCGACCGGCCACCCCTCGATGTTCTCCATCTTCCTCGGTGAAGGCGAGCTCGACGAGTTCAGGCACACCTCCAAGCACAACGAGCCCCTCTACGAGGAGATCCTGTTCGGGATGATCCGGCGCGGGGTGATGCCATGCCCCGACGCCCTGGAGCCGTGGTTCGTCTGCGCCGCCCACAGCGACGAGGACTTGGCCACGACGCTTGAGGTGTTCGACGAGTCACTGGTGGAGGCGCTGGGCTGAGCGCGATCCGGAGGGCCGGACCGTCCGACCTCGAGCACCTGCTTCTACTCGCCGCCGAGTTCGCCGCAGTCGACGGGCACAGCTTCGAGCGGGAGCGGGTTGCCGAGGCGTTGCGCCCCCTACTCGTGGACGACGAGTACGGCGAGGTCTGGCTGACCGAGAGCGAGGATGGGCCGGACGGGTACGCAGTACTGGTGTGGGGTTACTCGATCGAATCGGGGGGTCGGGATGCGCTGCTCGACGAGATCTTCGTCAGGGAGACGGGGACCGGCGCCGGGTCACGCATGCTGGGGCTCATGATTGACAGCGTCAGGAAGCAGGGGATGTCTGTCATGTTCCTGGAGACGGAGCGGCGGAACGAGGCGGCCCGTCGCCTTTACCGCCGCCATGGCTTCGTCGAGGAGGACTCGATTTGGATGACCCTCGACCTGAGTCGCTCGACCTCGGCCACGACGTAACAATCGGGGCCAACGCCACGTCACTACTCGTGAACATGAGCACTCGAACGAGCCCGATTGCGCGGGGAGAGCAGTGGCCGACCGCAACGACATCGAGACCTTCTATCGGCTCCATGCCGGCTCGGTCTACGGCTATCTCTTCTCGATGTGCCGGGACCGGGGATGCGCCGAGGATCTGATGCAGGAGACCTTCATAAAGGCGACCCGAGCCCTGGGCGGCTACCGGGGTGGGAGCCCCAAAGCGTGGCTGTTCAGCATCGCCCGAACCGTGTTCCTCGACGACCAGCGTCGCTCCATCCGCAGACCCACCAGCCAGCTGCCCGACGAGCTTGTCGACCGGCACCAATCCGATCCGGTGGAGCAAGACGCCATCGAGCGCGCACTCGGCAGCTTGCCCGAGCGACAACGCACCGCACTGCTCCTCGCCGATCGAGTCGGCCTGACCGGCTCGGAGCTGGCCGAGGCCCTCGGGACATCGGACGGAGCGGCCCGGGTCCTGTTGCATCGAGCCCGACAGGGGTTCCGGGTGGCCTACGAAGGAGACCTCACGTGAACCACGAAGAGCTCCAGGACCTGCTCGAGGGCTACGTCGAAGAGACCCTCGATCGGGAGACACGGCGTCAGGTCGAGGCACATCTCGCCGGCTGCGAGGAATGCCGAGCGATCCTCGAGGGAATTCCCCCTGTCGGATTAGGCAATGTCGCCGCCACCTGGGACGACCGTGGCATGCGGCGAGCGGTTCGACGATCGATGTTTCGGATTGCGGTCGACGCCCTGCTGCTCCTGTTCGTCGGGTGGCTGGTGGCATGGATCCTCGCACTGCTGATCCTGCAGCCGTTCATATTGAATCGGGGGGATCGGGCAGTGGCAGCCACCATCGCCACCGTGGACGCCGCAATCATGCTGAACCCGGGCGTCACCGTCGAGGAGTACTCCTACCGGAGCGGTATGGCGGCGAGGTTCACCGAGGTCGACCTCGCCCTCCCGGTGGGGAGCGCCATGAAGTCCGTCGGCACCATCGACTCCAGGATCGGGCTGTTGGGTTTCGGTGACATCGAGGGAGGGCTGCTCTTCCCCTTTCTCTCAGGAGGGGTAGATCGAGGCGAGGGCGCAGAGCATCTGGCAGCGGTCGGAGCAGGCACGGTGGCCACCGTCGATCTGTGGTTCGAGCCGTCGATGGACCCCGCAGCTGCCCAGAAAATCGTCGACTCGGAGGCGGCCGATGTCAGCGTGGTCTGGGCCGGATTCGAGGTGGCCGCGATCGAGGGATCTGATCTGGCGCCGAGTGGCATCCTCGGCTACGGGACCTGCGGGAGTTTCCCGATCACGGTCTCGCGTGCAGCAGGTTCCAGCGGAGGCGGCTCTGGCACGGCTCTGGGCGGGCCGGCGTCGGTCACCGATGCTCTCGATGAGACCCGGCGAGCGGTCGGGAGCCTGGTCGAGCATCCCGATCTTCTCGCCGGACTGGGAGCTTCGGTCGACGATGCCTCCAGTGCCCTGGCGCGTCTCGAGCGGCCCCAAGTGGCCGAACTTGTGGTCACCGGGCCCACTCCCGAGGTCCTTCGGTTCATCGACGAGGCGGAGCCGGACGCGGTCTCCGTGATCGAATTCGAGTTCATCAACTGGTCGCAACCGCCCTGTGGGAGGTGAGCTTTGACCGTCTACGAGACAATCAGGCTGACCCGGAGGATGACCTGGGCCGGGATCATCCTCGGATATGCCCTCGCCGCCGTGTTGGTGTGGGTTCGGATCGCCAACACCGACAGCACGGTAGGAGAGGTATTGGGCTCGGTCGCCCTGGGCGTGGTCGCCTCGGTCGCACCGACCGTGGCTCTGGTCTCGTTGGATCGACGACCCGGGCTCCTCCCCGCGGCGTCCCTGATCGCCCTGCTCGTGGGGGTGGTCGACCTGACACTGCTGCCGCTCTGGCTCCTGCTCGCCGTGGGCTGGGGATGGGCGCACCACCGGAGACCGGTGAAGGTCGAGGTCTCCCGCCCCCTCTGGTGGGGACGTGCTGCGATTGCGTTCGGAGTCGTCCTCAGCGTGTTCGTCCTTTTCGTGCATCTCGACCCGTATTGCACCGAGACGATGGCCGACGGGACCGTGCGGCAGGTCGACCCGGCCGACAGAGGCTTGAGCTCGGGGTCGCGTTTCGGCTCCACCACTTCGCCGGGGACCGATACCAGCCAGTCGGGACTCGACGGACCTGTCTCCTCACACTGCATATCAGACACCATCGTCTGGGGTGAGGCGGTGGCCTCGCTGCTGCTGAGCATCACAGTGGTCGGCGCCGCGTTTCGCTGGCCGATCAACTCAGATCGCAAGACGTCGGCACCTGGCGGCACCGCGACACCTAACGTGAGTCGATGATTCGAGTCGCCATCTCCGGCGCCGGCGGGAAGCTGGCTACCCCCATCGCCGAGGCGATCCTCTCCTCGGACGATCTGGAGCTGGCCGCCCTGTACAACCCGAACCGGCCCGGCGTCGAGCTGCACGGTATGACCGTGACCGGAGCAGGCGACCAGATCGAAGCCGATGTGATGGTGGAGACGGCCCATCCCGACGTCGTGTTCGACAACCTGGGGACATGGCGCGGCCACGACCTGGCCACCGTGGTCGGGACCTCCGGGTTCACCCCGGAGCGCCTGGAGTCGTTGCGCCGCCTGTGGGGTGAGGACGGTCCCCCCGTCTTGGTCGTACCCAACTTCTCTATCGGTGCAGTGCTGATGATGCGGTTCGCCGCCGAGGCGGCCGGCCACTTCGAGGCGGTGGAGATCATCGAGCGTCATCATTCCACCAAACCCGATGCCCCATCGGGGACCGCCCTGGCCACCGCCATGGGGGTCTCCTCGGCGGGCGGGGGATCGTCAGGGGAGTCGGCCGAGCTCGTGTCTGGTGCGCGTGGCGCCGACGTGGAAGGTGTCCGGGTGCACGCCCTCCGCCTACCCGGTCTCATCTCCCAACAGGAGGTGGCCCTGTCCAACGCCGGAGAGGTGCTCTCCATCGAGCATCTCTCCACCAGTTACCAATCCTTCGCCTCGGGGGCCCTCATCGCCATCCGCGCCATCCACACCCTCCCCCCCGGGGTCCACCTCGGGCTCGACGCCGTCCTCTAGGGGGTAGGTCGCGGCGAACCTGAGGTTCCCTGTTGCATATATGCAACGAACCGCCTCGAATTCGGATGACGGTTGAGCGCGCCCTCTGAACTCGAGAGAGTTGGTTGCGTATTTGCCACGTAGAACCTCAGGTTCGGGGGAGCGGCCCCTGCGGGAGGTCGGGGAAGAAGGAGTAGACGCGTTCGCCGGTGAAGAGACGGGATTCGGGGTCCCAGGGGAAGAAGATGACGTTGCGCCAGACGAGTCTCTCCTGGCTCGGCTCCATCCCCAGCCAGGGAGCGGTGAAGGTACCGTTGACCACCGCCTCCTCGCAAACGCCCTGCGGGCCGACCACGATGCTGGTCAAGGCGAACTCGATGTCGGGAAATGCGGTGAGCAACTCGAGATAGAACCGGGTAGCACCCTGGTGACCCTCCCAGCGATGCCCGGTCTGGACCAACTCGTAGACGCAATCGTCGGTCAGTGTGGCCATGAGCCCTGCGATGTCGCGGGCATCCTCGGCCAGGGAATGCGCCTTCCACAGGTCTCTCACCGCGGCGTAGTCGTCGGGTGTCTGGGCGAGCAGGTCGCGCACGTGTTGGCGCTTGTCGATCGATTCCTGGATCAGGACGTGGGTCATCGAGTGCCTTCCTCGTCGGTCCGGCGAGGTTAACTCCCCGAAAAGACCAGGAGCGTGGCCAGGCCGACGCCCAGGCAATAGATGGCGAAGGGGACCAGCCCGACACGTTCCAGGACCCGTATCAGGAATGCGATGGCGAAGTATCCGGAGACCGCGGCCACGGCCATCCCGAGCAGAAGCTCGGGACCGAACTCTCCCGAATCGCTCAGATCGAGGAGCTGGCTGAGACCGCCCCCGGCGATGGCGGGGATACCGAGCAGGAAGGAGAAACGGGCAGCCTCGGTCGGGGTGAACCGTCGGCCGGCAGCGGCCGAGATGGTCATGCCCGATCTGGAGATGCCGGGGATGAGGGCAGTGGCCTGGAAGAGCCCTACCACGATCGCGTCCGGCACCCTCCCCTCGATCAGGGTCCTCAAACCCGACGCCAGCCTCTGTCCCACGATGAGGACCACCCCCGTGAACATCAGCGCCCAACCCACATTGCTCACTGTGTCCTGGAACCGTTCGAGTGTGTCGGCGAGAGGCAGGCCGACCAGCGCCGGGATGGTTCCGACTCCGACGAGCAATGCGATCCTGCGGCCTTCGGGATCGGTGCGAAACCGGAGCACCCGCATGACATCGACGCGGTAGTACACCAGCACGGCGATCAGGGTGCCCAGATGTAGCACCGCGGACACGGCGAGGGACGGTGGAGCCACCTCCACCCCGAGCTCACCGAGAAAAGCGGGGACGACGACCAGGTGGCCGGATGAAGAGACGGGGAGGAACTCGGTGAGACCTTGGACGAGACCCCATAAGGCGGCGGCAAGCACGCCGGCACAGTAACGCTCACGGAGGGGCGATCATCACGACCGCTCGGCCCTCGCCGACGGCGCGGGCTATCTCGGCCGCCTTCTCCGGGTCGACTGCGACAAGACCCAAGCCCGAACCGAGCGGGTCCTCGCCCGTCTCCTCCACCACCACGCCGGCGGCCACCGTGTCGCTGTCGAGGAGGACGATCCGGGCCGAGTCACCGCGGTGAGCCCCACTGGGCAGCGCGACCTCCAGACTCCACCACCCATCGGGAACGCGCTGCGCCTCCTGGTCGAGACCGGAGGCGAGGACCGGGTCGCCGGAGCTGACAGGTGAGGCCGTGGCCCGACCCAGCTCGACCGGGGAGAACATGTCCGCCGGGACCGGCCGCATCTCGGTGTTGGCCCCGTCCACCAGAGCTCCGGTGTCGATGTCCTCGATGGCGAAGGGGTGGAGGATGGTCGGTTCGGGGCGGATCTCGATCCAGATCGCCACAGCGGCTATCACGAGAGCGGCCGCCCAGCGCGCCCAGGGCGGGGATTGCAGCCAGATCACCTTCTCGAAGGTACGCACCGGGGGCGGAGGACGGAAGAGTGTTGATCTGGCTCGTGGTTTCTCCGCCATCCCCGACGTCCCGATCATCCCGCCCCACATCAGCATGGACCAGTTCGGCAAATCGATGACCTTCTTGCTCAAAGGTGACGACGAGGCCATCGGTGTCCTCTGGCAAATCAGCCAGACAGGGTTGGCCGGCGTTGACCACCCGCTGACGCCAGGGCGTTTCGAGCGGCGGCTCCCGCGGGTAATCGAGACCGGAGACACGCCAGACCGGTGTGTCATGAAGTCAAAGGGCCCAACGAAGGGCTTGTCGAGGTAGAACAATGAGACGGAGAAACCTGACCATCGCACTGCTGGCCGGCGCCCTCGCGCTCGGGGCCTGTGCTCAGGAGGACGACGCAGGCGTGACCGAGACCGAACCGGCCCCGAGCACCACGACATCCGGAGCCGAAACCACTTTCGCCGGCAGCGAGGCCATCGCCGAGCTCGAAGCAGAGATCGACGAGCTCGGCTCGGCTATCGCCGAGTCCGAGGCAGCCGAGGAGTTGACCGTCGCCTGGGACGCCCTGGCTGCCGAGATCTCCGCTGCGGCGGTTTCGATCAGTCAGGACGGGACCATCGCTCGCGAAGAGATCGAGTCCGAGCTGGAGGACTTCGAACGAAGTCTCGACGATCTCGAGGTCGAGGAGAACGTCCGCACCGCCTGGGATGCCCTGCGCTCCCATTTGGAGCAGCTGTTCAGCTGACCGTTCGGGTCAGGCCCGGACTGGCTCGACGTCACGGCGCAGTGACAGCCAGGCCAGGACCGCCATTACCGCGGCATACAGCACGAGCCCGCCCACCAGGGCGGGCTTGGCCATCTGCCCGCGGAACACGACGTCCTGGAGACCGCCGATGCCGTAGGTGCCAGGGACCAGGTATGAGACATAGCGGACCGGTGCCGTCAGCTGGTCGAGAGGAAGGACGAAACCGGTGAAGAAGATCGAGACCAGGAGCACCACCATCGAATACTGCACCGCCTGGCTGTCCGATCGAGCCAGCCCGGACAAGGCGAACCCCAGGCCCAATGAGGCCAGAATGACCAGAGCGACCACCACCGTTAACGACCAGACCGGCCCCTGGATCTCGACACCGAGCAGCAGCATGGTGGCGGTGAGGGCTGCGGCGAGAAGCAGGCCGAGAATGAGGAAGGAGAGGTACTTGCCGATCAGGATCTCCCGCACCGTGAGCGGGGAGGTGCGGTAGATCTCGGTGATCCCCAGCTCCCTCTCCCGGACCAGGGATAGGGCGGCGAAGGTCAGGGCGAGGTGCTGGACAAGAAGGATGAGGACCCCAGGGGCGTAGAAGGCCGCCTGAGAGGACGGCGGCTCGACCAGGGGGCTGGTCTCGACGGCGAACGGGCTGACCAGGATCTCCGGGTTCGCCTCCCGGGCCCGGGCCAGAGCCTCGGACTCGGTTCCCGCGTCATCCAACTCGGCCAGCACCTCTTCGGCCCCTTCCGATTGGCTCTGCGCCTCTTCGACAACTCCGATCAGCACACGACGGTTGAACTCGTCGACACCGAGCCGGGCGAGCAGATGGACGCTGCCGGTCAGGACCGGGTCGATCTCAGAGTGCAGGACGGTAAAGGTGGCGTGCTCGCCCCCGGTCAAGGTCTGGACTACCCCGGAGGGGGCGATGACCACCAGGTCGACCTCGCGGTTGGCCAGTTGGCGTCGGGCCCCGTCGGCATCGTCGGTTTGACCCACGATCTCGATGCCTGCCCCGAATGACTCGCCCAAATCGGTGACGTCCGAGCCCAGGGGGACGTCTTGCTCGTCGACGACTATCAAGGTACGAAAGGGCTCGGGTGTCGCCCGATAGCCGAGCCCGAAAAGGAGCAGGATCAGGAACGGGCCCAACACCAAGGTGGCCATCAACCGTGGCTGACGCCACACCGTGACCAGCTCCTTGCGTAGAAAAGCGAGGCTGCGGATCAGCGAAGCGGTGTATCGCTCCTCAACCGGCATTGCCCACCACTGATTCCGTCTCGCCGACTTGGTTGAGGGTGGCCACCAGCTCGACGAACACGTCGTCGTACGGGGGGAGGTAGGGCTCGGTCTTCTCGATCTGCACATCGCGCTGGCGGGCCCATTCGACGACCGTCGGCGCATAGCTGCCTGCGTCGTCGACGGAGAGGCGGATGGTGTGATCGTCCAGCCATCGCAGCTTGTGGACTTCGCTCGCCCCGCCCAGGCTGGTCACGTCCTCGTGAGGGGGCGGGGTGGCAAAGACCACATCGAGCTGCTCGCCTCCGAAGGCACGGCGGCGCAGTCCCTCAGGTGTCTCGAACGCGACGATCCGGCCCGAGGCGAGAACACCGACGAAATCGAAGTAGGCAGCCTCTCCAACATATTGGGTGGTGACGATCATGGTCGAGCCCGAGTCGGACAGATGTTCGAAATGGTCCCAAAACTTGCGTCTGAGGATCGGGTCGACTCCCGCGGTGGGCTCATCGAGGAACATCAGATCCGGGTCATGGATGAGGGTCGCGGCCAGGGAGAGACGTCGCTTCTCACCGCCCGAGGCCTTGCGGAGCAGACGGTCCATGACATCGCCCAAGTCGAGGAACTCGATCATCTCCTCCACTTGCTGGCGTCGCCGGTAGGGCATCCCGTAGAGCGAGGCAGCAAAGTTGAGGTTCTCCCGGAGGGTGAGGTCGGGGAAGAACACCGACTCCTGGGCCATGTATCCGATTCGGGCTCGGGTCTCGGTTGTGAAGCGCAGCGGGTCCTGCCCCAACACTTCGACCGATCCCGAGTCCGGGGTGAGCAGCCCGGTCGTGAGCCTGACCGTGGTGGTCTTCCCCGATCCGCTGGGCCCGATCAGACCTACGATCTGACCGGTGGCGACTTCCAGATCGATGTCGAACACCCCGGTGTCTTTTCCGTACCTCTTGGTGAGCCCGGACGCATGGACGGCAGAGGCGGTTGACATGACCGGCGCCTTACCCGTGGCCCTAGGGTCTCAATCGGTGTTTCTCGAGCGAGACGAACGGGTAGGGAGGCCAGGCCATGACCGTTGAAGCCTGGCCCTTCTCGCCGCGCCTGCGCAGCGCCCTCGTCGGCTTCGGGGTGCTGGCCCTGGTCACCAGCCTGGTGGGGATGGTGCTCGGTCTGCTTCTGGTCGATTCGGTGTCGAGCGACCTGGGGGGCTCGGTCGGTCTGTCCGAGTCGGCGATGCTCGCCGTAGAGGAGACTCTCGATCTGCTCGAAGCCGTGGCCGGCGAGGTAGACGAAGGGCTGGCCGCCGCCGCGGAGAGCATCGGCGGCGCGGCACAGGGTGTGGAGGACGCGTCCGGACGTCTAGAGGATGTGGCCGACTTCCTCGACGGTGAGCTGCAGACGAACATCGAAGCGATCCACGGGTCCATGCCCGCCGCCATCCAGACGGCCGGTGCCATCGACGCCACATTGCGCGCCCTGTCCCTGTTCGGCGTCGACTACGACCCGGACGAGCCTTTCGACGAGTCCCTGATCGCAGTCGAAGCGGCCCTGGCCGACCTGCCCGCTCAACTAGGCGCCCAGGCCGATGCGATCCGGGCCCTGGTGCCCGTCTCGCGTGAGTTCGCCCGGGACGCGGCCACGATGTCCGAGTCGTTCTCCTCACTTGCCGTCGAGTTGGCCAAGAGCGAGGAGCTCATCGACTCCTACCGGGCAACGCTGGTCCAGGCGGAGGGGGTGGTCGACCAGACCGGTTCGTCGTTGACGGCCAACATCGGGCTGATTCGTTTGATGATCGTGATGATGGGTCTCACCGGCGCTGCTCTCGCCGTGGGGCTGATCGTCCTGGGGAGGGGTCTGAGCGCACCGATTCTCGCCGTCGAGTCGGACGTCGAGCACCCTGTCCTGGATTGAGCGTGCCCGTTTGGGCATGCCCGGGCACGGGTAGGTGTTTCTGTGAGGTGTGGACCCGTGATCGCGAATCATCGGAGGCCACTGATCTTCCGCGATTGCGGTCCACGCCATCGAAGCTCGCCGAGAAGGAGGCCTGCATATGGGTGACAAGAAGCGTCGCAAGGAGGAAATCGTGGTCGAGACCGAGACCCACCGGGTCCGGTCGATGATGATCCTCTTGCTGGTAGCCGCAGTGACCTTCGGGCTCTGGTACCTGGTAAGCGATCGGGGCTGAGTGACCGAAGGTCAGTCAGATGACGTCGTGCTCGCCGCCGGGGCGGCAGCCGGCTTATCGCCACTCTTGGACGAGTCGGTCTTCTTGGCCGGCTCGTCCTTTTTCTTCGAAGGGGAAGAACGGGAGTCGGTGGAGTAGAAACCGGAGCCCTTGAAGACCACACCGCGGGCGTGGAAGACCTTTTGCAGGTCACCGCCGCATTCCGGATGCTTGCGCAAGGGTTTCTCCGAGAATGATTGGAAGACCTCGATGGTTTCGCCGCAGCCCTTGCAGGTGTATTCGTAGGTTGGCATACCGATCTGACCGCCAGAAGGTGGGAGCAGACTCTACAACCGGGGGACCGGGTCTTCCATTCCCCCGCTGCAATATGATCGACACCCATGTCGCCTGCCTTAGCCCTGCCGCTTGGGCTCATCGCCGCCTACCTGGTGGGAAGCATCGACTTCGCGGTGATCGTGGCGCGGATGCACGGAGTCGACATTCACCAGGCGGGAAGTGGGAATCCGGGAGCGTCGAATGTCCTCCGCACCCTGGGTCGGGTCCCGGCGGCGATGGTCTTCGTCGGTGACACCCTCAAGGGCACGATCGGGGCGGCGATGGGCATGGTCGCGGCCGGGGTATCCGACCCAGCCGTCCATTGGGCCTTTCTCGCCGGTCTCGCCGCGGTCATCGGTCACTGCTACCCGGTGTTCCACCGGTTCAAGGGGGGCAAGGGTGTGGCCACGGGTGGCGGCGTCCTCCTGTTCACGGTCCCGCTGGCGGCGGTCATCGAGATCTCGATCTGGGGCTTGGTCGCCTGGGCGACCAAGACCGCCTCGATCGGCTCCATGGTGATCGTGGTGATCACCATCCCGGTTTTGCTATGGCAGGGAGTGCGCGGTCTCGCCCTGGTGTGGGCGGCATTGATGATCGCATTGGTGGTGTGGCGTCATCGTGGGAACATCCGACGAATGGTCTCGGGCAGCGAGGAGAAGATCCCGACATGAACATCGAGGTAGCGGTCATCCCCGCCGCCGGCCGTGGCACGCGGATGCGCCCTGCGACCCGGGTGGTGCCCAAGGCGCTTCTCACCGTGATCGATCGTCCCGCCATCCAGTATTCGGTGGAGGAGGCGGCCAGGGCCGGGGCCAAGGAGGCGGTGGTGGTGGTCGATCTCGACGCCGGTCATCTCGTCGCCCAGCACTTCAGCTTCGAGGGTCCGCTGCCCGGTCTGGAGGACATCCATGTCCGCCCGGTGGTCCAGGAGGAGCCGCTCGGGTTGGGACATGCGGTGAACGAGGCGGCCCACATGGTGGGTGACCGGCCCTTCTTCTGTCTTCTCTCCGACAACATCGTCCGGCCGGGGCGGGATGTCCTTCCCCATCTGGCCCAGGGGAGTCAGGAGGGCTCGGTGTCGGTGATGTGTCTCTTCGAATACGGGGACGAGTTCCTCGACAAGTACGGATTCGTGATCCCCGCCTCCGACATCGACGGCGGCTTCTTGGACCTCTCCGGCTCCATCGAGAAGCCGGGCAAGGAGCAGGCCCCGTCCCGGCTCGGCCTGGTCGGGCGTTACTTGTTCACGCCCGAGGTGTTCGACATCCTCGGGAAGCTGGAGCCGGGCCACGGCGGTGAGATCCAGCTCACCGACGCCATCAACGAGCTCGGGGCGGCCGGGCGGCTACGCGGGTACGTCACCGCCGACGACTTGCTCGACGTCGGGACTCCGATCGGTCTGCTCGAGGCGTCGGTCGAGCTGGGCGAGGCCGAGTTCGGCGAGGAGTTCGAGACGTGGCTTCAGGAGCGGGGAGGATGAAGCCTCTCGAGGAGGCCCGGTCAGAGGTCCTGTCCTCGGTGCCCCTTCTCGAGCCGGAGCGGGTTTCGATGTGGGAGTCCGTCGGCCGGATACTCGCCGCCGATGTGATCTCACCCGAGGACGTCCCCCCTTTCGCCAACTCGGCGATGGATGGGTTCGCAGTGCGTGGTGCCGACGTCGCTTCGGCCGGCTCGGTACTCGAGGTGATCGGCGATCTTCCCGCCGGCTTCCAGAGCGACCTCACGGTCGGCCCGGGCGAGGCGATAAGGATCATGACCGGCGCCCCTATGCCGGCCGGGGCCGACACAGTGGTCAGGGTGGAGGAGACTCTTTCAGAGGCGTCGAAGGTCACGGTCAACTCCGCCGTCGACGTGGGGACCGCGGTGCGCCCCGCCGGAGGCGACGTCACTCGGGGCCAGACCGTATTCACCGCCGGGACCAGGCTCACCCCGATGCACGTCGGAGTCCTGGCCACGGTCGGGGTGGCCGAGCCCGAGGTCTTCGCCCGTCCCCGGGTGGCCTTCATGTCGACCGGGGACGAGTTGACCCCGGTCGGCGAGGCTCTGGGCCCGGGTGCCATTCGCGACTCGAACCGGCCCATGCTCCTCGCCTTGCTGGAGAGCACCGGAGTGGAGACGATCGACCTCGGCATAGTTCCCGACGACCCCGGGGCCCTGCGCGCTGCGCTCGACCGGGGAGCCGAAGCCGACGTTGTGATCTCGACCGGCGGCGTGTCCATGGGTGACTACGACGTGACCAAGCTGGTCCTGCAAGACGATGCCCATGTCGACTTCTGGCAGGTCGCCATCCAGCCCGCTAAGCCGTTCGCCTTCGGGCGGATCGGGAGCGCTCTCTTTTTCGGGCTGCCGGGTAACCCGGTGTCGGTCCTCGTCTCCTTCGAGCAGTTCGCCCGGCCCGCCCTCCTCCGGATGCAGGGGGCGCGCGCCGTGTTGCGTCCCCGTCTCATAGCCAGGGCCGGTGAGACGCTCGACACCGATCCCGAGAAGACCGTGTTTCTACGGGTGCGGCTCGAAGGGCTGGCGGAAGGGAAGCCCACCGTGTTCAAGTCGGGGGGCCAGGCGTCGAACGTGCTGTCCGCCGCGGCGTCTGCCGACGGCTTCGCCGTGGTGCCGCGCGGCACCGGGGCCGTCGCTGCGGGCGAGGAGGTCTCCGTGGAGATGTACAAGTGGCCCGAGTCGAGGGAGTGGCGAGATGACCGATGACCGGGAGATCACTCATCTCAACGAGGCGGGGGAGGTGCGCATGGTCGAGGTGGGCGACAAGGCGGTCACCGACCGAGAGGCGGTGGCGGAGGGCCACGTGGCGATGTCCCCTGAGCTGGCCGACCGCTTCTTCTCGGCCGACCTGCCCAAGGGGGACGCCGCCGCGGTTACGCGGGTGGCGGGGATCATGGCGGCGAAGCGGACTGCCGAGCTGATCCCGCTCTGCCATCCCATTGCGCTGAGTGGTGTCGATTTGACCCTCGAGCCGAGTGGGCGTGGGATCCGGGTCGTTGCTAGCGTTCGGACTACCGGTCGGACCGGTGTCGAGATGGAGGCCATGACCGCCGTTGCCGTGGCCGCCCTCACCATCTACGACATGGTCAAAGGCGTCGAGCGCGGCGTCACGATCGAGTCGGTGAAGCTGACGAGGAAAACCGGGGGAAGGTCCGGCACTTGGGAAAGAGATTGAGTCGTTGATCGGGCGGGGTCACCCCTATTACTCTCATCCATGGACGGAGTCGATAGCTAAATGGAAGCAAGCGTCATAGTCGGGCTTCTCCTGATAGCCGCTGTGTGGAGCGTCTATCTGCTGCCCTCGGTCTTCGGTGACCGGCAGAACACTCCCAAGAACTCCACCGAGGAGTTCGACCGCTGGACCCACCTGATGGCCGATGTCCAAAAGCGGCCCTACAACCGCAGGGCCGTAGGACAACGGGACATCATCCGTCTCCGGCGACGGCGTGCCATCGGCGTGCTGGCCGCCCTTGCTCTGGTCACCGCCGCCCTCGCCCTGTGGCAGAACTCGCTTCCCCTCCTTCTCGTCCATCTCTTCGTCGACTCGCTGATCGCCCTCTATGTGGCCGCCCTGGCCCAGATGAAGCAGCAGCGGCAGTGGCGTCTCAAAGTCACCCATGTCTCCGAGCGCCCGGCCGAATGGGACGAGCCCCAGGTCAAAATCGTCGCTCACTAGCTCCAATAGGTGATGGACCTCGGATTCGCCGAAGACGCACGAGCGATTCTCGACGCCAGGTTTGCGGTCCGTGAGAAGGGGATCGCCGGCTCCAGGAAGGTGATCCGGTCCTCGGCCAACGGGATCCGTGCCTTGCATCGCGGCGAGTGGGACTCTGCCGCCGGGCTCATCGATGAGGCGGGAGCTCTGCTGACCGAGATCACCGCGGCCCTCCAGGATCATCCCGACATACTCCATGCCGGGTTCGTCTCCGATGCGGCCAAGGAGTACGCCGAGGCGAGGATCACCGAGGCCTTGTTCCGGGGCAGGCCCGTTCCCGGTTTCGCCGAGCTCGGGATCGACCCGGTCCCCTTCCTGCACGGGCTAGGCGAGTCGGTAGGGGAGATGCGCCGCCGCCTCCTCGACCTGCTCCGCGCCGGTGAGCTCGACCCGGCCCAGGCGACTCTGGATGCGATGGACCAGATCGTCGACCTGCTCGCCGAGATGGATTACCCCGACGGCATGACCGCCGGTCTCCGCCGCACCACCGACGTCTCCCGCTCCCTGGTGGAACGCTCCCGCTCCGACCTCACCGCCACCGTGGTCCAGGAACGGCTCAGGGAAGACCTACGTCGTTCCTAATGCAGGGCGTCACGAATACGTGACGCGTTGCATAAAGAATGGGGCGAAATGGCCGACAGAACGCCCCCCGGTACAATCCCATTCCCGCAAGGGGCTGTAGCTCAGCCTGGCAGAGCACCTCGTTCGCAACGAGGGGGCCGCGGGTTCAAATCCCGCCAGCTCCACTGAATGCCCCGGTCAGGGCAATATCGGCGAGGTCGAAGCTCGCTGTTTTCCACGATCCCGCGTCACGCCGCTCCACACGCGCCCCACAGGATGGAGCGCCGGAGTACCTCTCAGGCTGTAAGGGGGTCGACGTGGCATGGCTCGAATCCTGAATGTGTGGGTCGAGGGGAGTGGAGGCCGACGCATGATGAGCATCGACTCGCAGGACTCGATGATGAGTGAGCCGATCCGGTTCGTGTTCGCAAATCTACGAGGATCTTCGAGGACGCGCTGCAACGAAGTACGCCACTGAGCCGCTCGGAGTCTCGATGACAACGTCCTGGAAATGCAGCTCGAGAATCTCCCGAAGGCCCGCTACGTCGTCGCTCCGGTTGTCGAACCCGCCGTGGAAATTGGCAACGCCAAGGAACATTCGCGCCGCCCAAGCGTGCTTGGCCGAGGATCCGAGCACGGTTCCCCCAAAGAGCACGCCGTCGTCAGTCAGGGTGGCTGCCGTGTATTCGATGGCCGGAGCCTTGGCTTTCATGGGCCCGGGAAGGCAATGAATCACGTGCACCAGAGCGGCCGAGTCGAACGGTCCCCCGATGGGCAAGGGTTCTAGAACATTTGCCTGAACCATGGTGGGATTCCACTCAGCAAGGGTTTCGGCACAGTGGCTGAGGACGCCGGGATTGGGATCGACGAGGGTCAACTCGATGTCTCTTGGCGGGTTCGCCTGGGTGATGAAGTACCCGGTACCGGGACCGACGTCCAGGTGCCTATGTCCCATGTGACTCCTATAGAGGTCGAGGGCCGGTTCGTCTCCCATCCTCCAAACGCGGGGTGCCATGAATCCGAGAACCCACTTGTCATATGTCTTCAGAAAGCGGGGCGTGTAGTCCTTGAACCCTTTGTAGCCAAGTTCGTTAGCGTCCATATTCATCGGCATGGCCTCCTGCCATCGTCACGGGCCGAGCAGATCGTGGAATTGGCAGGCTGTCCCGTCATTTCCATGAGCAAAGACCGCTGACTGTTTCATTAGGCCCACCTACCACCCTCGGCTTCACCGAGGGCCAACTCTTGATAATCGTCGTTTGTCAAGTATTCACCTGCTGGCGGATCTCGCGCACCAGCAGCGAGATGCTCACAACGACTATCCAGAGAAGCGACAACATGAATGGGGGTATTGACATGTCGGAGTCAAAGGCGAGATTTATGGTTCCCATGCTGGCCAGGCCGAGAATGACTCCTGTCCAGCCGACCCATCTCGCCGTGAGTCTGCTCCTGAGCAGTGACGCCGCCGCTGCCACCACGAACAGCCCGAAGGTGAAGAACGTCATCTTGAATCCGACGGCGCCGATGTCGTCGAGGGTCTGACCCATCTCGCCACTCAATTCCCCGACTCTCATGGTGGCTGTCACTAGCCATGCCGCACTGGTCGAGAGTTTCAGAGCAATTGTGGAGATGCCACCAATCAGCACGGCCGTCGGCAGCCAGCTGCCGTCCCGCCGTGTCAAGGTGGTGAACAGGTATGCGATAAACACGGTGAGCAATGCGAACCCCAGCCATTCGAGTCCGGCGCCGATTCGGAATGTCGTCGGGTCGGCGTCGAACGTCACCCCTGAGACGATGGAGTTCCCCACAAGGGAGAGGACGACATAGGCGGCGCCCGCAGCCGCGCCGAACAGATTCCATCGCCTCGTGGCCGGGGCCCTCTCGGATCGGGCGTCCGACGTTGCCGCATCATGGGTTACTTGCACGATGGTCCTCCTGTGAATGGTTCGCGTCCCTGCTTTCTCCCTGGTGAAGCTACGGGGAGCGGGTGGCGAGGTCATCGGCCGGAATGACGGATTCGAGTAGACCGGCGTACCGGTTTTGAGGTGCCGATGGTCGGCCTCGAGGTGGAGTGTTGACTTCGCGAAATCGATCTCGCGGGCGAGGCGGAATCACGTGTCCAGCGTTATCGTCCAGCTATGAGCCCGGAGCGTCTTTCGAGAGCGCTTGATCGAGTACTGGATCCACTGATCGCCGGCGCCCTCTTCCTGGTAGGTCTCCTCGATATCTGGGTGTTCACACCTAGCGATTTCTTCACCATCGATGGATCCCGGTCGCTGAACACTCTGTTCCTTCTGCTGGTGTGTCTACCACTGGTCTGGCGGCGGAGGGCACCACTGGCTGCCCTGGTGGTGGTGCTTGTGGTGTCCTACACATGGGCCTTCTCCTTTGGCGATCTGACAATCCAGCCTCCTTTCGAGGCGTTTCTGGCGTTGTTGTTCACGGTCTACACCGTGGGCGCGCAAGCGACTGGCCTGCGCGTGTGGATTGCTGTGGCCATCCTCATCCTCGGGTTTCTTGCGGAGATACCTCTCGTCGCCCTTGGGAAGCCTGCGGGGAATGCATTTCCTGCTTGGATCTTCTTCGGCCTCACCTTCGTTGCGGCCCGTGTTGTCCATCGCCAGAGGATCCTGGGCAGAGAACTCGCCGAGCGCGCCTCTGAGTTAGAGCAGGAGAGAGAGGAGAAAGCGCGACTCGAAGTGGCTCTCGAGCGGACCCGGATAGCACGAGAGCTTCATGACGTTGTCACCCACAATGTCAGTCTCATGGTGCTGCAGGCATCAGTCGAACGCCGTTTGGCGAATGCCCTGGGCGATTCGACTATCAAGACTCTCGCCTCGATCGAGAAGACCGGTCGTCAGACGCTCAGTGAACTACGGCGTGTTCTGGGAATTCTCAGCAGCAATGAGGAACGGCAGCCGCTGGCTCCGCAACCCACGATCGCCACCTTCGCCGAGCTGGTGGACGGAGCACGAACGGCGGGCCTTCCCGTTGAACTCGTCGTGGAGGGAGAGCCTAAGCAGCTCTCCGCGGGCGTTGAATTGTGCGCATATCGGATCGTTCAGGAAGCCTTGACCAATACGCTCAAGCACGCTGAGGCAGCCAATGCTCGCGTGCGGGTCCACTATGAGAATGGTCATGTCGATGTCGAGGTGACCGACGACGGGAGAGGGGCTGGGGGGAACGGGGAGGATCCCGCCGAGGTGCCTGGGTCCGGCCATGGTTTGGTCGGCATGCGGGAGCGTGTCGAGCTCTATGAGGGAGTCCTGGAAGTCGGATCGATGAGGGATGCCGTTGGCTACCGGGTTTTTGCGCGGCTTCCGACCAGCGAAGAGGTCAATTGACCATTCGGGTCGTCATCGCCGACGACCACACGCTGGTGAGGGAAGGATTTCGCCGGCTTCTCGAGTCGGAGTCTGACATCCGTGTCGTCGGGGAGGTCGGCGACGGTAGCCAGGCGGTCGAGGCTGCCAGACGTCTCCGACCTGATGTGGTCCTGATGGACATCCGGATGCCGAAGCTCGACGGTCTCTCAGCAACCCGAGCGATTGTCACAAGCGGAGGCGCGACCAGGGTTGTGATCCTGACCACATATGACCTCGACGAGTATGTGTTCGATGCGCTGCGGGCCGGCGCCAGCGGTTTCCTCCTCAAGGACTCGCCACCGGATCGTCTGCTCGAGGCCGTACGAGTGGCCAGTTCGGGGGAGGCCCTCCTCTCGCCTTCGATAACCCGCAAACTCATAGAGGAGTTCACTCACCGCCCGATACCTGAACCCGCGCCCAAATTGGAGACACTCACCAGACGCGAAAGTGACGTCCTGTCATGGCTTGCCCGAGGGTTATCCAATGCGGAGATCGCAGGCGAGCTCTTTATCAGCCCGGCGACGGTCAAATCCCACGTTGCCAGCGTGCTCAGCAAGCTCGAGCTCAGGGATCGGGTACAAGCTGTCGTCTACGCCTACGAGTACGGGCTCGCCGAACCGAGCGCCGCGGGCGGCGGCCCTCCGGCTGGATCGGCGGAGAGTTGACCGAGGATGCCGGTTAGACGTGAAAAGAACCGACTCGGCATACCGACGCTCGTGTCATCCTTTGCGAGCGGCGAGGGAGGGATGAGATGGCTATTAGCGAGGTGACAGTTGTTATTCGCCGCTCGCCGGGTGACGTGTTCGGGGTATTGAGCGATGTGGAGAACACCTCGAAGTGGTATCCGAAGCCGGTGACCGAGAGATGGACGTCCGAAGGACCGGTTGGAGTCGGATCTACCCGACGGTCCGAAGCCCGAGCCTTTGGCCTTCGCGTCAAAAACGACGCCGAAGTCACGGTTTTCGACCGCGATCAGGCACTGGGTTTGAAGAGCATTTCTGGAGCGGTCCCATTTGACACCATCATCCGGGTGAACCCGGTCGAAGAGGGCTCCAGCGTTCACTGGGTGACCGACCTGCGGCCCCATGGCATCTTTACGGTCATAGTCGCCTTGACGATGCGTGCCCACACACGAACAACGCGTCAGGGACTGCTGAACCTTAAGGCTTTGATGGAGTCCGGTGTGCTCTGACCTCACGATGGGGGACGGAACGGCTCTCCATCCAGAGACAGGAGACTGCGATGGTGCACGTTTTACACTCGGCTGTCCCGTGACCCTTGGTCAAGTGTCACTCTGGACGGAGCTTTCTGCGGATGACGCCGACACCTGCCATGCGGGATGGGCACCCTTTGTCCCACACCGCCCACGTCTCACGTCACACCACACCGCACCTCGCTCGCCCTACATCCGCCCCACAGACCCGCTCCACCATGCCGTGTCCCCTGGTCGTGAATGAGTTCGGTACCGGTGTCTCACACTACGTCTCACCGAGCCTCGCGTCGTTCGCCCCACAGCCGCCCCACAAGACCGTAAATGCACGCCGTTTGCCCTGGTCAGGAGGTTTTGACCGCATCTTTCGCAACGAGGGGGTCGGGGGTTCAAATCCCCCCAGCTCCACTGAACCACCTGGTCAGAGGTGTGAAAGTCCGGTAGGTCTGTCTCACTTTGGCTCCGGCTGGTGTGTCTCACTTTTCTCTAGAACTGACGGACGTTGGTTACATCTCGGGTTCTCCGGATCAGACCAAGGAGAACGATGACCGAGAGAGAACAGCAGCGTTTGGTGAACCATCGTCTGGCGGTGATTCGTCATGCCGAGGAGGTGACCGGCAGTGTCGCTCAGACCTGCCGCTATTTCGGGATCACCCGCCAGACCTTTTACCGGTGGCTCCGCCGGTATGAGGAGAAGGGTGTGGAGGGATTACGTGACCGGTCGTCCCGTCCCCACCACTGCCCACATGAGACCAGCGCTGAAGTCGTCGGCAAGATCATCTACCTGAGGCAGAACTACCACTTCGGGCCGGCGAAGATCTCGATGTATCTCAAGCGATACCACGACATCGAGGTTTCCACGTCTGGCGTGTGGCGGATCCTGAAACGTCTCGAGTTGACCGGCTGCCCAGCTCGCAACGCCACAAGACCTACGAGAAGCGGTGGAAACGGTATGAGAAACCCCAGCCTGGTCACCGGGTCCAGGTGGACGTCAAGTTCATCACCCCTGTCGGCGGGGCGGGGAAACGGTTCTACCAGTTCACTGCTATCGACGACTGCACCCGACTACGAGTCCTCAGGGTGTATCCGAGATGCACAGAAGACCGCAATCCAGTTCCTCGACTACCTCCTCCAGAAGCTGCCGTTCAGAGTGGAGGTGATCCAAACCGACAACGGAGCCGAGTTCGGATCACAATTCCACGTACACGTCCTCGACCGGGGGATCAGACACGTCTACATCAAACCGGCGACTCCCAGGCTGAACGGCAAGGTGGACAGATCGCATCGGATCGACGAGGAGGAGTTCTACCGGATGCTGGACGGGATCGTCATCGACGACACCGAACTGTTCGACGACAAGCTGCAAGAGTGGGAAGACTTCTACAACTTCAACCGGCCCCACGGAGCCCTCGACGGACAGACCCCCTACGAACGGCTAAGACAGAAGACCGCACAGAACCCGTCGGTGTAACCCACCACCGTCAGTTGCACAACCCTGGTCAGGGCAATTCGGGGAGCTCGAAGGCACGCAGTTTGCACGATCATGTCGCCTGAGGCTCCACAGGTGTTCCACACCGATGCGCATTGTGAGCACCTCGCACCTTGCGAGGTGCTCAAGCCCATTTCGG
>DATHUP010000020.1:0-131246 GCA_035462175.1 Acidimicrobiia bacterium | reverse complement strand
GGCGTCCCGGCCCGCCGGTGTCATCCGGCCCTCCTCCAAGAGTCTGCGCGCACTCCTGCGGTTCTTGTCCGACCAGTTCGACCCGGGCCGACGCGGGGTGAAACGTATCGCCCAGCGCTCGTCGTCGATCCGCACCCCGAGCGAATCGATCCAGCCATGACAAAGGGCCGTCTCCTGCAGGGCGGAGACGGTGACCGTCTGTTTGCCGGATGATTTCTTGAAGATGGCGACGAAGACCTCGTGTTCGGTATCACCGTGTTCCCGAAGCCAGGTGTCGAAGTCGGCGTCACTGGACACCGGGATGGTCTCGGAGCCGTCGAGCGGGCGCATTGAAGCCATTGTGCCCTATTGCCTGCGGGGCCAGACGCCGCCTACCGGTGTTCACCTAGTCTCCGGCCGAGTCGGTCCAAGGAGGAGCTGACGGCCGCCAAGAGCTACAAGATGTTCGTCGACGGGAAGTAGGTGGACGCTTCCGGAGGGGACCAGACGGTAAACGACGAGCCGCAAGTGCCGTTCGGCGGGGTCAAGGGCAGCGGGTATGGCCGGTTCGGCGGCCAGGCCGCTCTCGACGAGTTCACCGAGCTGCGCTGGATCAACGTGCAGCGGGTGCCACGCACCTTCCCCTGATCGAGCCAAGCGCGCAGGATTGACCCCCTCGGGGCCGATTCAATAGGCCTTGCGCCGTGCCGTTACCGTCGTCCGATGCTCGACAGTGTGTCGTTTCGCAAGGGCCTGCGGGACTCGGTCTTGATCCTGTTCGCGGTCGGCGCCTTTGGCGTGGCCTACGGGGTTCTCGCCGTCGACGCCGGGTTCTCGCCATGGCTGGCCACTGTCTCCTCGGTGCTGATCGTGTCCGGCGCCGCCCAGTTCACGATGATCGGGCTTCTCTCCGGGGGCGCAGTCCCGGTGCTCCTCGCCGCCACCGGGTTGGGCTTGCGCCACCTGCCCATGTCGGCGTCGTTGGCCGGTGTCATCGGGCCGCAGCGGTTGGGCCGCCGGTTGCGGCTGGCATGGGTGCTCGTCGACGAGACCTTCGGCCTGACCGTCCGCGCCGTCGATGCGGGTGTGGAGGACATCGTGGCCTACAAGTCGGCCGCCGACCTAATGCTCTACTCGGGCTGGGTGGGTGGCACGGTGTTCGGGGCCTGGTTCGGCGGGTCGATCGACCCCGAGGCTGCCGGGGTCGGGGTGATGCTGCCCCTGCTCTTTCTCGGTCTCGCCGCGCCGATGATCCGGGGCCGAAGAGACTGGATCGTGGCCGGATCGGCGGTCGTCGCCGCGTTGATCGCGACGATGGTGTTGCCTCCCGCCTGGCAGATCACCGGTGCGGCGGCCGTGGCATCCTTGGTGGGGATCGGCTTCGGTGAATGACCTCGTCCTGGTGCTGGCGGTCGCCGTCATCACCTATGCCACCCGGCTCGCCTTCCTCCTCCGGCCCCGTCAGGCGCCTGTCGGGGCCCTGGGCCGGTTCCTCGACGTGTTCCCGCTGGCCTTGTTCATCGTGATCGCGACTGCCGGGCTGGCGGCGCCGGCGGGAACCCCGGACGTAACCCCTGCGCTGGCGGCTGCAATTGGAGGCGCGGCAGGAGGCATGGTCTTCCGCCGCAATCTCTGGGGTGTCTTGATCGTGGGCGCGCTCGCCTTCTACCTGACCCGGGCCACATTCGGCTAGTGCCCGACGGATCAGCCAATATGTGGAATCGAGCTCGACTGAAAGGAAGCGATGCGCATCGGAATCCTCACCGGGGGCGGAGACGTGCCCGGCCTGAACGCATGCATCAAGGCCGTGGTCAACCGGGTGGCGGAAGAGGGGCACCAGGTGGTCGGTATCCGCCGGGGCTGGGGCGGGCTCGCCTACTACAACCCGGATGAGCCCGATGCCGATAGAGAGACTCTGATCCCACTCGACCCGGGTCTGGTCCGCACCATCGACCGCACCGGGGGCACCTTCCTGCACACGTCGCGCACCAACCCGGCCAAGATGAGGCCGGCAGAGCTGCCCGACTTCCTCGACCGCGAGCCCGGCGAGGAGGGCTATATCGACATCACCGACCACGTGCTTCGGGTTCTCGACCAGCGCGGCATCGATGTGCTGATCCCGATCGGTGGCGACGACACCCTGTCATACGGTCTCCGGCTCCACGAGGAGGGTGTGCCCGTGATCGCCATCCCCAAGACGATGGACAACGATGTGCACGGCACCGACTACTGCATCGGGTTCTCCACCGCGGTCAGCCGAGGGGTCCAGTTCATCCACAGTCTTCGCACCGCGGCGGGATCGCACGAGAGGATCGCCGTCGTCGAGCTGTTCGGCCGCTACAGCGGCGAGACGTCGCTGGTGACGGCCTATCTGTCCGGGGTGGATAGAGCCATCATCTCCGAGGTGCCCTTCGACATCGAGAGACTCGCCGGGATGCTTCTCGCCGATCGGGCGTCCAACCCGTCCCACTACGCCATGATGACCATTTCCGAGGGAGCGCGGCTCAACGAGGGTGACATGATGCTGGCCGGGGAAGAGGATGCCTACGGGCACCGCAAGCTCGGCGGTATCGGGTCGCTGACTGGGGAGTTGCTCAAAGAGCGAACCGGAGAGCCGGTGCTCTATCAGCAGGTCGCCTACCTGATGAGGTCGGGCGCCCCGGATTCGCTCGATCTGATGGTTGCCACCAACTACGCGGTGATGGCAGCGGATCTTGCGGTCGAGAACGGCCACGGCCGGATGGTGGCGCTACGCGGCGGCACTTACACCCATGTCCCGATCGGGGTCACCCGGGAAGGGGTGAAGCGGGTCGACATCGACGAGCTGTACGACGCGGAGACCTATCTGCCCAAGGTGCGTCATGTCCTGGGCAAGCCCATGTTCCTCTACTGAGGGCGCTAGGTGGTGATCAGCTAGCGAGTCACCCGGCTGGCCGAGTCGGCGGCTGCCTTCTTGTCCCTCTTCGCCTGCCGCTTCTCCTTCAGGTCCTTGGCCGCGACCTTCTTGGTGCTCTTCCCACCTTTGTCCTTGTTAGCCATGTCGGTCCTTCCTATGAGCGTGTCGGATCCGAGGATCCTCTCCCAGTGTGTCAGATTCGGGAGTCAAGCGGGCGCATGGGGGGTCGATTCAACCGACCGGCCGGGGTCCGATTCGGATCGCATCAGCCTCCTCCGACTGCGCCCCCCATCGATGCGACGCGACCCGCGATGACCTCGCGCACCTGGTCGCGTAGCTCCCCGGTGTCCGACGTCGTGAGGCCATCGGTCTCGATCGGCTTGTCCAGGACCACCCTGATCAGACCGCCTCTGGCCAGGGGAGTTCCCGGCGGCCAGGCAGCGAAGGACCCGTGGATGGAGAGGGGGAGCACCGGGAGCCCGGCAGTGATCGCCATGGTGAAAGCACCCTTCTTGAATGGCTTCATCACGCCGTTGCGGGGCCTGGTCCCCTCGGCGTAGATGATCAAGCTGCGACCCTTCTCGGTCAGCTCCTTCGACTGGCGGTTCACATCGGTGTGCACCGCACCTCTGGCCTCGCGATCGACCTCGATGATTCCCACCATCCTCATCCCTTGGGCGAGGACGGGAATGCGGAACAGTTCCTTCTTGGCCAGGAACCTGATCGGAATGGGCACGGCGAGCAGGCACGCCATGATGTCGAGGGCGGAGAGATGGTTGGACACCACGATGTAGGAGCGGTCGGGATCGATGTTGTCTCTCCCCTCCACTTCGAGCTTCGTCCTCGAGGCCACCAGCCACACCCTGCTCCAGACCCGGATGATCCGATCGATCACCGGCGCCGAGTCGTTGAAGAGGACGATCACCGAGATGACGGCGACGGCGACGATGGTGGCGGTCACGCCCGCCACGACGGTGATCAGGGTCCGGGGTACGTCGATCAGCAATCGCACCGTCTGAGAGTACCGGTCGGTCCCTTACCCTGGGCCGACGATGGACAAGGCTGCATTGCGAAATCGGATGCGGCAGCTCGGGCCGCTGCCCTCCGAGGTGAGGGACCGCATCGACGACGCACTCTTCGCCTGGCTCTCTCCGCGTCTCCCTGGGACGATCTCGGCTTTCCTCCCGATGGAGGGCGAGGTGGACCTCACGCCTGTCATGGGCCGACTGCCCGGCTGGCGCTGGGTCCTGCCTCGAGTCGAGGCGGACGGCTCGGTCACCTTTCGCGACGCCGATGTCCCTCGGGAGACCCACCGCTTCGGGATGGAACAGCCAATCGACTCCGGACCCGTCATCCCGATCCACGAGATAGACGTGTTCCTCGTCCCTGGTCTCGCCTTCGACCTGGGGGGCGGGCGTCTCGGCAACGGGGGCGGGCACTACGACCGCATCCTCTCTGCGGCACGGACGGACGCGGCGAGCATCGGGATTGCCCCTCATCGGCACATCGTGGAGGACGTGCCCGTCGCGGGCCACGATGTGGGCGTCGGTTGGTTGGCCACGGAGGACGGTGTGGTCAGCTGCTCTCCCAGTGGGTGACCCGGTCGATGGAGAGGAAGATTGCCGACCCGCTCGGTGGGGCGTATCGATACTGCCGGTACTTCTCCTTGAGCGACGACCGTGCCTCCCACCATCGATCGCCGTCCTTCTCGATCCCGACCTCGCCGTCCACTCTCACCCACCACAGTTGGGACCAGTCCTCGGCGTAGTGGTCGACCAGCAACGAGGCGAGCGGGAGAGTCTCTACGTTCTGCAGACGCTGCAGACGGCGTGACGTCTTCGGCTTTTGATCGATCATGTGGACCAGATGATCGCCGACCACGGCGAAGGTGACTACCACCACATGAGGGCGTCCGTCGGGTGTGATCGAGGCGAATCGGCCCACCCGGGCCGAGGCGATGCGATCGAGGGCCTCAGACCGGTCCATGCTTCCCGAGAAGCGGCGCCACCACGCCCCAGGTGGAGTCTGCCCATCGTCTGTGCCCGGCGGCACTGACATGGAACAGGTCCGGAGACCACAGCGCCCGGTCCGAGTACCAGATGGTCGGGTCGTCCTTCCTGTGCTCGACCACGTGCGCACCGTGACGGGCGGCCACGACGTGATGCACCCGGTCGAAACGCGCGGAACGGCGCGTCATCATGTTTCGAAGCGGTGGCTTCAAGCGGGGGATGGTGCCGATGTCGCCGACCCCACTGAGCACCACGAGGGCGCCGGTGTCGGAGAGAGCGGCGACCAGTGCGTCGAGGTTGCGTTCGAATACCTTGAGGCCCACGCCCTTGATCACGTCGTTGGCGCCGACGGAGACGATGACCAGATCCGGAGCGAACTCGAGGGTGGGTTGTAGTTGTTCTCGGAGCAGGTCCTCTGCCCGGGATCCGCTCACCGCGACCGACCGAAGGGTGACGTGATGTGTCGCGGCGATCCGGCTGCTGACCAGGCTGACCCAGATCTCGTTGGGGCCGTTGACACCCGGGGCCGTCACCGAAGAGTCACCGAGGACGGCGACACGCAACGGTGGGCTGGCGGAATCTCCGAATATCCCTGATGGGTCGAACTCGGCCATGCGTGGATAAGGGCGGAGCACGGCGTAGGCCGCCTCTGCGCCAAGGATGACCGCTCCGGCAGTGACACCACGGATGAGAAGACGCGGGACCATGGCTCAATTGTGACAGGGTTCGGGCTCAGGCGGTCGTGGCGTTCTGAATCCTCTCTTTGAGACCGAATCGACCCTTCTTCTCGGTCAGGTCGATGATCGCCCCGGCGGCATCGGAGAAAGCCTGCGGGTCCTCCGGAAAGAACTCGAATCTGTCGCCCTCGATCTCGAATTCGAAGCGGTAGACGGAGGTCCTGCTGACTACCACGCTCGGCAACGGCCACGAGCCGAGATGCCTTCTGCCCGCCACGACGCGAAAACGATCCTCGGCTACCTCGATCGTGACCGCGGTCGGCTCCAGCCGTTGTGCCCTGAGTCTCCCCTGAAAAAATGCCATCCCGCCATCAATGTACTCGGTGGGGGGTGAGAGGGACAAGGGAAAGAACGCCCAATCTGGGGTTACAGTTTGAACTAGTCCGAGGAAGGGATCTATGACGGACGCCCCGGTGGACAGGCCGGGCCTGACCAACAAGGTCCGGTTCGTCACCGCCACCACCTTGTTCGACGGTCATGACGCCTCGATCAACATCTTTCGCCGCATCCTCCAGGCGTCGGGTGCCGAGGTGATCCATCTCGGTCACAACCGAACCGGGCTCGACATCGTGGAGACTGCCATCGAGGAGGATGCCCAGGCCATCGCAGTGACCTCGTATCAGGGGGGTCACATGGAGTTCTACCGCTACTTGCGCGACCTCCTCGTGGAGCGTGACGCGGGGCACATCAGGCTGTTCGGGGGCGGGGGCGGCACCATCCTCCCCACCGAGGGAGAGGAGTTGGCCCGCTACGGAATCACCAGGGTCTACTCCCCGGACGACGGTCGTGAGCTCGGGCTTCAGGGCATGGTCAGCGACATGCTGGCCCGATCCGACTTCGCCACCGGCGAGCTGGGCGACGACTTCCACCCCGACCAGGTGGTCGTGGGCAACACCAAGATCGTGGCGAGGCTCATCTCTGCTGCGGAGAACTTTGGCGAGAAGTATCAGGACGTCTTCGAGGAGATCGAGAAGAGGGCCGCCGCCTCCCCGGCACCGGTTGTGGGGATCACCGGGACCGGAGGCTCGGGGAAGTCGAGCCTCGTCGACGAGTTGCTCCGTAGGTTCCTGTTGGACTTCGAGGAGCTGCGGGTGGCGGTGGTCTCGGTCGACCCTTCGAAGCGTCGCTCGGGAGGTGCATTGCTCGGCGACCGGATCCGCCTCAACTCGCTGCCTCACCCTCGCGCCTACATGCGCTCACTGGCCACACGCCAGCCAAATCTCGCCCTCTCACCCCATGTCCAACATGCATTGAACGTGGTCAAGGCGGCCGGCTTCGACCTCGTCATCCTGGAGACGTCGGGGATCGGGCAGTCCGACACCGAGATCGTCGACTTCTCCGATCTCTCCGTCTACGTGATGACCCCTGAGTACGGGGCGGCCACCCAGCTGGAGAAGATCGACATGCTCGACTTCGCCGACCTGGTGACGATCAACAAGGCGGACAAGGAGGGGGCCGAAGACGCCCTGCGCGACGTGCGCAAGCAGTACAAGCGGAACCGACTCGCATTCGCCGCTCCCGACGAGGAACTCCCGGTGCATTTGACCGTGGCGTCGGACTTCAACGATCCGGGGACCAACCGGTTCTATCGAGAACTCCTGGCTGCACTGGCCGATCGTGGGCTGGCCCTGGACTCGAATCTCGATCTCCCACTCAGTGACACCGCCAAGCAGCACATGGTTCCCGCAGACCGGGCCCGCTACCTGGCCGAGATCGTGGAGACGATCCGGGGCTACGACACTTGGGCGGAGGAGCAGTCGGCTCTCGCCGACACCTTGTATCGCCTGGAGGGAGCCAGAGAGGCGGGAGCCGACGTCGGGGATTTGGCCCAGGAGATGGGGGAGGGGCTCGACCCAGGGAACCGTAAGGCCCTGGAGCGATGGGAGGGGATGATCGCGGAGTACTCCGGCGAGGAGTTCGTCTACCTGGTCCGGGGACGGGAGGTCAAGGTCCCGCTTCACCAGGAGACACTGAGCCATACCCCCATCCCCAAGGTGGCGCTGCCCGCTTACAGATCCTGGGGCGACCGGCTGCAATGGCTCCTGCAAGAGAACGTGCCAGGGGAATTCCCATACACAGCCGGGGTCTACCCATTCAAGCGTGCCCTCGAGGACCCGGCCCGGATGTTCGCCGGTGAGGGGCCACCGGAGCAGACCAACCGGCGATTCCACTATCTGGCTGCAGGTCAGCCGGCAATCCGCCTATCCACGGCCTTCGACTCGGTGACCCTCTACGGGGAGGACCCCCGGGAACGACCCGATGTCTACGGCAAGGTGGGGAACTCTGGGGTGTCGATCGCCACTCTGGAGGACGCCAAGAAGCTGTACTCGGGATTCGACCTCTCCGATCCGGTCACCTCGGTTTCGATGACGATCAATGGACCGGCACCGATGATCCTCGCCTTCTTCCTGAACACCGCCATCGACCAGGCCTGCGAGAAGCACATCAGCGAGAACGGGCTCTGGGACGAGGTCGAGGCCATGATCGACCAGATCCTGGGTGATCGTCCCCGGCCGGTGTACTCGGGGGACTTGCCCGAGGGTCACGACGGGCTCGGGCTTCGTCTCCTCGGGGTGACCGGCGACCAGGTGCTTCCCGCCGAGGTCTATGCCCGGATCAGGGAGGAGACGGTTTCCCGGGTGCGGGGCACCGTCCAGGCCGACATCCTCAAGGAGGACCAGGCGCAGAACACCTGCATCTTCTCCACCGAGTTCGCCCTCAGGATGATGGGCGACATCCAGCAGTGGTTCGTCGACAACGAGGTGCGCAACTTCTACTCGGTGTCGATCAGCGGCTATCACATGGCCGAGGCCGGGGCCAACCCGCTCACCCAGCTCGCCTTCACGCTGGCCAACGGCTTCACCTATGTCGAGAACTACCTGGCCCGGGGGATGGACATCGACGACTTCGCCCCCAACCTCTCCTTCTTCTTCTCCAACGGGGTCGATGCGGAATACGCGGTGATCGGACGGGTGGCGAGGAGGATCTGGGCCAAGGCGATGAAGCACAAGTACGGCGGTAACGACCGGTCCCAGAAGCTGAAGTACCATGTTCAGACGTCGGGCCGGTCCCTCCACGCCCAGGAGATCGGGTTCAACGACATCAGGACCACGCTCCAGGCGCTCTACGCCATCTACGACAACACCAACAGCCTCCACACCAACGCCTACGACGAGGCGATCACCACTCCCACCGAAGAGTCGGTGCGCCGGGCACTTGCCATCCAGCTGATCATCAACCAGGAGCTCGGTCTGGCCAAGAACCAGAACCCGCTGCAGGGCAGTTTCATCATCGACGAGCTGACCGACCTGGTCGAGGAGGCGGTACTAGCCGAGTTTGAGCGCATCAACAGTCGGGGGGGAGTGCTCGGTGCCATGGAAAGGCAATACCAGCGCACCAAGATCCAAGAAGAGTCGCTCTACTACGAGCAACTGAAGGAGAGCGGCGCCTACCCGGTGGTCGGGGTCAACACCTTCATCTCCAAGGAAGGCTCGCCTTTCGTCACCCCCGAGCATCTGATCCGCTCCACCAGCGAGGACAAAGACCGTCAGATCGCCAATGTGCGGGACTTCCAGGTGCGACATGACGGGCCGGGCGAGGAGGCATTGGCCGAGCTACAGCGAGTGGCGGTGTCCGGTGGCAACATCTTCGCCCAGCTCATGGAGACGGCCAAGGTCGCCACACTCGGTCAGATGAGCAACGCCCTCTACGAAGTCGGCGGTCGCTACCGGAGAAACATGTGAGGGCGGTCAGGACGACCGGGCCGCGGCCACGAGCGCATCCACGGCGTCGGACGGGGCGGTGAAGACGGCAGTCTGGTAAGACTCGATCAGGCCCATTACCCGCTGGTCGTAATCCCGCAGCCACGCCTCGCTCTCGTAGAGCGAGGCAAGCGAGTGCCGCCGCTCCTCCTCGTCGCCGAAGGCCCGGATGAGGTAATAGCTGTCTTCGTCGTGGAGCGACGGACCGAATCCGACCACGATGTGGCCGTAGCGGCGCGCCATCGGGATGGTCTCGTCACGGGCCAGGGCGTGGAACTCGTCCCGTCTCCCGTCGCGAATCAGGTACACCCGGACGTCCAGCAACATGTCCACCACGTCCGCAATGCTGGCACACGCCCCGGCGACGGTGGTAATAGCCCGCGGTGGCCGCCCCTAGAGCCACACCCCAGATCGGCCAGAGCAGCTCGGGGGCGATGGCGGCCCAGTTCTCGTCCAGCCCGAGATCGATGTCTCCGAGGGCGAACCTGCCGAACAGCACGATTCGGACGAACATCAACCCCGCACTGGTGACCAACAGCGAGACCAGGGCGGCGGGGACGATGGCCAGGGCGGCCGGGACCCTGCGGCCGCCGATCCAGGGGAGCCATTGCGGGAACATCTCACCCCAGGGCCGAATCAGCCCGAAGGTGAGGACGGCACCGATCACCGCCATTGCGCCCAGTGCCCCGCCCAGTTGCCAGAGCCCGACCTCCTGTCCTTCTCGAAAGAACTCCTCGGAGATGCCGATGGGAATCCCGAAGGCCCAGGCCAGGCGGGTTGCCGCGTAGAGGAGGGGGACCACCACTGCGACATAGGCCGCCCATCGCCCCCAGGTCGCGGCGCGCTCGGATGCGGTCCAGCCCTCGCCCTGGCTGCCACGGCCGCAGACGACACAGGCGTTTCGAGTGCGGCGGTGGTAGCCCACGGCGGTCAGCGCCCAGAGCAGCCCTCCGATGATGAACAGAACCTGGTTGACGAGGGGCCACGTGATCGCATCGGCCAGGTTGGCATCCTCTACCAACCCCAGCGGGGTGCCGATCAGGATGATCGGCGCATAGGCAACCACTACCAGCACCCGGTAGTCGGGGATCACCAGGGCGACGATGCCCGCTGTCGCCCAGGCGAAGGTGAGCAGGGCGAGCCGCACCGTTGGGGAGCCCCTGCCCCGGGACATCGCCAGGGCGACGAGAGCTCCGACCAGGGCGACCGCGGCCATGACGGGGGCCGCCTTGTCGGCTTCCACCCAGCTCAGAATCGACACTCCACCGGTCGGGTCGTTGTCCAGGCCAAAGGGGAACCCGGTGCCGCCTGACGACCAGAAGACAGCGAGCGCGCCGTACGCCGCCGACCAGATCGCGGCGGGGTATGCGACCCAATCCGGCCAGCGACGTAGCAGTTTTGTCATCCCTCGCTTATAGCCGAACTCCGAGAGTCTCCACACCCCACCGCCCACCCCGTGTCGACGGTACTGTCGTCGTGGTGTCCCAGAACGATCCCACCCCCGATGACGAGGCCGCCGGCGACGCGGCTCCCTGGAGCGGTGGATGGCCCCCACTCACCTAACGGGCCCGCTCTTTGCTCTCCTCGCCCTGGTGGTGATGGCGGCGGCAATCCTTTGGTCGCTGCGCAGCGTCCTCCTCGTCGTCGTCGCCTCTCTGGTCCTGGCCACCGGGCTGCAACCCGCTATCGGCTGGTTCGAGCGGCGTGGCCTGAAACGAGGTTGGGGGCTCGCCATCGTCCTCCTCGCCGGGCTCGTGGTCATGGGTGGGCTGGCGGTCATACTCATCCCATTCATCGCCGGTCCACTCGCCGAGTTGGTCGAGCGTCTCCCCGAATTCGTCGCTCGCATGGAGGAGGGGCCAGGGTTCGTCAACCGGATCATCGCCTTTTCGACGTGAACGCCATGCTCGAGGGCGAGCCCGGTGCCGAAGGGCCCGGCATCGACCCGATCGGCGTGGCGTCCGGGATCGGGGGCACGATTTTCAACCTGGTCACGGTGCTCGTGGTCACCCCCTACCTCGCCATCTCCTTCCCCGCGTTGAAGGCCTGGATCGTCCGGCCGCTCCGTCCGCACCACCGTGAGGACTTCCTCTACGTGCTCAACTCTTAGACCGATCTCATCGCCAACTACATGGTCGGCAACCTCGTCGTCAGCGTCATCGCCGGGATCGTCGCCTTTGTCGGCTTCCTTCTGGTCGACGTGCGATACGCCCTCGCCCTGGCCGCATGGGTCGCCCTCACCGACGTCATTCCGGGCGTCGGAGCCCTGCTCGGCGCGACGGGTGTCGCCGCGGTGGCCGCATTCCAGGGTGGGCCCCAGGTGGTAGGGGCGCTGTCCTGCTCCTCGTCTACCAGCAGGTCGAGAACTACCTGATCGCCCCACGGGTGATGAACCGCGCCATCGACCTCAATCCGGCCACGGTGATCATCGCGCTCTTGGTCGGTGGCTCGGTGGCCGGTCTGGTCGGGGCACTGCTGGCGCTCCCCATCGCGGCCATGGCCAAGATCGTCGTGTTCGAGCTACTCGTCCCGGGCCGGCTCGAGTCTCTGCGCAGGGCGCCGGTCGAGTCGCCGCGGCCACCGGGACGCATCAGACGTAGAGGGGCCCGTCCACTCCCCTGACGCGCCGTGTAATTCGTGCAGGGGTTGGGCTCACCGTCGTCGTCCGCTGAACGCTAAGCCCACCTTCAGGCAGGTCGAGATCATGACGGGATGAGAAGTTCTCTGACACTCACCCTGGCCCTGACCGTGCTCGTCGCCGCGTGTGGCGGGGAGTCAGGTGAGAGCCCCACGACGACGGCTCCGTCGGCGGTCGCGACTGCTGACGACGACGGTGCCGCCACCACGACCGGACAAGAGCCTCCCGACGAGACGACCGTCGCCCCTTCAGGGGGTGGCGGCGAGATGCTCGACCCATGTGCCCTGCTCACCGTCGAGGACATCATGACGGCGACCGGCGTTCCCGTCGACGAGGGCGTCTTCAACGAAGATCTCTCGTCGGAGAGCCAGGTGATATGCGACTGGACTGGGACCGAGGAGTTCGCCTTCGTCCAGGTGCTGTTCCAGGACATCGACTCGTTCGAGGGCAATCGCGACTCGGCCGCCGAGTTCACGGGGGAGGCGACCGATGTGGCGATCCCGGGGGTGAGCGCGGCATTCGCCACGGGTGAGGGAAGCATCATCGGGATGCAGGTGGACGGCGGCTACCTCCAGGTCTCCTACATCCCCAGCGGCCCGGGCACCGTCCTCGAGGAGACGACGCAGCTTGCCACCGTGGCCGCGGCGAACCACGGATAGGTCTCAGCCTGCCGAGCGGAGCTGTGCTGCCCGGGCGTGGGCCTCGAGACCCTCGAGCCGGGCCAGGTGCACCGTGTCGTCAACCAGAGCCCCGGGATCGTCGAGCCGGGACCAGGTAGGGGAGCGGAGGAAGGTGAGCACCGACAACCCGGACTGGAATCTGGCACCACCTCCGGTCGGGAGCACATGATTGGGCCCGACGCCGTAGTCGGCGAAGACCTCGGCGCTCCCGCTACCTACGAACAGCGATCCATAGCAACGCAGCGAACCGGCGATGTCATCAGGGTCCTCGACGTGCAGAGCCAAATGCTCCGGCGCCATCTGGTCGGCGACCGAAGCTGCTTCGGCAATCGTGGAGACGACCAGGGCGAAGCCGTTGCCCAGGGCGGTCGAAGCGGTCTCCGAGGTGGGAAGATCGGCGAGCTGACGGGAAAGGGCCCGATCGACCGCATCGAGGAGAGAGGCGCTGGTGGTGACGAGGACGGGCATGGCCTCGGTGTCATGCTCGGCCTGGGCGAGGAGGTCGGCGGCAACCAGTTCCGGGTGGGCCGAGTCGTCGGCGACGACCAGAATCTCGCTGGGGCCGGCCAGCCCGTCGATCCCGACTTCTCCGTAGAGATACTTCTTGGCCGCGGTGACCCACTTGTTCCCCGGGCCAACGACCAGGTCGCAGACCGGGGAGACCGTGCCGAAGGCCAGGGCGGCGACGGCCTGTGCCCCACCCACCGCGAGCATCCCGTCGGCGCCGGCAATGGCGGCGGCGGCCAGGGTCACCTCGGTGGGCCGTGGAGACGCGGCCCATACCGTCGCCACCCCGGACACTTTCGCCGGGACGATCGTCATCAGGGCCGACGAAGGGAGCGGATGGCGCCCGCCAGGGGCGTAGGCGCCTGTCGAGGCCACCGGGATCCAACGATGACCGGCCCGGCCCCCGGCCACCGGGAGGTCCAGGTCGGAGAGACTCTCCCTCTGCCCGACGGCGAATGCCCGGATCCTGGCCGCCACCCGTTCCAGGACCTCCACCTCGACTGGCGCTATGCCTTCGATCGCCCGATCCAGCCGGGACCGATCCAGGACGACCTCCTGGCCGGGGGAGAGGTCGCCATGCCGTTCGCCGTGCTCACGCAAGGCGGTCTCGCCGCGGGCCCGGACATCTTCGACTATCTCGCCGGCGTGACGCAGGACGTCGGGGTCGACCAGTCCGATTCGCCTGGTGGGCAGGGCATCGATGCGTCGCAGGGTCACGTGGCGTCCTTGGCGATCATCGGTCGACGGGTGACCCGCCGCTCACGCCGATCGAGCTCGGCTTCGATCTCTTCGAGCCCTATCCCGGACGCAGTGGCCCGCACCAGCAGGAAATAGAGGAGGTCGGCGGCCTCCTTGATCAGATCGTCTGTCCCGGTCGCCGCCCCCAACTCGGCGGCCTCCTCACCCAGCTTGGCGGCGAGGAGCCGGGGGTCAGCCAACAGCTTGCGTGTGTTCGAAGCCGGGTCGTCGGACTCGGCGATGCGGGCCAGCCGCCGTTGGAGACGGCCCAGACCGTGGTCTTCGCCCCAGCAGGTGCGGGTGCCCGTGTGGCAGAACCCGGGCTCGTGCTGGCGCACGGTGAAGCGGAGGGTGTCTCGGTCGCAATCGAGGTCGACCCCGATCAGTTCCTGGGTCGCGCCCGAGGTCTCCCCCTTGACCCAGGGCCCCCGGGAGCGGCTGTGATATACCCCTCGTCGCTCCTCGATGGCCCGGGTCAGGCTCTGGCTGCTCGAATAGGCCAGTCCCAGGGCAAGTCCGGCCTCGTCCACCACGACAGTGGGCAGGAGGCCGTCGGGGCGGTCGCTTCCCATCATCGCGGCCAGGGCGGCGCCCAGGGTGAGCTCGCCGGTGTAGAGCGACATGCCGACCTGTGCGTCTGCACCGATCCGGTCGAGGACGGCCACCTCCTCGGGCGAGCTGATCCCCCCGGCGATGGTGACCCGAACCGGTACCGAGGCGGCTACCACTGCCCGGGCCCGATCGAGATCTGTCCCCTGAAGACGCCCCTCGCGCTCGACGAATGTGATCAGGAACCCACCACAAAGGCCGCGCAACTCCTCGATTCGGGTCATGAGGTCGAATCCCGTCTTCAGGCGCCAGCCATGGCTGAGGAC
The DNA here is from genome assembly GCA_035462175.1 of Acidimicrobiia bacterium. Classification (GTDB taxonomy): domain Bacteria; phylum Actinomycetota; class Acidimicrobiia; order Spongiisociales; family ZC4RG35; genus JARDZU01. The sequence continues at coordinate 116,426 of DATHUP010000020.1, read as the reverse complement.
CTCACCATCGCGGGAGTCGAGAGCGACGATCACCCGTTCCGCCGGTAGACGCGACAAGAGCTCCGGGGAGGCCGCCGTCCCGATGATGATCTTCTCCGCCCCCAGGTCGAGCCAGCGGAGGGCTGTGTCCAGGTCTCGGATCCCGCCTCCCACCCTGACGCTGCCCCGACGGCACATCTCGGTGATGACGTCGGCGTTGCTGCCATCGCCCCGGGCGGCGTCGATATCGATGACGGCGACCTCGCCGACCACGCCGAATCGGTCGAGGATGGGTAGCGGGTCACCGGCGTCGATGGCCAGGGTCTCGCCTCCGACCAGTTGCACCGTCCGCCCGGCCGAGATGTCGATGGAAGGGATGATCATGGCCGCACCAGGATCCCGGCTGCGGCCAGCGCTCGTTTCAGCTCGGCGACCGTGGTCTCCCCGTCGTGGAGGATCGAGGCGACCAGGGCGGCGGAGGCTCCCGACCGCAGGGCCTCGACCAGATGCAGGGCGGCGTCTGCGCCGCCCGACGCGATCACGGGGACCGTCACCGCGGATGCGACCGCCTCTATCAGCTCGAGGTCGTAGCCCTCACCCGTGCCGTCCCGGTCCCAGCTGGTGAGCAGGATCTCGCCGGCTCCCATGGCCGTCGCCTTCTCACACCACTCGACCACGTCTATCCCGGTTCGGCGCCGCCCGCTCTCGACCACCACCTCCCAGCCGGTCCCGGCAGCCGCGGCATCCACCGCGAGCACGGTGCATTGGGCGCCGAATCGCTCGGCGATCTCGGTCACCAGGGGTGGTCTGGCCACGGCGGCGGTGTTCACCCCGACCTTGTCCGCCCCCGCTCCGAGGAGTGTCCCTGCGTCGTCTGCGGCGCGCACCCCGCCTCCCACGGTGAGTGGTATCGACAGGACGGCTCGCACCCGACGCACCGTGTCGAGGGCATGACCCCGGCCCTCCGGAGTAGCCGAGACATCGAGGAGCACGATCTCGTCTGCTCCTTGTGCCTCGTACAAGGCGGCGCACTCCACCGGGTCCCCGGCGTCGCGGAGACCCTGGAACTTCACCCCTTTCACCACCCGACCCTCTTTGATGTCGAGACAGGGGACGACACGAGCGGCCAATGTCATGCCGCCTCCCTCGTCGTCTCCAGCCAGCGCCCGAGAAGCGACGACCCCCAGAAGCCGGAGAGCTCGGGATGGAACTGGCAGGCGAGGATGTTTCCCCGCTCGAGGGCGGAGACGAAGGTGCCTCCGTACTCGGTGGTGGCGCCGCGCCAGCCTTCCGGAGCCCGGTTGATGTGGTAGGAGTTGGCGAAATAGGCCCATCCCGGTTCGAGCAACCTCGAGCCTGGGGCCGGCTCGACCCGGTTCCAGCCCAGCTGGGGGACCCGAGTCTCGCCACCGAACCGGGTCACCGTGACGTCGAGCACCTCCAGTCCCTTCGCCCCCGGGCTTTCCTCGCTGTCATGGCAGAGGAGCTGCAGCCCGACGCAAACCGCCAGTGTCGGCTTGCCCTGGTCGATCCGGTCGCGAAGCGCCTGACGCAGCCCCAGGGCCTCCACCTGGCCCATCGCCGCACCGAAGGCCCCGACGCCGGGTAGCACCACCCCGGCCGCGCCCAAGACGTCGTCCGGCCCCGACGCCGTGGCGAGCGCGGCGCCGAGACGGGTGAAGGCGGCAGCCACCGAGGCGACGTTGGCCGTCCCGGTCGGGACCATCACCACCTGGCTCACGTCAGCGTCCCCTTGGTGCTGGGGACGTCGGTCCCCGATGCGGAAACTGCAGCCCGGAGTGCCATCGCCACTGCCTTGAACGCCGACTCGGCCTTGTGATGATCGTTGTCACCCCGAATCAGGTCGACGTGGAGCGCCATTCGCCCCTCGACGGCAAACGACCTGAGGAAGTGGACGATGTTCTCGGTGGCCACCTCACCGACCATGTCGCGGGAGAAGTCGATGGCGATCTCGGGCCAGGGGCGCCCCGAGAGGTCCACCACCGCCCGGGTCAGCGCCTCGTCCAGTGGGGCGTAGGCGTAGCCGAACCGGGTGATCCCCGACCGGTTTCCCAGCGCCTGGTCGAGGGCACGCCCGAGGACGATGGCGCAGTCCTCCACAGTGTGGTGATCGTCGACTCCGACGTCACCGCCGGCGACGAGCTCCAGATCGAACCGGCCGTGTCTGGCCAGGGTGGTCAGCATGTGGTCGAGGAATCCGAGCCCGGTCTTCACCTCGGCGACACCGCTTCCGTCGAGGTCGAGATGCCCGTTGATGGTCACCTCGTTGGTCTCGCGATTGATTTCGGCTCTTCGTGTCATGGCAACATCTCCTCGATGTCGGTGATCTTCTCGAGTACCCGCGCCGCATTCCGCAATGCCTTTTTCGCCCGCGTCGGGTCGTCTCCGGGGGCGACGACTCCGATGGGCACGACACCGGCTCCCCGTGCGGCGACGATGTCGTCGGGGGTGTCCCCCAGCATCCAGGCCCGCTTGACGGCCAGCGTCTCCAACGCGAGGCGCACCGGGGCCGGATCCGGCTTCAGCGGCGCCTCGTCTCTCGTGATCAGAGCAGAGGTGCCATCCATCAGATCGAACCGATCGAGGAACTCCTCGGCATCGGAACGCGGCCTCCCGGTGACCACGGCCAGGGGACGTTCTTCCGCCCAGCGCCGCCAGGTGCCGACATCGATGAGGGGCCGTTCCAATTCCTTGAGACCCGGTGTGCCCCCATCTCCCTGGTACAGACTCTCGTAGTGCTCGGTGACCTCTTCGAGAGAGACCTCGACACCCCGGAGGGCACAGAGCTCCCGGGTCAGGGCCCAGTCGTCGTTGGCATTGCCCCTGGCCTTGGCCAGCTCGATGTCGGTTGGGGTGGTCTCGACGCCGAAGCTCTTGGCCGTCTCCGTGATGGCGATCGTCTGTGACCGGCTCACGTCGGCCAGGACCCCGTCGAGGTCGAAGACAAGTGCTTGGGGAGCCAGGGCGGCCTGGAGAGTCGCCACCAGCCGATCGAAGTCGGAGGCGTCACCTGGAGCGGTGATTCGCACCATCTCTTCCATTCCGGGTCGGTAGGCGAAACGACGAAAGGCCACCCCCAGCGACCTCGCCGCCGCGGTCAACCATTCGGCGTCGTCGCACTCGGTGAGCACGAAGTTGGCCTGGGAGGCCAGGGGCCGGGTCCCGAGCGTGGTCAGGACCTCGGAGAGTCGGGCCCTTTCCGAGCGGATCGTCTCCACGAATCGCTCGGTCTCCGAAGCGGGCCAGGAGAGACGGGACTCGGCCACCGCGGCGGAGAGAGCCGCAACCGGGTACGGGCTCCCGTATGCGGCGATCCGACCCACCAATTCGGACGGGCCGAGCAGATAGCCGACCCGAAGCCCGGCCAGACCGTATGCCTTGGACAGGGTGCGGATCATCACCACGTTGTCCATCCCGAGGGCGATCGGAGTGAGGTCTTCGTCGGCGAACTCGACGTAGGCGGCGTCTAGCACCACGTAGCGGAACTCGGCGGCCATCCGCTTCAGGTCGGTGGAGGTCAACGCCGCCCCGGTCGGGTTGTTGGGCGAGACGACGAAGACCGTGTCCGTGGTGTCCGAGGCTGCGGCCAGGACCTCGGCCGCGGGGAACGGCCCGCTCCACCAGGGCACCTCGACCAGCCCGACTCCGCTCTGTTCTGCATAGCGGGAGATCATCTCGAAGGTTGGATAGGTGGTCACCGCATTGGCGCCCTCCCGGAGCAGGCCGAGAAAGCACCGGCTGAGGGCGTCGTCGCCCCCGGCGGTGACCAGGATCCTGCTCGGATCGATTCCGTGGATCTCGGCGAGACGAGAGCGAACTCCCGAGATGTCCGGGTAGCGGGAGACCGCCCGGTCCGGATCATCGACGGCGGCGATCAGTTCGGCGGCCCTGGTCCGTCCTTCGTTGCGGGACAGGTCCAGGTCGACCGAAGGGTCGTACGTCGGAGGTGCATAGATGGCGGGCCCGTTCATGGCACGATCTGGTCGAGTCGGGACACCGCTATATCGGTGGCTCCCAGCTGTTTGAGCCGGGGGATGAGGCGGGGCAGGTCGCTGCGGGGGACGGCGGCTTTCACCGCCATCCCGGTACCGCCGTGGAGCATGGCCACGGTCGGCTCCCTCATGCTGGGCAGAGCGTCGATCACCGCATCGAGATCCTGAAGCGAGACGTTGAGCTCGAGCATGACCCGGTTCCTGGCTTCGATCACCGACCTGAGGCTGAGCACCAGACCGTCGATAGCGCTCTTCTTGGCCGGGTCGGCCATCGCCCCGGGGCTGGCGTAGAGCCGGGTCGACGAAGGCATCAGCTCGTCGACGACGGCCAGCCCGTTTGCCGAAAGCGTTTCACCGGTCGCCGTGTTGTCCACGATGACATCGGCATCCTCAGGAGGGAACACCTCGGTGGCGCCGTAGGAGTGGACGAACGAGGCGTCGAGGTCCTTGTCGGCTATCCAGTCCCCGGTGAGCCGCTCGTATTCGCTGGCAACCACCAGATGACGGCCGGGGAGGCTGCCGTTCTCGAGCAGGGTCTCGGCGGCGGCGGCCACGATCTTCACCGGGTCGAGCCCCGTGTCGAGCAACTCGACCAGGTCGGCCTGCTTCTCCGCCACCCAGTCGGCCCCGGCGAAGCCGATGTCACGGGTGCCTGCGGCCAGCATCTCGACGATGTTCTGCGGTTTGAGCAGCTTCACCTCGAAGCCCGGCTCGGAGAGCACCGGCCGATAGCCGCGCTGACCAACGTGGAGCTCGATGCCGGCCGCAGCGAGCAGGCTGAACACACCGGGTTCCATCCGCCCTTTGGGGAGGGCCAGGTGAATCGTGGGCTCGGGTCTCATCGGGGCATTCCTTCCCGCCGATGCGGCCGGTGTCGCCCTCGGAAACGAGAAACGCCGACCGCTCCGGGTCGGCGTCTGGGGTTGTGGCTCTGTTGCCTTCAGCCCATCGTCATCCGACCCGCGAAGGGGTGGTGATGATGGTGGGCGTGGGCGAAGAACCGGTTCATGTCGGATAGGAGCATATCCGTTTGGAGGAGGATGGCAACTCCTCACCACCGTCAGGGCTGGCGCTCAGCCCGTTGAACGGTTGGGTCCGGCACCGCCGTTACCCTTTGGGCCCGATGACGAGACAAGTCCCCGAAAAGCCGGCCCTCGAGGGTCTGGAGGCGAAATGGATGGCCCGTTGGGAGACCGATCAGACCTATCGGTTCGACCGTTCCAAAGACCGGGGCGACATCTTCGCCATCGACACCCCGCCACCCACCGTCTCCGGGTCGTTGCACATGGGCTCGGTCTTCGGGTACGTGCAAACCGACGCCAATGCCCGATACCGGCGGATGGCGGGCCGGGAGGTGTTCTACCCGATGGGGTGGGACGACAACGGCCTACCCACCGAGCGCAGGGTCCAGAACTACTACGGGATCCGGTGTGACCCCTCGCTCCCGTACGACCCCGGTTTCACGCCACCGGCGCAGCCGGCCGAACCCCCGGTCTCGGTCAGCCGGCGCAACTTCATCGAGCTCTGCCACGGCCGCACCGAAGAGGACGAGAAGGTCTTCGAAGAGCTGTGGCGGACCCTCGGCCTCTCGGTTGACTGGACCCAGACATACGCCACCATCGACGCCCACAGCCGACGCACCAGTCAGAGGGCTTTCCTGCGCAACCTCGCCCGGGGCGAGGCCTACTCCCAAGAGGCGCCGGTGCTCTGGGATGTCGACTTCAGGACGGCGGTGGCCCAAGCCGAGCTCCAGGACAGGGAGCGGCCCGGCTCCTATTACCGGGTGTCGTTCCACAACCCGGACGGGTCACACCTCTACATCGAGACGACGAGACCTGAGCTGATCCCGGCCTGTGTCGCCCTGGTCGCCCATCCCGACGACGAGCGTTACCGGGATCTCTTCGGCACGAAGGTCACCTCGCCTCTGTTCGATGTCGAGTTGCCCGTCCTCGCCCACGAGCTGGCCGAACCGGAGAAGGGGAGTGGGATCGCCATGATCTGCACCTGGGGCGACACCACCGATGTCACCTGGTGGCGTGAGCTCGATCTCCCCACACGCTCCCTCATTCAACAGAGCGGGCGTCTCAGCCAGGAGGTCCCGGATTGGATCGAGAGCGAGTCGGGCCGGGAGGCGTATCGTCAGATCGCCGGTCTCTACCCCAACCAGGCCCGGAAACGCATCGCCGAGCTGCTGGTCGAATCGGCCGATCTCGACGGTGAGCCCCGGCCCATAACCCACCCGGTCAAGTTCTACGAGAACGGCGACCGCCCCCTCGAGATCGTGTCCAGCCGGCAGTGGTACATCCGCAACGGCGGGCGCGATCCCGAGCTGCGGGCACGGCTGCTCGAGCGTGGTGCCGAGTTGGACTGGACTCCGGACTTCATGGGTGTCCGCTACGAGCATTGGGTCCACGGGCTGAGCGGCGACTGGCTCATCTCGCGGCAGCGGTTCTTCGGCGTGGCGGTGCCCCTCTGGTACCCGATCGACGACGAGGGTGAGGTCGACTACGACCACCCGCTCCTCCCCGACGAGGACTCGCTCCCGATCGACCCGACGTCGGCGACTCCGCCCGGCTACGCAGACGAGCAGCGGGGCCGGCCCGGTGGCTTCCTCGCCGACCCGGACATCATGGATACCTGGGCGACGTCGTCGTTGACCCCCCAGATCGCCGGTCACTGGGACGACGACCCCGACTTGTTCTCCCGGGTCTTCCCCATGGACCTGCGGCCTCAAGGCCCGGAGATCATCCGCACCTGGCTCTTCTCCACCGTGGTCCGATCCCACTACGAGCACCACGTGCTGCCCTGGGCCCACACCACGATCAATGGCTGGATCCTGGATCCGGATCGGAAGAAGATGTCGAAGTCGAAGGGCAACGTCATCACACCCAGCGCGTTGATCGAGGAGTACGGGGCCGAGGCGGTCCGCTATTGGGCGTGCAACGGGCGGCCGGGGACCGACACTGCGGTCGACTTCGGAGTCATGAAGATCGGGAGACGGTTGGCTACGAAGATCCTCAATGCCTCCAGATTCGCCCTCGGCTTCGCCGACGATGTCCCTCCATCGGCGATAACCGAGCCGCTCGACCGTTCCATGTTGGGCACGCTGGCCGCGGTGGTGGACCAGGCCACGGAGGCGTTCGACCAGTTCGACTATGCCCGAGCCCTCGAGATCGCAGAGCGCTCGTTCTGGACCTGGACCGACGACTATCTGGAGCTGGTCAAAGGGCGGGCGTACGAAGGCGGTGACGCCGGGGCCTCGGCGCATGCCGCCCTCCAACTCGCGCTGAGTGTCTACCTCCGGCTGTTCGCCCCTTTCCTTCCCTTCGTCACCGAAGAGGTGTGGTCGTGGTGGCGGGAGGGATCGATCCATCGCGCTTCTTGGCCATCCGTCGACGAACTGGCCGCACACCTGGGAGACCCGGCGATCCTGGCGGTGACCGGTGAGGTCCTCTCCGCGGTGAGGAAGGCGAAATCCGATGCCAGAGCGTCGATGCGGGCCGAGGTGAGCCTGGTTTCGATCTCTGCGGCCGACGAGCGCCTCGACCTCGTCCGCCAGGCCGAGTCGGACCTGCAGACGGCGGCTCGGGCCGAGAAGGTGACCTACGTCCAGGGCGAGCCCGACGTCGCAGTGGTTCTGGTCGAAGGGTGAATGGAGCCGAGCAGGCCGGGGACCCGCTTTCTGTCAGGGGGCGGGCTTAGCCTCGGTGATGTGACGATTTGGCCATGCAACATCGAGGAAGTTTGCCTATGGGCGCAACTCGATTGCATCTATAGGGCATCTTTGCTAGAGTTGTCGACATGGCGCAACCTAAGGTATGGTCAGCGGCCTTGATCGGGGACATGATCGGCTCACGTCGGGCCCCTGATCGGCAGCGTCTCCAGACCGAGATGGAGTCGGTGTTCGCCGCAGTGGGAGAAGTCGTCGGCGAGGCCCCGGTGTTCACCATCGGTGACGAGTTCCAGGTCCGGTATTCCACGATCAACGAGGCGATCGAGGCGTCGCTGCTGCTCCATCTGAAGACCGCAGGGTTGACCGGGCTGCGCATCGGGATCGGCTGGGGCGAACTGCTCGCCGAGGACCCGGCCCGAAGGCCATTCGGAGAGGATGGTCCCTGCTGGTGGCGGGCGCGGGATGCCATCGAGGCGGTCGAGAGCTCAGGCCGGGGCGCACGGCGGGCGACCGCGATCAGAACCGAGACCGCGCTGGACACATTGCTCAACGACTACCTGTTGCTTCGTGACACATTGACCCACCGATTCGACGACAGCGATGCCCGGATCGCCCTCGGGTTGCTCTCCGGCCGCACTCAGACCGATCTGGCCGAGGAACTGGCGATCAACAAGAGCTCGGTGAGCCGGCGGGCCAATTCCCATGGAATCCTCGCCCTGGTCGAGGCCAGGTCGATCGGGGTGCCTCCCCTCCCGGGTGTCGGGTGAACTGGCTCGAAGTCACATGGATCGTGCTCGGAGGGCTGCTCCTCACCGTGCCCTCGAACTGGCTCGTCCGTCAGGTGCTCCGGGCGTCCAGACAGACCGGGTCCCAGAGCCAGAACCGGGCGGGTCGGTGGATCGGGATCCTGGAGCGGCTCCTCATCTACGTGCTCGTGCTGATCGGCGCGGCTGCGGCCGCCGGGCTGGTGGTGGCGGCCAAGAGTATCCTGAGATTCCCCGAGATCAGCGGTAAGCCGGCGACGATCGATCCCGAATATGTGCTGATCGGGTCGCTGGCCAGCTGGCTTCTCGCCTTCGGCATCGGCGCCCTGGCGACGACGTTGTCTGACCTGACTCTGGCGGTTCACCCCTTGTAGCCGGATGCTCGTGCCGCCCGGCCCTGTTTCTCCGCCTTCTGCTTGGCCGTCTCCCGACTCTTCTTCTCCCCGGCTTGGTAGTGGTACTTCTTGCCCGAGTCCCCCCACTGGTAGAAGGGGCCCTTGGCGTCCTTGCCCCGATGTACGGGCATGAGTCGATCCTTTCGAGATTGGGCTCGGTTTTCCCTACCGCGACCGGCCTCAAACGCGACCGTTTTGGATGACTGCCGGATCGGGTAATGACCGCCCATGCCAGGTCCCAGCGAACCGGGTCGCTCCATCCCGGACTTCCGCCTTCCCGCAAGCACCGGACAGACCCTCGGCCTCGACTCCTACCGAGGCAAGACTCCGCTCGCCATCTTCTTCCTGCCCTCCGTCGAGGACGACGAGGACCTGGCCTTGCTCCGGAGCTACGACGAGCAACTCGCCGAGTTCGGCAAGCAGAGATCGCAGGTGCTCGGCGTGGTCAGGGCACAGGCCAGGACCGTGCGCGATCTCGCCGATTCGATGGAGCTGCACCTTCCGCTCCTGGCCGACGCCTCGGGAGCGATGATTCGCGACTTCGGTGTCGCCGAGGAGGACGGTCAGGCACGACATGCGCTGATCGTGTCGGACAAGGAGGGAAACCTGGTGCGGCGCTTCGACCCGGCCCCGGTCGATGACCAGGTGGAAGCGGCCCTTGCCACGGTTCGGGCACTCGGTTCCGCCGCCCCGGACAGCACCGACTAGCACGCCTCATCGTCTGAAGACGATCGTCCCCTCGCGGTCTTCGTGTTGGAGCCTCCCCGTCATCTCGAGATGCTCGAGGTGGGAGACCGTCTCGAGAAAGGCAAGACGCGACTCCAGCGGCGTCAGATTGGGTCGGAACGACTTCAGCATCACCTCCCAGGCGGTCGCGTCCCGCTCCCGCACCAACTGGGCCATGTCGAGCAGACGCCGATCGTGGTGGAGCAGGATCTGTCTCGCCCGTTCGTCTCCCTGGTCGATCAGAGTCCCATGCGCCGGATAGGTCAGCTCGACGCCGATCGCCAGGAGCTTGTGTAAGGAAGACAGGTAGTCACCCAGGGGGTCGCCCAGGTCTTCGTCCCACATGATCACCGGTGAGATTCGGGGCAGGATGTGATCACCCGAGAACAGGATCCCGGTCTGGGAGTCAAGGAGGCAGATGTGGGCGGGCTCGTGGCCCGGGGTGTGAACCACTTCGAGTCCGCGTCCGCCACCGATGTCGATGCGCTCCCCGTCGGCCACGGTGTGGTCGGGAGGGTCGATGAGTGGCATGTAGTCGGGGCGGGTTGCCAGGTCGGCCGTCGCCGATTCCAACAGTCGATCGGGAACACCGTGGGTGCGCCCGATGCGGAGCAGGCGGTCGACGTAGCCGGGGGTGTCGTTGTACCGGTCGACCAGCTTGGCGGCCCGCTCGTGCATCACGAACCGGCATCCCCACTCCCTGACCAGCCGCGCCGACATCCCGACATGGTCGAGATGGAGATGGGAGACAACCAGAGTGTGCACCGCGGACTCGTCCAGCCCGAGCACCTTGAACCCGTCACGAATCGCCTCTCTGCCCGGCTCCCAGTCGGTTCCGCAGTCGAGCAGGAGCAGACCGTCTCCTGCCTCCACGGCGTAGGTGTTGACCCAGGCCGGGCTCTTGAACGGAAGCGGCGCCGGGATCAGATGGATCCCGTTCCCCAACGTCTCGGGTTGGGGGATCATCCGTGCTCGACGGGGTCCTTGATCCCGAAGGTGATGTCGAGGGTGACGCTGAACTGAGTGGGCACCCCGGAGTCGTCGACCTTGCCACCAACCTCGACGATCCTGAAGCTTTGGATGTCAGAGATGGTGGAGGCGGCACGGGCCAGCACCGTGCGTACCGCGTCCTCGATCGAGTCGGCGGCCTGACCGCTGAGCCGGATCGTCTTGGTGATCGATGACATCGCTTTCCTCCTCTATTCGAAGCTAGCGCTCCTCCGGGTCCGTCCAGTGGCCGACACCGTAGAAACGCGAGACATCAACGTGGACGACAAACCCGTCGGGAAAGTCTCGTTGCGGGAACCTGGCGCCCGGGGCGATGTATGCCTCGGCCAAGCGGTCCATCACCTCGAGAGCGCCGCCCTGACTGATCCGGGCGAAGCCCTGGGCCACGAGATAGGGGTGGAGACCGTCTCCGCTGTATTCGTTGGCCTGGAACGAGATCGTGATCCTTGGGTCCCGTCGCAACGAGTCGAGCTTGTGTTGATCGAAGAAGCTGGCCCATACCAACTCGTCACCGTCGACACCGACCCAGGCCAGGGTCACGTGCGGGGTTCCGTCCGGGTCGAGGGTGACCACATGACCCAGCGGCCGGTTTGGAGGAAACTGCGGACCGAGTCTCTGATGGCAGTCATCGGCTGATCCTAAGCGACCGATCATTGGGCACGGCAGCGTTAGGGTCGCGCTGATGCGACGGGCACTCCTTGTCGTCTCGCTGATGCTGTTGGCCGGGTGCTCGAGTCTCGTCGCTCCCACCACGACGTCGCCGTTGGTCCCGTCGACTTCCACCGCGCCAACCCCGCAGGCGACGACGACCACGTCCACGGTCACAACCACCACGCTCGCCACGACGACCACCACCAGCCCCTATGCCCGCCCCGACTGGCTGGGCACCAGGCTCTTACCACTCAGACCGGACGAGTTCGGCGAGGTGCAGCCGACCCCCCCCGAGCTCCAGGACCGACAACTCGAGACCCTGGATCTCCTCACCCCGCCGTCTGACGACCGGTTCATCGGGACAATCGAGCCGATCCCCCCCGAGGTGCTGGCCAGGTCGAGCTGGGTTGAGGAGTGTCCGGTCACCCTCGACGAACTGTCCTATCTCACCATGACCCACTTCGGGTTCGACCAGCGTTTCCACACAGGCGAGATGATCGTCAATGCGTCTGTGGCCGAGGACGTGGTCGACGTGTTCCGGAAACTGCACGAGGCACGATTCCCCATCGAGCAGATGCGCGTGATCACCAAAGAGGAGATCGATGCCCATCCCACTGGAGACTGGAACGACACCACATCGTTCGTGTGCCGTCCCGCGGTGGGATCATCGTCGTGGTCTCAACACGCCTTTGGCACCGGGATCGACATCAACCCCTTCCACAACCCCTATCTGAAGGGCGATCTGGTCCTCCCCGAGCTGGCCTCGGCCTATGTCGACCGGGCGGACGTCCGAGTCGGCATGATCGTGTCCGGTGACGTCGCAACCGAGGCGTTCGCCGAGATCGGATGGGGGTGGGGCGGGCACTGGAGCTCGCTCAAGGATTGGATGCACTTCTCGCTCAGCGGGCGCTGAGTGGGGTCAAGGCCCCAGCTGGTCGACGTGATGTGCAGCCCCGGTCATAGACCGCCCGAACCGCCCCAGTTCCACCCAGAGAGCTCGGCCTCGGCCCGGCCGGGAGCCTTCTTGTCGTAGCGACGTCCGGGACGCTTCCTGGTCGCATACCCGAACAGCCCGAGAACAACGAGCCACCCGGCCGCGCCTACTGCATATCCGATACTGCCGAGCTGGGCGATGAAGAAGAGCAGGGCCAGCACCGGGATCAGCCAGAGGAGCATCCACGGGCTCTTCATGCCCCCAGCGTATCGGGTCTCACGCCAGTCTCACACCGAACATATGTTCGATATAGTGTGCTGGTGAGCGGGTATGCCGAACTGCACTGTCACACCAACTTCTCCTTCCTCGACGGGGCGTCCCATCCCGAGGACCTGGTGGAGGGGGCCATCGATCTCGGCTACGAGGCCCTGGCGGTCACCGACCACGATGGCTTCTACGGGGTGTCCCGTTTCTGGCAGATGGCCAAGGAGACCGGTCTTCCCGCCATCTACGGGGTGGAGATAGGTCTCGAGCCCGAGCCTTCAGGCCCTTCCGACCCGGTGGCCGCCGCCCAGGAGTGGGACCAGCATCGTCATGCACGCAGCAAGGGCGGGCAGGGGCGGTTGCGACGGGGACGCAGCGTTCGTGCCCACGGAGCCAAGCCGACCGATCTCCCCGAGACCGATCATCTGGTTCTTCTCGCCGGTTCACCAGACGGATACCGGAGTCTCTCCCTTCTGGTGACCCGCGCCCAGATGCGGGGGGAGAAGGACCATCCGATCTACTCCTGGGAGGACCTGGCCGAGGCGGCGCATCACACGGACATTCATGCCCTGACCGGATGTCACGCCGGGGCGGTGCCCAAGGCAGCGGCCAAAGGCGACCTGGGAGCCACCATCCGTGAGACCTCGCGGCTCCGTGAGTTGTTCGGCACCCGGCTCCATCTCGAGCTCTGGCATCACAGCATGCCCGAGGACGATCTACGCAACGACCTGGTGTGGGAGGTTGCACAGAAGCTGTCCCTCCCCACCGTGGCCACCAATCAGGTCCACTATCACGACCGGCGAGACGCCGACCTGTCCGAGGTGCTGGCCGCCATCGGAGGGAGACGGACCCTGGCCGTCGCCGACGGCTTCCGCCCCGCCAGCGACGAGCGGTATTTGAAGCACCCGTTGGAGATGGCTCGACGTTTCAGTCGGTACCCGGGTGCGGTGGCGCGCAGCGGCGAGTTGGGGCGTCGTCTCGCCTTCGATCTTGGGCTGGTGGCGCCCAATCTCCCCGACTTTCCCATGCCCGGCTTCCGCGACGAGATGGCCTATCTCCGTCATCTCACCTGGGAAGGAGCGAGAGATGTCTATGCCGGAAGCGATGACGGAATCGACCCCCGGGCCCGTCGTCGGCTCGAGCACGAACTCGACATCATCGAGCGTCTCGGCTTCCCCGGCTACTTCCTGGTGGTCAAGGACATCGTCGACTTCGCCCGCTCCCAGGACATCTATTGCCAGATACGAGGCTCGGGGGCCGACTCGGCTGTGTGCCGCTGTCTCGGTCTGACCCGGGTCGACCCGATCCGGCTCCATCTCCCCTTCGAGCGGTTCCTCTCCGAGGAGCGGGGGCGGCCACCAGACATCGACATCGACTTCGAGGCCGATCGACGTGAGGAGGTGATCCAGTACTGCTACCGCAAATACGGGCGTGAGCGGGCGGCAATGGTGGCCAACGTGATCACCTACCGGGCCAAGTCGGTGCTGCGGGACGTGGCCAAGACCTTCGGGTTCACCCAGGCACAGGTGGATGGGCTGTCCAAGTACGTCGACACCCGGGACCCTGGTCAGATCCGGCTCGATTCACCACTTCCCGAGGGGATGACCGCCGAGATGATTTACGACATCTGCTGGCGGCTCGACGGGTTCCCCCGGCATCTCGGGATCCACTCCGGGGGGATGGTGATCGCCGACCGGCCCCTGTGGCAGGTCGTGCCCCTGGAGTGGGGGCGACTGGAGGGGCGGACCGTGCTCCAGTGGGACAAGGACGACTCGGCGGCGGTGGGGATCGTCAAGTTCGACCTGCTCGGGCTGGGCATGCTCAACGCCCTCCATCTTGCCCACGACCTGATCGTGGACACCCACGGGGTCGACATCGACCTGGCCGCCATCCCCCAGGAACAGGCCATCTACCGCTCCATCACCCGTTCCGACACGGTTGGGCTGTTCCAGATCGAGTCCCGGGCCCAGATGGCCACCCTGCCCAAGATGAAGCCGAAGACCTTCTACGACCTGGCGGTGGAGGTCGCCTTGATCCGCCCCGGTCCTATCCAGGGCCAGTCGGTCCACCCATATCTGCGTCGTCGCAGCGGGGAAGAGCCGGTGAGCTACCCCCATCCTTCGGCCGAGCCGATCCTGAAGAAGACGCTCGGCGTGCCCATCTTCCAGGAGCAGCTGATGGAGCTGGCCCGGATCTGCGCCGGATTCGACGGGGGACAGGCCGACCGGCTCCGGCAGGCGATGACCCACAAACGGTCGGAGAAGGCGATGGGGCGGCTCCGGGAGGAGGTCTATGTCGGGATGGCGGGCAACGGGATCGTCGGTGCTCCTGCCGACGAGATCTGGGAGAAGCTGCAGGGGTTCGCCGCCTTCGGCTTTCCCGAGAGCCACTCGGTGAGCTTCGCCTACATCGTCTACATGTCTGCCTGGCTCCGCTTCCACTACCCGGCTGAGTACCTGGCCGGGCTGCTCAACGCACAGCCCATGGGCTTCTACAGCCCCAACTCGCTGGTCCAGGACGCCCAGCGTCACGGGGTGGTGGTGATCGGCCCCGATGTCAACGTGTCCTGGCACGACTGCACCGTGGAACCGATCGAGACCGACCCCGACGACGTCGTCACCTATCTGGGAGAGAGTTGGCGTCGGGGGAGAGGCACGGTCGACGACCCGATCCGACCACCGGTGGGGGTGCGGATGGGTCTGCGCTATGTGAGGAACCTGGGGGAGAAGGAGGTGACCCGGATCGAGGCGGCGAGAATCCTTGGCGGGGAGTTCACCTCTCCAGAGGATCTGGCGTCGAGGACGGGACTCGGAGTGGATGCACTGGAGGGTCTGGCCGCCTCCGGGGCACTGGAGTCGCTCGGGATCGGCCGGCGGGAGGGGATGTGGGCCGCCGGCGCCCTGGCCGAGATCGACCCCGAGCGATTGGCCCTGTCACCGGGGGTGGAGGCCCCGGCACTCCCCGGGATGGCGGCCGAGGAGGAACATCGGGCCGACCTGTGGTCGACCGGGGTCTCCAGCCGGCATCCGATGAGCTTCGTCCGGGATCAGCTCGACGGCTGCCTCACCGCAGCCGAGGCCCTCGACATGAAACGCAACGGATCGCGGATAAAGGTGGCGGGTGTCGTCACCCATCGACAGCGGCCCGGTACCGCCAAGGGTGTCTACTTCCTCAACCTGGAGGACGAGACCGGGCTGTTGAACATCGTGGTGCTGCCGGACGTGTGGGCGGCCCACCGTCAGGTGGTGCGCAGGAGCCCCGCCCTGGTCATCCACGGCCGTCTCGAGTACCACGACGGGGTGACCAACATCGTGGCCCGCTCCTTCGAGCCGATCGGGGTCCAAACCGTCCAGTCACGGGACTTCCGCTAGGTAGGGAGTGGTCAACCAGCACATCGTTCCGTTCGATAACTCTCGGGTGACTCCCGTGCTGGCCTCAGTCGATGGAGGGCCCCTGGTCCTCTATCTGGTGATTCTCCTCGTAGTCGTCATCGGTGCCGGTGGTCTGTCGATCTGGTTGGCAGTCGCGCGTGGTCGGGCGTATCTGGTTCCAGTCGTTCTCATGTTGGTGTTCCTGGTTGTGGTGTGGGGGGTGGAGGCGACGGCAGCGTTCACCCTTCTAGCGGCAATAGGCCTCTCACTCGTGCCGGCGAAGCCCAATTCGCGATGGGAGCGCCACAGAGCTCTGGTCGCTTCCGGTGACAGAGACCAGCGGTTCTTCTCTCCGCCGATGGTCATCCTCGGAGTCGCCGCGTTTCCGCTCGTCATCACCGTCGTCGTCGTCCTGATCAACTAGTCGCCGGCCTGAACGGTGGCGCAACGAGATGACACTCGACGGGGTCGACTGGCAACTCATAGAGGAGTACCGGATGGTTCCTGCCGACTGAGGACTCAGCCCGGCTGCCGTGCATGACCCCGATCGGCTAGTCACTCGCCGGCGCCCCCCTTCGCGCCGACTCGATCGACTCGTTGGAGATCACCCTCCACGTCAGGGCCAACAGCACGACGAAGCCGCCTGCGGCGACGAAGAACGGTGCCCGAAGCCCCGAGGCCGCTGCCACGGCACCGCCGGCGAGGGCGCCGATCGGTTGCGTGCCCCACGCCAGCAGCCGGGAGGCGCCCGCCACCCGGCCCCGCATCGCGTCAGGGGTCAAACCCTGTCGGAGAGACACTGCGACCACGTTCCAGGAGGTGGTGAGAAACCCGAAGATGGCCATGAGCACACCTGCCAGCCATGCATTGGACGTGGTACCCAGCACCGCGACCGCGAAAGCTTGGACGCTCACCGCTACCCGAAGCGTGTTGCCCGAGCCGATCCTCGCCACCATCCTCGGAGCCAACAGCGCGCCAAGCAGGCCCCCAACCCCCAACGCGGCCAGGAGTATCCCGTAGCTGGCATCGGGGACACCGAGGATGTCCTGGGCAAACAGGACGAAGATGCTGATGATCCCGAAGATGAACATGTTGGTCGTCCCCGCCATCAGGGCGAGCGTTCGCACCACACGTTGACCCCACAGCCAGCGCAGACCCATCGCAATGTCCGATCGGATCGTGGTTCGGCTGGATCGGTCGGATCGGAACACCCCCGGTATGAGTGCCACGAACAGGGCTGCCACCGCGAAGGAGCCGGCGTCGATGAGGAAGGGCAGGGAGGCGGCGACGGCGAACAGAGCCGCGCCGATCGGTGGCCCGACGAACGACCCGCCAACCCATTCCAGACCCTGGAGTCGGCCGTTGGCGGCGGCGAGCTGCTCGGGCTCCACCAATCTCGGTGTGAATGCCTCGGCCGAGGTGTCGAAGAAGGTCTCGGCCACTCCGAGACCGAAGGCGACGACGTAGACGATGCCGATCCCGACATCGCCGGTCCCGACTCCCCAGGCCAACAATCCCACCCCCACTGCACGAATCGAGTCGGTGAAGATCATCACCCGGCGTCGATCCATCCGATCGACGAGGGCGCCCGAGATCAGGGCGAAGAGGAACCAGGGGAGACGACCGACCAGAGTCGCTCCCGCAACCAACAACGGATCACGGGTCAGCGACGCCACCAACAAGGGAAATGCAGCGCCCATGACCCCGTCGCCGATGTTGGAGATCCCCGCGGCGAGGGACAGCCTGTCGAAGCGAGAGCCGAGTCGGGTGGCCACGTGGGGCTGGATTATGCGCCGACAGTCGCCGGATCGGGCCGCCTTATCGTGACAGTGATGAGCGACGATGACCGCGAACGGTGGGACCGGCGGCACGCGAACGCCACGTCAATCGGTCCTTCCGGTCTTCCTGACGTCTTCGCCCCGTTCCAACATCACTTCCCGACGCGAGGAGACGCCCTGGAAGTCGCCTGTGGCCAGGGGCGGTTGGCGGTATGGCTGGCCCAACGTGGAATGGACGTCCTCGGTGTCGATGTCTCCCCGGTGGCCATAGATCACGCCCGACAGCTTGCCGTGGTCAGCGGCGTGGCCGACCGATGCCACTTCGATGTCGCCGATCTCGATGAGGGACTCCCCGAGGGCCCGCACGTCGATCTGCTGGCATGCCACATGTTCCGGGACGGCCGGCTCGATCAGCCCATGATCGATCGGCTCGCCCCTGAGGGCATTCTCGCAGTGGCCACTCTCAGCGAGGTGGGCTCGGCGCCTGGCTCCTTTCGGGCTCGGCCCGGTGAATTGCGCGAGGCCTTCGCCCGGCTCGAAGCACTCGCCGAGGGAGAGGCGGACGGGATCGCCTGGTTCGTCGGTCGGAAAGAGACCTGACCCCGAGCCCCGACTGTCGGGACTGCCGTCCCCGAGAATTCTTGTCCCAGGCGGTTCGTAGGTTGATGGGTATGGATTGGGGGAAGCTGACCGAGGATCAGCTGGATGAGCTGATCGTCCGGGCTGAAGGGGAGATCGCCTCGTGGCGGGCGGTGCAGATGGCCGCGGTTGGTGAGAAACGATCGCGTGGTTCGCATCGGGCGGATGGGCACCGGTCGATTGTGGAATGGGTGGCGGCCCGGGCTGACGTGTCTCAGGAGACGGCCCGTCGCATCTGTTGGACCGGCACTCGCCTGGGGGAGGCTTCCGAGGTAGGCGAGCAACTGGCATCCGGTGAGATCAGTTTCGATCGGGCGGAGCAGTTGGCGCGGCTTCCAATGGAGCATCGTGGCGGTCATGAGGGTTATGACATCGCCCAATTGCGCCGTCTGGTGGCCCATCATCGGCGCTTGACGAGGAGACGGGAGAAGAGGATCACCAACAACGGCTACCTCACTTCGCCACATCGTTCGATGAGTCTTCGACCAGCTTCTGGGGTGAGATTCCCGGTCTCGACTCGCGGATCGTGGAGAAGGCGGTGGACCAACGTGCCGACGAGCTGATACCAGCCGATGCCCGGCTGGCGGTGGCGGAACGAAGAGCCCTCGCCCTGGTTGCCATCCGCCAGGACTCCCTCTACGACGCCGATACACCTGATGAGGGCTCGCCGGTGGAGGTGGCGGTCACCGTCGACGCCCGTACCGCGGCCGCCGGCAACGGGGAAACCGGGGTCTCGGTTCTGGCTGGCCCCCGGCTCGGGCCCGGGATTCTCGAAGAGATCCTGTGCAAATGGGATCGTCGAAGTCGTTGGTGTCGCCGAAGACGGCGAGCCGCTCAACCTAGGGCGACGCTCTCGAACCGTTCCTCGCCGACTTCGGAGATTCGTCCTCTCCCGGGACGGAGGATGCACCGTTGGAGGCTGCACCAGCCGCTACCGGCTCGAAGCCCACCACACCCCACCTTGGTCATTCGGAGGCGAAACCAACGCCGAAGACCTGATCACGTTGTGTTGGTATCACCATCACATCGCCGTACACCGCGAAGGACTGGTCATCCAGCGCATCGGACCCTCTCGGGTCAGATTGAAGCGACCTAGATAGGGGTGGGTCTTCCCCACCACCCCGCCGCCGCTCACTCGGTCTCTCTCAGGTACTCGCTCGCCAGCCGCTTTGGAGCCCGGTCCAGCCATGCCTCGACGATGAGCTCTTCCAGTTCCGGGATCTCGATCCTCTCCAATCTGACCAGCACGGCCGGATAGCCGTCGAAATGCGGCGTGGTGAAGAAGACGTCGGGATCGTCGCCGAGTAGTGCCTCTTTGACTCCGAGATCGGAAACCCTCACTCCCAGAATCGGGCCGTCGGGTGCGCTCTCACCGAGAGCTTCGTAGTCGGCCCGGCGCAGGGGTCGCTCCCACACGAAGCCCTTGGTTCTCACCCGCCAGTGGGCGGATCCACGCGACGACGCCTCGTCCGTCTCGGGCAGACCCAGCGCAATGCGGCGGACGTCGTCCCAACTGGCCATCGTGGGAATCTATCCCTGGTCGAAGGTCATTCGGCCAGACGCTCGCCGAGGTAATTCCAGTCCCGGGCGAACCGGTAGGAGTGACGGGCGGGCGGGGCGGGCGACTGGGTCTCCAGCCAACGCACCGTGGTGTCGGTCGGATTGGAGAACTCATGGACCGCCCCGACACCGGCGAAGGCCACATCGCCCGGCTTGAGCCGGTACTCGACGCCGTCGAACACGGCATCGACCTCACCGTCGAGGATGAGGTAGGTCTCCTCCAAAGGGTGGTCATGGGCCCCCGCCATGCCGCGAGGCTCGTACTGCACCATGAACATGGTCGAGAGCTGGGCACCGAGGTCGGTGTCCGACATCATCTTGACCGTGATCCCCGAGTAGACGAGGAGGGCGGTGCGCATACTCGCCGACACGGCCAGCATGTCCTGGGTCTGTCTCCCCGGGTCCATGTTTCCCGGGTCTATATGGCCGAAGGATCGGGTCCGCGGGTCCCGTGGATCGACCCTGATCGGCTCACGATCCGACCCCTTCTCGAGGAGGAAGGTGTCCTCGTCGAACCACGGCCGAGGCTGTGGGGTGAGCAGATCGGCCCAGCTCGCCGTCCCATCCGACGAGTTGCGCCAGTGATGGGGGACACCGACCGGGATCGTCCCGTAGTCGCCGGGGATCAACTCGACCGACGCCTCGGGCGTGTCCACGATCACCGAACCTTCCAGCACGTAGAAGGTTTCCTCGAAGGAGTGGAGGTGGGACTCGATCCTTCCTCCTGGATCGAGCCTGCTCACGCCGAAGCCGGTGTGCACCGCACCCGGCGTTGTGTGATCGATCATCGACCAGCGGGTCAAACCCGAGCCGTGGTCTTCCATGCCCGGAGGTGTCTCGTAGCGGGCATCTTCGCCGGGGATGACCAGGTGTCGCGTAACCGGGTTCAAACTGTCCTCCTCCGTCGCCGATGGTCTACGAGGCCGAAGATAGAGGTCGGGACCTCTCATCGCAACAGTTTGACTAACCGCCCTTCAGTGTCACTGTTCACCGAGGAGACGAAAACTCAGGTGTCCAACGCTCCGGGATCGGCTGGAACGTCGACCGCATGCCCTTGGAGGATCTCGAGCGGGACCACCTCGATGGCGCGTTCGTGGGTGGAGGCGAGCACCACCGGTGCGGCCACGCCGTCATAGTGGGAACGAAGCCAGTTCATGGCCGTGACACACCATCGATCACCCGGAACCAGACCGGGGAACATGTATTGCGGAACCGCGGTGGTCAGATCGTTTCCGATGCTGCGTTGGTGCTCGAGGAACTCGGCGGTGACCACGGCGCAGACGGTATGACTGCCGAGGTCCTCGATCCCGGTGTTGCACGATCCGTCACGGTAGAAGCCGGTGAGGGGGTCGACGCCACACGGCTCCAGCTCTCCGCCGATTACATTCCGCTCGGTCACAGTCGGAGGATCAACCCCGGCAGGCGAATGTGTCCCAACCGCCCCCGTTGTAGACCGCCCACGCCGCGGCGGCGGTCGACGCCTCGGGGTCCGTCTGGTCCGCATTGGGGAATCCGGCACTCTCAGCCCGTTCCTCCCAGTACTTGGGTAGATGCTGGAACAACCCGACCGCGCCTGTGCGGAGATTGGTCGAGCTCGGGTTGAACCGCGATTCGCACCATGCAACTCGAACCGCCTTGTTGACGTCCTCGGCGGCGAAGTACTCGGAGACCAGTGCCCTCACCTGAACCTGCGAGAGCCAACCCGATCCGTCGGCGGCGATGGTCCCGGTCGACGCCGTCCCAGCTGCAGGTTCTTCGGGGACATCCTCCCCCGCCGGTGTGGTGGCCAGTTCCGTGACCGCTGCCTCCGTGGTCCCGCTGTCACCGGCGAGGAGGGCGAAGGTGAGGCCGGCGTTGGCGCCTGTCCCGTGGCCGAGCCTTGCCCCGGACGCGTCGAACTCCAGATCGGCTTGTGTACTGCCCGAAGTACCGAACGCCGCAAACCCGGCTACTGCCAGGAGTGCGACTGCCGCCCATCCAGCGATAAACGAGAGGCGTCTCAAATGCATATGCGGTGACTCCACGGTGGGTGCAGGGACCCACGCCCAGTGTCAAACCCTACTGAACTGTGGATAACTGAAGCAACTCAGAATGGCCGGCCGACGGCTTTGCCCAATTCGGCCAGCAACACCGGCCAGTGCTCCCGCCGCGGGTCGAGCAGGGGGAGATGGCCCATGTCCGGGACGATCTCGACCTCCGCCCCCGGGGCCAACCTCGTCGTGTGCGACACGGGGACGATCTCGTCGACCTTCCCGTGCACCAGGAACGTTTTGTCCGGGACCGGCCCGACCTGCGGAGGGGCACCGGAGTCGAGCAGGCCGCGGGCCTCGTCGGCGCCGATCGCAGCGGAGGAGGCCATCGCGGCCAGATCGGTGATGGGAGCGAGTCCGACGACGAGAGCCAGGTCTTCGGGCCGACGGGCCCCGGCCCAGAGCGCGAGGTGGCCTCCGGCGGAATGTCCGATCATCGCCATCGGCAGCGACGGCACCTTCCCGGACCGAGAGATGAAGTCGAAGGCAGTCAGGACGTCGTGGGGCGATCCGGGCCAGCCGCCGCCGTCGCCGCTGCGTCTGTACTCGATGTTCCAGGTGACATAGCCCTGCTCGGCGAGGTCGACGGCGAGGGTCTCCATCGTGTCCCGCTCGTACTCCTGACGCCAGAGGCCACCGTGGACCAGGGTGACCACCCCCGTTGGGGCGCCGCCCGTCGGGAGCGAGAGATCCCCCACATTGTCAGGGTGAGATCCGTATCGAATGGTCTCGACGTCCATCGCCGCCCTGTTGTGCAGATGACGAAGGGCGTCCTGGTACCCGGCTACCCCGCGACCGTAGATGGTGCGCACACACGCGGCGGCCACGAGTGATCGGGCGCGCCACGGCTCCCTCTGCTTGATGTTGGAGATGTGGACTTCGACCGTGGGAACCCCCACCGAACCGATCGCATCGCCGAGCGAGCGCGAGGTGTGGGTGAGGGCCCCAGGGTTGATCAGTATCCCATCGGCGCCCGCGGCCCCGTGGATGGCGTCCACCAGGTCTCCCTCATGGTTGCTCTGGACAAATCTGGTCTCGATGCCAAGGGCCATTGCCCAGGAACCGACCTCTTGTTCCAGTGCGGCCAGGGTGGTAGCCCCGTACACCTCCGGCTCCCTCGTGCCGAGCAGGTTGAGGTTGGGCCCGTTGATGACCACGACGTCCATCAGGCCACCTGGGGCAGGTGATCGGGGATGAGGCCCCGGGCCTCATCGATCACCGAAGGGGGTAGTTCCCACGATGCCAGCTCGAATCTCTTCGACATCGCCTCGATGATGGCAGCCATCACCTTTCCCTTGTCGAGCCCCGGCGACCGGTCGGCCAAGGCACCGCAGGTTCGGGGGTCCCAGTCGAGTTCGAGAGCGCGGTACACCGGGATGAGGACGTCGCGTATCGACTCGCCGTCGTCCACGACAACGACACCCCCGACATGAGCGGCGCCGCGGACGAGACGCTGGCCGACGCCCATGACCTTGACCCTGCCCGCCATGTTGACCGACCACTCGCCGGGGCAATACTCGCCGGGCAGCTCACCGATGCGGGCGTCTATACCGAGGTGCCCGAAGGCCTCGACCATGACGCCGGCCATTGTCTCGAATCGCTCCCTGATCCCCTCCCTGGGCTCCGCCTCGGGCACCGCCCATGAGAAGGCCAGGGTCTCCTCGTGGAACACGGCCGCTCTTCCCCCCGCCAGACGCTCCACGGCGGCGAACCCGTTGGCCCGTGCCGCCCGCACCGCGGCGGGATATCCCGGCTGGACCCGGTCGGCGCGACCGAAGGCGAGGATCCGCCCCGGCACGTGGATTCGGAACACCCCGTCGATGTCGCCCCTGGCCACGCCGGCCAGAGTGGAATGGCTCACCGCCACATCGAGGGCGGGATGCTCGGGGTAGGCGTCGGTGACCAAGGCGAATCGGCGCACAACCAGGAGGATAAGGGCCCCGGTGTTACCGTCAGAGGAACCGTCTTGGCCGTCTCACGGGAACCGTACGGAGCGGTCGGTTCGTTTTAGGGACGGGCCAGGGGGGAACACACATGACATTGGAGGGATTTTGCGTAACCGTGCCCGCACGGCCGCACTGGTGGTGATCGCGGTCGTCTTGCTGGCGGCCTGCGGAGACGCGCCCTTTGCCAGCCTGGGACGGCGCAGCTCCGATTGGATCGGCCAGCCCACGGTGCTCACCACGACGACGGTGGCCACGACCGTCCCCATCGTGGTTGGTGCCGAGATCCTCAAGTGGTACAACGACGG
This sequence comes from Acidimicrobiia bacterium, assembly GCA_035462175.1. Lineage (GTDB taxonomy): Bacteria > Actinomycetota > Acidimicrobiia > Spongiisociales > ZC4RG35 > JARDZU01. Next base: position 92,390 of record DATHUP010000020.1, on the reverse strand, counting down.
GCTGGGTGGAGAGTTCCTCGACGATCCCGATTCGCTCAAGGTCGCCATCTTCGCCCGCCGCGGTGGCGATCTCTTCGTCCAGGCGAGCCGGGCCGAGATGGTGGCGCTACTTCCCGATCTCAAATTTCCTGCCTCGACCCCTTACCTCTCCGAGTACGTCACCTCCCAACTCGTCTTCGACGAGAACGGAGACCTGGAGGACGACCCGGTGGCCGCCTTCGGGATCTGGTCCTCGGAGCCCTACACCAGGTCGCGCTCGGTGGCGCAGATGATCGTGATGCAGGTGTCGCTCGACGTGGTGAGCGCGACCGAAGTGTCCGAACCGGGCGCCGATATCTCTTGCACCCGATTCGAAGACCGAACTACATCCGAGTGTGTCACGGGCACGATCGGTGGTCGGACGGTGTGGTCGCTGGCGGCGTCGAACGGAAACACCCTGATCTGGTTCGACGACGACTACCGATACGAGCTGTTCGGTCGGTCCTATGTCGCGCCCGCCGCCCTCGAGGAGATGGTCACCGACCTGGTTCTTCTCTCCGAGCTAGAGACTGCCCCCGGATAACCTCTGACGGCCGACACGGAGGCCGTTCATTTTCCATTCCGGTGGCTGGTGGAGCTACCTGCAGTACGACGAGGAGCAAGACCGCCCCGACATAGATCGGGCTCTCCTGCGTCGCGTTTGGTCGTACGGCCGCCCCTACCTCGGCGGTCTGATCGGTGTCCTGGTCACCATTGTCATCATCTCCGGCCTCGGCGTGGTGCCCCCGATCCTGATTCGATTGCTGGTCGACGAGGCCCTGCCCGATCGTGACGTCTCGCTCCTGACACTGCTCGGGGTGGGGATGATCCTCGTTCCCCTGGTCAACGCTCTGATCGGCGTGGCGCAACGTTGGTGGTCGGCTCGGGTCGGCGAGGGGATCATCTTCGATCTCCGTCGCGAGCTGTTCAACCATCTGCAGAGAATGTCACTCCGCTTCTTCACGGCCACCAGGACCGGTGAGCTGATGAACCGTCTCAACAGCGACGTGGTCGGCTCACAGCAGGCGATCACGGGGACGCTGGTCACCATCGTCTCCAATGTGGTCTCGGTGATATTCATCCTGGTGGTGATGCTTCAAGCCGAGTGGCGGTTGACTCTGCTCGCCGTCGCCGCCCTCCCGTTGTTCGTGATCCCGGCCCGCCGTGTCGCCAAGGTCCTGCGCCGGGTGACGCAGCAACAGATGGAGCACGAGTCGAGGATGTCGGGGATCCTCCAGGAGGCGTTCAATGTGAGCGGAGCGCTCTTGGTCAGGCTCTTCGGGAGATGGGACCAGGAGTCGAAGCGGTTCGGCGACCAGGCTGCCCTGGTCCGGGACTTCGGGGTGCGTCGGGCCATGGTCGGACGGGGATTTTTCGCCGCTCTCGGCCTGGTCTCCGCCGTCGGCACCGCCGGAGTGTTTTGGGTTGGGGGACTGATGGTGATCCGCGATGACATCACTCTCGGCATCCTGGTCATGTTCTCCACCCTGCTTCCCCAGCTCTACGGGCCACTCTCGGCCATCTCCAACTCACGGGTCGAGTTCGCCAGCTCCCTCGTCTCATTCGAGAGGGTCTTCGAGGTGCTCGACCTGGAGACCGACATCCCCGACCCGGAGGCCCCCGAGCCGCTGTTGCCCGTCACCGGTCGGGTCGAGCTCACCAATGTGTGGTTTCGCTATCAGAGCGACGGGCCCGAGGGGCTGGAAGCGGTGAGACGTTTTGGCCGGCGACATGGCTCCCAGGAGGAGCTGATGACGGTTCCCCAGGCATCGACCCGGGAGTGGGCCCTCCGTGATGTCGACTTCGTCGCCGAGCCGGGCACACTGACCGCATTGGTCGGCCCCTCGGGAGCGGGCAAGACCACGATCTCCTATCTGGTTCCCCGTCTCTACGACGTGTCCGAGGGGGCGGTGCTCATCGACGGGCATGACGTCCGGAATCTCGCTCTGCGCGAGCTTGCAACCTCGGTCGGGGTGGTGACCCAGGAGACGTACATGTTCCACGACACCATCGCCGCCAACCTGCGGTACGCAAAGCCGGATGCAACCCAGGAGGAGCTCGAGGTGGCCGCCCGCGCCGCCAACATCCACGACATGATCGCGAAGCTGTCGGACCGGTACGAGACAGTGGTAGGGGAGCGGGGTTACCGGCTCTCCGGTGGGGAGAAGCAACGGATCGCAATCGCCCGGGTGTTGCTGGAGGACCCCAAGATCCTCATCCTCGACGAGGCCACGTCCCATCTCGATTCCCGATCCGAGGCTCTGATCCAGGAGGCTCTCGAGGTGCTGATGATGGGACGCACCTCGCTCGTAATCGCCCACCGTCTATCCACCGTCCGTGCCGCAGATCAGATCCTGGTGATCGACGACGGCGCGATCGTGGAACGGGGAACGCACGCCACTCTGGTCGCGGCCGACGGTCTCTATGCCTCGCTCTATCAGACCCAGTTCGTCGAGGCGGCCACGGCTTGACCTGTTCGGGTGGGTCAGGCTCCCCGGGTCAGGTTCTCGATGAGGAGCTCGTGGTCGGTTGCCAACAGCAGCACCTCGCCGTCGTGAGAAAGCCAGAGACGGGGCCCCACCGACAACCATACGTTCTTGGGCAAGACGTCGAGGTTCCTCCTCTTCTTGGCACTGGGAGGGGCGTAGGCCAGGACACTGGAGGTAGGCCCTCCCAGCGATTCGAGATGGCCGACGAGGTCGTAGCTGCCGAAGAGATATGCCATCGCCTCGGCATGGTCCACAGGACCCGCATCGGAGAACCAATCAACCATCCCGCACTCGGCGCAGGCGGCGACGGCGACCCGTCCCACCCACACCGGCCTGTGCTCACACCATGGAGTAGCTCTCATGACTCCCAAGCTACGGAGAGGGTGTGACAGAAATCCCGTGAAGCTCAGCTCCACGGGATTTCTGCGTTGTACGTCTTACGTCTCACGTTCGACGAAGTGGTTCCCTTCAGGTATCGATTCGGTTACGTCTTGGTCATGCAGGACTTCAAGCGCCTCCGGGTGTGGGACGAGAGCCTTCGCCTCGCCGCGGAGGTCTACCTGACCTCCGCGGCCCTGCCTCGTGAGGAGAGATTCGCCCTCAGCTCACAGATGCGCCGGGCCGTGCTCTCCATTTCCTCGAACATCGCCGAGGGAGCAGCTCGGGAGTCCGAAGCGGACCAGGCGCGGTTTCTGCAGATCGCGATCGGTTCGAGTTCGGAGCTCGAGAGCCAGATACGCGTGGCGCAGCACATCGGATTGTTGGATGGCTTGGATCAGCTTCTAGACCATGTCGACAAGGTCCGAAGGCAGCTGATCCGACTCCAACGCCGGGTGAAGTCCTCCACGAGAACGTAGAACGTAAAACGTATGCGTGCGTTGGAGCTATAGCTCCAACGCAGGCATCTCCGACGTGTCCTCGAAGCGGGTGCCGGGGACGAGGAGAACGGGAAGATGGGACTTGTCCATCACCCGTGCCGAGACGCTTCGCCACGCCTCCTCGGTGAACAGGCGACGGGTGGCGCCCATCATCACCAGATCGGCTCCGACATCCTCGGCGGTGTTGATTATCGCCTCGGCCGGGTCGTCGCCTTCCACGAATCGGATCTCGGCCTCCATCCCGGAGGCATTGAGCGCGGCGACGATCGGCTCGACCGCTTTCTGGCCCCGCTCCTCCAGATACCGGGCCGCCTTGGCCTCGGCGTCGGAGGAGCCGATGGCTGCATCGTCGAGGAATGAGCGACGCACGTCGTCATCGAGGGCCTCGAGGAAGGAGCGGGGGACCCGCACCACGGTCATCACAGTGACGCTCCCGTCGTCAGAGTGAAGACGCCGGACCAGTTCGGCTACGGGCGCTGCTGGTAGGACCCCGGTCGTGGCGATCAGGATGCGCACCGGGGTGAGATTAGGGTGTCAGCTCCGCTTTTGCCGATGTGAGTGCCGTGGACTCAGAACTCATCAACAAGGTGACCTGGAAGATACCGAACGCCCTTGCCCTCATCGGGTCGGCGGCAGGAGAGGAGTGGAACGGCATGACCGCCTCCTGGGTCACCCAGCTGTCGATGGAGCCTGTCCTGATCGGAGTCGGCGTCGACAACAAGGCGGTCACCCACCGGCTCATCACCGACGGCGGCTCCTTCAGTGTGAACCTGTGGTCGTCCGAGGACACGCGGATCTTCGTCAAGTTCTCCAAGCCGGCGACGCGGGAGGGGAACACACTCAACGATCGCCCGGTTCACCTGGGAACAACGGGAGCGCCCATCTTCGATGATGCGCTGGCCTGGATGGACTGTGAGGTGCGTGATGCCATCGACCTGGGGACCCACACCCTCTTCGTCGGCGAGATCGTGGACGCCGGGATCAACGACGAGGAGCAGCAGGCTGCTGCGATGTCACACACACGAATGAAGTACGGCGGTGTGCGCCGGGCCGGTCATTGAACACCTCGACCGTGTTGGAGGAACGAGATGCAAGTCACGGTTGAGGGGAAGGTGGTGCTGGTGACCGGGGCGAGCCGGGGCATCGGGCAGGCGACGGCGCTCGAGTTTGCCCGCAGCGGCGCCGAGGGCGTCACCATCACCTCACGGAAACCGGAGAACATCGAAGCCGGGGCCGCCGAGCTGATCGAGGCGGGAGTCGATCCCACCAGGCTGCTTCCGCTTGCGGCCCGGGCCGACTCGGAAGAGTCGGCCGACGAGGCGGTGCGGGCCACCGTGGAGAGGTTCGGGTCATGTGACATCCTGGTGAACAACGCCGGGACCAACCCGTCGGCAGGCCCGCTCATGGACGTCGATCTCGGTGCTCTCGACAAGACCTGGGCGGTGAATCTGCGTGCGCCCCTCCTCTGGGTACGGGCGGCTTATCGGGCCTCGATGGAGGAGAATGGGGGCTCGGTGGTCAATGTCTCCTCGGTCGGTGGGTTGCGACCGAGCCCGATCACCGGCGCCTACAACGTGTCCAAGGCAGGTTTGGTCCATCTGACCCGTCAGCTGGCCCTCGAGCTGGCGCCGACGATCCGGGTCAACGCGGTGGCACCGGCCGTGGTCAAGACTCGTCTCTCCGAGATGTTGTGGCAGGACGAGCCGGCGGCGGCGCGTATGCACCCATTGGGCCGTTTGGGCACTCCAGAGGACATCGCCCGGGCCATAGTGTTCCTCTCCTCGGACGCCGCAGATTGGATGACCGGAGTAGTCCTCCCCGTCGACGGCGGAATGACCCATGCCTCTTCCTCGGGCATAGCCTGACAGGATCCCGCACGTGCCGACCCACCCCCGACCGGACCCGGATCTCGCCCTTCGCTATCTCCAGGGGGCTGAGGACGACGCCCCACTGTTCCGACACGCCCGGGAGCTGCGTGACGAGGCCAAGGGCCGCACAGTCACCTACAGCCGGAAGGTCTTCGTCCCCTTGACCACCTTGTGTCGCGACCGTTGTACCTACTGCACGTTCGCCAAGCCTCCGGGCGCCGGCGGTGTCTATCTGGAGCCGGACGAGGTGCTGGCGATCACGAGAGCCGGTCACGAGGCGGGGTGCACCGAGGCCCTATTCACACTGGGTGATCGCCCAGAGGAGCGATGGCCGCAGGCAGCCGACTTCCTCACCGAGAAGGGCCTGGCTTCGACCATCGAATACGTGTCCGAGATGTCGTCGCTGGTCCGGGCAGAGACCGATCTGCTGCCCCACGCCAACCCGGGGGTCATGGACGACGGCGACATGATGCTGCTCCGCCCCACCAACCCCTCGATGGGCATGATGTTGGAGAACATCTCACCCCGGCTCATGGAACCGGGGATGCCACACCACGGCACGAGCTCGAAAGAGCCGGCACGACGGGCCGCGACCATCGAGGCAGCCGGCCGGGTGAAGGTGCCCTTCACCACCGGGATCCTGGTCGGCATCGGGGAGACGCCGGCCGAGATCGTCGACTCCCTGTTCGCGCTGCGTGACCTTGCCCGGGCGACCGCAGCCGTCCAGGAGGTCATCGTGCAGAACTTCCGGGCGAAGGCAGACACACCGATGCGTCACTCGGCCGAACCGGTTCCCCGATGGTTTGCCCGGGTGGTCGCCCTGGCCAGGTGGATCATGGGGGCGGAGGCAAACGTCCAGGTCCCGCCAAACTTGACCGAGCGATTCGAGTTGTATCTCGACGCCGGGATCAACGACTGGGGAGGAGTATCGCCGTTGACCATCGACTGGGTGAACCCGGAGGCACCATGGCCCCATCTCGACGAGCTGGAGGCCCGGACCGAGGCCGCCGGATTCGAGTTGCGCCCGCGGCTGCCGGTCTATCCGGAGTTCATCGACCAGGACTGGATCCACAACGACCTGTACCAGGATGTCATGGCCGCCTCCGATGGGGACGGCCTGGCGGTGATAAGGGAGACATCAGGAGCGAGATGAGCGTCACATTCGTCAGATCGAGGCCCGCCGAGCAGCTGGCCGAGCCGAGTGCAACCAGCCGCCGTAGGGAGGGGACCACCACAGTCGAGATAGAGTCCCCGGGCACGTCAGAGGTGCTGGCAGGTCATCAGGCCGGGGTCCTGGTGGTCGCCACGACCGTCTCGGACGTCATCCCGGCGGCATGGGTGGTTCCCCCGGCCGATGCGCTGACGCTTGCCGCCAACGATGTCGCCGGCTGGCGCATCACCGTCACGGCCGACGGGCCGAGGGAGGCGATCCTCGATGCCGTCGCCAGGTCACATGCCCGGTATGTGCGTTGCACCCGTTCCGAGACCGCCGAGATGGCCGCCCTCGCCGGTCTGCCCGGTCTGGAGGTCTCGGTCTCGGTGTTCGTCGACGACGTGACCCAGGCGTTGCGCGCCGTCGAGCAGGGCGCCACCGATCTCCTGTTGCGGGACTGGGACGTGGAGCGGATCGGTCAGCTCCGTGACGCGCTCGGGGATCGGTCCCTGGTGGAGAGGACGGCTCTGCCCCTCGGGGTCGAGATCGACGAGGCCCGTTCCGTTCTCCCTGCCGAGGCGTTCACTGCCTGGCTGAGTCAGGTGGACGGCTCGGGCGCGGCTCGGCCCCGTCACGAGTGGGCCCCGGGCAAGGACATGAGCCCGCCGATCCCGGAGCTTCGCTTCTCCTCGGAGTGGGTCGATCGTGCCTGGTCGACGGGGTCGCCCGCCCAGTTCCCAACCTCGGCGGGCGAGTTGGAGCCGATCCTGGAGCGGTCGCTGAATGGTGTCGCCCCGACCAGGGTCGAGGTCGAAGCCCTGTTCCGGGCACGAGGCGATCAGGTCGACGCGATCGCCCATGTCGCCGACGTCCTCCGGGAGCGGGCAGTGGGGGACACGGTGACCTATGTGGTCAACCGGAACATCAACTACACCAACCTCTGCTACTTCCGCTGCGGATTCTGTGCCTTCTCCAAGGGCCCGCGCAGCCTCAACCTCCGTGGCGAGCCATATCTGATGGGTCTCGACGAAATAGTGGAGAAGGCGGTGGAGGCTTGGGAGAGGGGCGCCACCGAGGTCACACTCCAGGGAGGAATCCATCCCGACTTCACCGGGAACTTCTACGTCGACGTGGTCAACGCGATAAAGGCGGAGCTGCCCGGCATGCACATTCACGGTTTCACCCCTCTCGAGGTGTGGCAAGGGGCAGAGACCCTTGGAGTCCCGGTGCGCCGCTTTCTCGAAGAGCTGAAAGAGGCGGGATTGGACACCCTGCCCGGGACCGCTGCGGAGATCCTGGACGACGGGGTTCGAGCGCATCTCTGCCCGGACAAGATCAGGACCTCACAATGGGCCGAGGTGATGATCACAGCCCACGAGCTCGGCCTCCGTGCCACGTCCACGATCATGTTCGGCCACATCGATCATCCCCGCTCCTGGGCCAACCACCTCGAGGTGATCAGGGAGATCCAGCGTAGGACCGGTGGCTTCACCGAGATGGTCCCGTTGCCCTTCGTCCACATGGGCTCGCCCATATTCCTCAGGGGCCGAGCCCGCCCAGGGCCCACCTGGGACGAGGTCGTGCTGATCCATGCCGTCTCCCGCATCGCCCTCGACGGGCTGGTGCCCAACATCCAGGCGTCCTGGGTCAAGCTCGGTCTCGACGGGGGCCGCCGCTTGCTCGACGCCGGGTGCAACGACCTCGGAGGGACGCTGATGGGCGAGATCATCACGCGCTCAGCGGGTGCCGCCCATGGCCAGGAGCTGACACCCCAGCAGTTCCGGGACACGATCAAGGCGGCAGAACGGACCCCGGCATTGCGCTCGACCACCTACGAGATCCTGGAGTCCCAGCCGCTCTAGGGGCGGGGGGGCTCATCCCCGATAGGTCAAGCCTTTTGGAGCGGCGGCGAAGCCCCACTCGGCGAGCGCCGGGGCGAGAGGGGACCGGGGTGCGGGGGTGCCGTTGACCGTGTTGACGGTGGTGCGTCGGTGCCGGGCGGCGATCTCGGACAGGGCCCGACCGACATTCCCGTAGGTCGAGCTGTCTTCGGCGAGGACCGTGAGATGACGCCTCCCCCGATCGAGAAATCCGATGAGCTCGCCCGCCCAGAGGAACACATAGGCGCCGGCCTCGCGGGCCAATCTGGTTCCCTCCACCTCCGGCCAAGCCAGGGCGGCCCCATAGGGGTTGGCCGGATCGGTGGCCGCGAGCACGATCAACTCGTCTGGGGCGTCGGCGCGGAGGCGATCGACCGCCCCAGGCAGGGCGAACTGCGATCCCCCCAGTCCTTCGACGAAATAACCCCTCCGCACCCGACCCGTCTCCTCGAGATGGGAGAACACCGGGTAGAGGGCGCTGAAGCCGCCGGGGTAGCCCTCGGACAAGATCGAGGTTCGTGTCACCACGCCGTGTCGGTCGAGGAGAAGATGGGCCCAGGCGGCATGACGCTCGGTGTCGCTCGGCTCCCCGGTCACCAGATGCCGGGTCAGAGACCAACGTCCGGCCGCCTGTGGGGGGAACTGGGACGAGATCCCCGGGCGCCCGGTGCGTTTGGAGCTCTTTTGCTGGATGAGGGCTCGCAGTGGGGCAAGGGTGTCATTGGTCACATGGCCAGACCAGACCAGGTCCCAGAGGTTCTCGAGGAGCGGGACCGGGTCGCCGCCACCCACCCCGTTGTAGATATCCCGGAAGAAGCTGGCGCCTCGCTCGGCCAGGAACTCGACGACGGAGACGCTCCCGGGATCGTCCGGCATCTCTCCGGGGCCGCGCCAGAGAAGCCGGAGCGACGATCTCGGATAGAGGGCGAGTTTCCCGTCCGACGGTCCCAACGAGTCTCGACCAACCCAGACGAGGTCGCCTTCGAGGAGCAGTCGGTCGAGATGAGTCGCCGGGTCGACCACCCTTGAAGCGAGCACATCGCGCTCGAGGACCGAGGCCGGGATGACGGCGCCGGTGAGGCGCCCGATCGCATCATTGAGGGCGGCTTCTCCGCGCGGCGGGCTGTCACGAATTCCCTGCCAGGCCACGGAGAATGCGGCCAGTGAGGCCGGGGGGACCGGCTCGATCTCCCGTCGCAACACAGCGAGGGATCGTCGCTTCAGGCGTCGCAGCACCTCTCTGTCGATCCACTCCCTGCCCTGGCCACCGGGCCGGAAGGCGCCGACGTCGACCCGCCCCTGGGTCTCCAGCTGATGGAGGACGGTCTCGACGATCGCAGCCGGGACGGACAATGCGTCTGCTGCCTCCGAAACGGTGAATGGTCCATGGGTCCGGGCGTACCGGCCTACCACGTCGCCCAGCGGGTCCTCGACCGGTTCGAGGAAGACGTGGGGAATCCCCGGGGGCGGCTGCACCCCCAGCGCGTCTCGGAGTCGGGAGACGTCCTCGACCGCCGCCCAGCGCGTGCTTCCCCCGTGGGTGATCTCGACAACGCGTCGCTGCGAGACGAGATCGTCGAGAACTGCCGGGACGTTGAGACCGTCGGTTCGCACTTCCAGGTCTTCTACACCCAGAGGCCCGAGATCGCGGAGCAGGTCGTGGACGCCGTCCGTCGATCTCACGTGTCGTCTATCGGTCAGATGCTGGAGCTCGAGCTCGACCGCGGCCACCACCTCGGGGTCGATCAGCTCGCGAAGCTCGCCTTCGCCCAGCAGCTCCCGGAGCAGCTCCCGGTCGAGTGTCAGGGCCGCTGCCCGTCGCTCGGCGAGGGGAGCGTCCGCCTCGTATAGGTAGGCGGCGATGAATGAGAAGAGCAACGAGGAGGCGAAGGGGCTGGCCGAGTCGAGATCGACCGGGGCCACCCTGATCCGCCGGGCCCTGATATCGGTGAGGACCTCGATCAGGCCGGGCAGGTCGAAATCATCCTGGAGTATCTCGCGATATACCTCGAGAATGATCGGGAAGGAGCCGAACTGCTTGGCCACGCCGAGGAGATCGGCCGAGCGACGCCGCTGCAGCCAGAGCGGGGTCCGTTCGCCGGGGCGACGACGGGGGAGGAGCAGGGAACGACCGGCGGCCTCCCTGAATCGGGCGGCGAAGAGGGCGGTGTCGCCAAGATGTTCGAGGAGGAGTGCCTCGACGTCTTCGGGGTCGAGGATGAGGTCGTCGACCCCCGGCGGGTCGTCGGCGTCGGGGAAGCGGAAGGCGATTCCGTCGTCTGACCAGATGGCGTCGACGTCGGTGCCGAAGCGGTCCCGGAAGCGATGTCGCAGCGCCATCGCCCAAGGGGCGTGGACCCGGGCCCCCAGCGGCGAGAGCATGACCATCCTCCAGTCGCCGATCTCGTCGCGGAATCTCTCCACGACGATTGTCTCGTCGCTGGGGAGGACTCCGGTGGCCTCCCGCTCCTCGTTGAGGTATGCCACCAGGTTCCGCGCCGCCAGGTCGTCGAGGTGGAAGCGGGCTCGGAGGCTGGTCTCGGCCTCGGCAGCGTCGAGCCTACCCGTCTCCCGGGTGAACTTCCCGATCGCCCTTCCCGTCTCCAGGGAACGTCCCAGCGTGTCACCATGCCAGAAGGGCATGCGGGCCGCCCCCTCCCCCGGGGCCGGGATCACCTCCACCCGGTCGTGGGTGATCCTTGCGATCCTCCAGGCCGTGCTGCCGAGGAGGAACACGTCCCCCTCCCGCGACTCGTAGACCATCTCCTCGTCGAGCTCTCCGACCCTGCTCCCGTCGGGCAACGTGACCCGGTACAAGCCACGGTCGGGGATGGTCCCGCCATTGGTCACCGCCAGTTGCAGCGATCCGGGACGAGCCGTGACCTCGCCGGTGGCGCGGTCCCAGTTGACCCGAGGCCGGAGCTCGGCGAAGAGATCGGACGGATAGCGCCCCGCCAGCATGTCCAATGTCTCGTCGAACACGGCACGGCTGAGACTTGCGTAGGGGGCGGCTCGGCGGGTCATCTGGTAGAGGTGGTCTGCGCTCGCCGCGCCGGCCACCACCCTGGCCACGAGCTGCTGGGAGAGCACGTCGAGCGGGTTGGCCGGGATTCGGGTGCTCTCCACCCGTCTCCCCACCATCTCGGAGGCGACCACTGTGGAGACGAGGAGATCGCCCCGGTACTTGGGGTAGATCCTCGCCTTGGACACACCGCCGACGTGATGGCCGGAACGTCCCACCCTCTGCAGCCCTGAGGCCACCGAGGTGGGTGCCTCGACCTGGAGGACCAGGTCGACCGCTCCCATGTCGATGCCCAGCTCCAGCGACGAGGTGGCCACCACCGCCTTCAACGTGCCGCGTTTGAGCGCCTCCTCGGTGAGCAGTCGCTGTTCCCTGGCCACGGACCCGTGGTGGGCCTTGGCGATCTCCTCGCCGGCGAGATTGTTGATCTCCGAGCAGATGCGCTCGGCCAGCCTTCTCGAGTTGGCGAAGACGATCGTGCTGCGATGTGCCTGGATCTGATCGAGGAGACGTGGGTAAACGGCGGGCCAGATCGACCGGGTGGTCTGCTGGTCGGGGTCGAGAGGGTCGGGGTCACCGGGCTCGTTCATGTCCTCGACCGGGACCACGATCTCGATGTCGAGATCGCGATCGTGGGGCACGTCGATGACGGTGACGGGGCGTGGCGTCCATTCATCGTCCTCCACCGTGCCCCCGCCGAGAAAGCGCCCGATCGTCTCCAGGGGCCGCTGGGTGGCGGAGAGACCGATCCTTTGCGGCGGCGTGTCCGCAACCTCTTCGAGACGCTCCAGGGAGAGAGCCAGATGAGCGCCTCTCTTGGTGCCGGCGACGGCGTGGACCTCGTCCACTATCACCCACCTGACGCTGTGCAGAACCTCCCGGGCCGCCGAGGTGAGGATCAGGTAGAGGGATTCGGGTGTGGTGATCAGGATGTCGGGTGGGTTGCGTCGCATCCGTTGCCGCTCCTCCGGCGGGGTGTCGCCGGTGCGGATGAATGTGTCGAGCCCGGGGAGGCCCGAGCCTCCGATCCGGCTGGAGGCGTGCCTGATCCCGGCGAGCGGCGCCCTCAGATTGCGGTCGACGTCGTGGGCCAGGGCCTTCAACGGCGAGACGTAGAGGACGCGGCAGCGATCGGCCTTCTCCGGCGGGGGCTCGGTGAGGAGCCGGTCGAGCGTCCAGAGGAACGCCGCCAGCGTCTTCCCGGACCCGGTGGGGGCGTGGATCAGGGTGTGCTCGCCCGCGGCGATGGCGGGCCAACCCAGCGCCTGGGCCCGGGTCGGCTCGGTGAAAGAAGCCTCGAACCAGGTCCGGGTGGCTGCGGTGAATGCGCCCAGTGGGTCCACACCGGGAAGGTATCAGAGCTCTAGGACAAGACCCGTCCGCAAACGCAGACGTAGAAGGACACCTAAGCGGTCAGCTCGAGGGGGAGCCGGTTGACCGCGGCCAGCTCGAGGAACATCGCAACGACCTGAGGGTCGAACTGGGTGCCGGCATGTTGTCGGATCTCGGCGATGGCGAACTCGGCGGGGAGGGCGGCTTGGTAGGCCCGGGTCGAGGTCATGGCATCGAAGGCGTCGGCGACGAGGATGATCCGGCTCAGGATCGGTATCTCCTCGGCGACGAGGCCGAAGGGGTATCCCAACCCGTCGAAGCGTTCGTGGTGGTAGAGGATGGCCTCGGCGACCTTGGGGTCGAGACGGTTGCGGGTCATGGCGAAACCGAGTTCCGGGTGACGGTTCATCAGCTCCCGCTCGCTGTCGTCGAGGGGGCCCGGCTTGCCCAGTATCCCCGGATCGAGATGGATCTTGCCGACATCGTGGAGGATCCCGGCAAGGGCGAGACGGTCGAGGTCGATCTCCCCGAGACCCAACCCGGAGCCCATGCTGACGGCGAGATCCGAGACCCTGTGCACATGTCCGTGCAGGTCTTCGATCACGTCTTCCATGACCTCGATGAGTATGTCTCTCGGTAGTTCCCGCATTGCAATCACCAGACGCAGAGTCTCATCGCAGGGACCTCTTCGCGACATGGGCCGAATGGACTATATGCCCATGGTCACTTGGACTAGCCACTTGTCCCGCGCATGGGGAATTGGAGCGAAAGCGGCGGCGGGTTAAGTTGTGGCCAGCGAGACGCGCTCATCAAGAGCGGTGGAGGGACAGGCCCTTTGAAACCGCGGCAACCGACACGAACGGTGCCAATGCCTGAACGATGAGTGGCCGAGGACGGCTATCCGTCGCGGTGCTCGGAAGGGCGCGTGGGACAGGAGAACCGTTATGGCACAACAGACTCGAACCTCACGCCTCACCCGACGTCGGCGCGCCTGTACGGCCATGCCCGGCTCTTGGGCGGCCGATCGGGGTGCAATCCCCGGCATGTGAACGCCCCCGTCCAAGAGCAGCAATGCCGGCGTTCGACCACCAGGTCATCCTGATCCACCATCATGTGCTGGCCGAGGATTCGTGAGGAGAGTATGAGAGACCGAGACTTCGGGTTCGACACCCGACAGATACATGCCGGACAGCGCCCCGACCCCGAGACGGGGGCCAGGGCGATGCCGATATACGCCACAACCTCGTTTGTGTTCGAGGACGCCCAGCAGGCCGCAGACCTGTTCTCGCTGCAGAACTTCGGGAACATCTACACCCGGATCGGTAACCCCACCACTGCCGCCTTCGAGGAGCGGATGGCTTCGCTGGAGGGAGGCTTGGGTGGTCTGGCCACGGCCTCCGGACAGGCGGCCCAACTCATCTCGATCTTCACGCTGTGCAATGCCGGGGACGAGATCGTGGCCTCGCGCTCGCTCTACGGCGGGACCTTCACCCAGTTCGACGTGACCTTGCGTCGGATGGGGATCAACGTGACTTTCGTCGACATCTCCGATCACGCCGCGGTGAAGGAGGCGATAAACGAGAACACGAAGGCGCTCTACGGGGAGACGATCGGCAACCCGGCGGCGGACATCCTCGACATCGGTGCGGTGGCCGACATCGCCCACGACAACGGCATCCCTCTCATCGTGGACAACACCTTCGCCACCCCCTATCTGTGCCGCCCCATCGAGCACGGCGCCGACATCGTGGTGCACTCGGCGACCAAGTTCATCGGAGGCCACGGTGTCGCCATCGGAGGGGTGATCGTGGAATCGGGGCGCTTCCCCTTCGACAACGGGAAGTTCCCCGGGATCACCGAGCCCTCCCCGGCCTATCACGACCTGATGTTCTGGGAGAATTTCCGGGAGTACGCCTATCTGATGAAGGCGCGGGTGGAGACACTGCGTGACACCGGCGCATCACCCTCTCCGTTCAACTCCTTCCTGCTCCTCCTCGGATTGGAGACATTGTCGCTGCGCATGTCGCGACACACAGAGAACGCTCGCCGGGTAGCCGAGTTCCTGGCAGGTCATCCCGACGTGGCCTGGGTGCGCTATCCGATCTTCCCCGACAACCCTTGGACCCAGCTCGCCTCCAAATACGTCCCGGACGGGCCGGGAGCGGTGTTCACCTTCGGGGTGAAGGGAGGCTTCGAGATGGCGTCCAGTTTCATTGCCGGAGTCGACCTCGCCTCGCATCTGGCCAACGTCGGAGATGCCAAGACCCTGGTGATACATCCTGCGAGCACGACCCACCAGCAGGTGCCGGTGGAGGAGCGGCGGGCGGCCGGGGTCAGCGACGAGATGATCAGGATCTCGGTGGGCCTGGAGGACATCGACGACATCATCTGGGATCTGGGGCAGGCTCTGGAAGGGGCGCGGAAATGACGACCGTCCTCCACGAGGCCAGCGCCCTGGAGCGTCTCCAGATCATCCAGTCGGCGCGGAGCGTTGCCCTGGTCGGGGTCTCGGCCAACATCCTCCGCTCTTCCAACTTCGTAGCCGCCTACCTGGTCCGAACCGACCTCGACATGTACCCGGTCAATCCGATGTACGACGAGGTCCTGGGACTGCGCAGCTACCCGTCGTTGGCAGACCTCCCTGTGGTGCCCGACATCGTCGATGTGTTTCGCCGTCGCGAGGAGCTGCCGAATGTGGTCGACGAGGCGATCGCCGTCGGCGCCAAGGTGGTCTGGTTCCAGCTCGGCCTCAGGCATGACGAGGCGGCGGCGAAAGCGATCGCAGCCGGGCTGCAGGTGGTCCAGGACCGTTGTCTCAAGATCGAGCACGCACGTTTCTCGGGGAAGCTCCATCTCGCCGGCTTCAACACCGGTGTCATCTCCTCGCGCCGCATGCGGCCCCTGTAGCTACGGCGTTCGGGGCCGAGCGTGACGAGGTCGTGTGTGCGCCGGAGCGGTTGAAGTTGGGTCATCCCCCACGAGGCGGGGGAGGGGCACTCACAGGTAGGCCCGGGCTACCTGCACCGCCTTCTCGGCGTGTTCGCCGCTGACTTTGAGATTCGTCTTCTCCGGTCGGATCCTGCGAACCGCGACCCGCGCCCAGTCGGACGCCGACCCCTTGATCAGCTGGTCGGTGTCGTCGGGGCCGTAGACCCACTTGGCGTAGCCGGGGCCGATCACCTCGACACGGATCGGCTCGTAGTCCTCCCCGGCGTGCTTGAACGCGTGAGGCAGAGTCTTCCACCCCAGCCAACACACATGTCTGATCCTCTGGGTGTCCTCGACCTCGAGACCGAGTGTGGCGTAGATGTCGAGGCCGTGCATCCAGGTCTCCATGAGACGGAAGGTGGCAAAGGTGCGGGCACTCATATCGCCTTCTATCCACTCGATCCTCGCCTTGGCATCCATATGGGAGAGGGGCTCGACGACTTTGGCCCGGCCTCCCCGCCACCACTCGATGACGTCCTGTGGGCGCATGCCTCGGCCTCTCTTGATCGCCTCGGCCTTGAGCGTGCCCAGGTCGGAGGCGGTCTGCCATCGCTTCAGCTTGTCGCCCCCGACGATGGTGTCGGCCGCCAGCTCCTCGTAGTCGGCGAGATGGGCGATGGTGTCCCTGACCGTCCACGGCTTGGACGGCGTCACCATGTCCCAGATCTTGATCGGGATCCTCTGCAGCGACTGGTCGAGGAATTGCTGTTCAGCTACGAGATCGGAAAGGATGTCGCGCACACCCCAATGGTAGTCCGGGACAGGTTTCTAATCCCAAGGAGAAACCGTCGCTACCAGGGTCTTTCCGCGTGCTCCTCGGTCATCGGATCGGGGAGGTGGGCAGGTCTGCGGGCAACGGCCACGTCGTTGAGGCGATCGATGAGAGTGCGCAACCGCCCGAAGTTGCGGCGATCGAAGACAAAGGCCACCCGGTACAGGTCGAGGGCATCCTCATCGTCGATCTCGGCCTGGCCCGGGGGCACCTTTTCGATGGAGCCTTCGACCACGATGTCGGCGAAGTCCTCGTTGAGTCCCTCCAGCACCTCGTCTGAGGGCTCTTCGTTGAGTCTGAGCACCAATCTCCCACCGGCGTAACGTTGCGAGTGGTAGTTGCTGTAGAAGTGCCAGATGTGCTCGGCGGCGGCCCGCTCGTCGGTCGTGTGCAGGAACAAGGCCAGGTCGGATTCGCTGATAAGGCCCCGAGCCAGCTGCTGGGTCTTCATGAAGTCGATCATCGGCCCCCAGTAATCGGTTCCTTCCGCCTCGAGGAGCACGATCGGGTGGAGGTCGCTCTTGCCGGTTTGGACCAGGGTGAGCAGTTCGAATGTCTCGTCGAGGGTTCCCCAGCCACCGGGGAGGAGGACGAAGGCGTGTGCCTCCTTGACGAACCCGAGCTTCCGGGTGAAGAAGTACTTGAAGTTGACCACCCGCTCCGGAGCGATATGCGCGTTGGCCTTGTCCTCGAAGGGGAGTCTGATGTTGACTCCGTAGGAGTGCTCGATGCCGGCGCCTTTGCTCCCCGCCTCCATGATCCCGGGCCCCGCACCGGTGATCACCCCCCATCCACTGAGCGCCATGATCGAGGCGAACCCGGCGGTGATCGAATAGTTGGGATCGTCGACCCCGAGCCGGGCTGATCCGTAGATCGTCACCTTCGGCTCGTCGTGGCGGGAGAAGACGAGATTGGAGTACCTCATCTCCTTGAGGGCGGTGTTGATCAGCTTGAGATCGCCACGTGATGCGTCGTCCCGCCCCAGCTTGGCGGCGGTCACGATCATCTCTGCGATCAGGTCCGAGTCCCGGCTGGAGGTGGCCGCGGCCACCAGTTCGGCAATCCTGGCGTCGAGCTCCGGGTTGCCCAGGTCATAAGGCATGCCCCGACGGTAATCAGGTGGGCGTGCTGGGCGGGCACACAAGATTCCTAATGCAGGGCGTCACGGATATGTGACGTCCTGCATAACGTTTCTGACGGATCGACCCGGCATCGCCATTCTTTATGCACGGCGTCACGAATGCGTGACGCGAAACATTAGGAATGCGGTCAGAACGGCTTTGTGCTCGGGCCTTTGCGGACCACGGCGTTCCAGACGGTCTCGTAGTGGTCGCGGTCGTAGGTGTCGACGTGGGGGAGGACGTACTGTTCCCAGGCCGCTCGAAGCGGATCGATCCGGTCGGCATAGACGACCAGCCCGGTGGGGATCCGGTCGAGTACCGAGCGCAGCGACAGCGGCGTCTCGACCCGAACCCCCGAGTCCTGGGACTCGAAGGAGGCATTCACCTCCACCGCAAGACGGGAGATCGCCTTGACGTACTCCTCCTTCAGATGCGGGTATCTGCGATTGAGCATCGCCTCGACCTGCTCCCCGCCGGGGAAGTCCTTCTCCCAGATCACCCAGCGATCGGCGAAAGCCTTGTTCAGGGTCTGGGTGCCGGCATAGTCGCGGAGGTCGGTCGGGTTCATCGTCCCGAATATGCGCACGTCCTCGCGCAGCCGCACCGTCTCCCCGGTGGGCAGGTCGAGCGACGAGTACCGATCGAGAAGCCCGTGCAGGGCGAACAGCGTCTCCGCTCCGGCCGCATTGAGCTCGGACAAGTTGAGCAGGGCGGGGCCGCGCAGGGCACGTGTGATGTCCCCGTCCTCCCATCGGCTCTCGGTGCCGCCCTTCCCGTCGCCGTGGAGACGGGTCGACCCGATCAGGGTCACGTCCCTGACCTCGCCGGTCAGGGGGATGCGGAAGTAGGGAAGCCCCATGGCCGCGGCGAACTGCTCTATGTCGTGATCTTTCCCCGTCCCCATGTGACCCCGAACCGCTACGTGGAGCGGGATCAGTCCTTCCGCACCCCTCGACTGCTCGAGCTGGGCGAACCGATAGAGCATTCCGAGGTCGACGTAGTGAGGATCGGGCTCGGGGATCTTGCGCAGGCGAAGTTCGAGGTCGGCCGAGTCTTCGGGGACGTCGAACTTCTCCAATTTGATTGGCGGGCCCTCACCCGAAGGGTCCTCGAATGTCACTTTGTCAGGCAACTGCTATCTCCTGGTTGGTCGTCGGATCCGATGCCCTCAGCCACCACGTATCCATGCCCCAGAGGGCGAGACTCCGGCGGAGGGCGTTTCTGGTCCCATTGATCATCGCTCCGGCCAGGTCCTCGGGCCGGGACACGACCTCGTGGCGCCGGTAGGCCTCGTCGACGGTGTGATCGCCGATCCCGATACCGATCACGGTGGTGCCGCCCGACTCGACGGCGGCCACCGACTTGGCCAGGGCCTCGAGCGAGCCCCTCGTCATACCGTCGGCCAGGACCATCAACACCCGGACTTGTGCCCCCAGCCGGCCCATGCGCTCGGCGGCGTGTATGAGGTTGAACTCATCCACATTGGCCGCCTTCTCGAACAAGGAGACCGGTGGGGCCGAGTTCGGGTCGCGCCGGGCCAGCGTGGCCGCCATCTTGGGCTGGGCCGCGGTGTAGAACAGACCGGCCAAGGCCGACTCCGAGTCGCGCCAACGCCGTTCGAACGGTTTGACCATGTAGTGGTTGACCGTCGAGGTGAGGCGATCGGCGGCTGTTCCCTGGGTCCGACGCAGACCGGCGGTCGCCGCCGACCGCTTTCGACGATAGGAGGACTCTGTGTCCTCGACCGCTGCAGCGAAGCCGCGATTGAATAGGGCCACCTCGAAGTCGATCTGAAGCTCGTCACAGAGGTGAGCCATGGTCCATGCCCCGAGCATGGCGGCCGGCATCGCCCATGAGGTCCCGGAGATGCCGGGACCCTTCCCCGGGCTGAGCATCGATGCCGAGGCGTCGACGAGGAGCGACACCGCATAGGTCCTGCGGGTCCGGGCCGCCCGCCGCTCGTACAGGCGCTGGTAGAGCCCGGCTCCGATGAAGAGGGCGGCGTGGGGGGAGACGTCGCCCTGGTCGAAGCCAGAGCGCAGACCGCGCCGCTGGTTGGCCGCGAAGAGGGGAAACAGCTCTCCCGACACTCTCCGTTGGGCGAGACCCCATCTCCGGGCCGTCTCGGTCAGTGCGGCCACTCCTTCCTCGGAGAACCGGGAGAATGCCGACGGGATGGGCCCGACCACCAGCTTGCCCCCTTGACCGGTAGGGAGGAACACGTCCGGTGCCTGGCTGACCCTGAGCAACTGGTCGGTCGACTCCTCCCCGGCGATGTCGGAGGCTCCCTTGCGGTCCGATATCCCCGACCTGGCCTCGGCCGAGCGCCGTGTGTCCTGATAAGAGTCGGCATCGGACAGGATCGGAGTGGTCAGCCGCAGGGAATCGACACCGTCGGTCGCCTTCTCCGCATCGTCTTTGGCTGCCATCTGGCGCTGTGCGTTGGTGGCGCTGGCGGGAACCTCGGTGATGAGCCCATGCGCTCGGGCAATGGCCTCGAGCTCGAGGGCGAGGTGAGCCACATCCCACGGATCGTCCGAGTCGGCCGCCAGCTCGCAATGGTGGGTGGCGTCGTCGATGGCGGTGGCGGCTCTCGGATCGAATCGCCGTTCCAGCAGGTCGCGCTCGACATAGCCCCCGGTGAGGAGGAAGCAGCCGAGGACAAACTGGCTCAACGACCCGGAGCGGCTGATCGCCTGTCCCAGCGAGGAGAGATAGAGGTCTTCGAGGACCGAGCGGGCACCCGGGTACATGGCCAGGCCTTGGGCCTCCTGGCGGGCGTCTTCCAGGGAGAAGAAGAGGACCTCGGCGACAGGCTTGTTGGTGCGCTCCAGTGCGGTGAGCAGGTCGACCTCGGCTTCGCTGGCCGGCTCGCCCTCGACCGGCCAGCCCTCAGGAAGCGGGCGCTTCTCGTCGAGGTTGGTCGAGACCAGGTGCATCACCTCGTGGAGGGCGGAGGCGATGGCCACCTCGTCCGGGGTGACCGGGGCGTTGCGGTGGTACGCCGCCTGGAAGATGCGTGGATCGCAGACCACCTCGTCGCTCGAGGCGGCCGCCTCGGAGCCAAGACGTACCCGCAGGTTGGGATTCTGGGATAGGGACCGGGCGAATCGGGTGACGGCCGGGGCCACCCGCTGATAGCGGCTCACGACGGCCTCGATCGCCTGATCCTCGGGCCCGATCAGGTCGGAGAGAAAGGTCTGGTCCCGTCCGCGCATAGCTGCGCATTGTCTCATAAGTGTCAAACAGCGCTTTGGCGCTGTTCGACCCGTAGTCAGTACCTGGTACCTGGTACTGACTACGGGTGTATGAGTCGAAGATCCATACACTCTCTGCCGTGCACTACGACCTGACCACCCTTCCCAACGGGCTTCGTGTCATCACCGAGCCCATGCCATCGCTTCGGTCCGTCGCCCTTGGCTGCTGGATCGACACCGGCACCCGCGACGAGCAACCCAACGAGCACGGCGCCTCGCATTTCCTCGAGCATCTCTTGTTCAAGGGCTCCGAGAAGCTATCGGCGCGCCAGGTCTCGGAGATCTTCGACGCGATCGGCGCCGAGTCCAACGCCTTCACCTCGAAGGAGGCCACCTGCTATTGGACTCGTCTCCTCGACCAGGACCTGGGCACCGGCTTCGACGTCCTCTCCGAGATGCTGCAACGTCCCGCCTTCCGGCAGAACGAGATCGACGCGGAGCGGCAGGTCGTGATCGAGGAGATCAACATGAACGAAGACGATCCCGACGATGTCGCCTTCGAGAACTTCACCGAGGCGGTCTTCGTGGATCACCCTCTCGAAGCACCGGTCCTCGGGACCCGGGAGTCGATCAGGGCCATGTCCCGCGACGACATCCACAGCTACTGGAAGCGCCGCTACGGAGCCGGGTCGATGGTGGTGGCTGCGGCGGGGTCGATCGAGCACGAGGCCGTGGTCGAGATGGTGGCCGAGCGGTTCGGCGACTGGTCGGGGGAGAAAGTAGAGCACGAACATGGCCCCGCCGCCCCTTGGCCGGTGGTCAAGATCACCCGCCGCGACACGGAGCAGGCCCACATCGTCCTCGGGGGCAGAGGTCTCACCCGCAGCGACGAGAAGCGCTGGGCGTTCGAGGTGCTCAACCACGTCATGGGGGCCGGGATGTCCTCACGGCTGTTCCGTGAGATCCGCGAGGAGCGAGGTCTGGCCTATGCGGTGTACGGGTTCAAGATGGCCTATGCCGACGCCGGCGCGTGGGGTGTCTACGTCGGGACCACCCCGAGCCAAACCGAGACCGCCCTGAACGTCATTCGGGAGGAGCTGGCCAAGGTGGTCGAGGAAGGGATCTCGGTCGAGGAACTGGAGCGGGCCAAGGGATCGATGCGCGGCGGGTTGGCCCTGGCATTGGAGGACCCGAACAGCCGAATGGTGAGGCTGGGACGGGACGAGCTGGCCGGCATGCCCCATCTCTCCGTCGATGAGAGACTGGCCAAGCTGGAGGCGGTCAGCCTCGACGATGTGCAAGCCATAGCCACCGAGCTGTACACGGGTCAGCGGATGATCGGGGCGGTAGGCCCCTACGACGACGGAGACCTGGACCAGTACCTGGCGGTCTAGTCGGAGACCTCGAAGGTGACCGTCTTCGGCTTCTCACCGAAATCGATGACGCCCGCCGTTCCATCCTGCGGCCGCTCGATGATCACCGCGCCACCCAACTCGTTTCCGTCGACGGTGCTGGCCCAACCCTGCAACCGGTACGAGGTGACCACACCACCCGACAGTGAGGTCCAGAGGACTGTTTGGTTGCCCTGAAGGATCTGGATCAACTCTGCGGCGTCCCCGACCGGGGCCAGATCCGCGCCGGGTCGGTCCGCCTGGAACAGGGCAGTGCCTCCGAAAGAGGCGGCGGCGAGGAAGAGGGCGGCGGCAGCGAGCGTGAGATTGCGGACCCGTCGGGTGTGGACCATCGAGGCTGACAGTAGGAGGAAGGCGCCCGAACTACACGGCCAATTCAACTATCTGCGAGAGGACTAGTCCATAGGCCAGGGACAAGCCGACCAGGACCACCAGGAGCCCCCAGGGCCGAGTGTCCCTGCTTGCGGCGAGGCGGGCCACCGCGAACCCGAGTACCACCCACAAGGTGAGATCCAACGGCCAGGCGACGATGACAGACTCGCTGGCGATGCCGATGAGCGCCGAAATCGGCCCCCCCGCGTAGAGGAGGGTCAGCCCGATGATCTCGCAGACTCCGGTGCATTGGTCGCGATTGATCAGCGTGAGCCCCGCCGCGAAGAAGACGATCCCGAATCCGAGCAGGAGGATGGTGGACAGGGCTGCGTCACGACAGCCGATCCCTTGTGATGTGCCGGTCAACTGGCTGGCGATGGTATGCGCGCTGAGAGCATCGTCGGCCAGGTAGGTTTTCACCCATCGAGAGATCGGAGTCGTCGATGGAGCTGCGAGACATCCTGCTGGTTCTGCACATCGCCGGAGCGGCAACCTGGTTCGGGGCGAACATCGTCCAGGCACTTGCGCCGTCCATGGCCGCAGGGCAAAGCCCCGAGGCGGCGGCAGGCTGGTACCGGGTGGCGGGCAGGCTCTCGTCGCGGCTCTACATGCCCGCCTCTTTGCTCATCCTCGCCACCGGCATCTGGATGGTGGTGGACAGTGAGGTGTACGGCTTCGACGATCTCTTCGTGACCATCGGATTCGGGGTGATCATCGTGGGGGCCTTGCTCGGGATCTTCGTGTTCGGTCCGGGATCCGAGCGTGCGGCTCAGGCGATCGAGTCGGGCGACAAGTCCGCGATCAGGGGATCCGCAGCCAGGATCGCTGCCTTCGGCACGGCCGACACCCTGCTCGTGCTCTTCGCCATAACGGCGATGGTCCTGCGGCTCGGCACCTGACCTTGGGCCA
Source organism: Acidimicrobiia bacterium (assembly GCA_035462175.1). Classification (GTDB taxonomy): domain Bacteria; phylum Actinomycetota; class Acidimicrobiia; order Spongiisociales; family ZC4RG35; genus JARDZU01. The sequence continues at coordinate 68,979 of DATHUP010000020.1, read as the reverse complement.
CAGATGAGGTCTCCGGCCCTGCTGGCCATCTTCCTCTTCCTGGGGGGATGCACACTCGGGGTCGAAGGCGGGGAGCGAGTCCCATCCGATCGGGGCGACCCGGGCGATCAGTCGTCGACCGAGGAGACTGTTCCCCCGATCCAACTCGTGGGCAAGGTGTCGAGCGTCGATGGCGACCCGGTGCCGGCGGCGACGGTGACCGTGGGCGGGGAGAAGACGACCAGTGCAGCCGATGGCTGGTTCGACCTGATGGTCCCCACCCCGGGGCCCATCAGCGTCCACAAGCCGGCCTGGGTCGGGACCGAGATGGCATGGGATGGCTCCCAGGGCTTCGTCGAGCTGAGTATCGAGCCAATTCGGATCCGCGGGCTACGGGTAGGCGGTATGGCCGCCGGCGACGACGAGCATTTCGCCGAAATCCTCGACCTGGCCGAGACCACCGCGGTGAATGCTCTCGTCTTCGACACCAAACAGGAAGGGGGCCGTGTCTTCTACGAGACCGAGGTTGCTCTGGCCAACGAGTCCGGGGCGGCGGTCGATGCCTACGACCCTCGGGAGCGGACGGCACAGGCCGAGGCGGCGGGTCTCTACACCATCACCCGGATCGTCACTTTCGAGGACGATTTCTGGGCCGAGGCCCGTCCCGAGATCGCCTTCGAGGGCGGGTGGATCGACCCCACTGCGACCGAAGGTTGGGAGTACCCGATCGCCCTGGCCGAGGAGGCGTGTGATCTGGGCTTCGACGAGGTGCAGTTCGACTACATCCGATTCCCGTCAGAGGCGGCGGCCCAATCGAGCGGCCAATTGGAGATGGCCGAGGAGGACCGGGTGTCGGTCATCGAGGCCTTCGTCCACGCCGCCAGCTCGAGAGTCAGGGCGAAAGGTTGTGCGGTCAGTGCCGACGTTTTCGGGATCATTGTCTCGGCCGGCAACGACCAAGGGATCGGGCAGCGTCCCGAGCAGATGTCTCGCCATCTCGATGCGTTCAGCCCGATGATCTATCCCAGCCACTACTCGCCGGGATGGCTTGGCTTCGACGACCCGAACGATCACCCTTACGACGTCACCTCGGACGCCATCGAGGACGCTATGAGGCGGATCGAGCCGGGCGTGGTCCTGCGCCCCTGGCTACAGGCGTTCTGGTGGACCAACGAGGAGATCCGACGGTCGATCCAGGCGGCGGAGGATCACGGGGTGGGCTGGATCCTCTGGAATGCCGTGAGCAACTTCGACCGGGCCGCCCTGCCCACCGACGCCGAGCTGGCCCCGGTCTCGTAGGACGGCCGGCAGCCCCGATCGATACCTACCTGATCACTCACTGCGACCGGTCCTGACGTCCGGGGCGCCCATCCGCGCCGCATCGGCGGTGCTGTCGTCGGGCTGTGCCTGTGAGTCACGCTCGGCGTCGACCCTGGCCCGATAATGGGTGATCTCGCGTTCGACGGCGGGAGCATCCCATCCGAGGATCGGCGCCACGATGACGGCTGCCTCGGTGGCAGCCTCGATGCCGCGGTCTTCGGTCTCGATCGAGATCCGAGTGCGACGGGTCAGGATGTCGTCCAGGTGCATCGCCCCCTCGTCACGTGCAGCCAGGTCGATCTCGGCGCGGAGATAGGGCGCCCCGTCGACCAGCGTCTCGCCCATCGACGGGTCGGATCGCACCAGCTCGGCGAGACGACCCACCTCCGATCCGTATCTCCGGAGCAGACGCTCGGGCTCGGGCAACCCGATCTGCGAGGAATTCTCCATCATCCTGGCGAAGCCGTTTGCTCCCACCAGCTGGATCTGCTCGGTGTGCGAGGCGGGGACTGTCGAGGCGAAGTCCGACACCGCCGCGTCCACCGCGTCGCGGGCCATGATCCGATAGGTGGTGTACTTGCCTCCGGCCACGCTGATGAGCCCGGTGTCCGATTCGAGCACGGCATGCTCCCGGCTCAGTTTGCTAGTGTCGTCGGACTCCCCGATCAGGAGGGGGCGAAGCCCGGCATACACCCCGACCACGTCGGAGGTGGTGAGAGGGTCGGCCAGGACCGTGTTGACCCGACTCAGGAGGTATTCGATATCGGTGCGACTTGCCGCCGGATGGGCCCTCCTCAGCTCCCAGGGCGTGTCGGTCGTCCCCAGGATCCAATGTCGCCCCCATGGGATGACGAAGAGCACGCTCCTCTCCGTGCGCAGGATGACACCGCTCTCGGCCCGGATTCGATCCCGGGGGACGACGATGTGGATTCCTTTCGACGCCGCTACGTCGAGTCCACGGTCGCCGGCCATCGCCTGGACGTCATCGCTCCACACCCCGGTGGCGTTGATCGTCTTGCGTCCCCGGATCCGGAGCTCACCACCGCTCTCCAGGTCGCGTGCCTCGATTCCGGAGACGCGCCCCTTCTCGAACGTCATCGCGGTCGCTCTCACCCCAGTCGCCATCCTCGCGCCGTGGGCGACGGCCGTCCGAGCCAGCATCATGGTGTGACGGGCGTCGTCGACCAGGGCATCCCAGTACCTGACCGCCCCGATCAATGATCTCTCGTCCAGGGCCGGGGCCATCTCCAGCGCCGATCTCCTGCCCAGATGAGCCGGGCGGGGGAGCGGGCTGTGCGCCAGCGCGGCCAACATCTGGTAGAGCATCACGCCGCTGCCCACATAGAGGCGCTCCCAGACCCGATGCCTGAGCGGGTAGAGGAACGAGACGGGGGAGGCCAGATGGGGGCAGAGATGGTTGAGCATGAGATTGCGCTCGGCGAGAGCCTCGCGCACCAGGGAGAACCTCCGCTGCTCCAGATAGCGAAGCCCGCCGTGTAAGAGCTTGCTGGAGCGACTCGACGTGCCCGAGGCATAGTCCCGCTGCTCCACCAGCGCCACAGACAGTCCGCGTGTGGCTGCGTCGAGGGCCACCCCGCACCCGGTGACTCCGCCTCCGATGACCACGATGTCGAACGAGCCGCCGGCCATCCGGCGGAGATGCTCCCGTCGCTGGGCCGGGTTGAGTCGGGATGAGCTCGCTTCGGGGATCCGTACCATGACACCGATGACGTTTCCGATGAAGGTTGGCATACAGCTTCCCGAAGTCGAGCGGGAGGTGCCCTGGGCCGAGGTGCGCGACATCGCCCGCACCGCCGAGCAGGCAGGTTTCGACTCGGTGTGGGTGGGCGACCACCTTCTCTTCAGCGATCCGGTCACCGGGGTGCGGGGCCCGTGGGAGGCCTGGTCGATCCTGGCGGCGCTGGGCGAGGCGACGGAGCGGGTGCTGCTCGGGCCACTCGTGGCCGCAACCTCGTTCCACAACCCGGCGATGATCGCCAAGAAGGCGGCAACTGTGGACGAGATAAGCGGCGGCCGTCTCGTCCTCGGGCTGGGGGCGGGTTGGAACAAGGCCGAGTACGAGGCGTTCGGGTTCCCCTACGACCGGCGTGTGTCGAGGTTCGAAGAGGCGTTCACCATCATCCGGACCCTGATCAGGGAAGGCTCGATCGACTCCTTCGACGGCCGCTTCTACCGCCACCACGAGCTCGAGCTGCTACCCGCGGCCCGGACCGGCATGCCACTCATGATCGGTTCCAACGGCCCTCGCATGTTGAGGATCGCCGTGCCCCACGTCGATATGTGGAACAGCTGGTTCACCGGGTTCGAGAACAGCCCTGCCGGTCTGGCTCCGTTGAACGAGCTCGTCGATGCGGTCTGTGCCGAAGTAGGGCGCGATCCGGCAACTCTCGAGCGCACCGTGGCGGTGTATATCCAGTTCGAGCGCGGGGCTGGACGCATCGTAGGCAGCGGGGAGCGCCCCGAGGCGCCGCCGATCACAGGCTCGAGATCGAAGATGGCCGAGTCGCTCGCCGGTTTCGCCGAGGCCGGCGTCGGGCACGTCCAGGCCGTGCTCGACCCGATCGACGCCCGGTCCGTGGAGAATCTGGCCGAGGTCCTCTCCTTGCTTCGTTGAGTACGGTTCGGACCGAGGAGAGAGAGCCCGAGGGAGCCTCGGACCGTCGGCAAAGGAGGCACACGATGACCGATCTTCGGATCACCCGGCTCGGGCACGGCGGGGTCCTCTATCGCTCGCCGGCCGACGTGTGGGTCTGGGTCGATCGGTGGTCCGGGGCTCCCAACTACGCCGAGGCCTTCCGCACACCGGAGAAGGTGAGCGTGGTTGCGCCCACGCATTGCCACTTCGACCACGTGGGCGACGATTGTGCCGATCTCGTCGAGCTGGCCGGGGTCGACGGGGCGACTGTGATCGGCTCTCACGAGCTCAGCGTCTGGTTGGGTGCCCGCGGCATCGAGTCGATCGGGATGAACAATGGGGGCACGGTGGAGGTGGACGGGGTCCGATTCACCATGGTGCATGCCGACCACACCGGAGGTGCGACGCTGGGATCAGGGGTCGACCAGGTCACTCGTGAACTCGGCTGCTGGGGTTGGGTCATCGCCTTCGAAGATGGGACCGTCGTCTACCAATCAGGGGACACCGACGTGTTCGGGGACATGGCGCTGATCGGAGAGCGCTTCAAACCGGAGATCGCGGTGCTGCCCATCGGGGGTCACTACACGATGGGGCCCGGTGACGCGGGGAGAGCGGCAGACATGGTCGGGGTCTCTACGGTGATCCCGGTCCACTATGGGACTTTCCCCATCCTCGCCGGGACCCCGGATGAGCTCCAGGAGCACACCTCGGCCCGCGTGGTGAAACTCGAGCCGGGTGAGACCTGGGGGGAGTGAGCCTCGGCTCAGCTCGATCCGGCACGAGGCACGGCGCCGGGAGGGCGCCGCAGCGTCTTTACTGCCAGCACGGCGAAGAAGAACACTATGGGAATCACCGCCATGGTCGCCGAGCCGGAGGTGTTGGCGTAGTAGCTGACCACGAGGCCGAGGACGACCGAGACGATGCCGATCGAGGCTGCGGTCACCATCATCGACGGCACCCGCCTCACCAGGAGGGCGGCCGTGGCCGCCGGGCCGACCAGGAGACCGAAGACCAGGAGTGTGCCCACGGTTTGGAACGAGCCCACGATCGAGATGGTGATCAGCGAGAGGAGGGCGAGATGGGCCAGAGTCGGATTGAGGCCGAGAAGCCTCGCCTTTTGCTCATTGAACGAGAGGACCAGGAAGTGGCGGTAGAGCAGGACGGACACTCCTAGGACGAGGACCGCCACTCCGGCGAGGATCGCCAGGCCACCGGTCGTCACCCCGAGCGCGTTCCCGAACAGGATGCTGGTGAGGTTCCCGGTGTAGGAGTCCGTGCTCGAGATCATGATCACACCCAAGCCGAGCATGCCTACGAAGAGCAGGCCGATTCCGGTGTCCTCGGAGAAGCTCGTTTGTCGATGCACCAGGTTGATTCCGCCGATCATCGTCACGGCGGCCAGGATCGCTCCGACCATCACGTTGAAGTCGAAGATCACCGCCAGGGCGATCCCGGGAATCACCCCATGGACCAAGGCATCCCCCAGGAATGTCATGCCCCGGATCACCACCCAGGTCCCCACCACTGCCAGGGCGACGGCAGCCAGGACGCCACCGACGAGGGCCCTTTGCTGGAAGGCGAGTTGGAACGGCTCGGTCACCCAATCCATGTCGGCGCGACGGTAGACATGATCAGCCGAGGGCGGATGCGATCTTCTCGGCGTTGCTGACGAGCATCGCGGAAAGGGTCTCGGCGTCGGATCCCGGAGGCCCCAGTGACTCGGTGAAGAGCTCGACCACCTGAATGTCGGCTCCCAGCTCGGCGGCCACGGCATCCGCCAGGGTGGTCGGCTGACTGGTCTCGGCAAAGATCACCTGCACACCTTCGCTCTCCATCACTTCGACCAGCTCCGCCAGCTCTGCCGAGCTGGGCTCGGCCAGAGTCGAACCACCCGGAATCACCACGCCGATCAGCTCGAAGCCGTACCGATTGGCGAAATAGCCGAATGCCTGGTGGTTGGTGACCAACCGCCGTGACTTCTCGGGCACGTTCTCGACCAGAGCGCGAATGGTGGTGTCGACTGCAGACATCTCATCGGCGTATGCCTCGGCCCTCGCCAGCCAGCCTCCACCCGGATTGGACTCCTCGAGGGACCCGGCCAGGGCTAGCGCCGCCTCTCCTACTCGGATCGGGTCGTTCCAGAAGTGCGGGTCCGCGGCCCCGTGCTCGTCCCCTTCGACCTCGCCGTTGTCTTCATCCCCCCCGTCGTCCTCATTGTTCTCAGACTCGACGAAGGGGATGGGGTCGACCAGGGGCGCAAGTTCGATCACCTCGACCCCGTCCGCTCGCAGGGAGTCGAGCACATCCACCATGCTCTCCTCGAGATTCAACCCGTTGGCCACCACCAGGTCGGCTCGGCCCAGTCGAGCAAGCTGCTGCGACGATGGCGCGAAGTCGTGGGAGTCGCCACCGATCGGGATGAGGGACTCGGCGATCCCATTCTCTCCGACGACATTCGAGGCGATGTCGGCCAGGATCGAGGTGGTAGCGATCACCAGGATGCCGTCTTCGCCCTGCTGGCCGTCGCTACCGCACGCAGCCAGCATCGACACCAAGGCCAGCGACGCTGCAATCATGCGGACCGGCTGTTTCGAGGGACGTGAGGTCATGGAGTCTCAGCTCTCGGCGCTGGATGAACTATAATGAGAATCATTATCAAGAACTGTAGAAGGGGTAGTTGACCGGTGTCAATCCAGGAGAGACTGGTCGAGGAACGGCTCGCCGAGTCGGGTGTTCGCTTCACCGGAGGGCGACGTCAAGTGGTAGCGACATTGGAGCGTGCCGATGGGCCCTTGTCGGCCTCCGAGGTGCATGCCAACCTGTCGGGCGAGGTTCCTGTCTCCACGGTGTATCGGACTCTCGCCGTGCTCGAGGAGACGGGCGTGGTGCAACCCCATCACGGCAGCAAGGGCATCACCAGGTACGAGATCGCAGAGTGGCTGGCCGGTCATCATCATCATCTCGTGTGCATCAAGTGCGGGGGGGTGGAGGACATCGAGCTTCCCCAGGATCTGGAGACCAGGCTCGAGCGTTTGGTCGGGCAGGTGTCGGAGATGTCCGCCTTCTCCGCCAGCGGGCACACTCTGGAAGTCGAAGGTCGATGCACGAGATGCGCATGAATCCGGTGGCGGTGGTCGCCCACGACCTGATGTTGGCCTACGGGGCGACGGTGGCGATCGATCGTTCCACCTTCGCCGTCCCGCGGGGAGGCATCACGGCGTTGATCGGCCCCAACGGCTCAGGTAAGTCGACGATCCTCGCCGCCATCGCCGGCCTGATCGAGCCGGTCTCCGGGAGAATCGCCATCGAGCCCGTAGACGGGGTCGAGCAGCGTCTCTCCTTCGTTCTCCAGAGCACGAAGGTGAACGACGCCCTGCCGGTCACGGTTCGCGAGGTGGTGGCCATGGGGCGGTACGCAACCACAGGCCCCTACCGGAAGCTCGGCACTGCGGACATGGCAGCCATCGAGAGCTCGATGGCCAGGATGGGGATCGGCGACCTGGCCGGTCGTCACCTGAGCCAGCTATCGGGGGGCCAGCGACAGCGCGTGTTCGTGGCCCAGGGCCTTGCCCAGGAGCACGACATCCTGCTGCTCGACGAGCCGCTGACCGGTCTCGACCTCACCTCGGCGCAGGCCATCGATCACGTCATCCACGACGAGAGGCAAACCGGGTGCACCATCGTGATGACCACTCACGACCTGGCCGAGGCGCAGGTCGCGGATCATGTGCTCCTGCTCTCCGGGCGCGTCATCGCCGCGGGAATCCCTGAGGAAGTGCTGACAGTCGGCAACCTGACCGCCGCCTACGGGCCGAACTTGCTCCACGTGGAGGGCGAACGGCTATTCCTCGACGACCCGGCCCATCGCCCCGTGCCGGGGCGACATATTCACCGGGAGCGGTCTGGCTGAACTAGTGCCAGAGCACTAGCGGCGGGGGCGCTCCTCGCGAGGCCTTGCCTCGTTCACCTTGAGGTTGCGGCCGTTGTAATCCGCCCCGTCGAGCTCTTCGATCGCCTTGGCCCCAGCCGTGTTGTCCATCTCGACGAAGCCGAATCCGCGCGAGCGCCCGGTCTCCCGGTCGTTGATGATTGCGGCGGAGTCCACCGTGCCGTACTCACCGAACAGCGCCTCGAGGTCTGCTGCCGTGGTGTTGAAGGGGAGGTTCCCTACATAGATGTTCATGACGTCCCGTCATCCTTGTCTCTTGAAGGGCCTCTTGGCAGCCCTTCTCCTTGTTGTCCGGTACGACCCCTGCGCTCGATCCGGTCGCAATCAGGACGGGAAGCCAACGAGTCGCCGCCGAAGCAGCATGCTGAACGCTAGTGGAAAACGTCGCGTCGTGTCACTTAATCGAGGCAGATGCCCGGTCAGGTCTCGCTGATCGTCACCCTGTTGATGACGACGTCCACTTCGGGCCGGTCGTTCCGGTCGGTTGCAGCGTTGGCAATCGAGTCCACGACTTCGATCCCTGAGGTGACTTTGCCGAAGATGGTGTACGAATGGGGGAGCCCGACATCGGCGTGGCAGATGAAGAACTGGGATCCGTTGGTGTTGGGCCCGGCGTTAGCCATGGCCACAGTGCCCCTGCTGTAGGTCCCGGCCCCTTCGATCTCGTCGCGGAACTTGTATCCCGGGCCGCCGGTCCCCGTCCCGGTCGGATCGCCTCCTTGGATCATGAAGTTCTCGATGACCCGGTGGAAGATGACACCGTCGTAGTAGCCGTCGCGAGCGAGGAAGACGAAGTTGTTCACCGCCAGTGGCGACCGGGCCGTGTCGAGCTCGATCACTATCTCACCATGATTGGTGTCGAGCGTGGCGGTGTAGCTCTTGTCGAGATCGATGGTGAGGTCGGGGGCGGATGGGTATTGGGTGGCCATGGGGCCTCTCTTTCTCTGTGCGATCTGCGCGTCCGTCGCGTCTACCCCTGCGGGGGTCAGGCGGCCCCGACGTAGGCGGGGATGTTCCCCGGCTTCCACTTGATCGAGCAGCCGACCGACGGCCACTGCTGCTCGCTGACAGGTTGGCCCGCCAGGACGGCATTGGCCGCGGCTCGCAGGTCGGCCCCCGTGGCGGGAACTCCCATGTTGGGTCGGGTTTCGTCGAAACGCCCGCGGTAGACGAGGGCGCGGTTGGAGTCGAACAGGAAGAAATCGGGAGTGCACATGGCGGTGTATGCCGCGGCAACACTCTGGTCTTCGTCGAAGAGATAGGGGAAGGCATACCCGTAGGTGGTGGCCTCCTTCTTCATCGCCTCGGGTCCGTCCTCCGGATACCGGTCCGGATCGTTGGCGCAGATCGCCACGATCCCCAGGTCGGTGTTGAGGTAGTCCATTCCGAAACGGGCCAGTTCGTCTCGCACGTGCTGCACGTACGGGCAGTGATTGCAGATGAACATCACGACCAGGGCCTTCTTGGTGTCGAAGTCGCTCAGGGAGACCTCTGTGCCGGAGACCACGTCGGGGAGGTCGAAGCCGGGGGCCTTGGTGCCGAGCGGAAGCATCGTTGAGTTAGCAGCCATGGCCCCGAGTCTAAGTGCGGGTCAGTTTTGCGATGACAGCACCGAATGTCTCGATGCTCCCCTCGAGATGCACATCGGGAAGGACGACCATCGAGTGACCGGCACCGGCCTCGTGGTATGCAGCGAAATGGGCGAGTTGGTCCTCGACAGTGCCTGCGTTGTGTCTCGCCACGAACACGTCGGCGGGCATGTCCCGACTTCTCATCTGCTCCACACGCTCCCGCAGGGCCTTACGGTCCGGCGCCGTCATCGTGTCGACCAGATGGGTTACCTCGACCTGATCCGGATCCCGGTCGACCTCGGCACAGTGGCGACGCAGGACTTCGACCTTTTGCCTGATCACGTCCGGTCGACCGAACAGATTGCAGGCGTCGGCGTGTCGGGCGACCAGGAGCAGGGTCTTCTTCTCCCCGGATCCTCCGACGAGGATGGGGATCCGGTCCTGGATCGGGCGGGGGTAGCAAGTCAGCTTCGACGCCGAGAAGGTGGATCCTTCGAAGGAAGGCGAGCCCTTGCCCCAGAGCAGAGGAAGCATGCGCAGTGTGTCCTCCAGCATCCCGTACCGCACCGGCGTGGGAGGGAACGGGATGCCGAAGCCCTCGTGCTCGGACCCATCCCAGCCGAGCCCGAGCCCGAGATTGGCCCGGCCACCGGAAAGGACATCCAGCGTGGCCAGCATCCGCCCCAGGACGGCCGGGTGGCGATGAGTGACTGCCGTTACCAGGGCGCCGAGCCGGATCGTGGACGTCACCGCGGTCAGGTGGGAGAGGGTCACATAGGCCTCGGGAAGGTCCTCCCACTCCCGGCCCACCCGCGGGATCTGCCGGAAGTGGTCCATCACCCAAAGATCGCGAAAGCCGGCGGTCTCGGCTCGTCGCGCGATGGAGGCGAGCCGCTCCGCCAGCCCGCTGCGGTCGATGCCCCAATCGAAGCGATTGAGCACCAGCCCGAAGCTGTGGGCATCGCTCCGCCCAGGGATCTCGCGGTTCTGTGCCGTGCTGGCCGTGGCGATGGCCGGTGCCACCACCGCCACCGGCTGCTCGCTCAGCACCTGGTCGAACCCATCCTCCCCGATCTCAGAGCGAACGGTCCGAAATCGAGCGAATTGCCTGTCGAGGACATTCCTGGGGAGCGGGCGGGGGCGGCCAGAGTTCCTTCCCCTTGCTTCGTCGGCGGGCGTATCGAAGACGACGGCGATTGCGGGGAGGCCTCCAGCATGGGCTAGGCCGACCCACCTCTGCCGGCTCTCCGCATCGAAGCCGAGGGTGTCGACCACCGTGGTCAGCTTGCGTCTCACCCGCTCGACGACCATCTCCTCCAGGAGGGAGAACGCCACCGGGCTCGACTGCTGATCGTCCTCACCGGCACCCACCATCGCGCGTAGTCGGTCGGAGGAGACGATCTCGGTCTCGTGAAACGTCTGAGCTGCCCATGTGCTCTTCCCCGACCCGGAGGGACCGATCAGCACGATCAGGCAGGGGGCGGGCAGACGAAGCTCCATTCGGATGTTCTAGTGGATCGATCGGTAACCTGGGGGAAGTGAGTTCTCTGCCCACCGCGCCATTCGGCCACGTTGCCACCGCCATGATCACCCCCTTCATGCCTTCCGGGGAAGTCGATCACGAGAAGGCGTGGGACCTGGCCCGTCACCTCTCGGACAACGGAAGCGACGCCCTGGTCGTGACCGGCACCACCGGCGAGTCCCCGACACTGAGCCCGGTCGAGAAGCTGTCCCTGTACAAGACAGTCATCGATGCCGTGGCCGGGAAGGACACCTATGTGATCGCCGGGACCGGCACCTACAACACCGCCGAATCGGTGGAGCTCACCGCGAAGGCCGCCGATCTCGGATGTCATGGGGTGCTGGCGGTCACCCCGTATTACAGCAAACCGAGCCAGGCCGGTCTGGAGGCCCACTTCACAGCGATCGCAGACGTCGGTGTTCCCGTGATGCTGTACAACATCCCGAGTCGCACCGGGAGGCTGATCGAGATCGAGACGATGTCGCGTCTCGCGGAGCACGAGAAAGTGGTGGCCGTGAAGGATGCGGTGGAGAGTCTCGACTTCACAAGTCGAACGGTGAACCGTATCCCCGGCTTCCCCGTCTACTCGGGTCAGGACTCGCACACCTGGCCGATGATGGCGGTCGGTGCGGTCGGCGTCGTCTCTGTCGTCGCACATCTCGCCGGGAGGACGGTTTCGGCAATGGTGAAGGCCGCTCTGGCCGGTGACATCGATGAGGCCCGGCGTCTCCACCATGTCTTGCTGCCACTTTGCGAGGCCTGCTTCCTCGAGACGAACCCCAGCCCGGTGAAGGGGGCGATGGACCGACTCTGGGAGCCGGTGGGCGGTGTCCGACTTCCACTCGTAGATGCGTCGGAGGAGACCTTGGTCGCGGTGGAGAAGGCTCTCGGCGCCGTTCAGGGCCTGTGAGCGTCTCGGTCACCTTTCTCGGTGGTCTCGGCGAGATCGGCCGCAACTGCGCGGCCGTCGAGATCGAGGGCAGGATCGCACTCATCGACTGTGGGCTCATGTTCCCCGAGGAGGACATGCTTGGGGTGGACCTGGTCTTCCCGGACTGGTCCTGGCTTGTGGAGAGATCCAAAGACGTCGAGTGCGTGATCCTCACCCACGGCCACGAGGACCACACCGGTGCCCTCGCCTATTTCTTGAGGGAGGTGAACGTCCCGGTCTACGGGACCAGGCTCTCTGTCGAGTTGGCCCGGGGGCGTATCGAGGAAATCGGCGTTGAAGCCGACCTGCGCCCGGTCGAGGTCAAGAACTGGATCGACCATGGCCCGTTCCGCTTCCAGATGATCCCGGTCAGCCATTCCGTCCCCGACGCCACGGCCATCGCCCTGGACACGCCGGAGGGCGTGATCCTCCACTCCGGGGACTTCAAGCTCGACCCGACCCCGATAGACGGGGTCCCCACCGATCTTCCCGCCATCGCCACCCTCGGCAGACGCGGCGTCCGTCTCCTTCTCTCCGACTCCACCAATGCGGAGAAGCCGGGATTCGAGGCTTCTGAGAGCTCGGTCGGGCGCCCGATCTCCGACGTGATACGCGATGCGGGCGGGAGAGTGATCGCCGCATGCTTCGCCTCGCACATCCACCGGATCCAGCAGATCGCCGACGCCGGGATCAAGAATGGGCGCAAGGTCGCCTTCTTCGGTCGCTCCATGCATCGCAATACGGCGATCGCCGGCGATCTGAAGGTGCTGGACGTGCCCCAGAAGTCGGTCCTCGACATCAAGGAGTTGAGCGACCTGCCCCTCGACCAGCAGCTGCTCATCACCACCGGGAGCCAGGGCGAGCCGTTCGCCGCCCTCTCCCTGATGTCACAGGGAAGACACAAGTTCGTTGAGTTGGGTGAGGGTGACACCGTTCTCATCTCGGCGAAGCCCATCCCCGGCAATGAGACCGCGGTGTCGAAGGTGATCTCCAACCTGATCCGACGCGGGGCCCACGTGGTCCACGGCGTGAACGCTCCGGTCCATGTCTCGGGTCACGCCAACCGCGACGAGCTCCTCACCTATCTCAACGTGGTCCGGCCCCAGGCATTCGTGCCCGTCCACGGCGAGTACCGCCATCTCCACGCCCACGCCGAACTCGCCCGCAGCATGGGTATCCGGCATGTCGATGTCCTCGAGGACGGGGATCGGGTGATCATCAAAGGGAACAAGACCCAGGTGCAGCGCAGGGCGGTGCCCGCTGGCTATGTGTATCTGGACGGCTCAGCCCTGGGCGAGGTGCAGCCCGGTGTCCTCCGCGATCGATCACATCTCGCCGACGAGGGGGTCGTCGTGATCACGGTGGGTATCGACCACGACACCGGCGCCATGCTCTACGGCCCGGAGATGGACAGTCACGGGATGATGGACGACCCCAGCACCGTTCTGGCCAAAGCCGCGGAGGCCGTGTCCGCCGCCATCGGCGAGCATGCCACCGGTCGCTCCGACCTGGGAGAGCTGCAGAAGACGATCCGCCAGGCCGCCGGTCGGGTGATCCGGGCCGAGACAGCCCGCCGCCCGGTGATCGTTCCCGTGGTCATGGAGCTCTGATATCTCCCGGGGGGACCACCCCCCAGGGACCCCCCGCCCTGGGCAAGGTGCCGCGACCGCTCTGAACCGGGTTAGCTATTTCCTTCGGGGGGGCGACCCCCCTGGGACCCCCGCCCTGGGCAAGGGTGCCGCGACCGCTCTGAACCGGGTTAGCGATTTCCTTCGGGGGGGCGACCCCCCTGGGATCCCCCGCCTTGGGCAGGGTTGCCGCGACCGCTCTGAACCGGGTTAGCTATTCCCTCCGGGGGGCGACCCCCCTGGGACTCCCCGCGCTGGGCGAGGTTTCCGCGACCGCTCTGAACCGGGTTTGTTCGTCTCCCGGAGGGGCTGCCTGGTTTGGGCTTGGTCGCTAATCCACAGTCAAAACAGACTCCCATGTATTGTTTCTGACCACATGGGAACCAGGACACCCACCCGGAAGGGTTCCTCCGGGCGGAGACGGGTGTCCGCAGCCAAAAAGAAGAAGACGGCACCGAGGAGCACGATCCGCCAGAAGCTGGTGGCGGTCCGCGGCTCGGTGCGGAACACCCTCGGTCGTCAGACCGACGACGTCTGGGGTCTCATCCTCGTCGTCCTCGCCGTCCTGGTGCTGCTCGCCTTCGTCGACCTGGCCGGGCCCGTGGGTGAGGGGATGGCGAAGGGAAGCCGTTTCCTGTTCGGTGTGTGGAGATTCGCCCTGCCCGCCGCGCTGGCCGGGATCGGGGTGGCCATGATCGTCGGAAAGCCCCGAGACGGGGCGAAACGTCTGGTCGCGGGTGGAATCGTGACCTTCATCGGCTCTCTCGCCCTCTTTCATCTCATGACCGGTGCGGTGGCGCTGGCCCCGAATCTGGATCTGGTGAAGGAACGCGGCGGCGCCGTCGGCTCTCTGATCGCCTTCCCCTTGCGGCGCATCCTGGGGATGTGGGGAGCATTCGTCGTCCTAGCCTCGGCGATGGGAATGGGTGTTCTCATCATGACCCAGACCAGTGTCCGTGAGCTCGCCGCGGGAATCCTCGATCTGTATCGGTCCACCCGTCGACTGGCGTCGACCGCTGTGATCGGCACCAGCCTGCGATCAGGTCACGTGCCCGATCGCGTGATCAAGAACCAGCCGTCGAGCCGTGGCAAGCACGAGAGGCCAAAGCCCTCGCGCCCCAAGCAGGAGAAGCCGAAGGAGCCGGCCAAGCCCATGGTCCGTCCCGCTCCGGCGCCCGTTGCCGCCGAGCCGGCAGGCGGGTACAAGCTTCCGCCGTTGAGCCTGCTCGACGAGGGGACCGGTGGCGAGATAAGCAAGCGAGCACTCGAGGACACTGCACGACAGCTCGAAGAGACCCTGGTCCAGCATGGCGTCGACGCCACCTTGACCAAGATCGTCCCCGGCCCAACCGTCACCCGATACGAGATCGAATTGGCTCCAGGGGTCAAGGTGAACCGGGTGTCGAGCCTGTCCCATGACATCGCCTACGCCCTGGCCACTCCCGATGTGCGGATCCTGGTCCCGATACCGGGAAAGTCGGCCATCGGGGTCGAGGTTCCGAACACGAAACGACGTCTCGTCTCGCTGGGGGACATCCTCTCGAGCGCCGAAGCCGCCGTGGAGACCCATCCCTTGGCCGTCGGCCTGGGTATGGACATCTCCGGACTACCCAAGCTACTCAACCTGTCCGAGCTTCCCCACGTCCTCATCGCCGGGGCCACCGGGGCCGGCAAGTCGTCCTGCATCAACTCCATCGTCACGTCGCTGCTGATGCGGACCCATCCCGACGACGTCCGGGTGATCATGGTCGACCCAAAACGGGTCGAGCTGGGCCAATACAACGGGGTGCCCCATTTGCTCACTCGGGTCATCACCAATCCGAAGAAGGCCAACGACGCCCTCAAGTGGGCGGTTGCCGAGATGGATCGGCGTTATGACCTGCTCGCCGACGCCAAGGTGCGCGACATCGAGGGCTATCGGCTCAAGTGGGATGCCGGCGGCCTCGACCCGGAAGGGTTCGACCGGTTCCCCTACATCGTGATCCTCATCGACGAGTTGAACGACCTGATGATGGTGGCGGGGCGCGAGGTGGAGGAGTCGATCGTCCGCATCGCCCAGATGGCCCGCGCCGTCGGCATCCATCTCGTGATCGCCACCCAGCGTCCCTCGGTCGACGTGATCACAGGGGTGATCAAGGCGAACATCCCGAGCCGTCTCGCTTTCAGCGTGGCTTCGCAGACCGACAGCCGCGTCATCATCGACGGTTCCGGCGCGGACAAGTTGATCGGGATGGGGGACATGCTCGTGGTGACCGCGAAGGAGCCACGCCCGCAGAGGATCCAGGGCGCCTGGGTGCGGGAGAGCGAGATCCACGCCGTCGTGGATTGGGTCCGCACCCAGCGCGAGGCCAAATACGAGGATCAGGAGGTGCTGGCCGCAGCCGCGGCCGCCGCCGCGGCTCAGGCCGAGGAGGTCGACGACGAGGAGGAAGCCCTGGTGCGCCAGGCCATGGATCTGGTGGTGCGCAGCGAGCTCGGCTCGACCTCGATGTTGCAGCGCAAGTTGCGGATCGGCTTCGCCAGGGCGGGCCGGGTCATGGACATTCTGGAGAGCCGGGGTGTTGTCGGCCCATCCCAGGGGAGCAAGGCCCGCGAGGTCCTCATGACCATCGAGGAGATGGAAGACGCTCTTGGGGCGGAGAGAGCCGGGGTCTGAGCCCCGGCGACGGAGTCAATCGACCCCGGACACCCTCAGGAGCAGGCTCATCCTGGTCTCGGCGAGCTCGGGGTCGGCAATGAGGCCGGCCCGGTCGGCGAGCCGGAGCAGCTGGGAGAGATGGACGATGGATCTCGCACCTTCGTGGCCACCGATCATCCGGAAGTGGCCCTGGTGCCCTGTCAGATAGGCGAGGAAGACCACACCCGTCTTGTAATGATGTGTGGGGTGCCCGAACAAGTGCCGGGACAGCGGAAGGGTGGGCTCCAGGGCACGCAGGAACCCGTCCCTGTCTCCCGTCTCGAGCCGGTGCAAGGCCGCGCTCGCCATCGGGGCGATCGGGTCGAAGATGCCGAGCAGGGCGTCGCTGTGATCGCCGTTCTCGCCTGCGATCAGACGGGGGAAGTCGAGGTCGTCGCCGGTGAAGCAGCGGACCCCGGAGGGAAGACGACGCCGAAACTCGATCTCCAGCTCGGCATCGAGCACCGACACCTTCACCCCGGCGACCCGCTCGGGAGCAGGGGCGATGATCTCGAGGACGACTTCGGCCGCCTGACGCAGATCGCGATGGCCCCAGTAGCCGGCGAGGGCCGGGTCGAACACATCGCCGAGCCAATGCAGCATGATCGGGTCCCTGCTCCCCGAGATCAGGCGTTGGTACACGTCGAGGTAGTCCTCGGGCGAGCGGGCGGACGCCGCCAGCGCCCGGCTCGGCATGATGATGGCCGCCCCGCCCACATCCTCCAGCAGCTCCAGCTGCCTCTCGTAGGAGGCCGCGATCTCATCGAGGGTGTGCCCCCCTTCGACCAGGTCGTCGGTGGTGACGCCGAACACGCTCGTGCCGCCTACGGCTCGGCTCTCGGCGGCGGTGCGGCGGATCAGGGACCAGACGTTGGCCATGCTCAACCCTGCCCCCCTCTGCGCGGTGTCCATGGCCTCGGCCACCCCGAACCCCAGCGACCAGAGATGGTGCCGGAAGGCCAGAGTCGACTCCCAATCGACGGCGTCGCTGCCCGTCGGGTCGCCCAGCGGATCGGCCACCACATGCGCGGCGGCGTACACCACCCGCGTCGACCAGGGGCCGGGCACCGGGTCGACAGGTGGGTGTTCGCCGAGGCGGTAGGGCTCGAGCTCGCCTCGTGCCGTTGGTAAGCGGAGAGTGATCATGTGCGCACAGTGTGCAGGTCCGGTCGATCCGATGTCGGGAGTCGCGACGGGCCCGTCCCCGGCCGACTCGCGTTTGTCCCCATCCTGGTCTCGTTGGCGGCTGCGACCGGCGACCGGTACGCTACCCGCCCCGGCAAGCGCTTGCCGCTCCTTCGACCCAGGCGCGAGACACCCATGGCCGACCTCATTGATCAGGTGGTTCTTGTCACCGGCGGCAGCCGCGGGATCGGTGGGGCCATCGCCCGCGCCGCCGCCTCGTCCGGGGCGGATGTCGCCGTCTCCTATCTCGACCGGCCCGATGAGGCCGAGGGGTTGGTCTCCGAGATCCAGAGGATGGGTCGCCGGGCGATGGCCGTCGCTGCAGACTTGATCGAGCCCGAGGCGGGGCGTCTGCTGGTTGCATCGGTGGAGGCGGAGATGGGGCGGATCGACGCCCTGGTCAACAACGCCGGGGTGATGCCGGAGACTCCCTTTCTCGAGATCACCGACCGGGACTGGGGTGACGTGATCGCAGTCGACCTGACCGCGCCGTTTGTCTGCTCCCAAGCAGTGCTTCCCGGCATGATCTCGAGGGGGAAGGGGTCGATCGTCATGATCTCGTCCCGTCTCGGTCAGATCGGATGGGCCGGCGTCGCCCACTACGCGGCGGCGAAGGCGGGACTGCTCGGGTTGACCAAGTCACTGGCCCGCGAGTTCGGGCCGCTCGGGATCCGTGTCAACGCAGTCGCCCCGGGGCCGACAGTCACCGAGATGACCTCCTCCATGTTTGCCGGGGAGGAGGGCCGAAGACGAGAGGCGGATCTTCCGGCCGGTCGGCTCGGTCGTCCCGAAGACGTAGCGGACAGCGTCATCTTCCTCCTCTCGGACGCCGCTTCGATGTATCACGGCCAGACGCTCAGCCCCAATGGCGGGGGGTACATGCCGTGAGATTGGTCGACCCCGTGGCCGCGGTCAGCCTGATCGAGGACGGCGCCACGGTGATCATCGGGGGCTCGGGGGCCGGACATGCCGTCCCCCAGCTGTTCATCGATACCCTGGCGCGGCACTATCGCGACGAGGGATCGCCGCGGGGGCTGACCACCGTGCGCGTCGTCGGGATCGGCGACTTCGCAGACCGCGGGATGTCGCAGCTGGCGCTGCCCGGGTTGATGAGACGGACCATCGGCTCCAACATCGGCAACGAGCCCGCCCTCGGCGACCTGGTCGAGCGAGGCCAGGTCGAGGGCTATTCGTTTCCGCAAGGGGTGCTCTCCCAACTCTGCCGGGAGATAGCAGCGGGTCGACCGGGGTTGATCACCCACATCGGGCTCGATACCTACGTCGACCCCCGTCAGACCGGCGGGAAACAGGGGCCGGCCGGAGAGGACCTGGTCGAGTTGGTCGAGCTCGGGGGGAGGGAGTGGCTGTTTTACCGCTCCTTCCCCATCGATGTGGCTGTGATCAGGGGCTCGGCGATCGATGAGGACGGGAACCTGACACTCGAAGACGAAGCGGTGCGCGGCGAGATGCTGACTATGGCCATGGCCGCCCACAACTCGGGCGGGATGGTCATCGCCCAGGCAAGGAAGCTCGTCCCGGCCGGCAGCCTCGATCAGCGACGGGTCGAGGTCCCCGGAGCCCTGGTCGACTTCGCCTACCTCGACCCGAACCAGACCCAGACCTACCAGACAGCCTATTCGCCCTACTACGCCGGCAAGCAGCGTCTAGAGGCCGCCGCCGAACGCCCCCCGATGCCTCTTGACGCGCGCAAGGCGATCGCACGCCGATCTCTTCTCGAGTTCATGCCCGGCGACATCTGCAACCTCGGGTTCGGGATCAGTCAGCAGATCGGGGGCATCGCCTGGGAGGAGGGCATCGACGACCTTCTCGTGCTCACCGTCGAGCAGGGCGTGTTCGGGGGCGTCCCCGTCTCAGGCGCCGACGGTGGGGCCGGGTTCAACTATCAGGCTCTGATCGACCAGCCCTCGATGTTCGACTTCTACGACGGTGGCGGCCTCGACGTGGCCAGCCTCTCCTTCGCCGAGATAGACGCCGTCGGCAACGTCAACGTGCACGCCTTTCCAGGGCGTCTCCGTGGCCCGGGCGGTTTTCTCAACATCAGCGCCCGCACCGCCAAGGTGTGCTTCGTCGGCACATTCACCACCGGGGGCCTGGTGACCGAGGTCGCCGGCGGACGCCTCCACATCGTCGAGGAGGGAGAGACGCCCAAGTTCGTGCCTCAGGTGGCAGAGGTCTCATTCGCCGGGTCGAGGGCCAGGCCTGATCAGAGAGTGTTGTACATCACCGAGCGGGCGGTCTTCGCCCTCTTGGACGGGGTGGTGACCTTGATCGAGGTCGCCGATGGGATCGACGTCGAGCAGGATGTGCTGGCCCACATGGGATTCGAGCCTGCGGTGGCCGATCCGCTCGGGGTGATCGATCCCCGGGTTTACGACGAGGAGCCGATGGGGATGGCCCGCTCGTACCGTCCGGCCCGATGAGCCTGATCGAGGTCTCGGGTGGGACGGTCGCCACGATCCGTCTGGTCAACCCGCCCCTGAACCTGGTTACCCGAGAATTGACCCGTGAGCTGCACCGAGCCCTCGGCGTGGTCGCCGAGGGCACCGGAGTGAGGGCGGTGGTAGTTGCAGGAGGTGAGAGGGCATTCTGCGCCGGGTCGGACGTCTCCGAGTTCGAGGGGCTGAGGGGTCGCGCCCTCGAAGGCAAGGTGGTCTTCGAGAAGATGGTCTACCAGCGTCTGGCCGAGTTGCCCATGCCCACCATCGCCGCCTGCGAAGGCGACGCTCTGGGAGGCGGTCTCGAGCTCGCCATGTGCTGCGATCTGCGGGTTGCCTCCGAGAAGGCGAGGTTCGGCTTGCCCGAAGTGGGTCTCGGGGTGATACCCGGCTCCGGGGGAACGCAGCGCCTACCGCGGCTCGTCGGGCTGGCCAGGGCCAAGGAGATGGTCCTGACCGGCCGGGTCATCGACGCCACTACCGCGGCGGACATCGGCCTCGTCACCCGGGTGGTGCCGGTAGGCCAGGCGGAGTCATCGGCGATGGAGATCGCCGAGATCGTCGCCGCAAAGGGACCGCTGGCGGTGCGGGAGGCCAAGAGACTGCTAGATCTGGCTCCCGACCTCCCCCTCGACGAGGGTCTGCTCGAGGAGACCGAGGCCTCGGGGCGTGTGTTCGACACCGACGATCTTGTCGAAGGCGCCCGGGCCTTCCTGGAGAAACGGCCTCCCCGGTTTCATGGTGACTGACAGCTGAGGTCGCCCGTTCGGGCTGGGGACATAATCCA
The DNA here is from genome assembly GCA_035462175.1 of Acidimicrobiia bacterium. Taxonomy (GTDB): domain Bacteria; phylum Actinomycetota; class Acidimicrobiia; order Spongiisociales; family ZC4RG35; genus JARDZU01. The sequence continues at coordinate 48,318 of DATHUP010000020.1, read as the reverse complement.
TGGAAACCGGTTGACGTGCTCATCCGGCGACACCTACAGTCGGAACGCCGATCGACCCATTTTGGTCTTGTGGCACGGCGCGGCAGTGGTCGCGCAGCGTCCAACCTGGAGGAGGACAGCGATGAGACGGAGATCCCTGGCCGCGTTGGTGACCGCGCTCGCCCTGGTGGCGGCGTGCGCCGACGACGGCGGCGACGACACCACCACCACCGCAGGCGCGGTCGAGGAGCCGACCACCACCGCGGGTGGGGTCGAGGAGCCGACCACCACCGCCGGTGGAGGGGAGGCGGAGGGTGACCCGATCGTGTTTGCCGCCTCGCTGCCCCTGACCGGCGAGTTCTCCATCTCCGGCACCAAGCACGGAGACGGGTATCAGTTCTGTGTCGATGAGATAAACGAACGGGGCGGGTTGCTGGGCAGACCCGTCGAGCTCCTGATCGAGGACAACCGCTCCGACACCGAGGTCACCATCACCCAGACCGAGCGCTTCATCAACGACGGGGCAGACATCCTGCTCGGCACCTTCTCCTCACTGCTCGGGTTCCCCGCCTCGACGGTCGCCTTTCAGGCCGGGATGGTCATGGGGCTGCCTTCGAGCGCCGCTCTGCGCATCTGGGAGCGTGGCTACGACAACATCATCTACTTCCAGCAGGCCGCAGCCGAATACACCGGGGCCAGTGTCACCAGCCTCCTCGAATACTACGTCGAGCAAGGCGTGATCACCGAGCCGCCGGCCACCGCAGCAGTGGTCTACGCCGACGACTTCTTCGCCGGCGCCATCGCCAATGGATTCCTGGGTCGGGACGTGACGTTCACCAACGACGACGGGGAGGAAGTGGTCATCTCCTTGGCTCCCGGCTTCCTCGACGAGTCAGGGATCGAGGTCGTGTTCGAGCAGGACTGGCCGGTTGGCTTCACCGACTGGCTGACCCTGGCCAATTCGATCGCAGAGGCCGACGCCGACTTCGTCTCGATCTCCACCGCATCGGCGGAAGAGGCGATATCACTGATTCAGGGTCTGCAGACCGTCGGCTACAACCCGGACATGGTCTATGTCTCCCAGGGCAATCAGGCCGAGTTCGGCGAGGCGCTCGGCAGCTCGGTCAACGGCGTGATCACCCACTCTGTTTGGAGCCCGACCGCCGACTTCCCAGGCACCCTGGCCGGCGAGCCCTACAACAACGCGGACTTCGTCGAGGGCTTCACCGAGGCCTTCGGCACACCGCCTGATGAGGACGAGGCCATCCCCTTCGGTGTCTGCCAGGGGATGGAGCAGGCGATCCTCGGCACCGGAGGCACAGACAATGCCGCCATCATCGAATGGTTGCATGGTCGCACCGCCGAGGAGCCGGTGAACACCGTGGTCGGGTCGCTGTACTGGGACGAGCGCGGTCTGCCGGTTGAGGGGAGCTTCCTGGTCAATCAGTGGCAAGACGAGGAGCTCGCCTTCGTCTTCCCAGTCGGTGAGTTCCCCGGGACGGCCGATCTGGTCTATCCCAAGCCGGAGTGGTAGAGGTCTGAGCAGAGAAGGGAGGCTCGCAGCCGCGGGCCTCCCTTTCTCGTCTCGTCAGGGCGAGCTCGACGGCTTCTCAGATCTCCGACCCGGTGTCATCGGCCAATCGCTCGAGGGCCTGGCGCATGACGTCTTCGGCCCCGGAGACCCCTGTCCAACGTTCGAAGGCGATGGCGGCCTGGGCGACCAGCATCCCCATCCCGTTGACCGCAGCCAGCCCGCGGGCCGTTGCACTGGCCACCAATTCCGTGGATCGGGGGGTGTAGACGAGATCGAGCACCTTGGCGTGATCCGGGAGCAGGCTCACGTCGAAAGCGGCTCCGGCTGAGCTCATCCCGACGGTCGTGGCGTTCACCGCCAGATCTGCGCCTCTCAGCGCGGCATCGAACTCGGATCCTATCTCCGCCCCCCGGACCCTGTCGTCATCGAATCCAGCAGCCAGGGTCTGGGCCGCGCTCTGAGTGCGATTGCCGATACTCACGGTGGACGCTCCCGAGTTGAGACAGACTTGGACGACGGCCCGTGCCGCCCCGCCGGCCCCGGCGACCGCGACCACCGCGCCGGACAGATCCATGTGGAGGTCCTCTCTCACCGAGCGGGCGAATCCGGGTGCGTCGGTGTTGAGCCCGACCAGACGGCCCGTAGAGGTGCGGATCACGGTGTTGATTGCGCCGATCACCTCGGCCCCGGGCTCGATCTCGTCGATCAGGGACATCGCCGCCTGCTTGTGTGGCGCCGTGACCTGGAGGCCGAGCCACTCCCGGCCCCGGGCCTCGAGGAAGACCACGGCGAGCTCGCCTGTCTCGGTGGGTCTCAGCTCGTACCGTGCATCGATCCCGAACCGGGCGAATGCCGCGTTGTGCATCACCTCGGAGTGGCGACGGCGGAGCGGTGTCCCCACCAGCGCCACCCGGGATGTGCTCATCCCGGCTCGGGGAAGCTGACCTTTTCCACGAGCTCGGTGAGCCAGAGCTCGAGCTGACCCGGATCTGGGGTCATGGTGTGCAGCATGAACTTCTGCACGCCCGCATCGATCCGTGCCTGGAGTGAATGCACGATCTCCTCGGGGGTGCCGAACAGGTATACCTTCTCGAGATACTCCGGCCCCCGCGCCTCGCTCATCACCCGGAGAAAGGCGTCGTGTTGCTCCTGGCGCGCCTTGACCGGGTCGTCGGTGAGGACGAGATGGACGAAGTTCTCATGAGCCACCGTCACCGTGCCCGGGTCACGGCCGTTGTCGGTCAGATAGGCCTGTAGCTCGGCCCAGTCCCGTGCGATGTCGTCGGGAGGGCAGGTCGGGCGTGGTATCCACCCTTCCGCCTTGAGGATTCGGGCCTTGACTGCGTCGACGAATCGGGGCAGGTCGGGCGAGGCGGCATCAGCCAGTTGCGACCCGCCGCCGATCCAGATGTCCGGACGTCGCGTGAGCTTCGGCTCGATGAGCACATCGTCGATCGAGTAGAACTTGCCCTGGTAGGAGACCGTCTTGCCTTCCGTGAGAGCGGTGACGATGTCGAGGATCTCATCGGTCCTCGGCCCCCGCTCCGACTTCTTCACTCCCGTCGCCGCATACTCGGGCGGGTACCAGCCGATGCCTGCTCCCAGAATCACCCGGTTCTCGGACAAGAACTGCAGAGTGGCGATCTGCTTGGCGAGCAGGACCGGCTCCCTGATGGGCAGGACCATCACCGAGGTCCCCAGCTTGACCCGCTGGGTCACCCCGGCGACCAAGGAGAGCGTCGAGATCGGCTCCAGGAACGAGACCGAATAGAACTGACGTGCCGCCAGGAGGTGATCGGTTATGAATATCGAGTCGAAGCCGAGGTCTTCGACTGTGCGGGCGAAGTCGATGATGCCCCGAGCCCGGTCCGGCCCGTCGTCCTCCCACACGAAGGAGGGGAGAAAGACCCCGAATCGGCTGACATTGCTCATTGGATCTCCTCTGTCCCGGGTCCTGTTCCGCTCAGAAACCGGTTGCCGTCGTGCGGCGACGTTAGCGAGCGGTTCTGAGCATCGTCAACGTGACCCCTAGCCTCGTGGTGGGGCGGTGGAGGAGCGGAGAATCAGCTCGTGGGGGACGATCTCGTCCACGACCGTCTCCCCTCGAAGGAGTGCCATGACCATGCCTGCCCCCAGCCTCCCCAACTCGGTGAGCGGGATGCGCACGGTGGTGAGCGGGACCGGGGCGTACTCGGTAAACACGATGTCGTCGATGCCGACCACCGAGATGTCGTCGGGGACGGTGAAGCCGTGATCCATCAAACCCCTGACGACGCCCATCGCCAGGAGGTCGTTGGCAGCCACTACCCCGGTGATGCCGGAGGCGGCGACGATCTTCTCGCTCATCTCCCGACCTGCGTCCAAGGTGAAGCCGGAATCGAACACGATGCCGGGGTCGAGCCCGATTCCCGCTTCGGCGAGGGCCGTCTCATAACCCTGTCGCCTCGCCCTGGTGACCAGCAGCCGGCCGGGGCCGGCCAGATAGCCGATGCGACGATGCCCGAGCTCGATCAGATGGCGGGTGGCGGTGGCGGCCGCCCCCTGATTGTCGATGTGGACTCCCGGCGATGGGTAGGTGCTCGCCGAGAGGGAGACCACGACTCCGCCACGATCGACGAAACGGTCGAGAAGCCCCGCAACCCCGTCGGCGTAACCGGGCGAGGTCATTCCGGAGGCGGCGAGCACGATCGCGTCAACCTGGTGAGAGTGAAAGGCGCTGATGCAGGCGAGCTCGGTCCCGAGGTCACGATCGGAGCTGGCCACGAACAAGGCATGGTCGTGCTCGCCCACCACGTCCTCGAGGCCGCGGATGATCTGGGCGAAGTAGGGGTCGGCGGCGTCGTGGACGATGACCCCGATGGTTTGGGAGCGAGCCGTGGCCAGGGCCCGGGCCAGTCGATTCGGCTGGAATCGAAGATGTCGCGCCGCCTCGAGGACCCTCGCCCTGCTCTCGGCGCTGACCGGGTGACTCGACCCCGACACCACCCGCGACGCCGTCGAGGGGGAGACCCCGGCGAGGCGGGCCACGTCGCGCAGGGACGTCTCGGAGCGAGGGGCGGGGCCCGGCCGGGGTCCCCGTCGGGCCGGTGTCTCGGCGGGCTCAGTCATTTCCAGAGGTTAACCGGGGGGTTGGATCGCCGTTCCACGCTCTAACTTGTACGTTCTACCCCGATGCTCACGCTGATCTACCCGGACGGGACCGTTCGCGACCGTCTTCCCATCACCCTCGAAGGGATGCGCCGGCTCTATGCGGACATGGTCGAGGCGCGGACCTACGACCACAAGTGCATGGCCCTGCAGCGGCAGGGTCGGCTCGCCACCTACGCCCCGTTCGAGGGTCAGGAGGCGGCTCAAATCGGGGCCGCTGCCGCCCTCGAGCCCGGCGACTGGGTGTCGGGGACCTACCGGGATGCCGCATTGATGTGGCGCGCCGGCTATCCCTGGCGCCTGCTCGTCGCCGGGCGCACCGGCGACGAGCGTGGAGGCGAGGCGCCGGAGGGAATCAACGTGCTCCCGCCTTCCATAACGGTCGGGGGTCACATGATCCACGCCGTGGGCTTGGCCTGGGCCGAGTCCCTGCGAGGCTCGGATCGAGTCGCCCTGACCTCGTTCGGGGATGGTGCCACCTCCGAAGGCGATTTCCACGAGGCGATGAACTTCGCCGCCGTCTTCGACACCCCCACCGTCTTCCTCTGCCAGAACAACGGATTCGCCATCTCCTATCCCCGCTCCGAGCAGACCCGCTCGGAGTCGATCGCGATGAAGGCCGATGCCTACGGCATGCCCGGTGTGCTGGTCGACGGCAACGATGTGGCCGCGGTGTCGAGTGCGGTCGGGACGGCGCTGGCCAGGGCGAGAAAGGGTGAGGGCCCCACCCTGATCGAGGCGGTCACCTACCGTCTCGGCCCGCACACCACGGCCGACGATCCCAGCCGCTACCGCGACGAGGACGAGGCGGCCGGTTGGCGGCAGGACGACCCATTGGAGCGGGTGAGGCTCCTCCTCGAGCGGGCGGGAGGGTGGACCCCGGAATGGCAGGACGAGCTCGAGACCCAAGCCACGGAGAGGGTCGAGGGAGCGGTGGCCGAGGCGGAAGCCCTGCCCGACCCCACCTTCGAGGAGATGCTCCTCCGCATGTACGGGACACCGACCGGGCCGCTGAGAGCGCAGTTGGGAGAAGCGGGCCAATGAGCGAGGTGACCCTGGCCCAGGCGCTGAACGGGGCTCTGGCCACCGCTCTGGAGTCGGACGAACGAGTGGTGCTGCTCGGCGAGGACATCGGGCGGACCGGAGGGGTGTTCCGGATCACCGACGGGCTCAGGGACAAATATGGCGATCAACGTGTCTTCGACACCCCGGTTGCGGAGTCGGGGATCGTGGGGGCGGCGTTCGGGATGGCGATCGCCGGGATGCGGCCGGTCGCCGAGCTCCAGTTCCTCGGCTTCTCCTATCCCGCCTACGACCAGATCATCAATCATGTGGCCAGGATCCGAAACCGCTCCAACCACCGTTTCACGGCCCCTATGGTGATCCGGGTTCCCTACGGGGGCGGCATCGGGGCGGCCGAGCATCACTCGGAGTCGACCGAGGCCATCTATGCACACATCCCGGGTCTCAAGGTGGTGGTCCCTTCGACCCCGTCGGACGCTCGCGGCCTGCTCCTCGCCGCGATCGAGGACCCTGACCCGGTGCTCTTCCTGGAGCCGATCCGTCTCTACCGGGCGGTGAAGGAAGAAGTCCCCGAGAGCTACTACACCATCGACATCGGACCGCTGCGGGTGGAGCGGGAGGGTGAGGACATCACCCTCGTCTCGTGGGGGGCGATGATCAAAGAAACACGGGCGGCCGCGGTCAGGTTGGAGGAATCGGGCGTCTCCGTGGAGGTCCTCGACCTGCGCACCTTGTCCCCGATCGACCACGACGGGTTGGTCGCCGCGGCGACGAAGACCGGGAGGGTGGTCGTGATCCATGAGGCGCCACGCACGGCCGGGCTGGGCGCCGAGGTCGCCGCCCTCATCCAGGAACATTGCCTGTACTCGCTCCTCGCCCCGGTGCGGAGGGTGACCGGCTGGGACACGATCTTCCCGTTGAAGCGGTCAGAACGCCACTACCTTCCCACGGTGGAGCGCATCGTGCGGGCGGCGGAAGAGACGTTGGAGGCATAGTGGCTCACGAATTCAGGCTTCCGGACATCGGGGAGGGCCTCACCGAAGCGGAGATCGTGCGCTGGCTCGTTCCCGAAGGGGACCATGTCGAGGCGGACCAGCCCGTGGTCGAGGTCGAGACGGACAAGGCGGTGGTGGAGATCCCTTCTCCCTATGCCGGGACCGTGCTCAGACATGGGGGCGCCGAGGGGGAGACCATCGCGGTGGGCGAGGTGCTCGTGGTGGTTGGCGACGAGTCCGAGATCGAAGGTTCACCCCAGCCTGCGCCGAGCGCGACTCCGACCAGTCCCGTCGATACCGACGCCAGGTCCGCCGCTGGCGATGCTGCTCCGATCGTGGGAAGTCTGGTCGAGGAGGCGGAGACGCTTTCCACCGGAAGTGTGGCAGCGGCGGCGGGGGGAGAGACCGTGGCGGTCAAGGCCCTGCCCATCGTGCGCAAGCTGGCACGGGAACTCGGCGTCGACATCGGTCTGCTCCATGGGTCGGGCCCGGAGGGACGGGTCACCCGGGAGGATGTGCTCGCCGCGGCGACGCCGGGATCAGAGGCCCCCGCTGTCACCGCCACGCCCACCTCGACCACCCCGGCGCCGGCGGAGGCCCCGGCGCATGGTCGGGACGAGCGCCGCCCCATGTCGAAGCTGCGTCGCACCATCGCCGCCAACATGTCGAGGAGCTGGGCCGAGATCCCGCACGTGACCACCTTCGACTCGGTCGATGCCACCCGGCTCCTTCAGGTTCGGAGCGCTCTCGGCACGCGTCACGCGACCAAGCTCCCGATGGAGGCGCTGGTGGTGAAAGCTGTCATCCCTGCCCTGGAGAGCTTCCCCGAGTTCAATGCCACCCTGGACGGCGACGAGTTGGTGGTCCATGGGGCACAGCACATCGGGATCGCGGTGGACACACCGGACGGCTTGATCGTGGCAGTGATCCGCGATGCGGGGGGGAAGAGTGTCCTCGACATCGCCTCCGAGGTGGAGCGGCTCGGCGAAGGGGCAAGGCAGCGAGCACTGTCTCCCGATCAACTCGCGGGGCAAACCTTCACCGTGTCCAACATAGGAGCCGTGGGTGGAGGGCAGGGCACCCCGATCGTCCCCTACGGGACCACGGCGATCCTCTCCGTGGGGCGGGCTGCCGACGGGGTGATGGCGAAAGATGGAGAGCCGGTGGTGGCCCCAGTGATGCCGCTCTCCCTCTCTTACGACCATCGGGTCATCGACGGCGCCCAGGGAAGACGTTTCATGGGGCTGGTCATCGAGAACCTGGAAGAGCCCGCCCTGTTCCTGGCCGTCTGAGCCGACGGCTCCGAGCGGGCCTAGATTCCTCCGGATGACCGACGACACCGAGACAACGGGCAAGGAAGAGCCCCCTTCGATCCCCGAGGTCGAGGAAAAGAGCGTCTCCAGGCAGTACACCGGGATCTTCGGTGGGCGGGAAGTCTCATACACCGCCACCGCCGCGACCCGGTTGATCGAGCAGGGAGACGACAAGAAAGCAGTCTTCTTCTCGGTCTCCTACACCGAGGACGGCGCCGATTCGCTGGCAAGGCCCATCCTGTTCGCCTTCAACGGCGGGCCGGGGTCGTCGACCGTGTGGCTGCACCTGGGGCTGTTCGGGCCGCGCCGGGTCGAGTTCGACGACGATGGGCTGAGCGTCGGGGTCCCCGGGCGTCTCATCGAAAACGACCACGCCCTGCTCGATGTGTCTGACGTGGTGCTGGTAGACGCAGTCGGCACCGGTTTCTCCACCGCGACGCCCAAGGACAAGGCCAAGGACTTCCACCACTTCTCCAGGGACATCGAGGCCTTCACCGACTTCATCGTCGACTATCTCAATCGCCATGGGCGCTGGGCATCCCCCAAGTACCTGGCGGGGGAGAGCTATGGGACGACCAGGGCCGCGGCCATCGCCCAGAACCTCTTCTCCACCAAGGGCGCCGAGCTCAACGGACTCATCCTCATCTCCGCCGCGCTGAACTTCCAGACGATCGGACAAGATCGCGACGCCCTGATGTTCCATCCCGGCAACGACCTTCCCTACATGGTCTTCCTCCCCACCTATGCGGCCACCGCCTGGTTCCACGGGCGGCTGGTCGAGAAGCACCAGTCCCGGCCGCTGCGAGAGCTTCTCGACGAGGTCGAAGACTTTGCCCTGGGCCGATACTGGTCGGCATTGGCTCGCGGCTCCGAACTGGACGACAAGGAGAGGTCTCGGGTGGCCGCCAAGCTGGCCGAGTACACCGGTCTGTCGGCCGGCTACATCGATCGTTACGACCTGAGGATCCATATCCATCGGTTCTGCAAGGAGCTGATGCGAGACGAGCGTCGCACCGTCGGTCGTCTCGACTCTCGTTTCACGGGCATAGACCGGGTGGCCGATGGCGACAACCTGGAGAACGACCCGGCTCACGACCAGATAGGCGGGGCGTTCACCACCACTCTCAATCACTACGTGCGGGATGAGCTCGGCTTCGATCACGAGGCCTTCTACGAGACCTTGTCGTTGAAGGTGAACGAGGCCTGGGACTACGAGGACTTCAAGGGCCACTACGTGGACACCTCGGAGAAGCTCCGCGACGTGTTGAGCCGGTCAGGACGGCTTCGGGTCTTCGTGGCCAACGGCCTCTTCGACTTGGCTACGCCTCATTTCGCCACCGAGTACACCTTCAACCATCTCGGGCTCGACGAATCGCTGCGCAAGAACGTCCGCATGGAGTATTACGAGGCGGGCCACATGATGTATGTGCACAAGCCGTCCCTGGAACAGCTCTCCGAACACCTCAGAGGGTTTGTCGAGGAGACGAGGTGAGCCGTCACATAGGCCCAGCCAGGTAGAAGGCCGGGGATCAGCCCCGGGAGTGAGCCTCGACCAGTTCCAGAACCTGGGGCATGTCCAACTCCGGGTAGGGGTCGGGGGCGAGCAATCCCAGGATCCGGCTCTGCGATCGTGCCGACACGATCACCTTGTCCGACCACTTGCCGGCCAGTTCGGGCTCGGGCATCCGGCAACATCCCGGGTCGGGGCAAGTCGACGTCTCACGGTTCTCGGTGTCGCGGCCACGCAACCATCGTGCCTCGGCGAAGGGGACTCCGATGGTCACGGCCTGAGAGTGCTCGCGACCCGCCTCGACGTGGGTGGTGCAGAAGAATGTTCCCTCGGGGGTGTCGGTGAACTGGTGATGGGTTCCGTATCTCTCCGCCGAGTCGAATGTCCTGCGCGCACCCCATCGCCGACAGAGGCGCTGGGTCTCCATGCCCCCATGCTCATCCCGGGGAATGGGGGCCTCGTCGTTGGCGTAGGCCTTGACCACGGCTCCTGACCGATCGCTCACGAGGAGATGAGCGCGGATGCCGAGATGGCGGGTGGCCAGGTTGACCGTCCTCCACGCGGCCATCTCATAGGAGAGGTAGAACAGCTCCTTGACGTCTTCGACGTCGATGTCGTGGTTCTCTTTGGCCGCTTGCAGCCTGGAGACCACGGCGTCCTCCGGCGCGAGGACGGCGGCGGCGAAATAGGCCGTTTCCACCCTCTGACGGAGAAAGGTGTCCAGATCGGGATTGGTCTCATGTCCGAGGAGGAATCCGGCCAGAGTCTGCAGGACGGCCTTGCGCGCCTGGCGGGTGCGCAACTCGTCGCGCTGAGCGATGTAGACCCGGCGGTGGTCGAGATCGATGACCGATCGGGCGAAGGAGGGCATGTCCTCGACCGGATGGATGGCAAACCCGGCCCGGTCGGTGAGATCGAGGAGATTGCGCGAGGAGAACGGTCCCTCGCCCGGGTACCCGCTCGAGGCCAGGGCGCGTCGTGCCTCGGCTTCGACCTCGGGCAGATAGCCGTCGTGTTGGCGTAGCCAGGCGGTCACCTCCCCGTTGGCCCGCCGCACCTCGTCCGAGCCGGCCGATCCGAGCTTGGACCGCTCCCGCAACGCGTCATGAAGGCCGACGAGATGGGTCAGGGTCTCGTTGTCCAACTTGGCACTTGGCTTGACCGCGGGCAGGTCGAGCGAGTCGAACAATGCGGTGTCCTGCGATCTGAGAAGGGCGATCTCCAGGGCGTCGCGCCGGTTGGGCGGGCGGGGGTCGAGGAGCTCGGACATGTCGACCTCGAGCGCTTGCGCCAGTTGGAGGACGAGATTGATCCGTGGCTCCTTCTTGCCGTTCTCCAGGAGGGAGAGATAGGGGGCGGGCCGGCCGATCGCCGCCCCGAGCTGATCCAGGGTCATCCCCCGCTCTCTGCGATGATGACGGAGACGTCGGCCCAGCACCAGTGGGTCCAACTGCTGATGAGTTCCGGTCATATGCCCTCTTTCTCGAAAGAATGGCGAATGTTTGTAGCCCTTTCCTTTGAACTGTACCCGACTAGCAAAGAAACTGCACTCTTATGAATCAGTTTCGGGACACCGAAGTCGAACGTCGCATTCTCACCCCGGAGGCGGTGGCCTTTCTCACCGATCTGGAGCAGGAGTTCGGTTGGCGGCGGGGTCAGATCCTGGCCGAGCGGCAAACCCGTCAACAGTCCCTCGACCGGGGGGAGCGTCCCGACTTTCTCTCTGCGACTGCCGAGATCAGGGAGTCTGACTGGGTTGTCGACCCGGTTCCTACAGACCTCGGAGACCGCCGGGTCGAGATAACCGGACCGGTCGAGGCCAAGATGATGATCAACGCCCTGAACTCGGGGGCGAGGGTGTTCATGGCCGACTTCGAGGACGCCACCACACCGACCTGGTCCAACCTCCTCGAAGGTCAGGCCAATCTGGTGGATGCTTATCGGCGCGAACTCCGCCTCGAGACCGACGCGAAGACCTACGAGCTCGATGCACGGACCGCGACCCTGGTGGTCCGGCCCCGGGGCTGGCACCTGGGTGAGAAGCATTTCGTCGTCGACGGGCTCCCGATGTCGGCTTCCCTGTTCGACTTCGGGCTCTATCTGTTCCATGGTGGAAGGGCTGCGCTCGAGGCGGGCTCGGGGCCATATCTCTACTTGCCCAAGCTGGAGTCACACCAGGAGGCAAGGCTGTGGAACGAGGTCTTCGTCTGGGCGCAGGATCGCCTCGGCATTCCCCGGGGGACGATCAAGGCGACCGTCCTCATCGAGACCATCCTCGCCGCGTTCGAGATGGACGAGATCCTCCATGAGCTGCGCGAGCACTCCGCCGGGCTCAACGCGGGTCGTTGGGATTACATCTTCTCGGTGATCAAGAAGTTCAGGAACCATCAGTCGTTCCTGCTCCCAGACCGTTCCCAGGTGACCATGACCGTCCCGTTCATGCACGCCTACACCGAGCTCATGGTCAAGACCTGTCATCGCAGGGGTGCCCATGCCATCGGGGGAATGGCTGCCTTCATCCCCAACCGCCGCGACCCCGAAGTCACAGAAGCCGCCATCGCGGCCGTCTCGGCAGACAAGGCCCGTGAGGCAGCGGCGGGTTGCGACGGGACCTGGGTGGCCCATCCCGATCTGGTCCCCGTAGCGATGGGCGAGTTCGACTCCGTGCTCGGGTCGAGCGCGAATCAGCTCGCCCGGCAGCGAGACGACGTGACGGTGGGCGCCGACGACCTGCTCGATCTCGACTTTCCCGGCTCAGTCACCGCGGCCGGTGTGGAAACCAACGTCTCGGTCGGCATTCGCTATCTCGCCTCCTGGCTCTCGGGGACAGGTGCTGCCGCCATCGACAACCTCATGGAAGACGTGGCGACCGCCGAGATCTCGCGTTCCCAGCTCTGGCAGTGGAGACGGCATGGCGTCACTACCGAAGAGGGAGACGTCGTCACCGAAGCGTTGGTCCGCTCTCTGTCGCAGACCCTGGCGGACCAACTCCGAGACGAGGGCCATCCCCACCGCGATCGGTTGGACAGCGCCCGTGAGCTCTTCGAGGAGGTCGCGCTGGGAGACCAGTTCGTCGAGTTCCTCACCTTGCCCGCCTACGAGAAGATCAACTGAGGAGAGAGCCACCTATGTCCCACATCGCAAACGAGGCCGCCAGGCTCGCCGAGGAATGGAAGAGCAACCCACGCTGGCAGGGGGTCCGCCGCGACTACACCGCCGAGGACGTGGTCCGGCTGCGGGGGAGCATCAGGGAGCAGTCCACCCTGGCCAACCAGATGGCCACCAGGCTCTGGGACCTGCTCAACACCGAGGACTATGTGAGCGCGCTCGGCGCGGTGAGCGGGGGCCAGGCCGTCCAGATGGTCAAAGCGGGCCTGAAGTCGATCTACCTCTCGGGTTGGCAGGTGGCCGCCGATGGGAACCTGGCGGGCGACGTCTACCCCGATCAGTCCCTGTACCCCTCGAACTCGGCACCCGCCCTGGTGGAACGGATCAACAATGCCCTGCGCCGGGCGGACCAGATCCACTGGGCCGAGGGGGACTCCGGAGTCGAATGGTTCGTTCCGATCATCGCCGACGGCGAGGCCGGGTTCGGCGGCGCCTTGAACGTGTTCGAGCTGACCAAGAGATTCGTGTTGGCCGGAGCCGCGGGCGTCCACTACGAGGACCAGCTGGCGGCGGAGAAGAAATGCGGTCACATGGGGGGCAAGGTCCTCGTCCCCACCGGTCAGCACATCCGCACCCTGCAAGCGGCACGGCTGGCAGCCGACGTGATGGATGTCCCGACGCTGGTCGTGGCGAGGACCGACGCCAACGGGGCGACGCTGCTCACCTCCGATGTCGACGAGCGCGATCGCGTCTTCATCACCAGGGAGCGCACGCCCGAGGGCTTCCATCGGGTTAGGGGTGGCCTCGAATCGGCCATCGCCCGCAGCCTCGCTTACGCCCCGTATGCCGACCTCCTCTGGTGTGAGACGGCCCGCCCCGACCTCGACGAGGCGAAGCGCTTCGCCGATGCCGTCCACGCGGAGTTCCCCGACAAGATGCTCGCCTACAACTGCTCGCCTTCGTTCAACTGGTCGAGGCACCTGGACGAGGCCACCATCGCCCGTTTCCAGAAGGAATTGGGGGCGATGGGGTACCGATACCAGTTCATCACCCTGGCCGGCTTCCACGCACTCAACTCCTCTATGTTCGAGCTCGCCAAGGGATATGCCGCCACCGGCATGACCGCCTATGTGGGACTGCAGAACCGTGAGTTCGCAATGGAGTCCCAGGGGTACACCGCAACCAGACACCAGCGCGAGGTGGGAGCGGGCTACTTCGACCTGGTGAGCCAGGTGGTGGGTGGCGGCGAGTCTTCGACCCTCGCCCTCCAGGGCTCGACCGAGCAGGCCCAGTTCTGATCTAGGGGCGGTAGGCCTTGCCGGAATCTGGAAGTTTGTGATGGCATTCTTCGGGGCAAGTAGTGTGGAGCACCGAATGTCCCTGCTCATTTCGGAGGATCACCCGTCATGAAAATCGTCCATGTCGTGGGCACCGGCACCATCGGCGAGCCCCTAATCGGGCTCCTCGCCGACAACAGGGAGCATTTCGGGATCGAAGAGGTGACCTTCCACAAGCGGACGCCGCTGCTCACCGAGAGGGCCAAGGTCTCCGACCTGGAAGGCCGGGGCGCCGTTCTTGCAGTGGACGAAGACCGGCGCTCGGCGTTCGAGGAGCTGGGCCATGCCCCCAAGTACGAGGCCCGCGAGGCGATAGAACGGGCCACCGTGGTCATCGACTGCACCCCGGTCGGCAACAAGATGAAAGACGAGTTCTACGACCATGCCGAGGGCCCCGTCGGGTTCATGGCGCAGGGCTCGGAGTTCGGGTTTGGCAAGATGTACGCCCGCGGGATCAACGACGAGGCACTGATCGCCGGCGAGGACAAGTTCCTTCAGATCGTCTCCTGCAACACCCACAACATCGCCGTCCTCATCAGGGCTTTGGCCATGGAGGCCGACGGGACCAACCACCTCGAGGACGGCCGGTTCCTCTGCATGCGAAGGGCAAACGACATAAGCCAGGACGACGGTTTCGTGGCCAGCCCCACCGTCGAGGCGCACAAGGACGAGCGATTCGGCACCCATCATGCTCGTGACGCCCACGAGCTCTTCGGGACGTTGGGCTACGACCTCAACCTCTACTCGTCGGCGGTGAAGATCAACACCCAGTACATGCACTCGATCCAGTTCTCGTTGCAGCTCGACGAGGAGATCACGGTCGACGAGGCCAAAGACCGGCTCATGGCCAACACCAGGGTGGCGGTCACCCACAAGAAGTCCGCCAACCAGGTGTTCTCCTTCGGGCGCGATCATGGCTACTACGGCCGGATCATGAGCCAGACCGTGGTGGCACTCGACACACTGGCAGTGCGCAACGGCAACGAAGTATTCGGCTTCTCCTTCACTCCCCAGGACGGGAATCCCCTGCTCTCCACCGTCGCCGCCATGCTCTGGTATCTCGAGCCTGAGTCCCTGGACCGACGCATCGACATCCTCCGGCGTTATCTGTTCCGCGAGATCTGATGAGCCCGAAGGCGGAAGCCTTCGCAGAGGAGGCGATCCGGGCGGTGGGGCGTCACGATGTGGCCGATGCGCGCATCGCGGTCACCCAGGCCTATGAGCTCGACCATTCGCTGGGTGCGCTGGTCGACGCAGTCCATCTCGCCTGTGCCGAGATAGAAGAGGACAACCAGGTGAGCATCGCCACTTGGAACACCCTGGCCGATGCAGTCGGCCCCGGGCCCCTTCTCACCGTGGTCGAGGCGTCCCGGGAGTAGCTGTGGCGCCGAGACCGGTGTCACCCAAAAGGCCGGCGCTTCCTATCCTCACGTCATGCCTGCCCCTGCCCTCTGGCTGAGCACGCTCGGCTGCGCCAAGAACCAGGTCGACTCGGAGAAGCTGATCGCCATGCTCTCCGAGGCCGGGTACGTCTGGGCGGCAGGCCCCGAGGAAGCCGACGTGGTGATGGTCAACACCTGCGCCTTCATCGAAGAGGCGAGGGAGGAGTCGGTCGACGTAATCCTCGACCTGGAGGAGCGAAAGCGGCCCGGCGCCAGATCGGTCGTGATCGGTTGCATGGCCCAACGCTTCGGCTCCGAGGTGGAACGGGCCCTCCCCGAAGTCGATGCCGTGCTCGGCATCGACCGCTACGGCGAGTTGGTGGGGGTGCTCGACGGGCTCACCCGCTGGCAGCCGGTCGACGTGCGTCGACGCCCGGTGATGGACATCCTCAACGCCACCGGTCGTCCCCTCTCCGATCTTCCCTACGCCTACGTCAAGGTGGCGGAGGGGTGCGACAAGCCATGCACGTTCTGTGCCATCCCCGTCATCAGAGGGAAGCAGCGGTCCCGGTCGCCCGTTGAGATCAGGGAGGAAGTCGACGGTCTGGTCGAGTCGGGCGTCAGCGAGGTGGTGTTGGTTGCTCAAGACCTCGCCGCCTACGGCCGTGACATCGGGGCCCCGGGTGGCCTCCCCGACCTCCTCGTCTTCCTCTCCGACGTTCCCGGCCTGGACAGGCTGCGGCTCCTCTACCTTCACCCGAGGGAGATCCGCGAGCGTCTCCTCGTCGAGATGACCTCCAACCAGGTGGTGACTCCCTACTTCGACCTCTCCCTACAGCACGTCTCGGCCCCGCTCCTGCGAAAGATGAAGCGACCGGGCAACTTGGAGAAGCACACAGCGCTGGTCACCCATATCCGGGAGCTCGAGCCGGATGCCGCCCTCAGATCGTCGTTCATCGTCGGCTTCCCCGGCGAAACCCACGATGAGGTCGAGGACCTGGCCGACTTCCTCGCCGCGGTCGGGCTCGACTGGGCCGGGTTCTTCCCCTACTCGGCGGAGCCAGGTACCCCCGCCGCCGAGATGGACGGGCGTGTGCCCAGGGACGAGACGATGGATCGGCTCCGGTACCTCTCTGCCATCCAGGAGGAGATCACCGAGACGCGTCACTCCGACTGGATGGGCCGGACCGATCTGGTTCTGGTCGACCAGGTCGAGGACGGGGTGCCCGTCGGCCGCTCCCATCGCCAGGCCCCGGAGATCGACGGAGTCATCCGCCTCGACGAAGGCCGGGTCGGAGAGTGGGTCGAGGTCGAGTACACCGGTGTCTTCGGCCCCGACATGGAGGCTGTGCAGTCGTCGGTCGTCGGTAGCCGGTCATCAGCAAGAACGAAGGCCGGCGGGTTTCCGGATACCGACTACCGAGAGCCGAGGACGGCGAAGCCATGATCGTCGAGGTCATCGCAGTCGGGACCGAGTTGTTGCTGGGGCAGATCGTGAACTCGAACACCTCGACGATCGGAGCAGCCCTGGCCGAGCGCGGTTTCGACTCCCACTACCAGCAGACGGTGGGGGACAACCTGGGACGGATTGCCTTGGCGATCAGGATCGCCCTCGATCGTTCCGACGCGGTGGTCATCACCGGTGGCATCGGCCCTACCCAGGACGACATCACCCGCGAGGCGGTGTGCGCGGTCACCGGACGGGAGATGGTGTTCAACGAGGAGTACGCCGACCAACTGCGAGAGTGGTGGGCGAGACGGGGTCGGGAGATGCCGGAGAGCAATCTGCGCCAGGCATCTCATCCCGAGGGCGCCGAGCTTCTCCCCAATCCGAGAGGGACCGCACCGGGTCTCGTCGTTGAGCACCAGGGGAAGTTGATCTTCTGTGTCCCCGGCGTCCCGGCCGAGATGGAGCACCTGATGTTCGCCGAGGTGCTGCCCCGGCTCGCGACCGCATCGAACGACGAGCAAGTGATAGCCAGCCGGCTCCTCCGCACCTGGGGCCGGCCCGAGTCGGAGGTGGCCGAGATGCTCGACGATCTCTACACCGGCTCGGTGAACCCATCACTTGCCTTCCTCGCCTCCAATTCCGAGATCAAGCTCAGGATCACGGCCAAGGCGGCCACCGCGCCCGAGGCAAGACGGTTGATCGAGCCGATGGAGAACGAGGTGCGGTCCCGGCTGGGCGAAATCGTCTTCGGATCGGACGACGAGACCATCGAACGGGTGCTGTTGAGACTGCTCTCGGATCGGGAGTACACCATCGGGACCGCCGAGTCGATGACCGGGGGCATGGTCACTGCACGTCTGACCGATCTCCCCGGCTCGTCGGCGGTGGTCAAGGGAGGGCTGGTCGCCTACGACTCGGAGTTGAAGCAAAAGCTCCTCGGCGTGGCCGACGTCAGCCAGGTGGTGACCGTCGAGACCGCCATCGACGTTGCTCGGGGAGCCCAGGCATTGCTCGGCGTCGACGTGGCCGTGTCGGTCACCGGCTCGGCCGGCCCCGAGCCGCTGGAGAAGCCCGTGGGCACGGTGATCATCGGTGTGGCCACTCCAGAGAGCGCCCGAGCCCGCGAGCTCAGGTTCACCGGCGACCGGGAGCGGGTCCGCACCTATGCCACCGCGGCAGCCCTCCAGTTGACCCGGCTTGCCCTGATCGGGAAATGGTGGAAGGACGGGTAGGCCGTCTCTTCGTGGCGGTGCCGCTGCCGGATGAGATTCGCATGGCCCTGGCCGACCGTCTCGGGGCCGTCGCGGTGCCGGGGAAGGTGGTGCGCCCCGAGAACTGGCACATCACGCTTCGTTTCCTCGGAGCGACCGACCAGGTGGCATATGAGAGGTTCCTGGCCGCGCTCGACGGCGCCGGGCTCGGGCCTGGGTTCGATGTGGGGCTCGGCGAAATGGGTGCCTTCCCCCGGCTACGGAGCGCCACCGTGACCTGGCTGGCAGTGACCGATGGCTGCGAGCGGCTCGAGGAATTGGCCGACCACGCCGAGGAAGCCGCCCAAGCTGCCGGTTTCGCTCCCGAGGATCGGCCCTTCCGCGCCCACCTGACCTTGAGCCGGGTGCGCCCGCCGGAGGACGTGAGCCGACTGGTCGAGGAGTTCCCCGCAGTCGATCTCCGATGGCGCTGCCAGTCGATCGTGGTCTACAGGTCACAGCCCGGGCGGGGCGGGGTTCGATACGAGCCCCTTGAAACATTTCCGATGGGCGGGTAAATCACCATCACGAACACCTGTTCGGTCTAGTATCCGGCGGGCAGGGATTCTGGAAAGGACTCTGAAGAGGTCCAGGACAGGATTCTGTCACAGCCGGCATCTACGTTTGACCGTCATAGGAACCCGTGAAGAGGGGACTCGAGGAAGGAGTCGAAAATGGAGCGAGACAAAGCCTTGGACATGGCGGTCAGCCAGATCGAGCGTCAGTTCGGCAAGGGAGCCATCATGAAGATGGGGGAGGCGGCCAACCGCAAGGTCGACGTCATCTCCACGGGGGCACTCTCCCTCGACCTCGCCCTCGGCATCGGTGGGGTGCCGCGGGGGCGCATCGTCGAGCTGTATGGGCCGGAGAGCTCGGGCAAGACCAGTCTCGCCCTTCACATCGTGGCCGAGGCCCAGCGCAACGGTGGCATCGCCGCCTTCATCGACGCCGAGCACGCCCTCGACCCGGTCTACGCCAAGGCGATCGGGGTCGACGTCGACGAGCTGCTCATCTCCCAGCCCGACACCGGGGAGCAGGCGTTGGAGATCGCCGACATGCTCATTCGCTCCGGTGCCCTCGACGTGCTGGTGATCGACTCGGTGGCCGCCCTGGTGCCCCGGGCCGAGATCGAGGGGGAGATGGGTGACACCCATGTCGGTCTCCAGGCCCGGCTCATGTCCCAGGCGTTGCGAAAGCTGGCCGGCAACTTGAACAAGTCGAGGACTACTGCGGTATTCATCAACCAGCTTCGAGAGAAGATCGGGGTGATGTTCGGATCACCTGAGACAACCCCGGGGGGGCGTGCGCTCAAGTTCTACTCCTCGGTCCGCCTCGACATCCGTCGCATCGAGACGATCAAGGACGGAACCGACAGTGTGGGCAACCGGGTCAAGGTAAAGGTGGCCAAGAACAAGATGGCGCCGCCATTCCGTCTCGCCGAGTTCGACATCATGTTCGGGCAGGGCATCTCCCGTGAGGGCAGCCTGCTCGATGTCGCGGTCGAACATGGGGTGGTCAACAAAAGCGGCGCCTGGTTCACCTTCGACGACGATCAGCTGGGACAGGGTCGGGAGAACGCCAAGCGCTTCCTCAGGGAGAATCCCGAGGTGGCGATGCAGCTCCAGGCGAAGGTCTACGAGTTGGTCGGTCTCGGTGACACCCCCGAGAGCGAGGCCGCCGAGGAGGAAGCCACCGAGGAAGTGAGCACGCCCGGTGGGGAAGAGCAGGGGAGCAGTGGCGAGGAGTAGATGTTCAGCTTTCCCCATCTCCGTGTAGGATCGATGGCTCACACGAACACAACTCTGAACTGCAACCGGGAAGAAGACGTGAAGAGAAGGAGCCAACGGACCGACGGGTGACCACCCGACTTCGTTAGTCAGCTTCATTTCGTGTGCCGGGCCCTCAGTCCATTCGGACAGGGAGCCCGGCACGTTTTGTCTCCGGACCGGAGGAAGGGACCGCGATGGAAAACACCGTGGTGATCGGGCTCACCGTCCTGGGGGTCGTCATCGGTCTCGGTTTCGGGTATCTGCTCGCCCGTCTCGCAATCGCCAGACGACGGGAGCGGGACGTCGTGTCGGCAGAGGACATGGTCACCTCCGCCCGTCTCGACGCTCAGCGCATCCTGTCCAAGGCCGAGGAGGAGGCACGAGCCAAGGCGGAGGCCTATCGGGAGCGGGAAGAGGCCAACCTGGCCCACCGGCGCCTCGAACTGTCAAACCTCGAATCTCGGCTCGAGCAGCGTGAGGAGACTCTGGACCAGAGGGCTTCCAACCTGGCCCACCGGGAGAAGATGCTCATCGACCGGGAAGGGGAGCTCAACCAGATCAGGGCCGACATGGAGAGGCTCAAGGAAGAGGCGCGTTTCCGGCTCGAGCAGATGGCCGGGATCGACGTGACCACGGCCAAGACGGAGATGCTGGCCCAGGTGGAGGACGAAGCGCGACGCGAGGCGATGATCGTGGTGCGCGACCTCGAGATAAAGGCGCGGGAGGAGGCCGACCGACGGGCGAGGCGCATCCTGGCCACTGCCATCCAGAGGCTCTCCTCGGAAGTGGTCACCGAGACCACTGTCTCGGTCGTCCAGCTTCCCTCCGACGACATGAAAGGCCGGATCATCGGCCGGGAAGGTCGGAATATCCGGCATCTGGAGTCGGTCACCGGCACCAGTCTCATCGTCGACGACACACCGGAGGCGGTGTCCGTCTCCTCGTTCGACCCTGTGCGCAGGGAGGTGGCCAGGATCACGTTGGAGAAGCTGGTGGCCGACGGGCGGATTCACCCCGCCTCGATCGAGGAGGCTTATGAGAAGGCCCGGGACGAGGTAGAGCAGAGCGTGCGCGATGCGGGGGAGTGGGCCCTGGTGGAAGCCGGGGTGTCCCGAATGCACTCGGAGATCGTCACGTTGATGGGTCGTCTCAAGTACCGAACCTCCTATGGGCAGAACGTCCTCAACCATCTGGTCGAGACCGCCCACATCGCCTCCATGCTGGCCTCGGAGCTCGGGATCGACCCCGCTCCGGTGAAAAGAGCCGCACTCCTCCACGACCTGGGCAAGGCTGTCACCCACGAGGTGGAAGGCTCCCACGCGCTGATCGGGGCAGAGATCGCCCGTCGCTTCGACGAGGACCCGGCGGTGGTCCACGGGATCGAAGCGCATCACAACGAGGTCGAGCCGCGAACCGTGCTTGCCGTGATCGTCCAGGCGGCGGACGCGGTGTCGGCGGCGCGCCCTGGGGCTCGTCGCGAGACCCTGGAGGGCTACGTCAAGCGACTGGAGCGGCTGGAGACGCTGGCAATGGAGTTCCCCGGGGTCGACCACGTCTTCGCCCTGCAGGCGGGACGCGAGGTCAGGGTCGTCGTCGATCCCGGCCACGTCTCGGATCTCGACGCCAGAGAGCTCTCCCGTCGGATCGCACGTAAACTCGAAGAGGACCTTCAGTACCCGGGACAGATCCAAGTCACAGTGATTCGGGAGTTTCGGGCCACCGACTACGCACGCTGAGGCCGTGTCCATGACCCAGCTCGTTCCCCTTCCCAATCCGACTCTGCGCCGGCCGGCACAGCGCCAGCCCACCCGGGCCGGCCTCCGCTATTTCATCCGCACCTTCGGGTGCCAGATGAACGAGCACGACTCCGAGCGCATCGCCGGGCTGTTCGAGATCGACGGGATGACCCCCGCCGACGGATTCGAGAGCGCCGACGTGGTCTATGTCAACACCTGCACCATCAGGGAGAACGCAGACAACCGGATGTACGGGAACCTGGGCCAGCTCAAGGCGATCAAGGACGTCAACCCCGACATGATGCTCGTGGTCGGTGGCTGCGCGGCCCAGAAGGACCGCGACATGGTCCGGGAGCGGGCGCCGTGGGTCGACGTGGTCATGGGAACGCACAACCTCGATCGGGTGCTCGATCTCATGGACCACGCCGAGAACTGGGGCCCCATAACCGAGGTGGTCGACGAGTTGCAGGCGATGCCTTCGTCCCTGCCCGTCAAGAGGGAGCTGGAGCACTCGGCCTGGGTGACCATCCAGGTGGGATGCAACAACACCTGCACCTTCTGCATCGTGCCCTCCGTGCGGGGTGTCGAGGTCTCCCGCCGACCCGGCGACATCGTGAGGGAGGTGGAGAGACTCGCCGCCGACGGTGTGGTCGAGGTCACGCTGCTCGGCCAGAACGTCGACACGTACGGTCGGGACCTGGCTCTAGACGGGAGGCGTCGTCCCATCTTCGCCGAGTTGCTGCGACGGGTTGGTGAAGTCGAGGGGATCAGGCGAGTCAGATTCACCAGCCCACATCCCAACGACTTCCGCGAGGACGTGGCGCGGGCGATGGCCGAGAGCGAGGCGGTGTGCGAGCATCTCCACTTCCCGCTCCAGTCGGGCTCCGACCGCATGCTTCGAGCCATGCATCGTGGCTACCACCGCAAGAAGTACACGGAGCGTTTGGGAATGGCGCGGGAGATCATCCCGGGGCTGGCGGTCTCCACAGACATCATCGTTGGCTTCCCGGGAGAAACCGATGAGGACTTCGGGCTAACCCTGGAGGTCGTTGAGGAGGCCCGATTCGACCACGCCTTCATGTTCATCTTCTCCCCACGTCCCGGGACGGCGGCAGCGGGACTAACCGACCAGTTCGTACCCGACGAGGTGATCAAGGAGCGCTTCTCTCGGCTCACTGAGATCCAGAACCGGATCTCAGAGGAGAAGAATGCCGATCTGGTCGGATCGACCGTCGAGGTTCTCAGCGAAGGCCCCTCGCGTAAGACGCCCGAGGTGGCCACGACCAGGACTCGGACCGGCAAGGTGGTCCACGTTGCCGGTGCTCACCCCGGTGGCACATTCCTCCAGGTCGCCGTGGAGACGGCCCACCGACATCACTTGGTGGGGAGAGCCGTCTGACTCGGGTCCTGGCATTGCTCGGGCCTACCGCCTCGGGCAAAACCGAGGTGGCGATACGGCTGGCGGAGCACTTCGGGGCCGAGATCATCTCGGTCGATTCGATGCAGGTCTATCGGGGAATGGACATCGGCACTGCGAAACCGACCATCTTGGAGCGGCGGGGCGTGCCCCATCACATGGTCGACGTGGCCGAGCCCGAGGAGGAGTTCTCGGTGGCGCGTTTCCGCGTGCTCGGGCGCGGGATTCTCGAGGAGAGGGATGCCCCGGTCATGATCATCACCGGAGGGTCGGGGCTTCATTTCAGGGCCCTGGTCGATCCGATGAGCTTTGCTCCCACCAACTCCGAGACTCGAGCCGAACTCGAGGGTCGGGATCCTGGGTCGATGGTCGAGGAGCTTCTCGCCGCGGATCCTGGTGCGGGCTCGCATGTCGACCTGGCCAATTCGAGACGGGTGATACGCGCCATGGAGATCTACCTGCTGACAGGGGAGACCCCGAGCTCCAGGGCTGGCTCGGCCCAAGCCGAGGAGGTGCGCCGCTACGTCGCCGAGATCGAGTTCGAGGCCGTGGGGGTGGACCCTGGTGGCGATCTCGACGATCGCGTCGAGCGGCGTCTTGTCTCGATGAGGGACGGCGGGCTGGTGGACGAGGTCCGCTCGCTCGCTCCGCGACTGGGTCGAACCGCCCGCAATGCCGTCGGCTATCGCGAGATCCTCGAGGCGCTGGCCGGAGAGACCTCCATCGATGATGCCTTCGAGCTCGCCGCCGCCGCCACCAAGAAGCTGGCCCGGAAGCAGCGCACCTGGTTCCAGCGTGATCCCCGGATACGCTGGATACCCTGGATCGAAGACGTCGAGCAGCGAACGGGGCGGATTCTGGAGACTTTCACTTGAGCAGTTACCGGTTCACCAAGATGCAGGGTCTCGGGAACGACTTCGTGGTGATCGACGGACCGGCCAAGCCGAGCAGCGTGGAGGTAGTCCGTCTCTGTGACCGACGGTTCGGGATCGGGGCCGATGGTCTCCTGGTCGTGTCCCCGGGCTCTCCGATCGTGATGGACTATTGGAATGCCGACGGGAGCTCGGCGGAGATGTGCGGCAACGGGCTTCGCTGCGTGGCCCGCTATGCCTACGACAAGGGTTGGGCGGATTCCGCGGAGTTCGAGGTGGACACGCCGGTGGGGCTGAGGCGAGTCAGGGTGGGTGAAGAACTGGTCGAGGCCGAGATCGGGCCGGCCCTCATCGAGGGCGAGGAGAGCATCGATGGGGAGGTGTACCGGCTGGTGGACACCGGCAATCCCCATGCAGTCCGGGTGGTCGACGATCCGGATTCGATCGATCTGAGCAGGATTGGCCCGCTCGTCGCCGGTCAGGCCGGCTTCGATGCCGGCTGCAATGTCGAGCTGGTCGTGCTGGGCGAGGGCGAGGTCTCGATGAGGGTATGGGAACGCGGTGTGGGGGAGACTCTGGCCTGCGGGACCGGGATGGTGGCCGCTGCGTCGGTTGCTCTCGAGGGAGAGGATGGAGTGATCCGGGTCCATGTCCCCGGCGGGGAGGGTCAGGTGGAGATCAAGGACAAGGTCGCCTGGCTGACCGGCCCGGCCGAGTACGTGTTCACCGGAACGATAGATCAGGGATAGCGGCGCAGGACGCTGACCACCTTGCCCACCAACTCGACGCCGTCGGTGAACACCATCGGCTCGTAGGCGGGATTGGCGGCTTCGAGGATGACCTGGCCGTCGCGGCGACGGAGCCGCTTCACGGTGGCCTCCTCCCCATCGATGAGGGCCGCGACGATCTCGCCGTCCCGTGCGTCTTTCTGGCTGCGCACGGCCACCAGGTCGCCTTCGAAGATGCCGGCATCGATCATGGAGTCGCCTTTGACTTCGAGCAGGAAGACCGGTTCGTCGCCTACGAGATCCACCGGGAGGAGCAGGACCTCCTCGACATGCTCGGCGGCCAGAATCGGGGTCCCGGCGGCGATGCGGCCGAGAACCGGAACCTCGCGCACCCGGTCGGGCAGGGGCGCGGCCACCGGTTTCACGTCTTCGACGATCATGATCGCCCGTGGCTTGGTCGGGTCCCGCTTGATCGCCCCGACCTTGACCAGGGCCGAGAGATGAGAGTGCACGGTCGACGGCGAGGAGAGCCCGACGGCTTCGCCGATCTCGCGTACCGACGGGGGATAGCCCCGGTCGGCCACTGTTTCCCTGATGTAATCCAAGACCTGCTGCTGACGTTCGCTGAGCACCGTGACTCCTTCCGGGACTCCGTGTTGGGGACTCCGACTCGGTCACGATAGTCGAACAAGAGTTCGTAACCAAACATATGTTCGCCGTTACATGTGAGGGGGGACGACCCCCCTCGGACCCTCCGCCCGGGGCCAGGTCCCCGCGTCCGCTCTGAACCGGGTTATCCCGCCCCGGGGCCAGGTCCCCGCGTCCGCTCTGAACCGGGTTATCCCGCCCCGGGTCAGTGTTCCCGCTTCCACTCTGAATCGGGGACCCCCTCGAACTCGCACTCCGGGGGCAGGCTCCCGCGTCGCTGGGCACCAGGTCGGGCACCGCGCTTGACATCGAACGTCTGTTCGGTATAGTGGCGAACGCATGTTCGATTACGGACTGCGTCCAGCAAACCCGCAAGGGCCCGATCAAGGAGGAAGACCGATGCAGATGGCCAAGCTTCAGCTGTCCGTCCGGCTGTCCTTGCTTCTCGCAGTCGTCTGCGTGGTCTTCCTCATGATCGGTGGCTCGGCCGAGGCCGACATACCTCCGTCGCAGCCAACCGAATACGTGGTCCAATCGGGTGACACTCTGTGGGGCATCGCCTCGGTCAGCGCAGGTCCCGGCGAGGACGTGAGACGATTGGTCACCGACATCGCCCGTCTCAGCGGGGTCGATGCCGGGTCGATCTTCCCCGGTCAGATCCTCCTCATCCCGGCGGGTTGACCCAGCGCTACCCTGATCCGATGCCCGACGTCCGACTGCGCGACGTGATCGAGTCCGATCTCCCCATCTTCTTCGACCAGCAGCAGGACGACGTTGCGAATCACATGGCCGCCTTCACCCCGAAGGACCCTGCCGACCGCGACGCCTTCGACGACCGGTGGCGCAGGATTTTCGCCGACGCAACCTTGATCAAACGCACGATCCTGCACCGGGACGAAGTAGTGGGGAGCGTCTCTTGTCACCGATGGTTCGGAGACCCGGAGATCACCTACGGGGTGGCCCGCCCGCACTGGGGCAAGGGGATCGCCACCGCTGCTCTGTCGATGTTCCTCGAGCAGGTGTCGGAGCGCCCGTTGTTCGCCAGGGTTGCCGTGGACAACATGGGATCGATCAGGGTTCTCGAGAAGTGCGGTTTCCGTCGGATCGATATCGAGCGCGAGTTCGCCAATGCGCGCGGCGAGGAGATCGACGAGGCGGTGTACCGACTTGGCGAGGCCTGATCGGGCCACCAGACCTCGGCTCGAAGGTTTACTCTGCAACTCATGCTTTGCCCGGTTTGCGGGTCGCCCGACACCCGCGTAGTCGACAGTCGCCCAGCCGACGGTGGCCAGGCGATACGGCGACGCCGCGAATGCGAGAGCTGCGCCCACCGCTTCACCACCTATGAGCGTATGGAGCCCCAACTCACGGTCCGGAAGCGGGACGGCCGTCTCGAGCAGTTCTCGACCGCCAAGCTGGTCGCTGGGATCTCGGCGGCGCTGGCCGACCGACCCGTGTCGGGGTCGTCGATCGGGCGCCTCGCCGAAGAGGTGGAGAGCGCGCTCTTCGCACACGGTGCCCAGGTCACGTCGGAGGACATCGGCGCGGAGGTGCTGTCCCGTCTACGCGCACTGGATGAGGTCGCCTACCTGCGTTTTGCCTCTGTATACAAGGAATTCCAGGATGCCGCCGACTTCGAGAAGGAAGTTGCCGCCCTGGATTCAGCCGAGTAACCGGTCCAATTCGGCCCTGGCGGCGCCCATCAATTCGGTCACCGAGTCGGACAAGGCAGCCATGTCGGCGAGCATCGCCGTCCTAGCCGCCAGGAGTTCGGCGCGCAGTCGACCCAAGACCTCGACCGCCGCGGTCCGATTGCCGATGCGCACGGCATCCAGATAATCGGTCTGTGTGGCTTCCAGACCGGCACTGACCTCGTCCAGAGCAGCAGAGGCCCCGATGGCCACTCCCTCAGGCAGGCCCGACCTGATCGAGTCGAATCCGGCACGCCACTCGGTGAAGACCTCGGTAGCCGTGGCGAGGTCGGTCAGGCCGGGATCGATCTCCAGGTCCGGTAGGGCGAGTGCAGGCTCCACAGCCGTCCGAAATGCTGTGGCGTCCATGAGTTGGCGCGAGGCGTCGATGGCCAGCCCGGCGGCTTCGGCAGCTGCTCCCCGATCCACGGAGTCGGCCGCGGGCAGGTCAGCAGAGGCAGCGAACATCGCCCTGGCCCGTTCCCCCATCTCGAAGAACACCGTGGCGTTCTGATTCGCTCGAGGAAGACGGTCGGAATCGAGATCGTCGACCAGGGGCAGGACATCGGCGATGACGGTGGAGAGGGCTTCGGCTTCGGCACGGACCTGGCCAAGGGCAGCGGACGCAGCCTTCTCCGGCTCCCGATACAGCCAAAGGGCGGCTCCGGCGACTGCTGCGGTGAGAAATATCAAGAGCAGGAGCATCGGCCAGCGGAATCTGCGTCGCTCGAGATGCTTGTCCTCAAAGCCCTGTGGTGCCCAGTCGACCAGAGACGGGGCGTTCAGCTCGGTCGACTCCCAGATGTCCCTGACAAGTTCTCCAGTCGGTTCGGCATGCCTGCTGTGCCGGCCGACGGGCAGGGTTATCAGTCCGGTGGGCTCGTAAGCGTCACTGGAGAGCTCGGCCTCGCTGTCCTGCGCAACCGGCGTGTTGGTCCAGGAACGAGCGGGGGAGTCGAAGAATCCGAGCGTCTCCATAGCGGCGAGACGGATGAAAGAGCGTCTTGGATGCGAGGTGGCAGTCATAGGGCACACTCATTTACAGTCGTCAGGTCATCCCGCCCGATGCCCCGTGACACCGTTATGCAGGCTAATTTCAAGAGACTCGATGTGGAAGTGGAAAAACCCACGCGTTCTCATATCGGCGATGCAGCGGTCGACCTTCAGGCCAGATATGACATAACGATCGATTCGGGGGAGAGGGCAGCGGTGCCTACCGGGCTCGCCGTGGCCATACCAGAGGGCTTCGCCGGGCTCGTTCTACCTCGCAGCGGCCATGCCCGCCGCCTCGGCGTGGGATTGGTCAACGGCCCCGGGCTCATCGACTCCGGGTACCGGGGCGAAATCTCGGTTCTCCTGATCAATCATGGTGCGGAGAGCGTCACTTTCTCCAAGGGTGACCGCATCGCGCAGCTGGCGGTGGTGCCGATTGTCGAAGTGGATTGGGTCGAGGTGGACGAGCTCGATGATACTCCCCGGGGGCCCGGCGGGTTCGGTTCCACCGGAGTGTGACCGTTTGGCTGGTACGAGGCGTCGGGTACAATGCGTTGCCCGTGCGGAAGTAGCTCAGTTGGCTAGAGCGCAACCTTGCCAAGGTTGAGGTCGCGGGTTCGAATCCCGTCTTCCGCTCCGACGATGTTGAGTCGTCCGGTCTCGGCGACGTGGCCGAGTGGTTAGGCGCGGGTCTGCAAAACCCGTCACACCGGTTCGATTCCGGTCGTCGCCTCCAAATAGGAGAGCGCGGGCCCTTAGCTCAGCCCGGCTAGAGCGCTTGCTCGACACGCAAGAGGTCACTGGTTCAAGTCCAGTAGGGCCCACTCGCAGAAACCCCCACACTTGTGGGGGTTTCTCTTTGCCATTCACCCAGTCTCCACTACCCCGCAGCAGGGCTAACATCAGCGGATATCAACTGCAGGAGAGGCAAATATGGCGATGTCCAAGGAGCACAAAGAGGCGCTTGCGCGCGGCAGGCTCGAAGCCCGATCGATCAAGGCTTATTTGAATGCCTTAGACTCGAGAAAGCCGGGGCGCCCGGTGACAAAGGAGAGCCTCGAGCAGCGACTCGCCCGAGTCGAATCCAAGCTGGAGGCCGAAGTCGATCCGTTGAAGCGACTCGATCTCATGCAGTCGAAGGTGGACCTCGAGCAGACGTTGGCGAGCACAGAGAAGAACTCGAATCTCGAAGAGCTGGCCGCCGGGTTCGTGGCTCATGCTAAGTCCTATTCCGAACGCAAAGGCATCACCTATACGACCTGGCGTAACTTCGGCGTGCCGGCCGACCTGCTACGTCAAGCCGGGATCCCGGAAACGCGTCGGCGTTCCTGAGCGGCTAATCCCAACCCAGCTCGGCGAGGCGTGTGTCGTCGATTCCGAGATGATGGGCTACCTCATGGAGCACTGTTCTCCTTATCTCGTCCTCGAGGTCGGAAACGCTCAGGCCCAATTCGAGATGCGGGATGCGATAGACCACGATGCGATCGGGGAGGGCGCCCCAGTAGTCGCCCGAGCGCTCGAGTAAGGACACTCCCTCGTACAAGCCGAGCACATCTCCCTCTTCGGATGATGGCCGGTCTTCCACGACGACATGGAGGTTGTCCAGCCGTTCGAGAACCCAAGAGGGCAGTCCTTCCAGGGCGCGATCTACGACGGCCTCGAATTCGACTCGATTCACCCCCGGATTGAATCACGAATCAGGCGAAAGAGGCTCAGGCCTCGATCGAGCGAGCCCCTAGGAATGCAAGGACATAGCCGGCGTATGCCACCAGGGAGGCGATAACGGCCATCGCATCATTCATCACGTCGAACCGCACGGCGTAGAGGATCTCGAAAATGCCCGACACCGCGATGATGTATCCCAGAGCCTTCATCAGCACCGGGACCGGGGCGATCCCTCCTATCCGATCCTTGTCGACCAGCGGGATCAGCACCGCGAAGGCGGCGGCGACCAGCGTGGTGATGTATTGGAATAAGTCGCCGGTAATCAGCTGAAAGATCACGTAGGAGGCCAAGACCAGTGCCGCGCCGATCATCACCAGTGTCTCGCCCGACATACTGCCAAGCGATGGGCCTGCCGTCGTCCGCGGCGGAGTCGGCTCGGGCGGTTGTGTTGGCTCCGGTGTTCCCGGCAGCTCGGTTGTCATGGCTCTCCTCCTCGTCGATCCAGCCAGTGAGTACGACTCTAAAGACCTCGTCTTAAGGAATGCTGTGCCAACCGGGGATCTAAGCCATGTGTCCTACCGGTTATGAATCGGTATCCTGACCTCTCCGAAGGGCGATTAGCTCAGTCCGGCTAGAGCGCTCGCCTCACACGCGAGAGGTCACTGGTTCAAGTCCAGTATCGCCCACTGATACCTCGAGCGGGGCTGTCACTTTGAGGGGGGACGGCCCCCCTCAGACCCCCCGCTCCGCGCCAGGTCTTCGCGACCGCTCTGAACCGGGTTCGCCGTCATTTTGAGGGGGGACGACCCCCCTCAAACCCCCGGCTCCGCGCCAGGTCTTTGCGACCGCTCTGAACCGGGTTCGCCGTCATTTAAGGGGGGGGACGACCCCCCTTCAGACCCCCGGCCCCACTCGAGGTCTTCGCGACCGCTCTGAACCGGGTCACCGGGACCCCTCCTACCCCCCGCTCCGGTCCGCGCCAGTGGTTGTGAACCGGGTGGGCGGCGGTGGTTCAGGTCACCGTGAGCCTGGTGTCGCCGAAACCTTCTTGCAGGCCGGCTTCGACGATCGACCTGATGCGATTCACCGCAGTGTGCACGTCTAGGTGGCTGGTGTAGAGGGGGGCCAAACCCAGCCTCAGATTGTCCGGAGCCCGGAAGTCGGGGAGGACCTTGCCCATCTCGATCATGGCCCGGGCGATCGCCCAGGCGTCGGGATGGGAGAACGATACGTGCGAGCCCCGGTGCTCGGGCTGGCGTGGCGATGCCAAGTCGAAGCCGAGGCCGGCGAGGTGCTGCTCCCACTGGGCGATGAGGAACTCGCCAAGTGAGATCGATCGGGCCCGAAGTCGGTCGATACCCGCTTCGGCGACGTCGTCGAGGCCGGCCTCGATGGCGGCAAGGGAGATGATGGGCATGGTCCCGGTATGGAATCTGCGGATCCCTTTCACCGGGCGAAACTCCATCTCGAACGAGAACGGCTCGGCGTGGGCCCACCAACCGGAGATGGGGTTGACCAGATCCTCCTGCAGGTAGGACTTGACGTAGAGAAACGCAGGCGAGCCGGGACCGCCATTCAGGTACTTGTAGGTGCAGCCGACCGCGAGGTCGACGCCGGCCTCGTTCAGGGCGATGGGGAAGGTGCCGACCGAGTGGCTCAGGTCCCAGAGCACCATGGCCCCGGACCGATGTGCCATCTCTGTGATCGCAGCGAGGTCGTAGGTGTAACCCGACTTGAAGACAGTGTGGGAGAGTGAGACCAGGGCAGTGTCTTCGTCGACGGAACGGTCCAGCCCTTCCACGGGGCCGGTCGTCCCGTCTGAGGGGACAATCACGAGCTCGGCTCCGCAGGCCTCCGCCACCCCTCGGAGCACGTAGACGTCGCTCGGGAAGTTGAGGTCGTCCGTGACCACCTTGGACCGTTCCGGATGTCTCCTCAGGGCAGCCATCGCCAGTTTGTAGAGATTGACCGAAGTCGAATCGGAGAGGATCACCTCTCCGGCCGACGCGCCGATGAACGATGCGAGACGATCACCGAGGACGAGCTGCAGCTCCCACCAACCTTCGTTCCAAGAACGGATCAGGCGATCCCCCCACTGCTCTGCGACGACCTTCTCGACTATCTCGAGCCCGCGCTCGGGCAGACGCCCCAACGAGTTCCCATCCAGATAGATGAGATCGGGGTCGCCGAATACGTAACGATCCCTGAAGCCGTCCACCGGATCGTCACGGTCGAGAGCGACCGCCTCGTCGAAGCCTGCCGCATTCGGGTTCGGGCCCAGATCGAAGGCACTCATCGCGTGCAGGCGGGGGCGGCGGCCTTCAACATGATCAGGATCTTGCTCACCGGGAGGGCCGTTGTCACGCATCTCGATGATGGCGCGGCCGGCATACCCTCGCCCCGATGAGCACCGAGATCACCAGGGCAAACATCGAGGCGGCGGCAGAGAGGATCGCCCCTCATGTGCGGCAGACTCCCATGCTCGACCTGGGTGATGCCATGGGCCCCTCATACCGGCTAATCCTCAAGCTCGAGTCGACACAGCCCACGGGCTCGTTCAAGGTCAGGGGTGCGTTCTCTGCTCTTGTCGCCACAGCGGCGATGCCGGACGAGGGGGTCGCCGCCGCGTCCGGCGGCAACCATGGTCTCGCTGTCGCCTACTGCGCGGCCCGTCTCGGTCATCGGGCCACGGTGTTCGTCCCATCGACTTCACCCGATGAGAAAGTTGGGCGGATCGCGGCGTTTGGGGCCGAGGTGCGGGTGGTGCCTGGCTATTACGACGATGCGTTGGAGGCATCACGGCGGTGGGTGGCGAGCACGGGTGCGCTGGAGATCCACGCCTTCGACGAAGCGGAGGTGGTGGCCGGCCAAGGCACCTGCGGGCGGGAGATCCTCGATGAGGCCCCCGAAGCCAGCACGATCCTGGTCGCCGTTGGCGGTGGCGGGCTGATCGGCGGAATCGCAAGCTGGGTTCGGGGAGCGGCCAGGGTCGTGGGAGTCGAGCCAGAGCTGTGCCCCACCCTGCATGCTGCCCGAGGGGCGGGCCGGCCGGTTGACGTGGAAGTGGGTGGAGTGGCCGCGTCGGCACTGGGCGCCGCCCGTCTCGGTGAACTCCCATGGGCGGCCAACGGCTGGATCGACGATTCGGTGCTGGTGTCCGACGAGGCCCTTCTCGATGCGCAGCGATGGCTCTGGGAGACGTGTCGGGTCCTGGCCGAACCCGCCGGCTGCGCCCCGATCGCCGCCCTTCTCAGCGGCGCCTATACCCCGGATCCGGGTGAGTGCGTGGTCGGGCTCGTCTCCGGAGCGAATACCGACGCGGTCTCTCCCCGGAAAGCGGGTTGATGGCTATTCGGGAGCCGGCTCCATGAGTCCGAACTCCTCGCCGCCGGGGCCCTCCACCTGCACCCAACGCCCCACACCGGGCACCTCCATGATGTCCGTGAGGAGTTTCCCCCCGCCGATCTGCACAGCCTCGATCGCTGCATCGAGATCTTCGACATCACAGGTGTTGAGAGTCTTCGGCCCGTCGTCGCCGGCCCGGGCCACCGCGCCGTTGATACCCGCACCCTCACCTGTGTCGAGGAGCCAATAGTCCTGGTCTTCCCACCGCAGAGCGCGCCATCCGAACACGGTGGTGAGAAACTGCACCGTCGCCTCGGGGTCCGCCGAATAGAACTCGAAATGCGTTGGTCTGACCGGCAACGGTGCTCCTTCTTCTCTCCCGACAGGGTATTCCCGGCGCGCGGCGGGTAACAAGCCTGGGCGTCAGAGGGCCACGCTTGGTGACGACGAGCCCGCGTGCAGGTGATCCTCGAGCTTGCCCCAGATTTCGGGGTGGGCAAGGGTTCGTTTCATCGAGATGAGTGTTCGCATGAAGGTGGCAACCGCACGGCCCGAGTCCATCGGGTTGGGTCGCATCGCGTTCTGGACAGACGGCGAGGGGCTGACCGTCACCACGTCGCAGTCCGGCCACCTCCCTTTGATCAGTGCGATCTCATCGGTCAACGACCGTTGTCCAACTCGATCAAACATCTTCTCGTGGAAGCGGGCCCTCTTCCGCGACACGTCTGCGGCCATCGGGGCCAGCACCAGGACCAGGTCGAGGGGCTTGTCGGACCCGAGCACGATGTCGGCGTGAGTGCCCGACACAACGCCGCCGTCCACGTACAAGCCCGTCCCGATCGGGTAGGGGCGAAAGAGGAGGGGGATGGCCGAGGACGCCGCCACGGCATGGGCGATGCCCGCCTCGGGCGCCGACTCGGAACCGAATATCACACGCCTTCTATTGACGAGGTCGAAGGCGACGATCGCGGTGGACTTGACCGGCCAGGTCTCGCCTCGATCCTCGCCGATGTGGCTCTTGACCCAGTTGGTGAGCCCGGAGGCGTGATAGCGCGCCGGTGACCCGAGAAACAGGGTTAGACCAGGATCTCGGAGCCCGGGAAGGAGCCCGTGCCTGACCCAATTCCGCACCTGCACCCCGGCGTTGCGTGTGAAGACATGGCTGCGGATTCGCTCGGCCACCGCCTCCCTGTCGTCGCTGGGCAATACCAGAGAGTCGAGCGAGAGCGCATCGTTGCGAACTAGAGCGGTGACGAACGCTCCTCCAGAGGTGCCGACCACCACGTCGGCCTGGTTCGGGTCCCAACCCGTGGCGAGCCTGATGGACATAAGTGCAGCCATCTCATAAGCCGCTCCGGTGATACCCCCACCACCCAGTACCAGTCCAACCCTGCTCACACTTACACCATAAATCGGTCGTGGCAGGTGTGGATAGGTCTG
Organism: Acidimicrobiia bacterium; assembly: GCA_035462175.1. Classification (GTDB taxonomy): domain Bacteria; phylum Actinomycetota; class Acidimicrobiia; order Spongiisociales; family ZC4RG35; genus JARDZU01. The sequence continues at coordinate 13,986 of DATHUP010000020.1, read as the reverse complement.
GAGGATCTCGTTCGGCTCAGCCGAATGACCGTCCACAGCCAGAACAGCGGGTGTCGTACTCGTAGGTCGGCCCGTAGCACCACGGACAGGGCAGATCGTCGCCCCGCTCGTCCCGAGACACCACCAAACGGGGATCGATCCGGTACTGGTGGTTGCCCTTTATCCCCTTGGCGAGGGCGAACAGACCAGTCGTGGCGGTTGCTGCGACCAAGACTTCCAACAAAGCCCGTCCTCCTTCTTCAACCCGCAAGAGGCTAAGAGTGATCACCCCCGATCCCGCGGATTTCGGAGTCCCGCGACCTTTGATGTGACTGCGAACCCGGTTCAGAGCGGTGGCGAAGACCTGGCGTGGGGCGGGGGGTCCGAGGGGGGTGGCCCCCTCTCAGTGACTGCGAACCCGGTTCAGAGCGGTGGCGAAGAGCTGGCGTGGGGCGGGGGGTCCGAGGGGGGTCGCCCCCCCTCAAAATCACGTCCCGATGACGGCTTCGGTGAGGTCGTCGACGAGATAGCTGAGGTCACCGAGACGTCCCTCGCGCACCTCGGCAGCTTCGAGCATCATCATGGCCGAGTGATAGGCGACCCAGGGCCGATACCGGCTCTCCGGGAGCTCGGCGCCGTATCCGCTGCGGAACGCGGCTGAGGCGTCCTCCCCGATCCGTGCGGCGAGACGCCATACGGCCAGGGTGAGGTCCCATTCCGGTGGGGCGAGGGTGGCCCACTCCCAGTCGACGATCGTGATGGCCCCATCCTCGCTGACGATGAATTTGGAGAGCGTTGGCTTGGTGTGTGAGGGCGCCGGTGCGGTGGCAAGGGGAGGCTCGAGCTGGAGCGCCTTGTCTAGCACCACCTGCTCCATGCCGAAGCGACGCCGGTAACGCCCGAGTCGCTCGATCGTGGATCGGTAATGGCTGAGCACGTAGTCGGAGTCGATCCCGGCGGCGAGATTGGTGATGTTCGCTTTCGAGTCATGGATGTCGTGCAGGGCCGCTCCTGCAGCCTCCACGGCATCGAGGTTCTTGGGGAGATTGGCCAGGTTCCAATGCCCGGCGTCGTTCATCTGGAGCCAGGCCATCTCACCCTGGGTCCCGTGGTCGAGGATTCGAGGCACCGCGGGCACGGCGGCCAGGGCTTCCAGGGCATGTCGTTCCCGTCGCTCTCTGGACGAAACCGGGTAGACCTTCACGATGGTGCTCTGGTCGCCTTCGATGACCCTGAACACCTTGTTTGCACCGGAGGAAAGCTCTCGGACCTGCGCGCTCGGGCGAAGCTTTGTTACGAGCTCTCTGGCTTCCATCGGTGTTGTTCCCCCTGCGTCCGGTCGGCCGGATCGGTTGAGTCCTTGTGCGGTTAGCCTTCTTTGCCCGCCCCAGGCTAGCGAGATAACCCTGTGCCACTAGAGCTTCGTTACCCAGACGGAACATCCGTCGAGCATCCGGACGGTGCGACCGGTATCCAGGTCGCGGAGTCAATCGGGCCTGGGCTGGCCAGAGCGGCGGTGGCGGTGAAGCTCGATGGGGATCTGCGCGATCTGAGCCGCCCGCTCGATCATGGCGGTGAGTTCGAGGTCGTCACGCTCGACACCGACGAGGGCATCGACATCCTGCGCCACTCCTCGGCTCATGTCCTGGCCCAGGCGGTGCTCGACCTGTTCGAGGGCTCGAGCTTCGCCATCGGGCCTCCGATCGAGGACGGTTTCTACTACGACTTCAAGGTCGACCGGCCATTCACCCCCGAGGACCTGGAGCGCATCCAGAGTCGGATGAAGGCGATCATCGACGAGGATCAGCCGTTCGAGCGTGTTGCCGTGTCCAGGGACGAGGCTCTCGGCATGTTCGCCTCTCACCCTTTCAAAACCGAGATCATCGAAGCGGTGGAGCCGAGCGAGGTGACGCCCGGTGAGGATGTGACGGTGTACCGGAATCTCGACTTCGTCGACCTGTGCCGGGGGCCGCATCTTCCGTCGACCGGGAGAATCCCGGCCGTGAAGTTATTGCGCAGCTCGGGGGCGTATTGGCGCGGCGATGAGAAGCGTGACCAGCTACAACGCATATACGGAACCGCCTGGCCCTCGGCCAAGGATCTCGATGCATACCTGCACCGGCTCGAGGAGGCTGAGAAGCGCGACCACCGGCGGCTCGGGGCGGAGCTCGACCTGTACAGCTTTCCTCCCGAGCTGGGATCGGGTCTGGCCGTCTGGCACCCGAAGGGTGGGATGTTGCGGAAGCTCATCGAGGATCACAGCCGGGAGCTGCACGAGCGCTTCGGCTTCGACTTCGTCTTCACCCCTCATCTGGCCAAATCCGACTTGTGGTGGACTTCGGGGCACCTCGACTACTACGCCGAGAACATGTTCCCCGGGATGGAGCTGGACAACGATCAGGAGTATCGGGTCAAGCCGATGAATTGCCCGTTCCACATCCTGGTCTACAAGAGCCACCCCCGGTCCTATCGCGACCTCCCGATGCGGTTGTCGGAGCTGGGGGCGGTGTACCGGTACGAGAAGTCCGGAGTGGTTCACGGGCTGCTCCGGGCTCGTGGTTTCACCCAGGACGACTCGCACACCTTTTGCACCGAGGATCAGCTGGCCGCCGAGCTCGCGCTACATCTCGACTTCGTCCTCACCTGGCTCAGGGATGCCGGTTTCACCGACTTCGACGCCGAGTTGAGCACCCAGCCGGACAAGGCTCCGCCGGGTGAGCAGGACCGCTGGGACTTTGCCGAAAAGGCTCTGGCCCAGTCCCTCGCCGAGTCCGGAGTGAGCTACAAGGTGGCAGTCGGGGAAGGAGCCTTCTATGGGCCCAAGATCGACATGCACGTCAAGGACGCCATCGGCCGGCGCTGGCAGCTGTCCACCATCCAACTCGACTTCCTGCTTCCCGGTCGCTTCGAGCTGGAGTACGCCGCCCCGGGCAATGTGTCCGAGCGTCCCTACATGATCCACTGCGCCAAGGCCGGTTCGATGGAGAGGTTCATGGGGGTCCTCATCGAGCACCACGCCGGTGCACTCCCCATGTGGCTGGCGCCGGTCCAGGTCTCGATCATCCCGGTGGCCGATCGTCACCAGGAGTACGCCGAGACCGTGGCCGCACGGCTGCGCGACGGACGTCTCCGGGTGGAGCTCGACCTGTCCGACGACACTGTGGGGGACAAGATCCGAAAGGCTTTGACTCTGAAACACCCGGCCGTGATCGTGGTCGGCGACGACGATGTCGCCGGAACCACGGTGGGCCTTCGTCTCTATGGAGAGGAACGCGACACGCGCGGAGTCGCACTGATCGAAGCAACCAACCGCCTCGTCGAGATGGCCCGGGTGCCCGGCGCATGAGTGAGCGTGAGGAGCCGCGGATCGACCGATCCGGGATCCACATCGACAAGGATCTCGCCGAGTCCTTGGCCATCGAGGAGGAGCTCGACTCCAACGTGGTCGGGCCCTACCGGTTTCCCTCGCCGACCCGCCGTCGCATCTCCGGATGGGTGTTCGTCGGAGCAGCGGTCACAACGATGGTCGTCATCGACGGGGGCTGGTTGCCCGCGATCGGCCTCGTCGCCATGGCCGGGTGGAACTTCGCTTCGGCCTGGCCACTGTCCGTCGACGAGACGAAGGCGTTGTCCGTGGCCGGCTCGGTGGTCGGCTTTCCCGTCGGGCACGCCTCGGCGGCGGTCACATTCCGGGGCGTCCGTTCCCGCCCACGATGGAGCGTGATCCTCTACTCGGCGGAGGAGCCACCCGACCAGCGCGCCCTGGTCGTGGTCGACGCGGTGAGCGGGGAGGTGGCGGAAGAGCCTTACGTGGAGAGGGTGCCCTCGTCGTGAGCTCCTGCCGCCCGGCTACCTACCGACCTCCGACTCATCGGTCGTCGATGGGTGTGTAGTCCCGTCTCGGCGAGCCGACATAGACCTGACGGGGGCGAAAGATCCGGGTGGTGGGGTCGGAGAGCAGCTCACGCCATTGCGAAATCCACCCGGGGAGACGTCCCATGGCGAACAGCACCGTGAACATGTCGGTGGGGAAGCCGATGGCCCGGTAGATGATCCCCGAGTAGAAGTCGACGTTCGGATAGAGCTTTCGCTCGATGAAGTAGTCGTCGGAGAGTGCCACGTCTTCGAGTTGCAGGGCGACGTCGAGCAGGGGGTCGTCGTCGATGCCAAGGGCGTGGAGCACGTCGTCGGCGGCTTTCTTGATGATCCTGGCCCTGGGATCGAAGTTCTTATAGACCCGGTGCCCGAAGCCCATGAGACGGAAGGGGTCCTCTTTGTCCTTGGCCCGGGCCACGAAGGGCGCCACCTCTCCGCCTGCGGCCACGATGTCCTCCAGCATCTCCAACACCTCCTGGTTGGCTCCGCCGTGGAGGGGGCCGGATAGAGCGTGGATCCCGGCGGCAACCGAGCTGAAGATGTTGGCCTGGCCCGATCCGACCAGACGGACCGCCGACGCCGAGCAGTTCTGGCCGTGGTCGGCGTGCAGTATCAGGAGCAGATTGAGGGCCCGGGCTATCACCGGATCGGCCTGGTAAGGCTCGCTCGGGACGGAGAACATCATGTGGAGGAAGTTGGCCAGATAGCCGAGATCGTTCTGCGGGTACATGTACGGCTGATTGATCGAGTACTTGTACGACCAGGCAACCATTGTCGGGGTCTTGGCGATCAGACGCCTGGCGCTGATGTCGATCGCCTCGTCGTCATGGGGGTCGAGGGCGTCGGGGTAGTAGGTGGCTAGCGCAGAGGTGGCGGAGGCGAGGATCTGCATCGGATGGGCCTGGTGAGGAAAGGCCTCGAAGAGATGTTTCATGTCCTCGCGGAGCAGGGTGTGGTGCGAAATCGAGTCCTCGTAGGCTTCCAGCTCGGCCTTGGTGGGGAGCTCTCCATACTGGAGCAGATAGGCCACCTCGAGGAAGGTCGACTGCTCGGCCAGCTCCTCGATGAGATACCCCCGGTAGTGGAGCACGCCCTCCTCACCACCCACATAGGAGACGCCGGAGACGCTCTCGGCGGTGTTCCCGAACCCCCGGTCGATCGTCGTCAAGCCCAACTCCCCGCGGAGACCGCCGATGTCGACAGCGACGTCACCCTCCACACCTTCCACGACGTCGAGGCGCATTTCCTTGTCCCCAATGCGGATGGTGGCGTCGGCCATTTCCTTCCTTCCTGTCAAAGAGCTCAATCCTCGGCTTTCTTGGCGGCGGCTATCACCTGTTGCGCCTCGTTGTGCGGCACTTCGGCGTAGTGGTCGAACTCCACTTCGTAGCTGCCCCTTCCTGAGGTCAATGATCGCAGCTCGGCGGCGTACTGCTGAATCTCGGCCATGGGCACCTCGGCAACCACCGATCTCAGGGTCCCGTCGCCCTCCATGCCGAGCACCCTTCCCCGCTTCGAGTTGATGTCGCCCATGACGTCGCCGAGGTCGTCCTCGGGGACGGTCACCGTGACCTTCATCACCGGCTCGAGCAGGATCGGATTCAGGTCGGACGCGGCCGCTCTGAGAGCCTGGATTCCGGCCATGCGAAACGACATCTCGTCCGAGTCGACGGCGTGGTACTTCCCGTCGATCACTTCGGCCGAGATATCGATCATCTGGTAGCCGGCCAGGACCCCGCGGCGCAGGGCCTCCTGGATCCCCTTGTCCACGGCGGGTATGAACTGGCGGGGGATCGAGCCCCCCTTGATCGAGTCGACGTACTCGTATCCCGAGCCCCTGGGCAGAGGTGCGAATTTGACGACCGCGACGCCGAATTGGCCGCGCCCGCCAGACTGCTTCTTGTGCTTGCCCTCGGCCTGGGCGGTGGCTGTGACCGTCTCCCGGTAAGGGATCACCGGCAGTGAGGTATCGATCTCCACACCGAACTTGCGGCTGATTCTGGCCACGGTCACGTCGAGGTGAGTGTCACCGAGACCGGCGAGGATGGTCTCGCCCGTGTCGGCTCTCCTTTCGATGCGAATGGTGGGGTCCTCTTCCTCGATCCGATGCAGAGCGGTGGAGAGCTTTTCCTCGTCGTGATGAGACCGTGGGGTGATTGCCACCTCGGCTACCGGTCTGGGATATGCGATCCGCTCGAACGTCACATCGGTGCCCGGCGAGCGCAGCGTGTCGCCGACGCGCACATTCTCCACTTTGGCCACGGCGCCGATCCCGCCGGTGGGGAGGTCGGGGACGTCCTGATGCTCTTTGCCCTGGAGCTTGAACAGATTGTGGAGTCGGACCCGGCCCCCTCCGGCGACCTCCAGCTCCTGGTCGGCCTTCACCGCCCCCGAGAAGATGCGAAACAGGGAGATGCGCCCGACGAAGGGGTCGGACACGGACTTGAAGACGAAGGCGATGGCAGGCCCGTCGGTGGCCGGGGAGATCGGCTCACCGCTGCTCAGTGGAGGAAGCCTGCGCTCCATCGGGTTGGGCCCGTAGTCCACGATGAATTCGGCGAGAAGGTCGATCCCGATCATCTTCTCCGCCGAGGTGACCAGCACCGGCTGGATGTCACCGGTCAGGATCCCGCTGTGGATGGTGGAGACGATCTGCTCCCGGGACGGCTCGGTCCCTTCGAAGTAGGCCTCCATCATCTCGTCGTCGGTCTCGACCACCGTCTCCACCAGAGCGATGTGCGCGGAATGGACGAGACTTTCGACCTCGGCAGGAAGGTCGACTTCCTTGCCCGTCTTGTCCCCGCCGGCATACTCGTAGGCTCGCTCCGAAGCGACACGGACCAGGCCGCTCAACCCCTCCTCCGACCCGATCGGGACCTGGATTGGTGCGATCGCCTTTCCGAACGACTCCCTGAGCTGGTCCAGGGTGCGCTCGAACGAGGATCGGTCTCGATCGAGCTTGGTCACGACAACCGCACGCGGGATGCCCTCCTCCCCAGCGACATTCCATAGCTGCTCGGTCTGAACCTCGACCCCGTCCACGCCCGAGACCACGAAGAGGGCCAGGTCGGCCGCCCGCAACGCGGCTCTGGCATCACCGGAGAAGTCGCTCGATCCGGGAGTGTCGATGAGGTTGATCCGATGGTCGTTCCAGTTGAACGTCGCCACCGCGAGGCTCAACGAGATGGCGCGGTCGATCTCCTCCGGCTCGTAGTCGAGGACCGTCGTCCCCTGCTCCACCGAGCCCCGACGCGTGGTTGCTCCACCGACGAAGAGGAGGGCTTCGGCGAGGGTCGTCTTGCCGCTCCCGCCATGACCGACGAGGGCGACGTTACGGACTTTCTCGGGATGCAACATGACCTCCTCCTTGTGGAGAGCCCGATCCTACCGCCTGCCCGAGGCCGGGATTCAGGGGGTGGCCTGCTACTTTGCATCGTCGTGATCGACACGCGGGTTCGTCCCCGAGTAACCCGTTTCCTCGAGCCGATTGGCAAGGCTCTGGCCGGTCTCGGGGTTACCCCCACCGTGATGACTTCGGTGGGACTGGCGATCGTGATCGTGGGGGCGATCGTCATCGCCTCCGATGCGCTGAGGACGGGAGCCGCAATCGTCCTCTTCGGGTCCATCCTCGACGGTCTCGACGGATCCGTGGCCAGGGCATCGGGCGCGGAGACCGCCCGCGGCGCCTTCCTGGATTCCGCCTTCGACAGGCTTGGGGAGATCGCCGCCTTCGCCGGGCTCGGAGTTTCGTTCGCAGAGAGCGGTGACGAGCGGGTGCTTCTCCTCATCGTTCTGGCGGTCGGCGGAGCCATGCTGGTGCCTTACATCAGGTCCCGGGCCGAGGTCGAGGGCTTCAACGGCAAAGGCGGCTTGATGGGAAGGGCGGAGCGGGTGCTGCTCTTCACCATGGGGCTCATCCTCGGCTTGGTCGAGCCGATGCTCTGGGTTTTCGTGATCCTGGTGTGGATCACCGCCGTCGTGCGGTTCATCGACACCTACCGTTCGCTCGAGTGAAGGACATCCCCGGATACTTCGCACTCCGTGCCGGGGCCGGTCTGATCGGCTTGCTCCCCGCATCGGCAGCCCGCGGGTTGGGCGGTGTGGCCGGGCGGTTGTGGCACTTCTTCGCCGCCGGCCGGCGGGCCATGGCCAGGCGTCACATGCGCCGGGTCCTCGGCGAGGGCGCGGACGCCGTGGGGGCGGCACGAGCGGTCATGAAATCCTACGGGCGCTACTACGCCGAGACCTTGTGGGTGAGGGGCAGCCGGGTCGATGAGCTGCGTCGGCACACCGTGGTGGAGGGTTTGGAGCGGATCATCGATGCACGCGACCAGGGCACGGGGATGATCTACGGGCTGCCCCACGTGGGCAACTGGGAGGTGGCGGCCCCGGTCGCCGTCGACGTGAAGGTCCCGGTGGTGGCCGTCGCCGAGAAGCTGGCCAATCGGAGGATCACCGACTGGTTCACCGACTTGAGGGCAGGCTTTGGCATCGAGATCGTCCTCGCCACCGGCGGCACCGAGGTCATGCGAAAGCTGGAGGGCGCCCTCAGGGAGAACAAGGCGGTCGCGCTCCTCTCCGACCGCGATCTGAAGGGGCGTGGCGTCGAAGTGGAGTTCTTCGGGGAGAGGACCACGTTGCCCCCGGGCCCGGCGACGCTGGCCCTGCGCACCGGAGCTCCCTTGCTTCCGGTCGCCACTTTCTTCGACGGTAGTGACGGGTATCGGGTGGTGGTGCGGCCACCGATACCGGTCCCGGAGGAAGGGAGCCGCTCAACCAAGGTGGCCACGATGACCCAGGCCCTGGCAGTGGAGATGGAGTCGCTGATTCGGCAGGCGCCCGAACAGTGGCATCTGGTCCAACCCAACTGGCCTTCCGACCGGACATGAGCCTGCGCCGGATCGGCCTGGTGAGCCCTTACGATCTCTCCGTCCCGGGCGGAGTTCAGGCTCAGGTCCTGGGGTTGGCGCGCTACCTTCAAGATCAGGGCCAAGATGTCGTGGTGATCGGTCCCGGCCTGCCCGACGATGTCGACGGGGTCGATCTGGGATCGAGCATCTCGGTGCCGGGCAATGGCTCGATGGCGCCGATATCGCTCGATCCGCGCGGGCGGGGAAGGATCAGGTCGGCGGCCGCCGACATCGATCTGCTCCACGTGCACGAGCCGCTCATGCCGCTGACCTCCCTTTTCTCCACGCATGCGAAGACTCCGGCAGTGGCCACCTTCCATGCCGCGCCGGGAGTTGTCGGCCGTCTCGCCTATCGGGTGCTCCGCCCCGTCATGGGCTGGGCGATGGGAGACACGATTGTGGCCACGGCGGTGAGTGAGGCGGCGGCCTCGGTTCTGCCCTCCGACTTGAACGTCAGGATCATCCCCAACGGTCTCGACGTGGCGTCGTTGCGGGTCGACACCGCTCGCAACGAGGCCAGGGTGGTGTTCCTGGGCCGAGACGAGCCGAGAAAAGGCTTCGATGTGCTTCTCGAGGCGTGGCCCGCAATATTGGCCCATGTCCCCGACGCCGAGCTTCACGTCGTCAACGCCGACCGCGGCCTGGATGGCATCACCTGGTGGGGGCGTGTCGACGATGCGACCAAAGCCGGCATCCTCTCTTCGGCGGCGGTCTACGTCGCCCCTCACACCGGGGGAGAGTCGTTCGGGATCGTCCTCGTCGAGGCGATGGCAGCCGGGGCGGCGATCGTCGCCTCGGATCTGGCCCCGTTCCGGTCCCTTGCAGAGGACTGCGCCCGGCTCTTCCCGGTTGGGGACAGCGTTGCGTTGGCCCGGGGCGTCATCGAGCTCCTCCTGGACCCTGCGGAGAGGGCCCGGCTGACCGCGGCGGGTGCAGCCAAGGCCGAGAGGTACGACTGGAGTGTGGTGGGGGCGGCATACCGGGCCGTCTACGCCGAGGTGCTCTCTTAGGCCAGGGGATTCGAGCCTGTACAATGAACATGTACCCCTAATGGGAGCCCGACACAGTGGAAACCGGAACCGATCGTGTGAAGAGGGGCCTTGCCGAGATGCTCAAGGGCGGGGTCATCATGGACGTCGTGACCGCCGACCAGGCGAAGATCGCAGAGGAGGCCGGCGCCGTTGCGGTGATGGCCCTGGAACGGGTCCCGTCCGACATCCGCAAGCAGGGCGGCGTAGTCCGGATGGCCGACCCGACCAAGATCGAAGAGATCCAGGCGGCAGTGAGCATCCCGGTGATGGCCAAATGCCGGATCGGGCATTTCGCCGAGGCGGCCGTCCTCCAAGCTCTTGGCGTCGACTACATCGACGAGTCCGAGGTGCTCACCCCCGCCGACGAGGAGCACCACGTGGACAAGTGGGCCTTCACCACCCCGTTCGTCTGTGGTGCGCGCAACCTGGGCGAGGCTCTCCGCCGGATCGGCGAGGGTGCGGCCATGATCCGCACCAAGGGCGAGGCCGGGACCGGGAACGTGGTGGAGGCGGTCCGTCACATGCGAACCGTCACCAACGAGATGCGCGCCCTGACCACCCTGGACCAGGGCCAGCTCATGTCGGCGGCCCGGGACCACGGTGCCCCCTACGACCTGGTGCGCGAGGTCGCCTCGACCGGCAAGCTTCCGGTGGTCAATTTTGCTGCAGGAGGCATCGCCACCCCCGCCGACGCCGCTCTGATGATGTCCCTTGGAGTCGACGGCGTCTTCGTCGGCTCGGGGATCTTCAAGAGCTCGAATCCGGAGTCGTACGGGCGGGCGATTGTCGAGGCGACCACGTTCTGGAACGAGCCGGAGGTGGTGGCCAAGGTGTCCCGCGGCCTCGGAGAGGCCATGCCCGGTATCGAGATCGGCACGCTGAGCGACTCGGAGCGTCTGGCTACCCGGGGATGGTGACGTGAGCATCGTCGGCGTCCTTGCCCTTCAGGGGGACGTCAGAGAGCATCTCAACACCTTCGAAGCGCTGGGTGTGAGAGCCGTCCCGGTCAAGAAACCGGTGCATCTGGACACGGTCGATGCCCTGGTGATCCCAGGCGGGGAATCCACCACGATCGGCAAGATGGCCCATCGATTCGGGCTCATCGAGCCGCTGCGGGAGGCGGTGGCGGGCGGTCTTCCCACTTTTGGCACCTGCGCCGGTCTCATCTTCCTCGCCGGAGCCGTCACCGATGGCTACCAGCCTCTGCTCGGGGTGCTCGACGTGGTGGTGCGACGCAACGCCTTCGGGCGTCAGAACGAGTCCTTCGAGTCCGACCTCGACATCGCCGGGCTGGATGAGCCCTTCCATGCCGTGTTCATCCGGGCGCCATGGGTGGAGAAGGTGGGCTCCGAGGTGGAAGTGCTGGCCACCGTCGACGAGCACCCGGTGATGGTGCGGCAGGGGAAGATCCTCGCCTCTTCGTTCCACCCCGAGCTGACCCGGGATGGGCGGATCCATCAGATCATGCTCGAACTGATTTGAGGTAGGGGATGGCCGGACATTCGAAGTGGGCCAACATCAAGCATCGCAAAGGTCGTCAAGATGCGGCCCGAGGGAAGCTGTTCGGCAAGCTGGGCAAGGCGATCGAGGTCGCGGCGCGGGAAGGTGGAGGCAACCCTGAGTTCAACCCGACCCTGGCCACCGCCATCGAGAAGGCCAAGGCCGCCTCGATGCCGAACGACAACATCGATCGTGCCGTCAAGCGAGGGAGCGGCGAGGTCGAGGGCGCCCACTACGAGGAAGTCTGGTACGAAGGCTACGGTCCCGGTGGGGTCGCGCTCTACGTGCAGATCCTGACCGACAATCGCAATCGTGCGGCGTCGGATGTGCGGTCCACCTTCACACGGAGCGGCGGCAACCTGGGCGAGCCCGGCTCGGTTGGCTACCTGTTCAGCCAGAAGGGGCTGATCGGGGTGAAGGGTGAAGAGGACGAGGTCCTGCTCACCGCTCTCGAATCAGGGGCGGAAGACATCCGTGACTCCGGCGACGGTTGGTACGAGGTGATCACCCCGCCCGCCGATCTACACCAGGTCAGGGCGGCGCTCGACCGGGCCGGGTTCGACGTCGACTCGGCCGACGTCACCCAGCTGCCTTCCAGCACAGTCCCGGTGGCGGAAGGCGAGGCGCGGAGACTCCTGCGTCTCATCGACGCATTGGACGATCTCGACGATGTCCAGGCGGTGTACTCCAACTACGACATCGACGACGACGTCATGGACCGGGTGCTCGAAGAGGCCTGATCGCCCGAGCCTGGATCAGGTGGTGGCACCACCTGTCGAGCGCCCCGACATCGATCCGTAGATGAGAACCACCACGGCGGCAACCCCGACCTGGATCGCGATCTTGATCCAGTCGATGCCGTCGGTGTCGCCGACGCCGACGGCATCGGCGATGAAGCCACCGAGGATGGCTCCCACCGCACCGATGAGGATTGTCATGCCTATGGAGATGTTCTGCTTGCCCGGAAGTACCAGGCGGGCGAGTGGCCCGATGATGATTCCGGCGAGCAGCCCCCAGAGAATGGTTGCCAAAACGTCTCCCATATTGCTCCTTCGATCGTGACGCAATCGAAACCTACGCATCGGGAGCAACGCATGCGGTCTCGTTTGACGCGGTAGGCGGATGGGTAATGGAACCGCTATCCCCAGCCACGTTTGGAGGCAACAACATGGGAATTTTGATATGGCTGATAGTCGGCCTCATCGCCGGTTTCGTCGCACGGGCGGTGGTGCCGGGTTCGGACCCGATGGGGCTCCTCGGCACTCTCGTGCTCGGGCTCGTCGGCTCACTGGTGGGCGGGTTCCTCGGGAATCTCCTGTTCGATGGGCAATGGGACGTGACCGCTGCCGGGATCATCGGTTCGATCATCGGCGCCATCATCGCCCTGCTCATCTATCGGGCCGCCAGGTCCTCGCGAACCGCGGTCTAGCCAGGCCGAGACCATTCGGAAAGGGTGCCGACATCGGCACCCTTTTCTTTTCTGAATTCTCTCTTCGATCGTCCCTTCGGACCCGTTTTCTGTCCCAGCGGCTTTGTACGTTGTCGGAGTATGGAGAGGTATTCGAACGATCAGGTGGAGGAGGGGATCGGCCATTTCCTGGCTTTGACATCGGCGGCTTTCGCGGCGGCTTGTGAATGGTTGTTGGAGGCAGATCGGGGTCAACAGTTCTTGGCTGATGGTTCTCCGGATCTGGTGCAGTGGGTTTCAGCACGGTTCGGGATTCGTCATTCCACTGCCGGCCAGTTGGTGCGGGTGGCCCGTCGGCTTCAGGATCTTCCGGTCCTCCGGGCACGGTTTGCCGAGGGTGTGCTCTCCCTCGATCAGGCGGATGCGATCTCGAAGCTTGCCACTGCAGAGACCGAGGAAGGATTGGTCGAGGAGTGTCTTGGTTTGTCGATGGCTGCTCTGGATCGGGCCGGTCGTCGTGCTCGTCCCCCGAGCACGGAGGATGAGCTGAGTGTGTGGGAGCGTCGGGCTCTGTTCATCCAGCATTCCCTGGACGGGATGGAGGGGAGGTTGACCGCTGATCTTCCCGGTTTCGAGCTGCACATCGTGGAGTCGGCGATCCGGGAGCGGGCCCATGCGATACCTCCCAATCCCGAGACGGGCATGTTCGATCCGTATCCGACGCGGCTCGCCGATGGGCTGGTGGAACTTGCCGCCACCAGTGGTGATGCAACTCCCGGCCCGGTTCAGATAACGGTCCACGCCGACCTCGACGCCCTCACCGAAACCACGGAGACCACCGGAGTGGCCGAGCTCGAAGCCGGGCCGATGATGGCCAATGAGACCGCACGCAGATTGGCCTGTGATTCGATCGTGGAATGTGCCGTCTACGACCACGTCAGGACTGTCGGCGTTGGGAGGAGGACCCGACTGATCCCGGGCTGGCTGAGACGTCAGCTCTGGCATCGTGACGGTGGCTGCCGCTTCCTCGGTTGTGGCCGGAAAACCTGGGTGCATGGTCACCACATCCAACATTGGGCCGACGGTGGCCCGACCGATCCGGACAATCTGATCCTGCTGTGCGGATACCACCACCGTTTCCTCCACGAGCACGGTTGGAACATCACCGAAGACCCGGTTGGGAAACCAACATTCAGAAAACCCGACGGGAGTGCTTATCCGCCCCCCCGTCCCGGGCTCGACCCGAGACTTCGCCAACTGGTCGGACAACGAACCTAGGGGC